>JAEWAB010000002.1 GCA_023391875.1 Bacillota bacterium | reverse complement strand
TTATAATATCACAGCACCTACCCTATGTCAACACCTTTTTTCGCTTTTTTTGCTTTTCTTTTTACCGCGACTTTACCCGGGGGCTGTGAAGCGTTGGGGCGGCTATGGTTGGCGTACTTTTTGCGGGCGCGGGTTTTAGACGCTTTTGTCGAAGTTTCGGCTCGTTATTTGTAATTGGGAAAAATTTTCTTTTAAATAATCGCATAACTGCTTTTTATTATTCTCTATCTTTACTCTATTTTAGGCCTCTCATCGAACCTCAAACGAATTCGTATCGAAATGTTCTCCATTGTTCTTTTTTGTATCAACATAATAGATTGCGCTTTTTTTAAAATACTGCTCGAATATCTATTTCTTTATTCTACTATAAATTATTCCCTAACACAATCAACAGCAAGTTAATGCTTTTCTTTTTAAAATAACTATGCTATACTATATACTGCTTTTATACAAAGAAATATGCGCCCGTAGCTCAGCTGGATAGAGCGTCAGACTCCGACTCTGAAGGCCGCAGGTTCGACTCCTGTCGAGCGCACCAGTGATGAAAGGAAGTCGATTGGCCGATGGCCAATTGACTTCCTTTATTTTGTACTGTATGATGGGTTTGTAGAAAATATTGTAATAAACCGTTGTATGGAGGGATACTTATGATTCAGGAAGTTTCTCTGGGCAATGTTATGGTGGACTGCGACGATGCGGAAAAGCTTAGCGGGTTCTATGCCAAGCTGCTTGGCTGGGAAAAATGCGAGATGTACGGGCTCCCCGCGGTACGCAGCGAAAGCGGTTTCGTGTTTTTGTTCGCTCAAGAGGAGAATTATATACCTCCCGTTTGGCCGGAGAAGGACGGAAGGCAGCAAAAGCAGATGCACTTTGACTTTCAGGTGCCCGACGTCCCTGCCGCCGTTTTACAGGCCGAGGCGCTTGGAGCCATTAAAGCGCAGGCGCAGTTTGGGGGCAGCGATTTTACCACGATGCTCGACCCTGCCGGGCACCCATTCTGCTTATGCGCTAAAGATTAATGGCTGATAGTAATTAGATACGTCTTTTTAACCGATGTACAACACGATGCACGCCATAAAGGGGAACCGTAATGAAGCGATTAATCTGCCTGTGTTTAGTTGTAATAACCTTTTTCATCTTGTCATCCTGTAATGAGCATGAACTAAAGCCCACTAAAACGGAAAGCTTGAATTTTGATTTAACAGCGGCGGCGCAGATGGTAAAGCAGGGCGACAGCATTATTGCGGAGATGGCCTTGCGAGATACCGTAACGCGAACAGAGTTTGGCGATTATATGCAACGCCTAGAGGATATCTACGGTGACAATATGAAATGGGCCGAGCTGTTCTTTAAAAACGAAGAATACGAGAACAGTGAAGTCGATACCCTAACTCTTAGAAAGGACATGTTTTACCCAACCCTGCTGCATCAGGGTATTGAGGTTTTTTCGGCGAAGGTAGAGAACAGCTACTACGACAACGATTTCTTTGACCAGAGCTTTCTTACCGTGCGGATAGCGTATTCAGGGGATGACAGTAAATTAAAGGATTGGTACCGCGAATACCTTTACACCAAGAATACCGACGGGCGGTGGAAGTTCTATGGGTTTGGCGGCGTCATGAACTTTGCGGAGGACGGTTTTACCGCCGACTATTTAAGTAATACGTAACATACGAAAAGGAACCCGATTGAAAACGGGTTCCTTTTTTTGATGCAGCGTCCTAAAGAACGCTACGAATGGAATCTATTCTTTACCCAAGCTGCGTATCGCTTTGCCTGCGGCGGTTGTAGAGCCTGAAGGCCGTGATTAGGGCACCAATGAGGCATACCGAGGCCGCCATGATGTAAACCAGCCGCATGCCAAAGATAAACGCGTCGCTGCGTCCCGCAACATAGTCCGTGACACGGTATCCCAGCCGTGCGCTCATCGCACCATACAGGATGGCGGTGGAAAGGGCAATCCCCACCGTAAACCCGATATTGCGCACCAGTGCGTTTACACTGCCGCCGATGCCAAGCTTTTCGCGCGGTACCATTGACATCACCAGCGAGTTGTTGGGCGATTGGAACAGCCCGTTGCCCAGCGACATCAGGCAGATATACAAAACCATCGCCCAGTAGGCCGGGGTCTCGTTTAAGGTTGCCATCAGGTATAGCCCCAGGCTGGTGAGCGTCAGGCCGATGAGGGTGAGCAATTCGGAGCCGAATTTATCGGAAAGATAACCGCTTACCGGCGCAACCAGAGAAAGCAGCAGCGGGTAGATGCTCATGTACAACCCCGCTCTGCCGGGGGACATGCCGAGCACGTTCTGCAGGTAAAACGGCAGGATGATATTGGAGCAGGAGATGGACACAAACGAGGTGAAGGCGCAGAAGATGCTGATGGAAAACCAGCGGTTCTCGAAGATCTTTAAGTCGAGCAGCGGAATTTTGATTCTGCGTTCCACCGTAAAAAACGCTATGGCGGCAATAGCCGCAACCACAAACAACAGCAGGATCACGGGGTTTAAGTACCCGATTGTCTGCCCGTATTCGAGCGCGATAAACAGCGGCGCGATGGTGAGCGTGAACAATCCGCCACCGCGCCAATCCAGCTTTTCGCCGTTTTTAATCTCCGCTTTGCCCGAGAACTTTAAATTGGCGATGTAGGCGATAAGCCCAATGGGCACGTTCACCCAGAAGAGATACTCCCAGCCCGCGACGGAGATGATAAGCCCGCCCAGCGCAGGCCCCACCATAGAACCCAGCGCGACGAAGGTGCCGTTGATACCAAGGGCACGTCCGCGCTCCTCCGGCGGGAAGGTGCGCGTAATAATCCCGTGGCTGTTCGCCATGGTTGCCGCCGCGCCCACGGCCTGAACCGCCCGCGCCGCCAGCAGCAGCGGCAGGGTATGGGTGACCCCGCAGAGGAAGGAACCGAGCGTAAAGATCAAAAGGCCGTACCGAAATATCCTGCTCTGCCCTTTGATATCGCCCAGCCGTCCGAATATTAAAACACTGACGGTAATAACGATTAAATAGACGCTCACCACCCAGGTGATATGCCCGGTATCCACCTGCAGCGCCTCGGCCATATAGGGCAGCGCTACATTGACAATGCTGCCGTCCAAGGTGGCCATAAAGGTAGCTACCACGGTAATGAGCAGTATCATCCATCTGCCGCGGTCGTAATTTGCTGTTTTTGCTTCCACTGTAATTGATCTATCCTTTTGCTTTTAAGATTATCCGCGTTGCATACATCATGAAAAGTAAAGCCGTTATAAAGAATATTAGCTTAATAATCAATTTCCCCGCGAACTTTGGAAATATGTATTCTATCATAGAACGGAACGTTTGGGATGTCAACCACGCTACCTATAGAGAGAGTCCGACAACGCATAGGCCCCGCGCAAAACAATCCGTTTTGCGCGGGGCCTGCTTTTAGTTTGGCAAGGAACATACAAAAAGGCAACCGCTCAGCGGCCCTTGTGCTTTGCCATTTTCTTAAGCTTATGCAGAAGATACTGCCGCTGCCGTTCTTCCTCAGCCTGCTGTTTGCTGTGCACCTTGCGTTCTTGCTTAGCTTGCTCCTGCTGCAGCTTGAGCGCCTGCTGTGCCTTGGTACCGACACCCGTTTGCGCGAGGGCACTGCTGATCTCACGCTGTACGCGCTTGGGGCTGCGCTTGTGCGTTAACGCGGTCTCAGCCTCAACACCGGGGCTGAACCTCAGGTTAGACCAGTTTTTGAGGTAATACTCATACACCTCGTAATCCTTTGGCTCGGCGGCGAACACCTGCCTGCTTACCTGTAGTGTGCCGTCGCAGGTTCTTTCATAAATACCCACCCAAAACGGCTCTTCAAACAAAATCGTGAGTTTCGCTGTAATCTGGTTCATCTTGATTCCTCCCATAAAAAAACTTACCTGCGAAGAACGGACAACCCATGGGAGGGCAGGTTACTGACGGTGTTAAGCCGCGCACGGACTACCAACCGTGCCGTGTTTTTATCTTCGCAATTCTATTATAATATTTTCACATACCACATTCAACAGAATGTATAACGGGGCGAATACTACGATTTAAACCTGCCCGTAACGCTGCCATACTGTAGGATGTGCCCCTCCATCGCTGCGAGCAGCTGCTTCTTGGTGGAGCGGGCATCCAGAGTTAAGGACGTATCCAATACATATACGTTAAACTTGTAGCTATGTGTACCCATGCCCTTCGGCGGCAGCGGGCCGCGGTAGCAGTGCTTGCCGTAGGCAACGCCCTGCACGGCGCCGCCCAGTTCATCCAGCCTCTCGCCGTGCGGGATAGCCTGCGGGATAAGCTGCTGCGCGGGCAGGTTCCAAATCACCCAGTGGTTATAGGTACCGATGGGGTGGTCAAGATCGTCCATCACAACGGCGACGGTTTTTGCGTCGGGTGACAGGGCGGAAAGGCATAAATCCGGCGAGATGTCCTTTCCCCTTCCCGTGTACTCTACCGGCATCATCCCGCCGTCTTCAAAGGCGGTGCTGGTTACCGTGAGGTTTTCGTCCATAAAGATTCTGTCCTTGCTCTCGTCGCGTATCCGCAGGACATACAATACGAGCATACCGGCAAGCAGTACAATTACTCCCAGTATAATCAATACTATTTTCAACATTTTCTTTGCGTCTCTCCCTTTTTTCTCTGCAGTCATCTCATTCACCCATTCAAATTCTGTCACGACAGCCTTTCTATCTGCTGTTTTTGTGTCTTTTCCACGATTGCCGCCGAAAGCTCTGCGGGAACAATCTTGGACACGGCAAGCGCACCGTTTGAATATCTTCCACCGTTATTCCCCCGTCGATTCTCTTTTTTGACATAACACCGTAGGCTAAATCTGATCGTCCGTGTTGTATAGGATACCGTACAGGCAGACCTCCGCCGTATCGGTGAGGTGCTCCTTAAAGCCGCTGCCGCCTTTTCCGGAATAAAACCAGCCCAGCATCTCCATATACAGGGCGTTTTTAAGCACATTCACCTTGAGTTCGAGGTTGCGCTCGCCGATTTGGGGAAAGTCCGTGGATTGCGCCAGCACCCTGTGCAGCAGCGGTTTCAGATCGAAGCCGCAAGCGTGCGGGTCGTCGTTATAAAGCTGCATAAATTCCCTGAGCGCGCTTTTAAACAGCCTCGGCTGCACCGTCGCCCGCTCCAGCAAGGCGGATATCAGCCGATTCAGGTTGTCGGCAATCGTGTCCTCAGGGCGGATAACGGCGTTAAAATCCATCTGCCGAAAAAGCATCTCTGCCCACACCATCAGGATGTCGCTCTTGGCCTGAAAATAGTTATAAAAGGTACCCTTGGCAACCCCCACGGCCTTTGTGATGTCGTCCACCGATACATGCTCGTAGCCCTTTTCCACAAACAGTGCCACTGCGGTATCGACAATAGCGGTGCGCACCTGTTCGCGTTGTTCTTTCATTAATGACACCCGCTCGCCTCCTGACCCTATTCATTTTATGACTCCGGTCACATTATAGCATCAATTCCCAGTTTGTGCAAGAGAATTTTCATTGTACCGATATTACACCACCAAAGCATAAGCGGTACAGGCGCATACACTTTGAGGTGTATACAATAAAGATACCGGGTATACTGCTTTTTTATATGCTCCCGCTTTGTTGATTCACCAAATACAGTAGCATTTTTCGCGTTAGATATGGTATAATTTATAACAATCGCATAATATAAAGCCTAAGGAAAGGCGAGGTTGGATAGTTAATGATAAAAATCAGTGCGGACAGCACCTGTGATCTTTCGCCGGAGATTATCAAGGCCTATGACATCACCATAGCGCCGCTGGGGATTGTGGTAGGAGATGAAACTTTTCACGACGGGGTGGACATCTTCCCTGCCGACGTTTTTCGTTACGTGGATAACGAGGGAAAGACCTGTAAAACCGCGGCGGTGAATGTGTATGAATACCATTCGCTGTTCTCGGAGCTTATAAATAACTATGAGGCGGTTATACATATCTGTATCAGCGCCGAATTTTCCTCCTGCTTTCAGAATGCCACCGTGGCAGCGCAGGCTTTTAAGAACGTCTATGTCGTGGATTCGCGCAACCTTTCCACCGGCAGCGGCCATGCGGTATACGACGCCGCGCTGATGGCCAAGGAAGGGCTTGCGCCACAGGAGATTGTAAACAGATTAACGACCGTCATCCCCAAGGTGGAGGCCAGCTTTGTAATCGACAGGCTCGATTACCTACACAAGGGCGGGCGCTGCTCAACCGTGGCGAAGCTCGGCGCCAACCTTTTGCAGCTCAAGCCCTGCATTGAGGTGATCGACGGCAAGATGACCGTGGGCAAAAAATACCGCGGTAAATTTGACGCCTGCTTAGAAGCTTACGTGAAAGACCGACTGTTTGAGCGCACCGATATCGATTACAGTCGTATTTTCATCACCCACCCCATGTGCTCCCCCGAAACCGTGGCACTTGTACGAAAGACCATCCAGCGGTACGCGGCGTTTGACGAAATCATCGAAACACATGCGGGGTGCACCATCTCCAACCACTGCGGGCCGAATACACTGGGTATCCTGTTTAAAAGAAAATGAATCTTCGGCACCGTCTCTCGGCGAGGCGGTGCCGATTTTTTATGAATACTCTAAAAAACTGATTTATAGCTACAATTGATCATTTTTCCCCAGCCGAATTAATTATCTGATTATAAATATTTAGGATGTACTGGAAAATATTTATATATTATGGTATGATAACAACAGATTTAGTCGATAAATGGGGAGGAACGGCATTGTTACCGATCATTATGAGCATCCAAAACGAAAGGGATAAGAACAAGGCGACCGCAATCTTTAACCGGTATTACGGAACCATGCTCTATATCGCCGACAGCGTTTTGCATGAGCCGCATCTGGCGGAGGACGCGGTGTCGGCATCCTTTATAAAGATTCTTCATCATCTGGATAAAATCGATATAAACGACTGTACCCGAACACGGGGGCTGATCGTTATTATTGTTAGAAATACCGCAATCGACCTGCTGAGAAGGCGCAACCGCCTGCAGACCGTGCCGCTTGAGGAATATTTGGACGACGGCTACAGCGACGAGCCGGTACTCGACCAGATTTCCATCGCTGAGGCCTGCGAACACATCGCGCAGTGCATCACCAAGCTCAACAAGCAGTATTCCGATATTTTATACTTAAAGCTTGTGATGGGCTACGGCAACGAGGAGATCCAGCGCCTGCTCGGCATCACCCATGACAATGTCAAGACCCGCCTGTACCGTGCGCGCAGGGCATTAAAGGAGCTGCTCAGGGAGGAGGAGAAGGGCTATGCACAGACAAAAACTGAATGACGCCTTGTTTGACGCGCTACTCGGTGCCTCTGCCCTTGCGGCGCTGGACGAGGAGCTAAACGCGCTGCCCTCTATCGAAATGCTCAACGAAAGCTATCCGTCTACCGAGCAATTGGCGGCCCGCATCAAAGCCCTGATTAAGCGGGATAAACTCAAAAGGCGGCTGCTTGCTTGCGCAAAAGCCGCCGGTAAAGTGGCCGCCTGCGTGGGTATCCTGTTCACCCTGCTGTCGGTCTCCCTGCTGAGCGTGGAAGCCAGCCGCAGCTATCTCTTAAATGCGGTTTTAAGCTGGCAAAAGGGAGCGACCGAGATTCGCTTTGAAGATACGGCACAAAAACCGGTGGAGGATTTATACCTGCCCGCCTACCTGCCAGGCGGTTTTAAGCAGACCTCCATCCACAAGGGCGGGATTTCTACCATCATCGTTTATGAAAAGAACGACGGAACCGAGATTCATTTTAACCAACACCCGGCGGATACAGGTACCACACTTGTAGACAACGAGCATACAGAGTATACCGAGGTTCACATTAACGGCAATCCCGCGTACCTGTTTAAGTCGATCACCGAGGGAACCGCCAACACACTGCTGTGGGAGATAAACGGGACTGCGCTTATACTCAGTTCGACTATTGATTCTGAGGAATTGATAAAAATCGGTGAAAGTTTGAAAGAGTAAAAATATAAATTCAGCTTTTCATGAGTATTCTTGGCGTCCTATAGTTATCATTTACAAAACAGGCAATACTGAAAATCAGTTTTTATCTGAAAGATGACTGGGTAATTGTATGAAAAGAACTATTGTATTGTTGGTATTGATTCTTTCAATCTTATCTTCGTGCGGACTAAACCATGACACACCTTATAAGCAATATGCTACAATGCAGTCGCTTTCCGAAAACCTTCATAATGATTTTAAGATTCCATATTTCGTAGATTATTTAAATCCAAAGGAACATGAAGTAGAATATTATATTTCCTCTGTGCCCCCCTCCGGGTCAGTTATTACCGGATTTCTAATAGTATTAAAGAATCTTACCCAAAGTTCAGATTACAATACGATAGAGCTTCGTGGAATTAATATAGTGAAGGCGGGCGACTATGCCGTTGAAAACTGGACTGAAAACTACAGCTATATATGCACCATACCTGAGGATAGTATCAAATGGAATGATAAGGAGTTATTTTATTCAGCGTATATTTCGAAAGATTCAGCTGTAAAAAATCCATTTGAGGTTACGGAAAGAGAATTAACTAATTATTTTGACCACTTTTACGTTTATTTATTAGATAATGATATAAGATACTCCATTGCCTATATGAATTTCTCAGTCCCTCAAAGCATCTCTAATTATGAAAAGTATTTAGAAAAAGCAACATCTTATTTTGCAAATTTTACATTGAACGAGTGGTATTAGTAAGATGAAAAGAGAGTTACATAAAGTTCTCTCGTTGTTTTGGGTTCATTTATTTACACTAAGTAAGTCAATGTATAAATGTAGTATTAAGGTTATACTCTGTATAACAGGCTGTCTATGCATATTAGGTTGTACTCCTCAACCGGCTATTGGGGATACGACTTCTAAAACTGTAAGTGATAATACGGTTAATTCATTGGAAAACCAAGATACTACAGACATCATCGAGAGCTTTGTTGAGCAAAACGATTTTGTACAATTGAAAAGCTACGATACCGCTAAAGACGATAAGCAAAGAATTCTGGCTGCCGTTTCATACCACGACACAAAACGGCATCGCAAAGCGAATATCGGGATCATCGTCAAGGATGGCACAGTTTTTCTTTCGGTAGGGACAGATGAAGAAGATATGGAGTTTATCGGAGACATTCACTTAAATGGCTCTGATGAAATATCTTGTGTTATGCGCTGCAATGCCGACGGCAAGGTATACGATTATAAGCTTGCACACACTTTTTTGGACGGCGGAGATAACTTTATAGCAACCACGAGCTTAATAGAGACATCGGAATCATAAATAACGATGAAGCCCCGCTTTTTGATGAAAGCGAGGCTTATTCGGGCATAAAGATAGAACTCTGCCCATAATTGTAGAGCATGTTCAGCTGCTCGCACTCTTATAATGCTTTACGCCTAAGCGCCACAACCCCAGCGCCAAGGCCGTAAACACTGCCGTTATCAATACGGCAGAACAAAGGCCGCCTGCCGTGAGCGTACCGGCCAAGAACTGGGTGGGTACGGTGGCGATGATGCCGTAGGGCAGCACGAAGTAAAACAGCACCTTGAAGATACCGTGGAACAGAACACCGGGTACCTTCACGCACAGCTCAATGAACTCCTCCAGCCGGGTAATGCCGGTGGAAAGAACAAAAAAAGGGATGGTGCGCAGGATGATCTCGACATCGTACCACAGTAGCGTCATGAGCAGCACCAGCACGATATAGGCGAACACTTGCCCTGCGGTTACGGTGATACCGGCAAGCGAAACGCCGTAGCTGATTACCGCGATGCTCCCGAGCACGAGCGGAACCGAGCCGACATCCACGCTTTCAAAGGTAAGGCGTAAAAGCGGGCTGACGGGCTTTGTGAGGTAATGGTCGAGGGTGCCGGTGATGATCTTCTGCGGCAGGTCGTTCACGCCGAAAAAGTAGATGACCATGTTCAGCGCGTTTACGAGCGAAAAGGTGCCGATAAAGATCACCGTCTCGCCGCGCGACCATCCGCCGATGCTGTCCACCTGCGAATAGATGGCCTGAAACATGAGCAGCTGCATCAAAAACATGGTGCCGTCGATAAACAGTGACGCAAAAAACGTGAGACGAAAAACCATCAGATGAGAGAGCTTAAACCTGATTAATGTCGCAATGACACGCAGATGTCGTTTCATATGCCCACCCCGTCGTACCGCGTACGCAGCCGCTGATACGTTATAGCATTCACCGGTATGAACACCAGTACCCAAGCCGCCAGCGTAAGCAGGCCCGGCAGCAGCTCGCCGCTGTTTTTGCCGATGAGCAGCATCGACGGCAGGTAGGTACCGTAATAGAAAGGCAGCAGGCGCAAAACGGCGATAACCGGCTGCGGCAGCAGCGCCAATGGCACCAATGAGCCGGTTACAAGCGAGAGGAGGCTCGTCTTGACCATTAAAAACACCCAGATGTCCTGAAACTTGAAGGTGAGGATGCCCAAAAAGAAGTTGAGCTGCAGCATAAAGATGAGCCCGAGCGCCGCCATCAGCAGCGCCCCCGCAATCATCAGCGGGTTTGCGGTTATAACAAAATCGATGCGGAACAATACTGTCCACAGTACGGCGGCCAACAGGTTAAAGGTGAAGAAGAAGGCCGCCTTGCCCGCAAGCTGCGCCCAGAACCAGCCGAACACCCGCACGGGCACCACCATGTACTTTGAGAAGGTTCCGTTTCGTATCTGCCCCATCATCTCGTTACTGACGGTGTCTGAAAGGTCGAGCTGCGACAGAAACGCGTTAAAGATGTAATACGAGAGCATGGCGCCGAGCGTAAAGCCCGCCACCTCGCTTTGCTGCGCGTAGATGGCCCCCCACACCGCAGTGGCGAAGATAATTTTGATGACCGAGAACAGCATCTGAAACACCACGTCAAAGCGGTAAACCAGCTGTGTTTTAAAGCTGATTTTGAGAATCTCGAGATACTTCTTCATACGGTCACCCCTCCCGCGTAGATGCGCTCCACCACATTGCCGATGTCGTCCTCCTCGATGGTGAGGTCGCTGATGTCGCACTCGGCGAGCAGCTGCGCAAGTACCGCCTGCGCCCGCTCGCGCCGCACCATCAGCGACACCTTGTAGGGGTTCTGCTCTAAAACCTCCACGTCCTTGGGTAGGTGCAGGCCGTTTTCGTGCTCGAACAGCACGGTGATTCTCTTGTGGGTCTGGTAGCGGTCAAACAGGGCGGCAAGCGCGCCGTCATACAGCTTCTGCCCGTGGTTTACCACCACGCAGCGCTTACACAGGCTCTTGATATCCTCCATATAGTGCGAGGTGAGGATGATGGTGGTGCCGCGCTGCTCGTTCACCTCGCGTAAAAAGGTGCGTATCTGCTTCTGGGCCACGGCGTCCAGCCCGATGGTGGGTTCGTCTAAAAACAGCACCTTAGGGTTGTGCAGCAGCGCCGCAATCAGCTCCATCTTCATGCGCTCGCCCAGCGAAAGGGTGCGCACCTGCACGTTCAAGTACTCCTGCACCCCAAACAGCTCGGTAAAGTAGGCGAGGCTTTGGCGGTATTCCTCTTCGGGGATGCCGTAAAGCTCTTTGAACAGCAGGAAGGTGTCCGCCGCCGAGAGTTCCAAGAACAGCTGGCTTTTCTGCCCCATCACCACGGCGTACTGCCGCTTAAAGGCGTTCTCCAGCCGGTTGGGGTAGTACCCGAGCACCGATACCTCCCCCGACGTCGGCGCGATAATGCCGGTGAGCATCTTCACCAGCGTGGTTTTGCCCGCGCCGTTGGGGCCGATAAGCCCCACAAACTCGCCGTCGTCTATGGAAAGATTAAAATCGTCCACCGCCGTCTTGGTGATAAATCGGCGGTGAAACAGGCTCTTCATGCTCCCTTTCAGCCCCGCCTCCTTCTCAAAGCGGCGGTAGGTCTTGGTGAGGTGCTGTGTGTGGATGATTGTCATGTCGTTTCCTCCCCCTGCTCGTGCAGGATGATAAGGCTGGGGTCGTGCCGCTTGTTCAGCACATGCCGCGCCTTGCGGTTGGCTACGCTGTCAAAGATAACGGAAAAATCATAGTCCGGCGGGTAGAGCTTATCAGCGGGTACCTGCAGCTTCAGCCGCTTGTGCGGGATCAGTTTTTTAACCCCCTGCTTGAGCTGTACGCCGATTTCGCCGCGCTCGTTGGCGGGCATAAATACAATGCCAATCTCCTTTTGCGGGTAAACCATCACGCTGTCGCCCAGCTTAAAGCTGTCGGCGCGGCGTGGGGTGGTATCCTTCGGCTTTTCGCGCTTAATCGTTGGAGGTAACGGCGATATTACGGATTCAGGCGTTTGAGTTTCAGTAAATGTGATTGCCGTATGAGGCTCGTTTGAGCGGGAAACCCCGCCGTAAGCGGCCTCCTGCGCCGTTTGCAGCAGGTGCACGGGGAAGCCCAGGCGCTGTGCGATATAGAGCGCACAGCTTTCGCCCGCCTCGCCAAGCTCCAGCCGGTAGAGCGGGCGCAGGCTCTCGCGGTCAAACGCCATACGCGCGTTGATAAGGCCTTCGGCGGTTTTGGCGTACTCCTTCACCTCGGGGTAGTGGGTGGTGGCCACAAACAGGCAGCCCTTAACCCGCAGCTCGGTTAGCACCGCCACCGCGATGCCCATGCCCTCCGCCGGGTCGGTGCCTGAGCCGAGCTCGTCGAGAAGCACAAGGCTATCCCTGCCCGCAAGGCGCAGAACCTCGATGATATTGGTGATGTGTGAGGAGAAGGTGGAGAGGTTCTCGGCGATGCTCTGCCCGTCGCCAATGTCGCACAGCACAAGGTTGTGCAGACAGAGGGTACTCCCCTCGCCCACCGGCAGGTGCAGCCCGCACTGTGCCATCACCGACAACAGCCCCACGGTTTTTAGCGCCACCGTTTTACCGCCGGTGTTCGGCCCGGTGATGATTACCCCGTTTACACCGTCACCCAGCGCGAAGTCGATGGGTACGCATACCTCTTTTCTAATCAGTGGATGGCGTGTGTTTTTCAACACGATGCGCCGCTCGGCGGTCACCGGCACGGGGATGGCGTCCATCTGTGCCGAGAGCTTTGCCTTGGCGAACACGAAGTCGAGCGCTTCCATCGCCTCGATGTTGATGTGCAGCGGGGACGCGTTCTCATCCACCAGCGCGGTAAGGGTGTAGAGGATGCGCCGCACCTCGTTTTCCTCCTCCACCTCGAGCTGCGCAAGCTCCTCCTGCAGCCTGCGCACCGAGGCCGGCTCGATAAAGCAGGTGCCGCCCGTGGCGGAGGTATCCACCACCGAGCCGCTCACCATATTTTTAAACTCCCGCTTCACCGGCAGCACCAGCCGCCCGTTGCGCGTAGCGACGTAGCCGTCGGCGAACCACTCCTTGTGCCCGCGCAAAAGGCTTTCGAGCTTCGCCTTGACGGCAGTGTGCATGTTGTCTATCTGCCTGCGTATATCGCGCAGCGCGGGGGATGCGGCGTCATCCAGCCTGTCGCCGCGCACCGTGCGGTCGATCTCCTCGCAGAGCGCGTTTAGCGGGTCGACGGAGCCGCCATAGAGCGCGATATCGCCGCTGATAAGCTCCGCCTTTTTAAGGTACCCCTTCATGCGCCTGCATGCCGCCAAAAACTGCGCCACCTGCCCAAGCTGCTCGGGAATGAGCATGGCACCCTTGGTACAGAGCTCCAGCAGCATCTCGATCTCTTTCATGGGGGTGAGCGGCGGGTTGCCAAAGCTCTCGAGGATATACTTCGCGTCGGTGGTCTCCGCCATCCGGCGCGCACATTCGCTTTCGCTCAGCGCCGGGCGCAGTGCACGCAGCCGCCCCTCCGCCCTGGGTGAAACCGCAAGGGCGCAGAGCATATCGAGGATCCTATTAAATTCAAGTGTGATAAGTGGTTTTTCCACGGTGTTTTCCTCCTAATAAGAATGCCCGCGGGGATAAAACATCTCTCGCTCCTTCACATCGAATGATAAGGGCAGACTGCTCCCGCGGGTACTACGCACCACTTATAAAAACACATAAAAAATACGCGACAGAACGAATCCGCCACGCTTCAGTTCCCCTTGCATATCCTCAAAAGCCACATATCGTCGCTTAGTGCGATGAAAACGCGGCTTAGGCATTACTAAGGGGTCGTGTATTTCATAAAGGTAGTTTATGAAGCATGTCTGTAACGCGCGACAGGCCATAAGCCCTTGCACGCAGGCAGATGTTCGAGCCCTGCCGAAAAAACGGCGAGCCCGAAAGGTAAAACGAACAAGCAGGCATACACGCTGTACCCCGCCGCCGAAAAACCTTTCAACAACTATTTAGTTGTGAACCACCTTTACAGACGCCGACATCAAAAACATCCTCTCTGTTTTTATTTCGAGATAATGATAACATATATTGGGTTGAGCGTCAAGAGAGGTCGAAGAAAAGTTATAATTTATTAAAATATTACTGGTAGCGATATTATTCGCCTAAATATGCCGAAACTATTGACTATTAATCAGTAGTGAGTTATGCTCTAATTACTGATTATGGATTTGCAGAACGGAGTGAATGAGCATGACGAAAACAGAGTATCTCCAGGCACTTACCGCGGCTTTGGAAAAAGGGCTGCCAATACAGGATATTTACGAGATTACCGCCGACTATGCGGAGTATTTCGATACCGGGATGCAAGAGGGTAAAACAGAGGACGAGCTGACGTCTGAATTCGGCTTGCCCGCAACAGTGGCACAGGAGCTGTTACGCGACAAAAAAGACGTTTCCACGGAAAAAGCACGGCATGAATATGTCCGCCTTAGGGCCATACTGGGCAGAATTCTGGCCGCGGCTGGCGTTATCGCAATACTTTTTGTCCTGAATTTTAAGCAGGTTCGCCTAAGCCGGTACGGTATCGATATCCTTTTGACGACGGTACTTCCGATATTGTTGCTGGTGGGCGGATATCATAAGCTTTTTAAACCCCGCCTTCAAAAAGCACCTCATTTTTACATCGCTGCAACCGTTGTGCTGCTGGGTGTGCTCACCTTATTCATTGCATCACTGGCGCAGATGCTGTTGAACGCTTTCTCCTTTGTTGATTACATTCTCAGCCCCGAGATACTCGGTATGTTCATGTCCGCCATTACAAGCCTGACTGTACTGCTGATAGTTTGTGCTGTTTTATGGCTGTTGCACCTATCCGCCGCTTATGCGTGGGCAAAAGGGCTGCTGTTTTACCCGTTGGGGGCATTCTTTACCCTTTCGGATATATCCCTTTTGCTGCGGGAGATGGTCTCACCCGAGACACTGGCGGCAGGTATATACAGGAGCCTGCTGCCAGTGGCGGTGGGTATCGTACTAACAATAGTATTTGCCCTGTTCTTTATCAGAAAGCAAGGTAGTAAGCGTCAGGAGGATGTATTGTCGTGGACGGGCAGATGAAGAAGGGTGTGCTGGAGCTGTGCATCCTGTCACAGATAAAGCAAAAAGAGATGTATGGCTATGAACTGATGCAGATAGTAACAAGGGCCTTTACCGATGTACATGAAGCGACCATCTACACCATCCTACGGCGCCTGCACAGCGACGGATATACCGAGACCTATTATGGCACGGTCTCCGGCGGGCCGCAGCGAAAGTACTACAGAATCACGGCTCAGGGGCAGCAAAGGCTGCGGGAGCTGCAAAACGAGTGGCAGCAGATACGGACGGCGGTTAAGACGTTAGGGGTTGAATAAAATAGCCCTGCGGCCTATCTCAATACGAGATACGCCGCAGGGCTTACGCTGCCGATCAGTTCTTAATTGGCGGCGGCATCGTCTGCTGCACGTTCAGCAGAAGCAGCGGTTTCCTCAGTAACCGCTCCGGCGGGTGACAAGTTAATTGACTTCACACTTGCTTTACTGCTCAGGATAAACGGTGTGAGCAGTACCATGAGCACGCCGGTGCCGATGAGCAGGTACTCGATCTTGATAATATCCCCCAGCGGGCCGAACACCACCATGCCCAGCGGCATGGAGCCGGTGATGATGATCTGTACAATCGAGAACACGCGCCCGAGCATCTGTTCCTCCACCGTCTCCTGTACCAGCACCGTTTCCGCCGTGCTGAAAACCGGCATGAAGATGCCCGACACCAGCATGATGCCAAGGTAGAGATAGAAGTTGCCCGCAACCCCCAACAGCGCGAAGGTAACGCCAAAGCCCGCGGTCGCCAGCGCCATGGTGGCAAGTCGGTTTTTAAACCCGCCCCACACCGAGATAAGCACACCGCCGAGCAGCGAGCCCGCCGTCCACAGCATCTCGTTGGCCGTCAGCCGCCACACCTCGGGGCCGAAGCTGCGCTCCACCATCACAGGCGTTAGGAACGCGGCGGGTGATACCAAGAAGAAAAACAGCAGGTAGAAGATCATCAGCCGGCGCAAGATCGGGTGTTCCATGGTGTAGCGCAGGCCCTTTTTCAGGTCGCCGAGGGTAGACGCCGGCTCATCCGAGCGCTCCGCCTTCTGCACCTTCAAAAACAGCAGGATACACACTGCAAGCAGCGCGGTGATCACATCCACCAGCAGCGCGTAGCCCATATCCACCTCGGCAAGCAGCAACCCGCCCACGGCAGGGGAAAGCAGCATCAGTGCCGAATTTAGCGCGTTGCTGATGCCGTTTACCTTGGTGAGCTTTTCGGTGGGCACCAGCTGCGGCAGTATGGCCCCTACCGCGGGCGCCTGTACGCCCGCGCCCAGCGAGCGCAATGCGGATATGATAAAGATGAGGGTAAAAGACCGCACCCCGAGCAGGAAAAATACCGCCAGCACAAGGGTGCATAGTGCCGTAAACAGATCCGAGAGCATAATGAGCAGCTTGCGGCTGTAACGGTCGGCCCACACCCCCGCAAACAGTGAAACGAACAGCTGCGGCAAAAAGGTGCAGAGGATGGAAACGGTCATCATCCACGCCGACGAGGTCTCGAGCGTAATGTACCATATCACCACATACCCTACCACCGAGGAGCCAAACAGCGAGAACATCTGGCTGGTTAAAAACAGCGCGGTTTTGGATACCCATGTATTGGTTGGCTTCATAGTTACCTCCATCATTCGGTTGAGTTGCGTAGTAAAAGAACAAAAAAGCGTGAACGGCTCGCCAGTTTGGCAGCTGCTCACGCAAGGTCGATCAGTTATGCAAAAGGGTAAAAAAGCCGCAGCGGCAATACATACAGCCAGCCTTTACATCTCTGTTCGCACCCGTAAAAAAGCATGCTAAACTTAAAGCCCCATCGAACAGGGCTAAGCACAGTCTTTTTACAAGTTTACAGAAATGCAAGCAGCATAAAGTACTCCTTTTCAATACGATACTATTATGATACCAAAAATACAAAATGGTGTCAACAGGCGGAAAGAGAGTGTGTCTGCTTAACCGGTAATACAAAAAGCGGCTAAGCCTGCTTCGCAAGCCCAGCCGCTGCCTGATTCTTTTATCGCTTTTACACCGGCGCGATTAATATGGTATCGCCGGTTGATTGGATGGAAGCTTACAGCTTCACAATCTCGCCCTCGATGGTGCCGGATGTACCTGCGGCGTTGGATTCATCGGTATCGATATGCATGGCAAGCGCGAACTTATCTGATACGCGCACTACCACGTCGCCGTAGATGGTAGTTCTTTCGGGGGTAACAATCTTAACGGCAACCACCTCTTTGTCGCTTACGCCAAGCTTCGCGGCATCGGCAGGGGTTGCGTGGATGTGACGCTTCGCAACGATTACGCCTTCGCTGATCTCTACCTCACCCTTGGGGCCGACGATCTTGCAGGCGCCGCTGCCCTTGATGTCGCCGGACTCGCGAATCGGCGCGGAGATGCCGATGGAACGCGCGTCGGTGGCCGAAAGCTCCACCTGAGTGTTGGGACGTGTCGGGCCGAGTATCGATACACCCGCAAGTGAGCTCTTGGGGCCTACAACGGTAACGCGCTCTTCGCAGGCATACTGACCGGGTTGGGAAAGGTCCTTCTTCTTCGTCAGGGTTGCGCCCTCGCCAAATAATGTTTTTAAATCCGCCTCACTTACATGCACATGACGGGCAGATGTTTCAACGATAAACTTCATCCGTTGCTTCCTCCATTAGTATGTATTACATCCCTATTCTACGACTATTCGCCCGTTATTGCAAGCCTTATACTTTTTTAAATTGAAATATGGTATAATAAGCGCATGTAAAAGGACCAGCCTTTGCATGCGTTTATTTTTATGTCCACCGCCTCGCCCCTGCGGGGTAACCGGCGGAAATGGACGATTATACTATATATAAAGGATTTGATAAAGCATGAGCGAGAGCTTTAACAGTTTGCGGGAGAACGTTCTGGGCTGTACTGCCTGCGCCTTGAGCCAGACGCGTAAAAACGTGGTATTTGGCACCGGGGTGGAGGATGCCGAGGTGCTGTTTATCGGCGAAGCGCCGGGTGCGCAGGAGGATGCGGACGGCTTGCCGTTTGTGGGCCGCTCCGGCCAGCTGTTGGACAAGCTGCTCGCCTGCATCGACCTTTACCGCGATAAGAACATCTACATCGCTAACATCATCAAATGCCGCCCGCCCGAGAACCGCGACCCGCTGCCCGAGGAGCAGGCCGCGTGCGCCGGGCACCTCGCACGCCAGATAGAGCTACTGAACCCCAAGATTATCGTCTGCGTGGGGCGCATTGCCGCCAAGCGCTTTATCAGCGAGAACTTCAAGGTAACAAGCGAGCACGGCAAATGGTTTGAACAAAACGGCCGCCTCGTGATGGGCACCATGCACCCTGCGGCGCTCCTGCGCAACCCGAACCTAAAGCCCGTCGCCTTTGAGGATTTCCTGCTGCTGCGCGACAAGATCAAGGAGCTTTGCACGCATACTTATTAAACGGACATCGCTTCTTTTTTATCCAACAACTTGTATGCGTAGACGGCTGCCAGAATAAACAGCGCTGTGTTCCCCTTGTTGATAATGCCTACATATATGGGCTGTAGCGTCTGCGAGGCTATACCGTTTTCGACCACTTCTGTCAACGAAATATTTACCGATAATTTACCGTTCACCGCATTAATTTGCATACATTATTTACAAATTCCATTCAACATGGTATATTATTTATTGTCCGTGATATCGGTCGACATCAGAAATGAGGGCATTCTCGGCATTTGATGCACGGGTATGTCTTTTTAATCGCAAGTTTGGCATAATAATACTAATTTTAAAGTAATAAAATTACTTTTTAATCCCCACCTTTGGCGGGGAGCAACAACGCTAAGCACTATTGCACAATGAGTATTGAATGGCAATTTTGCGGCTAAAAGCCGCCCACGCCGTTAGTATAACGGCGTGCTTGAAATGGGGATTTTATCCCTATTTCAAATGGAATTTAGTATAACAAATGCCGCTTTTTAAGGGAGAATTTTATGGAGCAACTTAAAATCGCTGCCATTATACCCGCGTATAACCCGGATGAGAAGTTGTTAAAAACCATCACGGGCCTACAGCGGGTCGGGTTTGAACAGATCATTATTGTAAATGACGGCAGCGCGGAGCAATCATCCGCTGTTTTTGAGCAGGCTGTGGCACAGTACGGCTGCAATGTAGTCAATCATGCGGTAAATCTTGGCTACGGCAGAGCGCTTAAAACCGGCTTTAACTATTTTTTAAACCAATACCCCGATTATCTTGGCGCGGTTACGCTGGATGCCGACGGGCAGCATAGCCCCGAGGATGCGCTCCGCTGTGCGGCGGCGCTAAGGCAAAACCCCGGTTATTTGGTGCTTGGTACCCGGAACTTCAACCAGCAGCAGGTGCCTTGGACAAACCGTGCGGGCAACATCATCACCCGCAATGTATTCCGTTTTTTGTGCGGCATTAAGGTAAGCGACACCCAAACCGGGCTGCGCGGCATCTCCAGCGAGCTGCTCCGACACCTGATACGTACGTATGGTGAACACTTTGAATTTTGCAGCAGCATCCTGATGGAGAGCAAGCGGCTGGATATTCCGATTTATGAGGTGCCCATCCAAACCATATATATAGACGGCAATAAATCAACACACTTCAGAATGCTGCGTGACTCCGCCCGTATCTATGCGCTTATCATCCGCTTTTTACTTTCTTCCCTCTCTTCGTTTGTGGTGGACATGATTCTGTTCAGTATCGTACTGGCCATTACCTCGCAATTTTCTCTGGTATTTAATACCCTTTGCGCCACCTACGCGGCACGCATCGGTTCCTCCACCTTTAACTATAAGGTAAACCGCAACCTCGTTTTTAAAAAGGGCGAGCGCAATTCGCTCTTAAAATACATTATCATCTGTGTCATACAGGCCACCTTCTCCTACCTCGGGGTATACGGCCTTTCCAGCCTGACCCACATCAGCCCGATATGGAGCAAGGTGATTGTCGACGCGGTACTGTTCCTAATCAGCTTTCAGGTACAGCGCGAGTGGGTATTCCGCAATAAGCAGCGCCCCTCCTGCCCCGCCCAGGATAAAACCTTTGTAAAATCCTAAGCCGGAGCCGTTCGGCGGTGAATACATTTCTGCCTATGAATCGTTTACGTATATGCTAACAACTTTGCAGAAACGGGGTACCGCCATGGGAACAGCATCGACCGTCGGACATTCTAACCGCATTGTGTATCTTGACCTTATACGCATCCTTTCCATCTTTGCCGTAGTGCTCATCCACATATCGGCCTGCGATTGGCTTACACTGCCGGTGACCTCCTTTAACTGGCAGGTACTTAACGTATACGATTCGCTGTCGCGCTGGTGCATCCCCGTGTTTATTATGATGAGCGGTGGGCTGTTTTTACACCCTGAAAAGAGGATTACAATAAGCTCCTTATACAAAAAGAACGTGTTGCGTATGGTAGCGGCACTGTTTTTTTGGGGCGTGGTTTATTACCTGTACACAGCACTTTTGACAAACGGGTTCTTTACACCCTACGACATACTGCGTGGTCTGGGCGCTATCTTCACCTTAAAAGCCAGAAGGCACCTGTGGTTTTTATACGCCATTACGGCGCTTTATCTCTTAACTCCGCTGATGCGCAGGCTGATTGCCGGTAAATCCCCGTGCCGGCTCTGGGCTGTAAGCCTTACCATGCTTGCGATCTCCGGTTTTACGCCCTATATCACTTACTTTTCGCCGTTTCAGAATTCCGCGGTATTTATGCAGGCGGTTGGCTTTCCGGGCATGTTCCTTTTGGGGTATTGCATCAGCCGGTTTAACACCGATTTTAAGCATGTCTGGCTGCTGTATGCCGGGGGCATCTTTTCGCTTGTATTTACAATTGTGGGTTCCTCTCTGCTGTCGGTACATGAGGGCGCGGGGAACCAGCTGTTTTACCAGAATACATCGCCCAATGTCGTCATTATGGCGGTTGCCATGATGGTGTATGGCAAGAACCGATTTTCATCACTGAGTTTCGGCAGCAAGTGGGATAAGCGCATCGAGACCTGCTCCGGCATCACCTTCGCTGTATATCTGGTACATGATTTTTTGATTATCCCTTTCGAGCACGGCCTGTACGGCTTTACTCCCACTACCTATAACCCCGTATGGATGGTGCCGCTCCTTGCCGTTGCCGTTTTCACCCTGAGCTTTGTGCCCGCGTACCTCATACGCAAGATACCCTTTATCAGCCGCTATATTGCTTAGTTATTTTTCATGATTTTTTACTGGAAATTTTAGATTTTTTGATATACATATTCTTCAGATGCTGTGCAGCCGCCATTTTTGGCGGGCGCGGCATCTCTTATTTGCGGCCTTTTTACATACCACACAACTATTTTCCTGTATGCTACTGTTTGAAAATAAATTGGGTTTGTGGTAGAATAAATACGTAATTTCACCATAATTATACCGAAAATTCTATTTATGTCGATTCCATTTTTCTTGTTAGCGTGCAGGATAAAATCACCCTGTACTATGGCCGGCCACCGATCACATTCGGCGGGAGAGGGTTTGTGTTGCGCCCATACTGTTTTAACATTTTAGTATAACTGGCCTTTTCCATCATGACGACACCAAGTAGGGCAGTTAGGATTGGAACACTATGATTTTTCTACCCACCAATCAATTGACTGCGGGAATGGTCATCTCCCGCGATATTCGGTTGTATGATTATGAAGATTATACAACTGTATTGCTACGAAAAGGTGAGGCGCTGACCGAAGGATATATTAAGCGTTTACTGGCGTGCGGCTTCGCGGGCGCTTATATCAATGACGGTGTAGACGACGATGCCGCCATCGAAGGCAGTATTGATGAAGAGCTCCGGATGAAGGCCGTGGCGGGTATAAAACAGCTGTATGTGAACTTTAAAGGCACCAGTGACGCCGTCGTCGTAAAGCAGATCGATTCCATCGGTGTGATCACCGAGAATCTGATTCGCGATATCTCGAGCAACAGCCAGTTTATGGCTAACATTATCAACCTCAAGATGTACGACGACTATACCTACCACCATTCATTGAGCGTTGCTATTTTAGCCATTGCCATGGGTATTACCATGGCGTTTGACGCCAATACCCTGTACGAGCTTGGCTTATGTGCCATGCTGCATGACATCGGCAAGCTGGATGTGCCGCTGGATATCATCAACAAGCCTGCAAAGCTTACCGCGCAGGAATATGACATTATAAAGCTGCATCCCGTTTACGGCGCAAACTATTTTAAGGGTAAGAACATGATTCCGCCGAGCACCTACGACGGCATCCTCAGCCATCATGAAAAGTTGGACGGCACAGGGTACCCTTATGGGATCTCGGGCAGCAATATTCCGTTGTTCGGGCGTATGCTGATTATCGCCGACGTATACGACGCTCTCACCTCCAACCGCCCCTACCGCAGGCCGAACATGCCTTCGGAAGCGATTGAGTACATCATGGGCGGCGTGGGAACCTTTTTTGATGATGAGCTTGTGCGGGTGTTCCTGAAAAAAGTGGCCCCTTATCCCGTAGGCACCTGCGTGCGGCTAAGCAGCGGCCTTGTCGGGGTGGTGGTGAAGAATCATGAATCGCAGCCGCTGCGCCCTGTTGTTCGCAATATCGAGGATGGTACCCTGCAGTATGACCTTTTTAATGACCCAGAGATGCGCAGCGTGGTCATAACCGGACTGGGATATAACTGATACCATTATGTAATACAAATAACTTAAGGTGGATGTCAGCATATGAAAAAGATTACCGTTATAACCAATCAAAAAGGCGGTGTAGGTAAGACAACCACCACCTGCTCTATGGCAGGCGGACTACGTATGAAAGGCTACAGGGTACTCGTAATAGACCTCGACCCTCAGGGCAACCTGAGCTTCAGTGTCGGCGCCGAGACGGAGGACAGCCCTACCGTTTATGAGGTGCTCAAGGGGCAGGTGCCCATCCGAAACGCCATACAGCAAACCAGAACCTGCGATATTCTGCCTTCCAATATACTGCTCAGCGGCGCGGAGCTTGAATTTAACCGTCCCGGACGAGAGCATATCTTAAAAGAGGCCATGGGCGACATCGCGGAAGAATACGATTATGTATTGATCGATACCCCTCCGGCGCTCAGCATCCTGACCGTTAACGCCTACACCGTCGCCAACAGCATCATCATTCCGATGGTGCCCGAGATATTAAGCCTTCAGGGTATTTCACAACTGAAGGAAACCATTGACACCGTCAGAAAATACTACAACAGCAACCTAACCATTGACGGTATCCTGCTTACAAAATACAACAACCGCACCAACCTCACGAGGGACGTAGAAGACCTTGCAAAGGTGGTGGCCAGGCAGCTAAACACGGTTGTGTTTAAATCAAGGATCAGGACCAGTGTCGCGGTGGCGGAAGCACCCGCCCACTGTGAAAGCGTGATAGCCTATGCGCCCAACGCGGCTGCCGCCAAAGACTATAAACAGCTTATCGATGAACTGCTGAAACGGAGTGAACCCAATGGGACGAAAGAGCAGTAAAACCGCTCATGTATTAAACCTTTTAACCGCCGGCGCAAACGAGGAGGCCCTCGCTGAGGGCGAACAGGCGGAAGAGGGGCTTTCTATCGCGAAGATGGTGCAAAAGCAGCCGTCGCGCACAAAAAAGGCCCCTGTCGCCAAAGAGCCGCATGAGCATTTAGAACCGATGCCTAAAAACGATACTCCCCTTACACCTGCTCCCACGGTGGGGCAGGAGGAGAGCCCTGCCCCCGAAAAGCCATCCGGTTTTACGGAGGAGGTATCACAACCGGAGCCCGAGACTATCCATGCAGCTTCTGTTGATACCCCACCCGACCCTGTAGCTGCAAATGTACCTTCTTCGCAGTCGGCAGTATCCGCTGCCGCTCAGCCGCCAGTGGAGGAGATACCCATCAACAATCCTGTTTCCCCTGCCGTAGCGAGGGAGCCGGAAAAGGAACTGCACCACCTAATAAATATCGCGGAATACGCCATTACAAACAAGCTGGATGAGATTATTGAGCGCATGAACGTATGCCGCTGCGGCCTGTGCCGACAGGACGTCGCCGCTGTTGCGTTAAACCTTATGCCTGTACAATATGTTTCCACCGAGGAGCTTCGCGGGGACGCGTTAGAGCAGTATCTTGCCGAAAATGGTAAGGAGGTAACTGCCGCTTTGGTGAAGGCTTGTATCAAGGTAAAAACGAAACCTAGGCATTAAATAATGTCATTAAAGGCGCATAAAGGCCGCTCGCAGAATGCGAGCGGCCTTTACGTTTGGGCATATTATAGACCCACCGATATAAATTGTAAGGTAGAAGCATACTGAGTTGATTACTTGTATCAGTGATGAAAGTGTTTACTATGCCCGATACTAAAAAAGGATGACACCCTACGAAAGGGTGTCATCCTACGACAGTTATTTAAGCTTTAAGCTTATAACCAACCCGTGAAGGTTAATTATTTGCTAGCCTTCTTTACTGCTACGAAGCCAGCAGCTGCAAGAGCAACTACAGCGAATACGATAGCAATGTTAACGATGTCGTTAGCGCCGGTCTCGGGGATAGCGGGCTTCTCAGCATCGCCTTCAGCCTTATCGCCGTAAGCAGCCCATGTGCCCATGGTGGTGCCAGCGGGAACGGTGAAGATTACGCTGTTGTGGTTAACAACGGTGCCTTCGATAGCTTCGCCGGAGGGCTTGCCATCAACGAGAGCGTATACAAATACCTTCTCGCCATAGAGGTTCTCGTCGTCAGCGCTGATAGGCATAGAGATGGTAGCAGCGTCCTTAACGCGGGTGGGCTGGAATGCGATAGAAGCGATAGCCTTAGAGCCATCAGCAACATCGGTGTCAGCCTTCAGGTAGAGAGCGGTGTTCTGGTTGCTAACCTTAGCGAAGTTTACAGAGTAATCGCCATAGTTGAGCTCCAGAGCCTTGCCATCAGCAATACCGGTGAATACATCCTCTTCGATTACGGGGTTCTCGAGGTCGCCGATAGCAGAAACGATCTTGCCAGAAGCGTTCTCAAAGAAGTCATCTTCGCCGTGAGTTTTGTTGGAAACAGTAACGGTGTACTCCTCGCTGAACTTAACAGCGTCGCCGCTCTCGGGCTTCTGAACTACAACAAGCTTAACCTTTACTTCTTTTTCTTCAACGGTGAAGAAAGAATCAGCGGGCTCAAGCTTTAAGGTAACAAGCTTACCGTCCTTAGCGGCGGTGTCCTTAATGCTTAAAGAAGCCTTAAGAACAGCGGAGTTGTTGGAAGATACGTTTGCACTGAAGCTGAAACCATCAGTAGAGAAAGCATCAGGATCAGTAGCAGATTCGGTGAAAGAAGTGCCATCAGGTGTAACGGTGGTCTCGAAAGCATCGCTATCGAAGGTAGCGGTCTCGTACGCAGTGAGAGCGGACGAACCTACAGCATCTTCGGTGTCAGGGGTAATGGAGAATGCGGATACAACTGTAGACAGGCTAAGTGTCATAACAGCTGCAAGTACTAATGCAAGTACTTTTTTCATGGGTAATTTCCTCCTTAAAAAATAGTTGTTGTTGGGTTAATTTCTAACCACAGCCATAGTATAAACCATAAACATGAAAAATACAATAGGTTTGTAAAAAAAATTGTTATAATTCTGTAACTATTTCTTATCCAAACTATCCAGTTCAGCAGATTGTTTTCCATTTTATTGATTAATTGAAACTATTATATAATATTATATGATGTTGTAAATCAATTCTGTTACTCTTTTGTAATATTGTTTACTATTTATTAACAGGCGTGGTACATATTGCCCGAGTTCCATCTATCAAAGGAGTATCTCTTTTATATGTATCGTTATAGCTATAGCTTTTTCGCGCTTCCCCTATCACAGCACACAAAAAGGAAGACACCCTACGAAAGGGTGTCTTCCTACGACAATTATTTAAGCTTTAAGCTTATAACCAACCCATGAAGGTTAATTATTTGCTAGCCTTCTTTACTGCTACGAAGCCAGCAGCTGCAAGAGCAACTACAGCGAATACGATAGCAATGTTAACAATGTCGTTAGCGCCGGTCTCGGGGATAGCGGGCTTCTCAGCATCGCCTTCGGTCTTAGCGCCATAAGCAGCCCAAGTGCCGAGGGTTGTGCCAGCGGGAACGGTGAAGATTACGCTGTTGTGGTTAACAACGCTGCCTTCGATAGCATCGCCGGAGGGCTTGCCATCAACGAGAGCGTATACAAATACCTTCTCGCCGTAGAGGTTCTCGTCGTCAGCATCGATAGGCATAGAGATGGTAGCGGCGTCCTTCACGCGGGTGGGCTTGAAAGCGATGGAAGCGATAGCCTTGGAGCCATCAGCAACAGCGGTGTCAGCCTTCAGGTAAAGACCAGTGTTCTGGTTGTTAACCTTAGTGAAGTTTACAGAGTAATCGCCATAGTTGAGTTCCAGAGCCTCGCCATCGGCAATACCGGTGAACACGTCAGCAGCAATTACAGGATTGCTGAGATCGCCGATAGCAGAGGTAATCTTGCCGGAAGCGTTCTCATAGAAATCGTCTTCGCCGTGCTCTTTGTTCTTGATGTTTACTTTGAACTCTTTAGAGAACTTGTAAGTGTCACCGCCGGATACCTTTTCCTTCTGGATAACTACAAGCTTGATCTTTACTTCATGCTCTTCAACAGTGAAATAAGAATCAGCGGGATCCAGCTTCAGAACAACAGACTTGCCTTCTGTGCCAGCAGCCTTATCCTTAACAGTGTCGACGTCAAGAGAAGCCTTAATCATGTCAGATTTGCTGGAGGTAACGGTAGCACTGAAGTCATACTTTTCGGTATCACTTACCACGGTTGCAAACAGGCTGTCACCAATTGCTACAAAATCGCCATCAGGGATAATTTCGTCTTCCCAATCTTCGCCGTCAAATACGAACAGGCCCTCGCTCTCGATTTCCTCATCGCTGTAGTCAGTGTCGTTGTCATCGGGGCTAATGTCCATCGCGGATACAACTGTTGCAAGGCTAAGAGCCATTACACCAGCCAGTACTAATGCAAGTACTTTTTTCATGGGTATTTTCCTCCTTAAAAAATAGTTTTTGGGTTATTTTCTAACCACAACCACAGTATATACCATAAACAAGTAGATTGCAATAGAGTTTGTAATTATTTTTGTTATAATTTTGTAATACAATTCTAGTAATAATATACAAAATTATTAATTTTATAAATACATACTGTATTATACCTCTTTTGTTTATATTTATATCTATTTTATAGTTTTAACTTGTAAATACTTTTGTTACCTTTTCGTTATTTTCTTTACATATTATAAACAGTACTTTCTATCTACAAGCAAATCAAAAGTTCATATTGACTTTGCACCTTATTTGTTGTAATATAATGCTTGCGTTATTTATGCCGTTCTTGCCGCTGTGGTGGAATCGGCAGACACAAGGGACTTAAAATCCCTCGGGGGCAACTCCGTACCGGTTCAAGTCCGGTCAGCGGCACCACTGAATCCTCACACTTTATTTTAGAAGTGTGAGGATTTTTTGCGTTAAAATCTCCACGTCAGGTATGATGGTCAATGAAGTAATATGTTTTCGGCTGAAGGTTTTAGTTCCAACATGGTTAAAAATGCTCAACAAAGAAAGCCGGAGACAGATGCGCTGCCGAAATCTTTTCCTGACAGCAATCTTATCTCCGGCTTATGGCCACCTATTTCATGAAATGTGCTAACTCATATTAAATGCGTACCTTACTGGAAAGCGTGCTCCATTTACCGCATCTGTCGCCCCAACACGCTTTAATTTCGCCGTTTGAGCTTATTTTTATAACCTCACACATATTGGAGCAGCCTTTGCATTCCACACTTTTTACGTCAAAGTCATCATTGATATTATCAAACCCGCAAAAGCCAGTCTCTTTGTCGGTCGCTTCGATCTCCTCTTTTGCGAGAATCGCCGCCCCGTACGCGCCCATTACATCATAATGGCGTGGTATGATAATTTTCTTGCCCAGTATCTTTTCAAAGGCCGCCACGATGCCGACATTAGCGGCCACGCCTCCCTGAAATATAATGGGCTCCTCAATATCCTTTCCCTTGGCCAGATTGTTAAGATAATTGCGTACAAGCGCTTCGCATAGTCCTGCTATGATGTCCTCGCAGCAGTGCCCTGTCTGCTGCTTATGAATCATATCCGATTCGGCAAATACAGCGCATCTGCCCGCAATGCGAACCGGGTTTTGCGCTTTGAGCGCATACCCGCCGAATTTCTCAATGGGGATATCAAGGCGAGACGCCTGCCTGTCCAAAAACGAGCCTGTTCCGGCAGCGCATACGGTATTCATGGCAAAGTCGTTTACGATGCCGTCCTTTAAAAAGATGATTTTAGAATCCTGCCCACCAATCTCTAAAATGGTTCTGACGTTGGGTTCTATACTGGAGGCCGCAACGGCATGGGCGGTGATTTCATTTTTAATCACGTCCGCACCGATAAGCGCACCCGCCAACTGCCTTCCGCTGCCGGTCGCTCCCGTACCCCGGATATGAATACTTCCGAATCGATCTGCAAGGCTTTTGAGCCCGCTTTTGAGGGCATCAACCGGATGACCGCCTGTTTTTAAATAAAGCTTATCATGGACTATATAGTCCTCAGCCATAAGAACCAGATTGGTACTTACCGAACCGACATCTACGCCTAAATAATAATGTGCTTCCAAAGATACAATCCCTTTCGATGGTTTTATGCGTTGACCCGTCTTTTTCTGCTTTGCAGCATATCCAAAAACGCCTCAACCCTTGTAATATATCCGGCCTCACCGGCAACCTCATCCACGATTAACGTCATGATAGGAAAATCCTTATCTCTCTGTATCGCAGGCAGAATCGATTTTGCTATCACTTCCGGCATACACCCCAGCGGGAAGATCTGAATCGCGCCGTCCATGCCCTCCTTTTTCGCCAATACGGCTTCGCCGATGCATTCTTTTCCATGCCCTCCCACGGGATATGGCATGTATTCTTTTGCAGCGCTGTAGACATCACGGGCATCCATATTGATGAATTTTAATATCATATTTTTGACCCACCAGCTGGGCGTAAGTAACCGCTTGGTTGAAACTCCGTAATCCATGAGCTTTTCTTCGATATAAAAATTTGAAAACGGTTCGATGACGGTAAATATCTCGCCGATAATCGATATCTTTAGCGGATTTTTGTTTTTGTCTATAAGAATATTCTCAAACTTCTTTTGATAAGCCCGCAAAGTTTTTATCATTTCCTCCGGGTCTTTGCACTCCAGCGCTTTGGCCTTATATTCATTCAAAATCTGCCTGCATTCGCCTCTATTGATCTCATAGCCTGCCAAATCATAGGCCATGGCATCGACTTTATCGCATAACTCCACTACTTTGAACGCGGTATGCAAGGCCTTGATTTTATCGGATCTACTGACGGTACTGGCATCAGAGATCTTGCCGATCCTGCGCATAAATTCCCGCGCACCGATCTCAGAGGACAAATCGGCGACGATAAACTCCAAATTTTTATACCCCATCGAACTAAGGATCTTCATCAGCAGCTCACAGTATTCTCCAAATCGGCATGGCCCGCAGCTGCCGGTAATTAAAACGGTGTCTGCTCCCTTTTCTATACTCTGAATAAAATTGCCAAGTACAAGCTTAAAGGGCAGGCAGATTTCCTCCGGAGAGTAATAGGAACCGATCTGGAGTGTTCGCTTGTTATTTCTTTCGGGCAGTATACAAGGTATATTGAGTCCCTGACAAAGCGTTTTCATTCCCAGAGCGACGTTCCCCATATTAGGAAAAGTGATGACCAACGACACATCTCCTTTTAAGCATATCGGAAAACGCTTCGATTCTCGTATCAAAGCCCGCCTCGCCGGTATGCTCATCCAATTTTAAAACCATAAAGGGAAAGGCCCCTATTTCGCACTTGATAAGCTCAGTAACCACCGAATCTATCCCGCATGAAAACGAAGAAAGATAGATGATACCGTCCGCCTTTTGATTCTTTATGATATGGGCTGCGGCGCCGTAATAATCCCGCGCGAATGTCCAAAAGGGTTTTTTGAATAATTGGTTCACCTCTTCGTCGATACACGCCCTGTCGATATACTCCGATGTAATGACGCCGATCCCCAGCTCGTTGAGTTTATTCTTTAAATCCATATTGATAAACGGATCGTAGATATTATATGCGTGCCCGATCAGAGCAACGTTAAGAGGGTATCCTTCATCATGAAAGCCCACCTTTGAATTTGCGTACTGTTGCAATGCTTTATCAAGCGCGGCGGCGATTTTGGCTTTGTCCTTAGTAACAACGCTGCCTGCTTTTTCGGCCCACTGTAATAATTGACGACGGTCTGTTGCGTAAATGGGCGTATCGATCATGCAAGGGAGGTTCGGGATGTCGTTGGATATCATTTCAATCAGCCCGCAAAACATGGGGCAGATATACTCCTTTGCTTTTAGACTGATAAAACGCGGAATCAGTATGGCATCGCACCGGTCTTTCAGCCATGAAACGTGGCCATGAAAAACCTTCATGGGCAAGCAGGCTTCATCAACACAATATCGCACCCCTTCATCCAATATGGTTTTGTTGGTATCCGGTGAAATGACCAGTTCCGCGCCGATTTCCTCCAAGAAGGTCTTCGCGAAGACTTGATATTTTGAGTATAATAGGCCCTGTGGAACGCCAATTTTCATTTTACATCCTCTAACTTCTGTCCTTCTGCGTTGTTCGGTGAAGGAACTGATTTGTTCAATTACGTTTTTTATATCATTGCCACTATTAATACCAGTATTCGCAAAAGCGGATAAAGCTCCAAGACAGTGGCAGCAGTTTTTTAGGATGGATGATGCTCATAGCTGCCAGAGCGCGGAGATACAAGCTGAAGGTTTCAGTAAAATTTTTATTAATGACAGTACAAAAAAGAACAAAGGCCTGACAACGAGCCTTTGTTCTTTTCATTTAAAATATACTATTGTATTAATCTCCGCTTAAGTCTCAGCTTATACTTCCCAGCTTCCCGTCAACCAGCTTCGAGATCGGGCCGTGGCCCCCGCACACGATGCACGGCCGCCCATTTTGATGGGAAATGTCCTCTATCAACGCGATAACCTGCTTTCTCATCTCGGTGGCCTTTGCGGAGTCTACATTAACGCTTTTCATAAGGTAGGGCGCGAGCGAATTAAACTCGGCCCTCTCCTTGGAAAAACCATGGATGTTTACAAGGATATCCCCGGTAAAGACGATCCCCGCCGCCGGGCATGCATAAACCATCTCGCCGCGCAGGTGCCCCCCGCTCCCCTCGTATACAGTAAAATCAAGGTCTCCGGCGGTCATAATCCCAACGGGGAGTAAAGCGTCGTGCTCCTGCGGCGTGCCGCTGTCCAACACCTTCAGCCTGCCTGCGTCGGGTGGCGTATACCCGGATATAATCTGGCTGATTTTGCTGTAGCCCAGATGCAGCTCCGTCTTTTCGCGGTAATCCGGCAGGCGGGCAAGCTGCCTTTGAAAGCTCTCGGCGCTCTTTTGGTTCACGATAATCTCAGCGTCGTCAAGCTTAGAGAGCAGCCCGCAGTGGTCTACATCCGCATGGGTGATATACACCCTCTTCTTCAGGTTCTCCCAGCGCGGGAAGAGCTTTTGAAGAACCCGCAGAAGCTCGTCGGAATAGATGGCGTAGCCCGTATCGATGAGGATAAGCTCCTCGGAGGCCGCCAGCACATAGGTGTTGCTGCCGCAGTGCGGCTGTATGCTGTAAAGGGTGACAAGCGCGTCCACTGGGTACTGCTCGATGTCCACCTTATAAAGGGCTCCCCGATAGCTGCTTACAAAGTGCGCGAAGCGGCGGATATAATCAAATACCTTATGGGCGTCCTCCCCCTCTGTTTGAAGCGCCTGCAGGATTCGGTTGGATTCCGAAATAAACTGCATCGTCTGCTCGGCGTTTATATCAAGCAGCCCCTGCATCTCATTGGCAAGGCGGATATAGAACACCGTATTGTCCAGATTCTCCTCCGAGCTGTCGCACTCAATAATATCGATGGAGTAGATTTTGCTGATCTCGTCCAGCAGCGTTTTGATGATTTCGGGCTGCTCGATGAGCAGGCCGATTTTAAACTGCTGATAGGGCTCTTCGGTCGCACAGGAGTTTAAATAGGATATATTGATATTATAGTGGTTTAAAACCTCGAGCGCCGGCAAAACGGCCCCGGGCACATCCGGAATCTTGATCGATACCTCAATCACCCTTGTTTCGATAATCTTCTGGTTGATGTACCCCATTTTTAAGAGGTCTTCTTCAATTTTAGTAAGCCTCTCCTCCGATGCCTCGACGTCAATAAAAAGCATATGAAGGTCGACGGCCTTGTTATAGCTCACCCTGACAATGTTGCCTTGATGCATTGCTATAATCTTGGATGCGCTTAAAAAGGCACCGGCTTTATCCGGAAGATTGGTCACAAATGTTTTTTGAGCCATGCGATACACCCCTGTGCTTGATACTGTTTTTTACATTATACACCCAAACGGGCAGATAATTTAAGTATTATGATAAAAAACAATACCGTACGTTACCTTAATTCATGCTCCGCATGAGCAGACAATTAATCGGCGTGATCTATATGTTAATCCCGTGCCATTTTTATATAAGTAGAAAATTATCAATCTCTTTTATAATCTGTTACAATCTGCTATAATAGTACCTGCTTCCGTCAAACTTAAAAAGGGCGGATATACGGCAGTATGCCTGTTATTCCCAAAGCGGAAGGCATACTACGAGGGAAAGAAAAACTAGTACTTATATAACCTTAGCGGCAGCGGCTCACTGGGCCGCTGATGATTAGCATTAAAACAGGCATATTGATTGGGAATAAAGTAAGGAGTCGTTTATCTGTGGCAAACCGAGAACAGGAAATCAAGCGGCGGAGAACCTTCGCCATCATCTCTCACCCCGACGCGGGCAAAACCACGCTCACCGAAAAGCTGCTGCTCTACGGCGGAGCCATCCATCAGGCGGGCAGTGTTAAAAGCCGAAAGGCAAAGGCCTACGCCGTATCCGACTGGATGGAGATTGAAAAGCAGCGCGGTATTTCGGTTACCTCCAGCGTGATGAACTTTGATTACGAGGGCTATCACATCAACATTCTGGATACCCCGGGGCATCAGGATTTCAGCGAGGACGCTTACCGCACCTTAGTAGCTGCCGACAGCGCCGTAATGCTGCTCGACGGCGCCAAGGGCGTGGAGGAACAGACCAAGAAGCTGTTCCATGTATGCAAGATGCGTGGGATTCCCATCTTCACCTTTGTCAACAAGCTCGACCGTGTGTGCAAAAAACCCTTCGACCTCATGGATGAGCTGGAGAAAACCTTAGGCATCAACTCCTATCCCGTCACCTGGCCGGTGGGGGTGGACGGCGTGTTCAAGGGCGTGTATAACCGGGCGCTCAAGCGGCTGGAGCTGTTTGAATCCAGCGGGGATCACGGCGCGCAGAAGCTTACCTCGCAGCGTATAGAGCTGGACGACAAAAATCTGGAGGAGCTGATCGGCAGCGAGGCTTATCAGGCACTCTGCGAGGATATCGCGCTGCTGGACGAAGCCGGTGAAACCTTTGATATGGAGCGTATCCGTGCGGGCCAGCTGACGCCCGTGTTCTTCGGCAGCGCCATGACCAACTTCGGCGTACAGCAGTTTCTGGAGGACTTCATCCAGATTGCGCCCGCTCCCGGCACGCGCAACACCGATAAGGGGCCGGTAGACCCCGAAGGCGAGAGCTTTTCCGGCTTTATCTTCAAGATACAGGCCAACATGGACCCAAAGCACCGCGACCGTTTGGCCTTTATCCGCATCTGCTCGGGCCAGTACGAAAAGGGCATGAGCGTTTATAATACGCGCCTTGGCAAGCAGATACGTCTGGCGCAGCCGCAGCAGTTTCTGGCGCAGGACCGCTCCGCGGTGGAGGACGCCTTTGCCGGCGACATCGTGGGCGTGTTCGATTCGGGGCTGTTGCATCTGGGCGACACCCTGTGCGACGACAAAAACACCTTCCGCTTTGACCCTATCCCCATGTTCCCCGCGGAATTCTTTGCCTCGGTTTCGGCCAAAGACACCAACAAGCGCAAGCAGTTCCAAAAGGGCATTGAGCAGCTGCTGGTGGAGGGCGCCATTCAGGTATTCCAACACCCCAACTTCAGCTTGGAAAAGTACATTATCGGCGTAGCCGGTGCGCTGCAGCTGGATGTGCTGGCCTACCGTATGCAGGGCGAATACGGCGTGGAGCTGCGCATTGAGCCGATGGCCTTCCAGTATGCACGCTGGATTGTGCCGGAGGACGCAACGCCGGAGCTTCCCCAGTATTTTAACGAAACCATAAAAACAACCGATTCCTTAGATCGGCCCGTGGTTCTTTTTGAAAACCAGTGGACGCTGCAGCGTGTGGAGGAGAAGAACCCAAAGGTACAGTTCCTCGATATTGCGCCGTAGATTATTTCGTATCCTAGGCATGCATTCGCAAGCGGATGTATGCCTTTTGCTTTATAATCTCTATAACATATTGATACGGCTTGCCTGCCTCCTTGAACCGGCAGTAGATGTATGCTACACTGAGTTTGTAATCACTTCATTAAAAAGCTACCAATAGATGCCGAAAAAACACATATACTAAGTGAAAACGCAAAGGAGTGAAGAGGTTATGGCTGAAATCTATCTGGCGGGCGGCTGCTTTTGGGGGATGGAGAAATACATCAAGCTGATACGGGGTGTACAGTCTACACAGGTGGGCTACGCAAACGGCAAGACCGCAAACCCTACCTACGAAGAGGTATGCCATCACAACACCGGCCACGCGGAGACCGTAAAGGTCGTGTATGACGAGAAGGTGCTGCCGTTAAGCTTTTTACTAAACCTATACTTTGACGCCATCGACCCGACCTCTGTCAACCGTCAGGGCGGAGACCGGGGCGTGCAGTACCGCACGGGTATTTACTACACCGATCCCGCCGATTTAGGCATCATTAAGAGCTGCATGGATGCTCTTCAAAAGCGTTATGACAAACCGATTGCCATCGAGGTGCTGCCGTTTGAAAACTTCGGCACGGCGGAGGAGTACCATCAGGATTATCTGGATAAAAACCCGGGCGGCTACTGCCACATCGGGCACAGACTGTTTGAGAAGGCCGCGAAAGCGGTTGTAAACCAAGCCGATTATACGCCCAAGCCGAAACAGGAGCTTAACCAAACACTTACCGAGCTGCAATATGCCGTAACACAGCACAACGCCACCGAGCCGCCCTTTAAAAACGAATTTTGGGACGACAAGCGCAAAGGGATATACGTGGACATCACCAGCGGCGAGCCGCTGTTCTCATCCTGTGATAAATTCGATTCCGGCTGCGGCTGGCCCAGCTTTTCAAAGCCGATAGACCCTGCCGTGGTGCGTGAAAAGGCCGATTTGTCGTTCGGCAGGACGCGCACCGAGGTGCGCAGCCGCGTGGGTGACGCACACCTCGGGCATGTTTTTGACGACGGGCCGAAAGAGGCGGGCGGCCTGCGCTACTGCATCAACAGCGCGTCGCTCAGGTTCATACCCAAGGACGAAATGGAGCGCGAAGGCTACGGCTACCTGCTGGGCCTTGTGGAATAAAGACAGATAAGGAGGTTAGGCGGATGGAAGAGAACAAAACGACCTATACAACCATCGACGAGTATATCGCGCTGTTTGAGCCCGAGGTACAGCAAAAGCTGCAGGCGCTGCGGGCGGTAATCAAAGAGGCGGCACCTAACGCTCAGGAGAAGATCAGCTGGCAGATGCCAACCTTTACGCTGTACGGCAATCTGGTTCATTTTGCCGCTCATAAAAACCATATCGGGTTTTACCCCGGCGCAAGCGGCATTGAAACCTTTCTGCCCAAGCTGACGGCGTATAAAACCTCTAAGGGCGCCGTGCAGTTCCCCATGGAGAAACCGCTGCCCTTTGAGTTGATTACCGAGATTGTCAAGTTCCGCGCGGCCCAGAACATAGAGGAAGCCGATAAAAAACAGGCTCAAAAGAAGAAATAGCCGCTTTAACCTAAAAATAGGCCGAACCGTTTAACCTCGCTCCATCCAAAGGATGGGGCGATTTTTATTGATTCGACTGGGCTCTTCTATTTGAAGTGGAGATTATATCCCCATTTCAAATGGAAATTAGCATTATATACAAAGTTTGACATTGTAAGTGGCAGGAAGTATAATAGGAAAAATTAAAACAAACTGAAAGGGTTTATCCTTATGAGAAAACGAATGATCCGCGTGTTTATCATCATGTCGATATTAACACTGTTTGTAACCGGCTGCAGTTCGGCAACTATCGGTTCGCCCGATTCGGGCGCGGCCTCGTCGGCACCATCCAGCGGTGATGAAGTAAGCAGCGGCCCGGGCAGCTCCTCTGATGCTTCCTCCGCGACACCGGCCGCTGAAGATAAGGCGGGGCTTGGGAAGGTGCTGATTGTTTATTATTCGTTTACGGGGAATACACGTCAGGTTGCCGACATATTAAAGGATAAAACCGGCGGGGTTACCTTCGAGATAGAGCCGGACTTTAATTACAGCCGCCCTGATATAGAGGCCGTAGCGAAGGAACAGGTAAACGAGGGCTTTAAGCCAAAGCTTAAAACCGCCGTTTCGGATATTGAAACATACGACGTCATCTTTGTCGGTTCGCCCATATGGTGGTTCTCGGTGACGCCCCCGGTGATGTCGTTTTTATCGGAATACGATTTAACGGGCAAGAAGGTTGTGCCCTTTTGCACCTACATAGACGCGTACGGCGACTTTTTCAAGCAGTTCGAGGAGGCCTGCCCCGACGCGCAGGTGGTGAGCGGCAGAGACTTTAAAAGCGCCGAATTAAAGGATAGCGACACCATAGAGGCGAAGATCGATACATGGATTGCGGAAATAAAGGAAGGATAATCAATGCAGATGGATCGTACCAAAGAAAGAATCAAGGAAATCATCATAAACCTTGGCGCCGATCTCTGCGGCATTGCGAATGTCGACCGCTTTGCACAGGCGCCGAAAGGCTTTCATCCCACCGATGCTTACGCCGATTGCAAAGCCGTGGTGGTGTTTGCCAAGGCGCTACCGAAGGGAATCACACTCGTAAGCCCCAGAATTATCTACAAGCACTTTAATTACCTCGCCCCTGATATGCTGGACAGGATCGCTTATGACGCGGCGCTTGAGATCGAAAGGGAATTTCACGGGTTCGCAGTGCCTATCCCCGCCGACGGGCCGTACGATTACTGGGAGACCGATAAGCTCGAAGGCCGCGGAACCATCTCCATGAAGCACGCCGCCGTACTGGCAGGCCTCGGCACCCTCGGCAAAAACACGATGCTGATGAACAGCGAATACGGGAATATGCTGAGCATCGGCGCGGTGCTGGTGGATTTAAATCTGGAGTCTGACCCGCTCGCCGAGGAGCTGTGCATCAAGGAGTGCCGCCTGTGCTTGGACAGTTGCCCGGTAAAGGCACTGGACGGGCATACCGCAAATCAGGCGCTCTGCCGCCCGCATACTTACGGGGAAAATACCAGAGGTTTCGAGGTTGTGCTCTGCAACCGGTGCAGGGTGGTATGCCCCAGACGCTTTGGCAAGAAGCAGCGCTGAGATACATACTTTATATAAAAACCAAAAGGAGCTGTGCCGCTTTTGGGGAATAAGGCGAAACAACCGTTTTGGAGGAAACATGAAAAAGAAACGAATCATAACGCTAATTTGTGCCGTGTTGATTTTACTGGCTGGTACGGTGTACTACTTCCGATTCACCTTATCGGGCGAGTATATGCTCTATGACATCTTCGGCGGCAACGACCTCCATCTTACATCTGACAACAAGGAGCTCTACTGGTTCGATGTCCACCACTCAAACGACCCGAACGATCCTATGTTCAAGCACATAGAAAACATGCTCACGGAATTTGGCCCCAATCTGCTTCTGGTAGAAGGGGGCTTCAACACCTTTGAGGGCGACCGGGATACCGCTATCTACGAGGGTGAATCCGCTTTCGCGACCTACCTTGCAAAACAAAGCGGAATCCCGGTGGAAGATATAGAGCCGCCTTTTGACAGGCAGATAGAATATTTGCAGTCTAAATATCAGCCGGAAAACATTTTGGCTATGTATCTGATTCGGCAAATTTCTTTGAAACAATTTGCGCCGGACAATTCCCGTTTTGATTTTGAGGGGTATCTACTGAGTGATACGAGGCGCCTAAAAGACAACGGGCTCAATTATCAAGGCGGAACGCTGGAGGAAATCCTGAATACGGTCAACGCATTTTTGCCGGAGCCAATCAATGCTGATAACTGGCGGGATAAGGATATCGAACAAGCAAGGCATGTTTATCAAATGGAAGACGGCGTTCTTTATCCCGTGTACAACGATGTTTACCTCTTCAGAAACATCTGGTTGGTTGAACTTCTGAAAGAGAAGAAAGACTTGTATGACAAGATATTTATCGTAATGGGCGGGCAGCATCTTATCGACACAAAAGAGCTGCTAAATGAACTCTATTCCAAATAGCCAATTAAGTCGTCTTAGCCCCCAAGGCGAAGTAAAAGGGCGTGCCGCAAAATTTCATTTTGCAACACGCCCTTTTATAAGGAATAGAACCGATACAACAAAAGACCGGTTAAACGCTTACACGTCTAACCGGTAACTATTGGTGACCCGGACGGGAATCGAACCCGTGATACCGCCGTGAAAGGGCGGTGTCTTAACCGCTTGACCACCGGGCCAAAATGAAGTCAATTACGGGGACGCCGTAATTGACTTCTGAAGTGGTAGCGGTAGTAGGATTCGAACCGACGACACTGCGGGTATGAACCGCATGCTCTAGCCAACTGAGCTATACCGCCACGCCATGCTTGTATTCTTATGAACACCGAGCGAATTATATTATAATATATGATATTAAGAATGTCAACACAAATATTTTGTCGTTTCGCAGATATGAATATACTTGCAAGCAGCCGCTATGCCCTGTTAAAAAACAACAAGATGTGCTATAATATAGATGATAAATATAAGGATTGTCCTAAAGGAAGTTAAGAATGCAGTATAAGATTACAATTATAAATAGCCCTTCCCAGCAGGATTTTACCCCAAAATGGGACATCCTCCCCATCGCGAAGCTCACGCAGCTTGGGCAGGGCGTAAAGCAGGGTATCTTCTCTCAAACTGCGATGTGCTATCGCCCCGGCGTCGGCATTCTGGTGAGAATGTGGGCCTTTGAGGTAAACCCCGCTCACGGCGAAAGCCGGCTGGCTCTCGCGCTTGCGCCCAACCCGCAACGGCCGAAGGATTATCTTTCACTTTCGTTTGAACCAGATGGCACCCTTTTTGCGTATACTGTTACTGATAACACGCCCCCACAGCCGGTGGACGCCGATATGTTTTCGCTGACCACCTTTAAGGGCGGCGACCTGCAGGGCGAGTATTGGGGCGCGGCGTTTATCCTGCCGCAGCGGCTGCTCACCGATGTGTTTGACGTCCATACCTACAGCAGCGGGGAGAGCATATATGGCAACCTGTTACACTCCGGCATGATCGATCAAAATCGGGTGTTTACAACCCTGTTCCCCGCTTCTTCCGATACGCCCGATATTAGTCGTCCAGACTGCTTCGGTACCTTTGAGTTCATTCGTTTTTAGCCGTTCGCCCGTCAAAACTGACCGTAATTAAAGGAGGAGCTGGCGTGAAGGTTTTTTTGAAGATATTCTTGATCATCTCGGCAGCCACCGCTCTGGCGCTCGTCATCTACGGGCTGCTACTGCGCTTCTACCCCTATGCCGTAAAGCCCTACTATACCCCCTCTGGCATGGATAATATCCAGCCGAACGACTAAAACGGGTACATAGCTTGAGATTGGGCGGCAGCCGGTAAGCGGCTCTCTGCCGCGTAGGACTGTGTATTGCTCACTTGAATATCATGGTGTACACCTGTCAAAATATACAGGACTAGACATATAAGCAAGCGGCGGTCGATGGTTCGACCGCCGCTGTGTTTTTTTAGTGACTGTTACTCGATGGGAGGCAGCGGGTTATCGTCGTCGGCAGGCTTTGTACCGTCCGCGAGCGTCGTAAAACCCTGCGGCGCCCCTTCGGGCTGCCCCTGTGCATCCATGCGCACAAATACCTTACGCGAGAGTACGATGTAAATAGCACCCGCCACAGCGCACGCAAACGCGTACAATTCGGTGCCCACTGTTCCAGTATTCGTTATTAAGAATATTATGGGCGAATCCACAACAGCGTGCAGCAGCACCGCAAGCAGCACATAGATAAACCTGCGGCGGCGTATCGCGTAAAGAACCAGAATTGAGAGCGCCACCTGAATGGTCATGGCAAACAGCCGTTCCATTCCGCCCACCAGGAAGGTAACGGGCGAAAGCCCGGTGAGGGAATTAAAAAGCGATTGTGCCGTTTCGGCGGGCAATGCGGCGGCGATGGTGTCCCACGCGCCACTATTAATCGCAAACGCAAAGATAATATTGTTCACAAACGAAAGCCCTGCCAGCGTTATCGCCTCGAAGCCGCCGTGGCCCAACCCGAAAGCAAAGCCGTCGTTCCACCCCGTGTACTTTTTAAGGGCCACCTTGTAGCCTATAAATCTGCCGAACTCCTCGAAAAGACCGGCGGTAAGCCCCAAAAACAGGCCGCCCCACAGCGGGTCGTTTGTAAACTGTTTAAATGCGGGCCATGCCTCACTTGCAAACGTCAGCGCGGGGATTCTTGTTAAGGTTTGGAACACAAAGAACACCGCGGCGCCCACCAATACAGGCGCAATATGTATCTTGCGCTTCACGCACAGGATGGTCACTATTACAATGGGGAAAATCAACGAAATAAAAAGAGAAACAAACATGCAAAAGATTGAAAGACCGCTTACCGTCGCTGTCGTTGTAATTGGATCCATTACCCTCCATCCAGCCGCTGCGCGCGGCTTTACTTTCTGCACCTGCCGCCCTACCTCACGCAGTTGAATAAAGATAGGACAGTGCCCCTGAATACACCGTGATGATTGTTAAATGAATAACACAATTATACAGCGGATTACAGGATTAGTCAACGAAATTTCTAAAAATTGGCTACAAGCCTTGCTAACTCTTCCCGCAGAATTATAGTAAATTTGTAATGCAAACATTGCGCAAAACTGAGCGTTACAAACTTGCATATTATCGGTTTCGCAGGTATAATTCAAAGTAGAAGGACGGCCCGGTATTACACCCTGCTTTTAACGCTTGCTCTCTTTCATTCCATGAACTAACCGTATAAAGGAGACCGAAAACCATGATTATGGACGACTACATCAGCTTTACCATCGGCAAGCAAAAGCATATCGCGCTTATTGCGCACGACCGTAAAAAGCCTGAGTTGATAGAATGGGTAGACAAAAACAAGGACATTTTAAAGAACCACTTTCTATGCGGCACCGGCACCACCGCGCGCCTGCTGGCGGATAAGACCGGCCTGCCCGTAAAGGGCTATAACAGCGGCCCGTTGGGCGGCGACCAGCAGATCGGTTCAAGAATCGTAGAGGGCGCCATAGACTTTATCATCTTCTTCTCCGACCCGCTCGAGGCGCAGCCGCACGACCCGGACGTGAAGGCGCTTTTGAGAATCGCCGTGGTATATGATATCCCCATCGCCAACAACCGCGCCACCGCCGATTTTCTGCTCGCCTCCGCCTACATGAACGAAGAATACGAGCGCAAGGTGGTAAACTACAACAAGACTATTTTAAACCGTTTAGAGGAACTGAAATAATCGACTCAACTATATCATGAGAAACTGCCCCTGCTTTCAGATAGAAAGCAGGGGCAGCTTTTGTATTTAGCCGCCATTAAGAGTTGGTAATGTCTGTAATACGTGATATAATGAGTAAAATAGTGATAAAAGGTAGTGTTGGTTATGAATAGAAGTTTTTATCTCGTGCTAATCGTTTGCACACTACTCATACTCGCTTCCTGCTCTGCACCGGTCGGCACAGTGAGTAGTGCGGACGATAGTCTTCCATCAGCGGTCGATTCGGCAATCGTCAGCAGCCCTTCCTCTGTTGATAGTGCGCCGCAATCCTCGGATTCGGCAAGCAGTGCCCCGCTCGCTTCATCCGACCTGCTCAACCAATACGGGGATGCTTACTGGAGCAGGCTGCGGATCGACGATGCCCCCGTAGACCTTAGCGACCTGAGAGCCGTTGACAACGTTTATATTGCACCACTTATCCCAAGTGTTTTTTTCTATGCTTGGGCCTCGCCATCGGAGATTAAGGCGGATGATTTAATCTGTATATGTGCTCAATATAACCTTTTGAATCTGCCAACGGATGTTGAAGGGGTATACCTTCCCGAATATTTTCACGCACCTGCCGAACAGGTGGAGGCCGCGCTTCAAAAACACTTTGATGTATCAAGCGAATATCTGAAAACATCCGAATGGTATGAATACGGCAACGTAAAGAATACTTACGGTTTGGTAGTGGGTGGAGGAGGCTATTGGCCGCAAGCTATCTCCGCAAAACAGGACGGTAATCAGATAATTATCGAAACCGGTATGTTTGCGCTGGAGGATATGAGCCTGACCCCTTGCGGAACGCTGACGGTTGAACTGGATAATAAAAATGTCGTTAAATATATCTCGTATCAGATAGATGAAGCATTTCATGAGGAATATAAAAATTGGGGGATAGCCGACGAATACTAGTTAGCTTGCTTACACCCATCACCATGGCACCGCCGGGTCTTTATAAAAGCCTATTCCCTGATTCTCCATTCTTGCGCCATGGCTTGCGAGCCGCCTTTTATACTCATCCCAGCTCCGCAGTCTTTGGGGCGTCCACCCCGCCTCGGCGTGGCCGGGCAGCCTCGGGAAGGTGAGGTATTCAATATCGTCTAAATCCTTAATAGTTTCGCTCCATAAGGCACACTCTATCCCCAGAACGGAATCCTTCAGCTTGCCATAGGTGGGGTCCCACTGGTAGGCGTCGTCGGTTGAGCTGTAGCCCGCCCACTCCAAGCCGATGGGGGTATTTTCATCATATTTCATATCCAGATAGGCCTTATCCGCGGGCGACATGATCATCTTCATGCCCTTGCCGAGCGCGGCGCTCAGCTCCCCGTTCCAGTTTTGCAGAAGCTGCTCGGCGGTGGTTTCCTCCGCGGTGTCAAAGGGATTCCACCCGATTGCCTTTTTACCGTGGCTCTCCACGATCTTGTTTACTCTGCCTATAAAATAACTGTAGTCTTCCGCCGCGGTGGAGGAGGCCTCGTCGCCGCCGATGTGGATATACTCCCCGGGCGTGATCGCGGCGAGCTCGCCTATTACATCCTCGATAAAATCATAGGTTGCCTCCGAGCGGCACATGAGTGAGCTGAAACCGACGTCGATGCCGGTATAAGGCTCTTTTTTCTTGCCGTCGGGGTTTAATTCCCCGTACGAAGCCAGCGCGGCGTTGCAGTGTCCGGGCATCTCGATCTCGGGGATGACGGTGATGTACCGCGCTTTGGCATAGCTAATGATCTCGGCGTACTCCTGTTGCGTATAGTATCCGCCCGCTCCTCCCCCGACCTGCGTGCTGCCGCCGATACTGGCCAGCTCGGGCCGCGACTTGATCTCGATTCGCCAGCCCTGATCGTCGGTAAGGTGCAGGTGGAATTGATTCATCTTATAGTACGCCATCCAGTCGATAACGCGCTTGACATCCTCCACTTGGATAAAATGTCTGGCGACGTCCAGCATCATCCCGCGCCACGGGTAGGCCGGATAATCGGTGCTGTCGACACACGGCATTGTCCATGCTACGCCGGTGACCGGCCCGTCCTTCTCAATCTCTGCGGGGAGCAGCTGCCGGATGGTTTGAACGCCCCGAAACAGCCCCTCCGCCGTTGCCGCGCTTAAAGTGACCCCATCGGATGTAACCTTTAGCCGATAGCCTTCGTCGCCCAAATCGGGGTCTGCCCCCATGGTGGTTAAACGGATGCCCCCTGTGTTCGGGGTAGAGGATTTAACAACCTCCAGCGGGTAACCGGTGGCAGGCCTCAACTCGCCCGCAAGATACTCTGCAACCGAATAGAGTTCCTCCGTCTCCGCGCTGCTGTTGCCCTCTACATAGAGGGCTGCTGCATCGGTAAGGGTAAAGCTCCCGCCTGTCGTCTTACAGCTTACAGGCTTGGGGATCAGCATCGGCTCGGCGCTTTGTACCGCAGAAGCCGGTGAATCGGGCATACTGCCGGACTGCTGCTCACAGCCTGACAGGCAAAGCGAGAGAAGCAGCGTAAGTACGAAGAAGGAAGCGAGTAAGCGGTAAGCAGGCTTTCTTTTCTTTGTCTCTCTTTTCATCGCGATGCTCCTTTTAATATGTTTGTACGAATCAGGCGGCTGTAAGCCGCCCGATGCCGTCCTAACAGGGCGGCAAAGAAGAATTGGTATTACGTATAGTCTACAGTTTATTGTTGCCCGTATCCATGTGCATTCTTGGGGGTTTTAGGTAATCCTTGTGCTTTTTTCAGTAGAAAAAACACCCTTTACCAAAGTATAAAATACTCGGATAAAGGGTGTTTTAACCTATGTTATGACTGCGAATTTGCTTCGTTAAGCAGCTTGCAGTATATCACAAAACGGGGGTGGGTTAAAAGGCTATCGGTAAGCCAAAACCATCAAGCAAGCAGTTGAATATACTGTACTGTTACTTGTGGTCTACTTCGCTCATGTGCTTGATGAGCATGAGCACCTTGTTGGAATAGCCCCACTCGTTGTCGTACCAGGAAACGAGCTTGAAGAAGGTGTCGTTGAGCGCGATACCGGCCTTGGCATCGAATACGGAGGTTCTCTCCTCGGTGTAGAAATCGGAGGAAACCACATCGTCCTCGGTGTAGCCCAGAATGCCCTTCATCGTGGTCTCGGAGGCCTCTTTGATGGCAGCGCAGATATCATCGTAGGTGGCGGGCTTTGCGAGCTTAACGGTCAGGTCAACAACCGATACGTCCAGGGTGGGTACACGGAACGCCATACCGGTGAGCTTGCCCTTTAACTCGGGGATAACCAGTGCGCAAGCCTTTGCAGCGCCAGTGGAAGAAGGAATGATGTTGCCGGCTGCGGCACGGCCGCCTCTCCAGTCCTTCGCAGAAGGGCCGTCAACGGTCTTCTGGGTAGCGGTGGTGGAGTGAACGGTGGTCATAAGGCCTTCTACGATGCCAAACTTATCGTTGACAACCTTGGCAAGAGGAGCTAAGCAGTTGGTGGTGCAGGATGCGTTGGATACAACCACCATATCCTTGGTGTACTTCTCAAGGTTTACGCCGCAAACGAAGGTGGGGGTCTCTTTATCCTTAGCGGGAGCGGAGATGACAACCTTCTTGGCGCCGCCCTTTAAGTGAGCGGAAGCCTTCTCGGTGGTGCAGAATACGCCGGTGGACTCAACCACATACTCGGCGCCGCACTCGCCCCACTTGATAGCCGCAGGGTCTTTTTCAGCGTAAACGCTGATCGCCTTGCCGTTTACCACGAGCTTGCCGTTCTCAGCCTTTACTTCGCCCTTAAACTGGCCATGGATGGTGTCGTACTTTACCATGTAAACCATATAGTCGAGATCAATAAACGGGTCGTTAATGCCTACAACCTCGTAAATATCGGGCTGCGCTACGGCTGCACGGAAAACCAGTCTTCCGATACGGCCAAAACCATTGATACCAACTTTAATTGCCATAGCTTTATTCTCCTTATTCTGCCGCTTTGCGCCGGCTAAAAATAATGATGAGCGCACCCTTGCAGGCAAAGTAGTACAGCAAGGGCAAGATGCGCAAAAACGCAGGATGTGCGGCAGAACACTTTATAGCCCGCACAGCCATACAGCAACACAAAGGTACAGTTTAAAACCGCCGCCTTCGTTTTGGCTACCGCTTTTCGGCGGCGGCAAAGCCGCATGCCGCTTAAGCGGAAAGCTTTATGGAAGATAGAAATTATCTTTCCATCCAAGAACTATTTTATAACAAAAAACAAAAACATACAAGAACTTTGACAACTATTTAACTAAAAATTTTTATATCCCCTTTCACGTTTTTTTAGCGGTTATTACCTGCATTTTCGCGCCTAGCTTACACAATTTATTGCTTTGATTCGTTATGCTTATACATTATTCGTGTATATAGCAAAAGATACATATTAATATGCTAATTATTTCTACAAGGCATCTAGCATTTTGAAGCGGATTTATGATAATATAGTGATGATATTGCTTGCAGGAGCTCTTTGTTACATTTTAACAATCTGATCGTGTTTTAAATGTAAAACAGAAAAGCATTCCCCCCTTTTTGCCCATATCTCACGGAGGTGCACTGCATGGATGACCGGGCTCTTCTTGAAAACGCCATTGCATTCTACTCAAATTTGGAGTTACCAACCGTCATTCTGAACGAAGATTTTGAACTAATCTGGTTAAGCGAGTATGCTTCTAAAACCTACCCGCAGTTTACCCTTAAAAACGGATTTTCTTCGGTTTTTATGCCCGGACGTTCAGCGGCGGTAAAAGCCATTTTGATACAAAACCGCGCGTATGCCTTCTCCAGTGATTTTTTGCCGACCGCCAACATCACCTGCACCCTCACCCCCATTGTGAAGGACGGCAAGCTGCTGTTTGTAATCGCCACGCTGTCGCAAGCGCCGGCGACCGCCACCTACGACAACGAAGATGTATCGATGGCGATTGCTTCGTTTTCCAAGAATATCCGCGAGCCGCTGTTTTATATGTTCAGCGCCCTTGCCACCATCAGCCACCGCTTTGAGGCTGCGGAGGATTATACCTCATTGGGGTACGTCAACGCGATCTACCGCAACTCCTACGCCATCCTGCGCACGGTTATGCACCTTTCGGATTATCTCAAGGATATCAACGGCCTGCAGTCATTTAACCCGCGGGCGATGGTCTTCCCTTCCTTTATCCGAGACCTGTATACTGCCGCCGAATCGGCCACCAGAGGCGTAGGTATCCCCTTTTATCTGGATATGGACGATTCCTCCCGCTTCCTCGTAAGCTTTGACGAAGACCGGCTGTCGATAGCCATTTTGAATATCATTCTCAACTCATTTTTATACACCAAAGAGGGCAACGAGATCACCCTTTCGCTTAAACGGGTGGGCAACAGCGCCGTGCTGACGGTTGCCGATAAGGGGCTTGGCATCGCGCAGGAGGACCTCGGCAAGGTATTTGACTCGCTTTATTCGCAGGACACCGGCAACGAGCCGCTGCACCGCATCGGCCTCGGCCTGACCTTGGCCCGCAACATCGTGATGCAGCACGGCGGTACCATTGCCATCGAGAGCGAGGAGCATGTGGGTACCAGCGTAACCATCCGCCTGCCGATACAGGTAGACAGCGAGGTGGCCGATTGCTTCTGCACCGCGCCCGCCGGATATTTAAAGAACCGCTTCTCGCCCATCTTTATCGAACTGGCCGAGCTTTCCTCCACCCTCACCGTCTAGCTTGGCAGCCGATAGCAATACATCGAACAATATAATTCTTTATCGAAGGAGGAAAATATCGCCGGATATCGCGGTATCTTTTCGCCCTTTTTTCTTATTTTGCGTACTCCCCTTGTGTAATATACCCTGCATGCGCTTTTTATAATTTAAGCCAAATGCGCCTTTTTTCTTGACCTTAGGCACCAAAGATAGTACAATTATAAATTAGTGGTTTTTCACCGATTAACAACACAAACGTATTTTCGTGGGGGTATTTTTATGGCAGTTAAATACATTTTTGTAACCGGAGGTGTCGTATCCGGGCTCGGGAAGGGGATTACCGCCGCTTCTCTCGGCCGATTGCTTAAAGAGCGCGGCTACAGGGTGACAATTCAGAAGTTCGACCCGTATATCAACGTAGACCCGGGCACCATGAGCCCCTACCAGCATGGCGAGGTATTCGTTACCGACGACGGCGCCGAGACCGACCTTGACCTCGGCCACTACGAGCGTTTTATTGACGAGAACCTCTCGGTAAACTCCAATGTTACCGCCGGTAAGATCTACTGGACGGTTATCAGCAAGGAGCGCCGGGGCGATTATCTGGGCGGCACCGTTCAGGTAATCCCGCACATCACCAACGAGATCAAGGAGCGCATCTACCGCGTGGGCAAATCGGGCAACGCGGACGTGGTAATCACCGAGATCGGCGGTACGGTGGGCGATATCGAGAGCCTGCCCTTTTTGGAGGCGATCCGCCAGCTTTCCACCGAGGTGGGACGCGACAACGTACTGTTCATCCACGTAACGCTGGTGCCTTACATCTCCGGCTCGAATGAGCTTAAAAGTAAGCCCACGCAGCACAGCGTGAAGGAATTCCTCTCGCTCGGCATCCAGCCCAACATCATCGTTTGCCGCTGCGAGTACCAGCTGCCGCAGGATATGCGCAACAAAATAGCGCTCTTCTGCAACGTTCGCTCGGAGGATGTAATCGAGAACCTCACCGCCCCCACGCTTTATGAGGTTCCGCTGATGCTGGAGGAGCAAGGCCTTGCAAACGCCGCTTGCTTCCATTTAAAGCTGGAAGACCGCAAGCCAAACCTCACCGCGTGGACCGACATGGTTAACCGCTTTAAGCACTACAGCAAGACGGTGGATATCGGCATTGTGGGTAAATACGTTGAACTGCCCGACGCTTACCTTTCGATTGTTGAGTCGCTCCACCATGCGGGTATCGCCAATGACGCCAAGGTGAACATACACTGGATACAGTCGGAGAACATCGACCGCGGAAACGTGGCGGACAAGCTGGCCGGCATGGACGGTATATTGGTGCCCGGCGGCTTCGGTGACAGAGGCATTGACGGCATGATTGAAGGCGTGCGTTACGCCAGAGAAAACAAGGTGCCCTACTTCGGCATCTGCCTTGGGATGCAGATGGCTGCCATAGAGTTTGGCCGCAATGTGTTAAACCTTGAGGATGTAAACTCCACCGAGTTTAACGAATCCTGCAAAAACCCGGTGATCGACATCATGCCCGAGCAGCGTGAGATTACCGATAAGGGCGGCACCATGCGTCTGGGGCTTTACCCCTGCAAGCTGAGCAATGAAAGCCGCGTACGCAGGCTGTACAACGACGAGCTGATCTATGAACGTCACCGTCACCGCTATGAGTTTAACAACAGCTACCGTGATTCCTTTGTTCAGGCCGGTATGCAGCTTGCAGGTATCTCGCCTAACGAGAAGCTGGTGGAGATTATCGAATACCCCGCTCACCCGTGGTTTGTGGGCGTGCAGTTCCACCCCGAATTTAAATCGCGCCCCAACCGTCCGCAGCCGCTCTTTAAAGATTTTGTGCGCGCGGCGATTGAGAATATGGAAAAGCGCGGTTAATATCCTGATAATACACAGACAGGCTTCCCCAAGTAATCGGGGAAGCCTGTTTTTCTTATAGGAGTAAAAGTTCTATTTTACCGTTGCGCCGGTATAGTAGTGCTCCAAAATCTCATCGTAGCTCCAGCCCGCGTAGCGCGCATAGCCGTCGGCGCCCATCTGGCTCATGCCTACGCCATGCCCATAGCCGTAAGTGGTAAAGGTAAAGCGGTCTCCGTCATAGGTAACGTCAAACTTGGTGGAGCGAAGGTCAAATGTCCCGCCGTTTACAAAAACCTTTTCACGCAGGGTTCTTGCGGTGGTGGAGATGCCGCCGACCGTCATCTTGTCGTTATACCCGCCGCTGGTGTAGCTGTCCACCTCGAACCAGTCGGAAGGGTCACCCTCCGGCTCACGCCCAAAATAATCAACGATCTTGTCTATTACATAGTCTTCGGTGAGTGTTTTGGTTTTTTTATACCCGGTAGCCTGCGAGTCATATTCGCTTTCAACGCTGACAAGATGTGAGTATGTACCGCCCCACACGTCCCTTGCGGAATTGGTGTAATCGGCCGCGATGGCAAAATAGGGGGTGTAGGCAACCTTGCCGTTTACATACACCAGCTTATCCACGACCTCTTTCACGGCGTTCTTGATTTTGGTAGAGGGGTTGTTGTTCATGCCCACAGAAGCAGTTGTGCCGCTTTTCATGGCATTAAGAATGTAGCTGTGTGCCGCCACGGCCTGCGCCTTGAGCGCCTCGGTGGCTATGGTATCATTCATCTCATTGGCCACCACCTGGCTTAAGATGGTGTAAGCGTCGTCGGTAATTTTGCTGCCGCCCGAATTAACGGTAAGCTCCTCGGTTGAGACGCCCAATGCGCTGGAGGTTTCCTTATCCGCCTCGCTGCTGGTACGTGAAGAAGGCGGCTGATTATCCTGCGGGGATGCCCTCGAAGAGGATTCCTCTCCTAGCTCCGATTCCTCAGATGAACTTACGGGCTTGGAGGAGCTGCTTGCACTAGAAGAAGATTCAGAACTGCTTGCCGGCTTGGAAGAGCTCGATGCCTCAGAGCTCGATACCTCGGAGCTCGTCTCCTCGGAGGATTCCTCCTGCGAGCTGATCTCTTCGGAGCTCTCCTCATCGATAACGCTTGTGCCGTCATCCGGCTCTGAAACAAGCGGCGGCGGTGTTTCGCCGTTTTGCATCTCCTCGCCCGTACCCAGCACCGGCAGCTCCGGCTTGGTGCCGCCGTAAAGGGTATACCAGATATCGGGGTAGAGCGGCTGCTTGTTCTTGGTTGCCTTCGAGATATCCACCTCGGCGCTCTCACCCTGCCGTACCCTGCGCGCAACGATTACGAAACGTGCGTCGTCAAACTCGTAGGTACAGGTGGAAAGGGTTAAGAAGGTATCGCCTTCCTGAATGTCCACCGGCATATTGAAAAGGGAGCGTGCCTTGATCTGCGCAAGGAAGTTATCGGTCTCTTGCCTGCCTTGAGGGTCTATAAACGACGTGTAATCAAACACCTCGCCGTGCGCGGGGTTGGTGTTGGTGATAAACGCGCTGATGATCTTATATTCCCCTTTGGCGTATACGGTATCGAAATTGATTACCGGGTGCTGCTTGTAATACTCGATGTCTTCATATTTTACAAGCTCGCCGAACATCTGGCCATCCTTCATGTTATGGCCGTACACCACGGTGTTTACACTGTCTTTCACGTCTACGCGGTAGTCGATGAAGGGGATGCCGTGGCGGTTGCTCTCCTTGAAGAAATTCCGGCGCAGGTAGAAGTCGTTATCGGCAGACTGTACCACCGGATATTTCACGCCGGTGCCCTTAATCTCGATAAATGCCTTAACATCGGGATTTTTGGCGTAAAGTGCCGCAAAATCCTCTATGTAATCGGAGGGATACCCTTCCGGCAGGCTGCCGGTACCATAAAGGGTATTGAGCTCATCCACATTCTTCTTGTTTAAAAAGGCGCTGCCGTAATAATACGCGATATATCCCGCCGCGGCGATGAATACCGCAGCAAGGACAAGCGCCACAATCTTTAAAAACACCTGCATCCCCGTGTCGCCTTTTACGGGGAACATATACTCCACAAAACGGCGCCACGCATTCTTTTTAACGCCCGGCTCTTCCTGCCTGCCTTTGTGGCGCGTGGCGGGCTTTTCCTCCCGCTCACCGGGCACCTCACCCGCTTCGTACTGCGCGCGCGCAAGCGCCGCCGCCTTTACATAGCTTTTGGTGCTGTGCAGGGTAAACGGAACCATCTCTTCCGGCACCGCGGGTAGCGTGTCCAGATACCGCCGCGCCATATCGAGCGCGGTAAGCGCCGCGATGTTGCGGATAGATTCACGGTTGTGCTGCTTTGGGTCCAGGGTAAGACGTTTTACCCAAACGCCGTTTTTATCGCACATCGAAACGTATACAAGCCCCACGGGCTTGCCGTTTTCGTCGCTGTTGGGGCCTGCAATGCCGGTGATGCCGATGCCGATGTCGGCATGGCCCTGCTCCATCACGCCCGCAGCCATCGCTACCGCCGTTTCTTCACTTACCGAGGTAAACTGCTTGATGAGCTTGGACGAAACGCCCAGCTTTTCTTCCTTCACGCTGTCGGCGTAAGCCGAAACGCCGAACTCGAATACCGCGGAGGAGCCCGAAACCTCGGTGATGCGCTCCGAGACAAGCCCGCCGGTGCAGGATTCCGCCGTGGATATCTTCATCCCGCGGCTTTTGAGCTTGCTTACCACCACCTCGGCCATACTTTCGCCCTCATTGCCGTAGATGTAGGCGCCAAGCGGCCCCATCATCGCGGCCTTGGCCGCCGTGTCGGCAAGCGAAAGCGCCTTGAGCTTGGTCTCGGCTACGCAAAAGATGCGTATGTAAAGCTCGCCGATGCCCTCCAGCACCGAAATGGACGCGGGCACAGGGGTGCGCAGCGTCTTGATCGCCTGCTCAGCCTCCACGCGGTTTAAACCGAACGCCTTAAGGGTACGCACGGCATACTCGCCGCCCGTGCCGCTTTTGATATAAGGGCAGATGAACTGCATGAACATAGACGCGTATTCGTCGGCATTATCGGGCAGCATGATGATGGCCTGCCCCTGTGACTCGAGCGAGAAGCCCGACAGAAAGCCCACAGTGTTTTGGAACACGCGCGCGCCCTCCGGCACGAGCGCCAAGCGAATATCATCCTCCACAAACCGCCTGCCCTGTTTCTCGAACGCCTCGCGCAGGCGCAGTACGCTCGGGTTGTGGGGCAGCAGCGCGATATCCAAGGCATCGCACAGAATCTCCTTGGCTAAGGGGCGGGTAAGGTCGGTCATACCGCCTACGGTGAGGATGATGTCGCAGTTGTCTATGCCGTCTCCCACCGCGTCCAAAAATCCGTCCTGGTCATCTATCGAAACGCCCGTGTAGCTTGCCTCGATGGAAAACATACTCAGCTCATTTAAGATAAGCCGGATGTTCCGCTCGTCACTGAAGCCTGGGGACTCGACAAATACTACCTTGGCTTTCAAAGCAGTTCCTCCTTCAGATGCATAGCGCAGGCACTATGCGGGTAAATACGTACCCTGTTGGCCGCAAGTTTTCATAAAGACAAACAGGAACGGGGCTTAGATGTCAGCCGTCAATCTCTTTGCACTGCGCGCCGTCAATCGCCCTTTGGATGAGCTCGTCCCACTCTACATGCTCCTCGGCGATACGCACAAACTGGGCGCGCGGTCGGGTGCGCGGGTGTCTGGGGGTAAATACGGTGCAGCAATCTTCAAACGGCAGAATCGAGGTTTCAAACGTATCGATTTTGCGCGCTATCGTGACGATTTCTTCTTTATCCATGCCGATCAGCGGGCGGAAAACAGGCATGGTGCACACCTCGTCGGTGCACGCGATGGCGGCGATGGTCTGGCTCGCCACCTGCCCTAGGCTTTCGCCGGTAATCAGCGCCTCGCAGCCGTCCTCGGCCGCGAAATGCTCGGCAATGCGCATCATAAACCGTCGCATGATGATCGTAAACAGGTCTTCGGGGCAGTCGTCCTTGATGTGCTCCTGTATCTCGGTAAACGGCACCACGATAAAGCGAATGCGCCCGCAGTAGGCCGCCATCTTCCGAAGCAGGTCCTCCACCTTGAGCCTTGCGCGCTCGCTGGTGTAAGGCGGGCTTACAAAGTGCACGGCGGTAAGGCTTAAGCCCCGCTTGCTCATCATATAGCCCGCCACGGGGCTATCGATGCCGCCCGAGATCAGCAGCGCGGCCCTGCCGCTCGCCCCCACGGGGATACCCCCCGCCCCCTGAACCTTGTCGGGGTGGATATACGCGGCGGTCTCACGGATTTCTACATTGATGACAACATCGGGGTGGTTGACGTCAACCTTTAAATTCTGGTACGCATCCAGCAGGGTCTCGCCCACCAGCGCGCAGATCTGCGGCGAAAGCAGCGGAAAGGTCTTATCCGAGCGCTTGGCCTCCACCTTAAAGGTGCGCACATGGGGCAGAATATCTTCAAAATACGTGACACTGGCTTTCTTGATCTCCTCGATGTCCTTTGCCACCACGCCGGCCTTGCTGAGGGCGGATACGCCGAACACCGTTTTCAGGCGCTCGAGCACCTCGTCCATGTTTACGCCCTCTGTTTCGGGCTTTACATAGATGGTAGACTGTGCCCGCCACACCTTAAACACGCCGATATCCGCCAGGCGCTGCTTGGTGTTTTTGATCAGCAGCTCTTCAAAGGCGCCTCTATTTAAGCCCTTGAGGGCGATTTCACCTAGTTTTAGTAATATTACCTCGTCCATGGCCGCTCCTTATCGCTTATAATTTATACTCACGCCCGACGAATGGTGGCTGCGCCTTCGGCAAGCGCCTTTGCAAACTCCATCACCTCATCCGCGGTGCTAAAGCGGCTGAAACTGATGCGCAGGGCGCTGTCGATGCGCTCGGGCGAAAGGCCCGAAGCCTCGAGCACGTGGCTTTTGGCCCCCTTGGCACACGCCGAACCGCTGGATACGTAGATACCCCGTTCCTCTAAAAAGTGCATCATAATCTCGGAGCGTATACCCGGTACCGAAAGGTTTAAGATGTAGGGCAGCGCGTTATCGGGGGAATTGATGACCACGCCCTCGATCTTCGCAACCTCGCCCCGCAGCAGGGCGCCCAGCTCCTTGACGCGTTCGGAGGCGGCGAGCATGTCCTGCTGTGCGAGCCTTACCGCCTCGCCAAAGCCCGCGATAAGCGCCGACGCCTCGGTGCCCGGGCGGAACCCGCCCTCCTGCCCTCCGCCAAAGGTGCGCGGCGGCAGCTTGACGCGCTTATTGATAAAAATGGCGCCTACCCCTTTGGGCGCGTGTATCTTATGCCCTGTTACGGTAACGATATCGGTGTAGCCGAAACCAAACCGCAGCGGCACCTTGCAAAAGGCCTGTACGGCGTCGCAGTGCACAATAACGTCGTGGTTTTTGCGTTTTACCGCCTTGGCAATGTCCGCTACGTTCAGCACCGTGCCCAGCTCGTTATTAATAGCCATCGCACAGACCAACACGGTGTTTTCATCCACCGCCTCGGCCATCGCCTGCGGGGTGATTTCGCCCCGCTCGTTCGGGGGTACCAGCACCACCTCGTAACCCTGCCGCTTAAGCTCCCTGAGCGGCGCGAGCACCGAATCGTGCTCAATGGCGGTGGCGACAATCCTTGCCCCGGCGCGCCGCTGGAACGCCACCGCGCCAAACACCGCAAGGTTGTTGGCCTCGGTGCCGCCGGAGGTAAAAAACAGGGCTTCGGGCGGAACATGCAGCTCGCCGGCCACCGTTTCGCGCGCCTTTCGGAGCAAAAGCTCGGCCTCCAATCCCTTGCCGTGCAGCGACGAAGGGTTGCCGTATTTATTTGTCAGCACATCATAGACAACCTGCGCAACCGCCTGTGAAACCGCGGTGGTGGCACTGTTGTCGAGATAGTTTTCCATGAGGCCCTCCGAAGTTTTGGCATTCGATTGAAAGACCGTTCTTACGACTAAATATCCATATAATTATACCTTATCTGCGCAGTTAATACAATTATATTTATAGCGTCTTCACATATTTAACCCTTTGCAGGAAAAAATATTAACGCTATCGGGCTGCGCGAATCGCATGCTGCCAACGCAAAGTGCCCTTTGCCGCTCCTAAATTTACTAATCATCAGTAATACCTACCGATGGAAAGGATTTGTTGTATATGAGCAGAAGAGCCAAGGTAAGATCAGCAAGCTTCCTCACCCTATTATTTCTGGTAATGGGTGGATTTATCCTTCGAGGATACGCAATGGCCAGGGATTATCGAACCCAGCTGGAATACACCTACCAGCGCGCGCTGGTGGACCTGGGCGGTAACGTGGGAGAAATAAGCACCACCTTAAGCAAGAGCGTCTACGCGGGCACCCCCGCGCAGCTCACACAGCTTTCATCCAAGCTGCTGCGCGACTGTGACGCGGCAAAAAGCACCCTTGCGCAACTGCCGGTGAGCGCGTTTCATCTGGACGCGACCAATAAATTTATCTCGCAGGCCGGTGAATATGCCTCCAGCCTCACGCGCAAGCTTTCCACCTCGCAGGACATTACCGATACCGAAAAGGAAAACCTGCTTAAGCTGTGTGAATACGCAAAACAGCTCTCGAAGACCATCAACACCATGAAGGACGACATCGACAAGGGCAACATGGACATCGGAAGGGTGTTTGCTGCCGTCAAGGACGGGGGTGACGCCAACGAGAACGAACCTTCGGTAACCGACGGCTTTCAGGATATGGAGGACGGGTTGCAGGACTACCCCGCCCTGATCTATGACGGGCCGTTCTCCGACCACCTCCTGGAGAAGGATCCGATCCTGCTTAAAGACGCCAAGGATGTAACGCGGGAGGAAGCGCGTGAGCGGGCCGCCTGGGCGCTTTCCACCAGCCCCGCCAACCTCAGGGACGATACCGACGAGAACGGCACTATGCCCGCGTACTGCTTTATCTATGGCGACTCGAACATCTCAATGACCAAGAAGGGCAACCTCATCAGCTATATGGTAAACGCGCGCCCCGTGGCGGATGCGAAGCTGAGCATTAAAGAGGCGGGCATTAAGGCCGGAGAATACCTCAAACGCCTCGGCATTGAAAATATGATACAGAGCTACTACGACACCGCCAACAACATCTGTATCTTCAACTATGCCTATGTGCAGGACGACGTGGTGTGCTACCCCGATCTCCTCAAGATCGGCGTGGCGCTGGATAACGGCGAAATCGTTAGCTTTGAGTCTCGCGGGTATATCACCAACCACCTGGATAAGCGCGACCTGCCCAAGCCCGCCATCACGGCGGAGCAGGCCAAGACCGTGGTAAGCAAGCGCCTGCTGCCGGGGGCGAGCAGGCTGGTCGTAATCCCCTCCACCGGCTTAAACGAGGTGTTCACCTACGAGATACGCTGCAAGGGGCTGGACGACGACCAGAACGTACTGGTGTATGTAAACGCCGTAACGGGTGCGGAGGAACAGATTTTAATCCTTATAGAAACCGAAACCGGCGTACTGACCATGTAAAAGGCGAAAACAGGGCGGGCAAGGAAGAGTTCCTTGCCCGCCTAAATTTTACTCTCAATATATACATGAACCGTCTGCTAATTGCTGAGAAAGGTAACAAAGGTTCGGTTGAAGTTCTCCAGTTCGTCGTAAAACACCGCGTGGCCGCTGTGCTCAAACGGGTAGAGGGTGGATTTGGTGATGCCCTGATACAAAAGCTCGGCGAATACGTAGGGGCAGATCTTATCCAGCTTGCCATGGAAGATGCCGGTGGGAACCTGTATCTTGGCGAGGTCGGCGCGAAGGTCTTCGTCCCGCAGCGAGATGGCAGCGCCGATGGTGCCAAGCGCCGAGTTGCTCCACGCAAGCTCTTTAAACCATTCGCTGAAGTTTGCCGAGACCGAGGAAGCAAACAGCTGCTCGCCGAACTCCGCCACCGCCTGCGGCCGGTCGTCCTGAATATGATTGATCAGCATATCCATGGCCTCCCGCGTCATGCCATAGGGGTAACCCGGCCTTTGGGTAAAGGAGGGAGCCGCCGCCCCCAGCAACGCAAGCTTCGTTACCTTGGAGCCGTTGTACCGTGCCATGTATCGTATGGCGATTGCGCCACCCATCGAAAAACCGACCAATGTAAAGCGTCCTAAGCGCATCGCGTTTACAATGCCGTAGAGATCGGCCGCATACTGGTTATAATCGTACCCGCCGTAGGTTGTGTCGGACATGCCAAAGCCGCGCAGGTCTATGAGCACACAGCGGAAGCCGAGCTGCGGCAGGATGTTCAGCTGATATTCATACATCTTATGGTTGAGCGGCCAGCCGTGAAGCATCACAACCGTTTTATTGGCTGATGGGTTTATGTCCTCCACCGCGATCTTTGTATTGTTGATAGGAACATAGTTCATAAACAACCCCCCTACATATATGTATGTGGGGTATTCTTAAAACATGTACCCATTTCACAAATAGAAGAATATCCGGTCGGCTGTTTGGATAAGCAGGTTAAAACCGCATACAAAAAGAACCGCCGATAAATCGGCGGTTCCTGTGTTTAACCAGTGATTAGTTTAAGATGCAGGTCTCAGACTCTTTGTCAAAGAGGTGCAGCTTGTTAACGTCCATGGCAACCTTGATAACGTCGCCGGTTCTGGCGGTGCAGCGGGGAGAAACTCTCGCGATAAGGTTGTTGCCAAGGCAGTTTAAGTACAGATAGGTCTCTGCGCCCATGAGCTCAGTAACCTCAACGTTGCACTCAATGATGCCGGATTTAGCGGCGGAGATGAACATCTCTTCGTCGTGGATGTTCTCAGGACGGATGCCGAGCACTACGCTCTTGCCAACATACTCGTCGAAATCGGCGGGCTTGGATTTCGCGTCAGGTACTTCTACAGAGTACTTCTGCTCGTCACTGCCGAACTCTACGGTGTACTTGCCATCCTTCTTTAAGAGGGTAGCATCGATGAAGTTCATTTGAGGAGAACCCATGAAGCCTGCTACGAACATGTTAACGGGCTTATCATAGAGGTTTTGAGGGGTATCAACCTGCTGGATGAAACCGTCCTTCATAACAACGATTCTGTCGCCCATGGTCATAGCTTCGGTCTGGTCATGCGTTACATAGATGAAGGTTGTGCCGAGACGGATGTGCAGCTTCGCAAGCTCGGTTCTCATCTGAGCACGCAGCTTAGCATCGAGGTTGGAGAGCGGCTCGTCAAGAAGGAATACCTTCGGCTCACGAACGATAGCACGACCGAGCGCAACACGCTGGCGCTGACCGCCGGAAAGAGCCTTCGGCTTTCTGTCGAGCAGGTGCTCGATATCGAGGATGCGGGCAGCCTCGTCTACACGACGCTTGATTTCATCCTTCGGGGTTTTTCTGAGCTTAAGGCCGAAAGCCATGTTCTCATAAACAGTCATGTGCGGGTAAAGAGCATAGTTCTGGAAAACCATCGCGATGTCGCGATCCTTAGGAGCAACGTCGTTTACCAGCTTGTCGCCGATGAACAGCTCGCCTTCGGAAATCTCTTCAAGACCGGCAATCATACGAAGGGTCGTAGATTTACCGCAGCCTGAAGGGCCAACAAGGATAACGAACTCCTTGTCCTGAATGTCGAGGTTAAAATCGGAAACCGCCGTAACCCCGCCTGCGTATCTCTTGTAAATACCTTTAAGTGTTACACTAGCCATAATGGACCTCCTGTATTCTATATTGTAACTGCGTATATGACCGTATACCTCGTCCTTACAACCATTACTATACCAAAAACGGCATAGAAAGAACAGTTGCTTAATATCCAAACTTAATTTTAACCGTTTATGAAAATTTACTAATATTTTAAAAATACGCAGGGTTTTAAGATTTTTCTGATAATTCCCGTGTCAAAAGTTTCTCAACATCTTTGTTGATTATTTCTTTGCAGCCGCCCTCCGGCAGGCGCTCGTCCAGCGGCAGCGCGCCGATTTTTACGCGCTTTAGGTGTAAAACCCTGCGCCCGACCGCCGCAAACATGCGCTTGATCTGGTGGTACATCCCCTCCGAAATAATGACCTCCACGGTGGGGTTTTCCCCCTCCCGCAGCACCCGCACCTTCGCCTTGCCGCAGATATCCCCGCCGCCTATATCGATACCGTCTTCCAGCCGCTTAATCTCGTTTTCGCCTACCCCGCCGTCCAAAACGGCATGGTAGGTTTTGGGCACATGGCTTTTGGGGGCGAGCATACGGTGTGCAAGCTCTCCGTCGTCGGTAATCAGCACAAAGCCGACGGTGTCTTTATCCAGCCTTCCGGCGGGGAACAGCCCCTTGCGCCACATCGACTGCGGTACCAGATCGAGCACCGTTTTGCTTTTGCCGTCCCGCGTGGCGCTCACCACTCCTTCGGGCTTATTGAGCATGATGTAGATATGCTTTTTATAGCTTATCGCCACACCCCCCGCCACAATCTCATCCTGCTGCGGGTCTGCCTTGTCGGCCGGTGAACGCGCCGGTACACCGTTTACGACAACTTGTCCCAAAGAGACCATCTTTTTTACGTCTGTGCGCGAGATATTCAGTTGCCCGGACACGATCTTGTCCAACCGCTGTTTTTCCATCCTGTCTTCTCCCGCGTATTCCCCGCCTTGCGAGGCGGGCTTTCACGCTTTATATTTAGTCCGCAGCCTCCCGCTCCTGCGGCAGGCTGCGGATAGCTTTATGTCTTGCTGCAATTTGAGATTCTTTTTATTTATTATATCATAAACGTAAGCACGTTTATGATATAATCGTCCATTTCCGCCGGTTGCCCCGCAGGGGCGAGGCGGGTGGACATAAAGATATAATATGCGCAAAACAACTGCTTATGATTGATTCGCCTACAATGCGCTTATTATATCACATAAACCATGTTTCTTGAACGGAATTATTTTGGTTATTCGGCCTGCGCTTTATCGTCGGCTGCCTCAATCAGCATCTCCAGACTCTTTTCGATCTCCTCGCGCGTCTTTTGCTCTATCTCATCCACCACCTCGCTCTTGCCTTCCTCCTCGTTCTTCACCTGTGCCGTATTGTCGGCGCCCTCGTCCTTGATATTATCCTGAGCGACCCCGCCGATACCCTCGTCGCCTGTAGCCGTCAGGTCGTCCTTCGGGGTCTCGCTCACCTGTTTAATGCCGCTGAACTCCACTGGCAGGTCGCCTGTGAGCAGCCCGGTTTCGGAGAAGGCACCGGCTTCCTCCGGCGAGAAGCCGTGGATAAACCCGCCAAGCGCCGTTGAGCAGATATCGCCCGCAATAATCTTATTGTTATAGATGATGACGTTCGCATGCACCTCGTCGTCGGATGGATAGTTCAGCACGGCGTAGGTCCAGCGCTTGGTGCGTTTGCCCTTATAATCCTCCAGATTCAGTCCCTGAATTTTCTGCAGCTCGTTGTATTTCTTGAACACCTCGTCAAAGCTTTCGGGCATGATGATCTCGCATACCTCAATTGGCTCGTCGCTTACATCCCAGCCAAAGCTCTCTAAAAAGGCCACGCGATCGCTGTTGTTGGCGGCATCAAATTTGGTTTTCGCGCTTACCTTATCTTCGCCGCTCTTGCCGCGCAGGAACATCCAGAGGCCGATCAGTATCAGTATCAGCACCACGACGATGATGCTCCACATTAGTATCCTTTTTTTCTCAACCTTCATTGACATGATAAACATATTAGACTCGCATCCCCCTTATATCTGCAATCAGTACGCCGTTACTTGTACTAGATTATATGCAGACATGCGCACCAGAAAGAACATGCCTAAGCACCAAAACATGCCTTGTTTATGCCCGCAATAAGCATGGTATGGCACCTGTTATGTATTGTTATATAAAAATTTTTCAACATTTGCATAAATTAGTGTTGAAATTCATAACAAGGTGTGTTATTATAAAGTCACACAAATTATGATTACTACTACTTCATCCTTTTCCCATGCTATGTATGTCTCTATCCCCGAAAAAGAGCGGCCTTAACCGGCCGCTCTTTTTCTTTTTATTGAAGCCGGATTAATTTGATATTTTTTACAATTTCTCAAATTGTTATTGCTTTTTTGTGGGTGTTATTATATTATTGGTTATAGCGGCGTTTCTGGAAGGAAATTTTCTTATTTTATTTGAAAAAAGGATGCAGAAATACTGCGTTTTGTTGCCACTATAGGTAAGACAGACTATATTATGGAGGTTAAAAAAGACATGAACAACAAAAAGCTGTTCACCATACGCTCTATAGCTTTTGCTTTAATTCTGACAATGGTTCTGCCGCTTGCAGCCTGCGGCGGCGACGCACCTGAGGAGGTAAGCTCTTCTGAGATTGCTTCTTCACAGCAGGTATCCTCGGTAGAAGAGGCGAAGCCCGAAGCGATTGCCCCTGAGGTTGCCAAAAAGATTGGTGATGCCAAAACCATAAATCCCGAAGTGGTTTCGTGGCTGTCCATTCCCAATACCAATATCGATTATCCCATTCTGCAGTCTACCGAGGATAACTTTAAATACGAATCGGTTGACCTGAATGGTAAAAAGACCGCATTAGACCCCAAGAAGATGGATAAGGATGTTGCCGCCAACCTTGGCGGTACCAAGGCTTTAGTGGGCGCCATCTACTATGATGCGAAAGCTAAGGTTTCGCTCAATAAAGCTGAAGTTTCGAGAAACCAGATTATCTACGGCCACAACTGGACCAATATCGTAGAACCGTTCCGCATCGGCAAGCAGAAGGATTATGACGTAATGTTTGCACAGCTCATGTCTTATACCGATGAAACCTTTGCCAAAACCAACCCCTATATCTATATCAGCACCGGCGAAACCACTCAGGTTTATAAGGTATTCGGTCTTGTGTATTTTAATGCGTTCTGCTCAAACTATATCACCCCCAACCCCAACGACGACCAGTACGCAAAGCTTTTAGCCGACGCGCAGGCGCGTTCGATCTACAAGTACAACACCGAGGTAACCACAGCGGATAACATTATCTCTCTTTATACCTGCGAAAGAAAATACCCCAAGAATCTCACACAGGGTGACGGCTTTAACATCCAGCGCTTTGCTGTAATGGCCCGCCTGCTGAGAGAAGGCGAAACCGATAAAGACCCCGTAACCGTTACCAAGAATACCGGCAAAATTGACCCGCCGTGGACCATGAAGACATTTAGTCTTTAATCAACTGTTTATAACAGCTCAAAGCCCGTCTGTACTGCAGACGGGCTTTTTATATGTCCAGTGTCATAGTGGCAGCAAAAAGGAATGAGAATCGGCTATGGATGCTCTGTGCATACATAGCTACTTTTATCCCCATATTTCATTTAATTCTGAATCCCTCATGCGACATTAATTTGTAATATTCTGTTTGTAAATTAAAATATTGACATATGGATTTTTATGGTTCATTATAGTAAGTAGTATAAATTATTGAAGTATTTACAGATTTATTAATTTTCATGAAACAGCGTACTATCGGCGAAGGGAAGTTATCTACACGGTGAACGACAGAATGAGCCCCCGCGCATCCGTAAGGCTTTGGCTGTTTGCAGTGACGCTTTTGATGTTTGTAAACCTCACAGCTTGTGCGCAAGATCAAGCCGCCAAAAGCTACAACGATGCCCACAGCACTGTGGAAGTGCCGGTTTCAAGCGAGGGAATGCCGGATACGGCAAGCTCATCGGGCGGAAGTAGTATCGGTAATGAAAGTAGTATCGGCGACGAAAGTATTATCAGCTCGATACCCGAGATAAGCTCCGCGCCTTCGCCAATCATTTTAGATGGCGCTACCTCCGAAGCCGTAAAGGAGCGCCTGAATGCCATCTGCAAACAGTGCGATGTGGTCGGGCTTTCTATGGTGGTTTTTAAGGGGCAAGACCTGTTTTTTAAGCATTCCTACGGCTATGCCGATAAGGCCCTTCAGATTGCGGCCTGTGAAAACACAAAATACCGCATCGCCTCCATCTCTAAAACCATCACGGGCATTATGGCCATGCAGCTAATCGCTGAAGGGCGGTTAAGCCTCGATACCGGCGTTTCGGCTTGTCTGGGGGTGGATCTGGATAATCCCAATTACCCGAACGATAAAATCACGCTGCGGCAATTGATGACGCATACCTCGGGAATCGCGGACAGCCTTGCCTACGTCATAGCCACTGGCGCGCCCGGGCCGCTAAATGATTTGCTGTCCTACGGTACTATCCATTCCGGCACCAAGCCCGGGACATATTATCTATACTCCAATTTTGGGGCAGGTCTAATCTGCGGTATGATCGAACGGGTGACCGGCAAGCGGTTTTATGATTACGCCGACGAAAGGCTGTTTATTCCGTTACAGATGGACGCGGGATTCTTAAGAACACGCATCGATGATACAGAGAATATTGCCGTCATCTATAACCAAAACGCCGTATCCGCCGACGTAAAACGGTGGGGCCGGGTGGAGCGGGCGTATGACTCTATACCGCTCGGGCAGATGTATTTAATCGGGCAATCCGACCTGATCATCTCGGCAGCCGACCTTGCGGCCTTCGGCATCGCCTTGGCGGGGGACGGCACCTACAACGGCTATGAGATTCTGCCCCCAAAAGCGGTTAACGAGATGAACACCGTCGCGTTTGACGACGGTGTTGTCAAGCGTGGTCTGGCACTGGGCATGGTGGAGAATCTGGTGCACGGCAGAACCTTATACGGCCATGTGGGGCAGGCCTACGGCATGATCTCAGCCATGTATTACGACCCCACCGACCACACAGGCGTCGTTTTTATAACCAACGGCTGCGCAGTGCAAAAGAACCAGAATGACACCTACACCATTGTCGACGCCATTGTAAACGCCGCTTACGCGGAGTTCTTCGATAAAGGCAAGGGTCTGGACTGCTCTTCACTGCCCGACGGGATTATCTCGGCTGCCCCTGCTACGAAATAGTGTGAATCTGCCTTTTTATGAATCGATAGTCTTTCACTCGGGAGAGGTACCGTATGAATATCAAACGACTTATAGCAGTTATACTCAGCGTGCTTTTACTATGTATCATCTCTGCCTGTGATATGCAGCCGGACGAGGTTGCACCCTCCTCCGCCGTAAGTCAGGAAGTCGTAGAGGCTGCCGTTTCCTCCGCCGCGGTTCCCGTTGTATCGGAGGCGACTTCATCCGAGCCTGCCGACGCACCCTCCCCCTCCGTTCGGGTATTTGCCGCGGGCGACAACCTCATTCATTCGTCCATCTATAACCAAGCCAAAAAGCGTGCGGCAGACGGCGGGTATGATTTTGACTACGCCTACGCGCACGTGGCGGACCTGGTTGCCGCCGCGGATTTGGCGATACTCAACCAGGAAACCCCGATTGCAAACGATCTGTTTGAGCCCTCCACCTACCCGCTGTTTAACTCCCCCACCGCACTTGGCGATAAGATGATCGATATGGGCTTTAACGCCATCAGCCACTCCAACAACCATATCCTCGACAAAGGTGAAAAGGGGCTGCTGGCGACGCTGGATTATTGGGGCAACCGCGGCGTGCTTGTGTACGGCGCATATCGGGATGAGAACAGCTTAAATACCATCCCTACCATGGAGATGAACGGTATTACCTTCTCTTTTGTGGGGTTTATGGAGCATACCAACGGGCTGCACCTGCCTAAAGATGCAGCCGCGAGGCTGGTTTACACCTCAGACCGTGAAACGATGCAGCGGCTGATTCAAAAAGCGGACGCGGTCTCGGACGCCGTGATTGTAAGCGTTCACTGGGGAACAGAAATCTCGAATACGATTACAAGCCAGCAGAAGGAACTTGCCCGCCTCTTTGCCGATTGGGGCGCGGACGTAATTATCGGCACGCAGCCGCATACCATTCAGTCAATGGAATACCTCGATAAGCCAAACGGCGGTCGCACCTTTGTGGCATACTCATTAGGCAATTTTATCTCGGCGCAGGAACGCAACCTTGCCATGATCGGCGTTACCGTTGACCTGAACGTATCTAAAGACCCCGCAACGGGCGCGATCGCCATTGAGGACGTGAAGGCAATCCCCGTTATTACACACTACGGTGCCGGTTTTTCCGACGTTACCGTTTACCCATACAGCCAGTACAGCGAGGCTCTTGCAAAGGCACACGGGGTGCGTGCAAAGGGAGAATTCAGCATGGAGTATATTGATCGGATAATCAAAGAGTATATCCCCGAAGAATTCTTGCGTTTGGAATAAAAGTGAATACAACCCAAAGCATTTCTGCCAATTTGGTGATTGTCTTTTTGACAACTGCTGTGGTATAATTTACTTGCTTTAACAAAACGGCCGGAAATCAGGCACTGATGCCGTTTTATTGTGCAAGATAATGTACCCAAACCCATATCCTTTTTGGGAGGAATGCGTGTGAAAAAGGTTGTTAATTTTATAGGTTCCCTCGGTGTAAACGCCAAAAAGCTTTCCTGTGCCTTGGTGGTGCTGATTGCAGTAGGTATTGTTACCGACAGCATGGCCTGGGGCTCGCTTCACGGGGCTCTTATCACCGGCAGCCCCAAACAACTGCGGTATGATGTAGCGGGGGCCGTTGCGGCACCTGTATTTGAACAACCCGAATATATCATCTCTAAGAACGCGCGCCTTGAACTGCCCGCGCTCGAGCTGATGGAGGGCATCGCGATGACCGATGAAGACCTCAAGGCCGAGCAGGAGCTGATTGCCGCGCGCAGCAATCCCGGAAGCGCCGGAAGAAGCGGCGGCGGTGCCGCTATCAGCTACGGGGCGATCCCTTCGGGCGGCAGCGGCCAGGAGAACCTTTCCTACTGGAAGAGTGTCAACGCCGATACGGCGGCCTTCCTGCGCATCCCCGGCACCTCTATCAACTACCCCGTTATGCGCGGCACCTCCTACGAGTTTAAGCAGCAGGACGGTTCCTATGGCAAGCATCCCGGTTCGCTGTGGATACACACCGGCAGTCTCTCCTCCCGCGGCAGCCTACAGGGCAACACGGTAATCACCGGCCACAACTGGGGCAACTGCACGGGCGCCTACCCCTTTATCGGCCCCGTGACCAATGCCGGGCGTATGGATCAGCTGCTTTCGTATACCTCGCCGTCCTTTGCGGCCGCCAACCCCTATATCACCCTCTCTGTCCCGGGCGAGGACATCACCCTTGCGGTATTTGCCGCCTTCTACGTACCGAACATCTACAACGACAGCGACTGTATCTATAACGGCGACCCGGTGTCGCTTGCCTCGAGCGCCAAGGCCAGAAGCCTGTTCGGCTCGGGCATAGAGGTTTCGTCCGGCGACAGACTGGTAACCTTCTTCACCTGCTCGCGTTACCTGAATACCGGCGCGCTGCAGCGCTTTGTGGTTGTGAGCAAGGTTCTGTAATATCCATGTGAATTCTTTAATCTACGCGGCACTTCGCTTTATGCGGGGTGCCGCTCTGCTTAAGGCATAAATACGGATAATTGACACAAACAAAAATCGCAACGCCGGTCAAGAAAATACCATCAAGCAGTGATATGCTTTATGAAGAGGTGACAACGTGGAGCGTTGGGAAAAGGTAAATGCGGTACAGCGGATGCAGGAGTTTATCCTCACCCACCTTGCCGAGCCGATTACGCTGCACATGCTCGCACAGGCGGCGGGCTATTCGCCATGGCACAGCGCGCGGTTGTTTAAGGAGCTTACCGGTAAGGCTCCTTTTGAATACATCCGCCTGCTGCGCCTTTCACGCGCCGCGCTACGGCTGCGCGACGGCGACGATAAGGTGATAGATGTAGCGCTGGACTTTGTGTTTGACTCGCACGAGGGGTTTACGCGCGCCTTCTCAAAGCAGTTCGGGCTAAGCCCGAAGGCGTACCAAAGCCATACGCCGCCGCTTAAGCTTTTTATACCCTACGCTGTCCGCGACTATTACCTCATGCTGCAAAAGGGAGAGGATACCATGTTTGAAAAATGTGAAAAGCCAAAGCCCGAGACCATTTTTGTGCAGGTGGTGGACCGCCCCGCGCGCAAGCTGATTTTAAAACGCGGCATAAAGGCCACCCATTACTTTGAATACTGCGAGGAGGTCGGCTGTGATATCTGGGGCGTGCTCACGAGCATTAAAGAGGCGCTCTACGAACCGATCGGTATGTGGCTGCCGGAGAAGCTGCGCAAGGAGGGCACCTCGCTCTACGTACAGGGCGTGGAGGTGCCGCTCGATTATGCAAAAGAGCTACCGGAGGGCTTAGAAATCATCGAGCTGCCCGCCTGCAAGATGATGGTGTTCCAGGGCCAGCCGTACGATGACGAAAAGTTTTCCGACGCCATCGAGCAGGTGTGGGACGTGATGAAGCAATACAACCCCGAGCTGTACGGCTTTGCGTGGGCGGACGAGGACGCGCCCCGTTTTCAGCTGGCGCCGATGGGTTACCGCGGTTACATCGAGGCAAGGCCGGTGAGGCAATTAAACACAGAAACAAAATAGGCTGCACGCAAAAACACCGCCGGAAACCGGCGGTGTTTTTGCATGCGTTGACAATTACAATACAAAGGAAATATACAAATAATGTAGTTATCTGATATTATTCCCCAACTTTTGAGGAACCTAAAAAGTGATTACATCACTTTTTTAAAGTAGAATTCGTATTACTGTAACGCCGCTACAGCTGCTTCCCACTGCGCCGCGGCTTGTTCCCCCAGTGCTTTACCTTCGTCAATACCGGCTTGAATCTCTTCCTCACTGGCGGCGCCTTTGGCCTCCAGAATCTTGGCCATTACATCGGAATAGGCGGTCATCGCAGCAACGAGGTCCTGATGCTTCTGCATACAGGAATCGGGCACATAGGGCGTAACATCCTTCTCAAGCTGTGCAACAACTTCGTCCGAGCTTGATTTCAGGTCGTCGATGGCCTGCCACCATTCCTCTGTATCTGTATAATATTCCAAAGACATGTCGATCGTGTCAATCACCAGCCCATAGCCATCAACCAGCTCACCAATGGAGGTCGTGTATTCCTCCTCCGAAATCTTCTGGCTGCAGGCAGTCAACGAGAGTGCAAATAATCCGGCTAAAAAGAGTGCGATAAGTTTTTTCATTTTTTCTACCTTTCTTTTGTCAATGCATCCTCTACAAAGTCATTGGTACTCGGGAAGTGAATGTTTTACACTGATAAGGATTTTAACACACAAAGGCGGTGTAAAGAATAAACAATCTTGTTAAAACGTACACTATTTTGTCCGCTTAAAATGTACCCATCTTTTAAACCATAAAACTGTTATGAAGCTGGTTTTACGATTCAATATTTCTACCGATGCGTCTACATGGGTAAATTCCCGCATAAAGCCATAGATAGGGGCGGGGGTAATTTTTGTACACCCGCCCTGTCTGATATTCTAAAAGGTATTACTTCGCATCTTTTATGGTTGGTTTATGTGTTCATGATCTTTTCGAGCATGTTTACATATTCAACAAATTGCCGCCTGCCCAGTTCGGTAAGGGTATAGGTAGTTCTCGGCTTTCTTTTCACAAATTCCTTGCTGCACAGAATACAGCCGTACTCCTCAAGTTTCATCAGCTGCACGCTCAGGTTGCCGTCGGTAGATTGGGTAATTGATTTAAGTTCATTAAAGCTTTTTTCCCCTGTTATAAGTGCGCTGACTATAGCTAACCGCAGGCGCGTTTGAAAGGCAGGGGGTATTTCATGTAGCTCCATCGGTTTGCCCTGCCTTGTTTTTTACAGTAAGCCCCAACACTAAATAGGTGAACGGTATGATAACGGCTGTGTAAACGCTCTGCGGTATCAGGCTGACGGTTGCGGTGCGGCTGGGTATCCAATCCAAGATGGTTTTAATTTCTATGCTTCTGGGGAATATAAAAGACAGCAGGTAAAGGAGCAGAATGGCTAATCCGTAGCCGCCGATAAGACGGTTATTCATCAGCATCCCCGTAATAATAACGGCAAAGCATATAGATACAATCTTAATCGTGAGTTGAACATAAATCGTAATATAGCCTTCATCGGACGCTGGTGAAAGATGAAAGAACAGACCAGTGAGCCCAACTAAGACGTTTATGATATAGACTGCTACAGGTATAACAAACAGCACTGTTCCCCATAAATCCATAAAACGAATTGTGATCTCTGTAGAAGACTGTTTTATCTTACGTCGTTTTATGATAAATACAACGGCCAGAATACAATAGGCAACTATATTGAAAAGACGCATGAAGGTAATTACGGCCTTTTGTTGTTCAATACTGGTTGTCACAAACAAAGTGACATAGTAGAAAGCGCTGATACTGATGTCCAGCAACGCCGTGAGAACAAAGAATTTAGACAACAAATGAAACTGGGCTTGGGAATTTCGAATCGCCATTTTGATGAAAGAAATATCTTCCAGGGCTCGTTTTTCCGAATCTTCCATATAAACTCTCCCCATCCATAAATTACTTTATAGTATAAAGCGAATCTGGATAATTGTCAATATAAGGGCCGTTTATAATTTAATCCCACTTTGGGCTGATTAAAATATGTAAGGCCCGCGTGTAAAACACGCGAGCCCTTGCTCAGGTGCCGGTTAGCGGTTATCGAGCCATTGACGAGATATCATCAATAAAATCGGATACGGCACGAATCGCCATCCCTGCGTTTTTCTTCAGCTTTGATCTTTTCATAAACCGCTTCATCTTGCCGCCGCCGCCCAACATGTAGACGCCTGCGCCAAGCGCCGCTACAACCGCGACACCTGTGGCAATGCTTGACAAGGTTTTCATAGTACTACTCATCCTTTCAAAACTGCGTTATATCAAAAGCAGGTGTACATCTGCAAGATTATTGTCCCCGTACGTAATGCGATTATCGATAGAAAATATCGGCTCCATAGCGTCGAACTTTTACCTGTTGCACAATTTTTTCACTGATTTAAATCCATATTTATTGAATTTGCGTTACGTCTAATTTTGAGATATCGCAAGCCGCTGCATCTTATGTTTTAATTGCCAGACGATAAGCGCTGCTGTATACTGGTGTTGTTTAAAACGTATAAACACCCATTTATTTTCGGTTGATTGCGCGTTTTTGAAACCTGTGAAAAATATGGCTATACTATAGTCAAATACCGGTTTTATATTATTACGAAAACCGGTGTCTTGGTGTAGCATACGGAGGGATAAACTATGCCCGCTATGCAAACCGGCCCTAAAAGGGTTGCCGCTATTCATGATCTTTCCGGCGTGGGAAGGTGCTCGCTTTCGGTGGTGCTGCCGGTGCTTTCGGCCATCGGCGTACAGGTCTGCCCTATCCCGACCGCGATCCTCTCGGCGCATACGGGGGGCTTCGGCGAGGTTGCGTTCTTTGACCTCACCGACTTTCTAAGTGCAAGCCTCGCCCATTACAAGCGCATCGGGATGGATTTTGACTGTGTATACAGCGGTTTTTTAGGCTCGGAACACCAGATTGACAGTTGCCTCGGCTACTTTACAAGTTTTCCCAATTCCCTTGCGGTGGTAGACCCGGTAATGGGCGACCACGGCAAGCCCTACAAAACCTACACGCCCGCGATGCGCACGCGCATGGTGGAGCTGGTGCGGGTGGCGGACATCATCACGCCGAACCTCACCGAGAGTGCCATGCTGCTGGGGATGGACTTTCCCGTCTCGCTTACCCACAGCGAAGCGAAGAGCATGCTGGCGCGGTTAAGCGAAAAAGGCCCGCGGCAGGTGGTAATTACCGGTGTGCCGATGGCCACCGGCGAGATGGCAAACCTCGGCTACGACCGCGAGCGCGGCGCCTACTGGTATGTAAAGTGTACCTATGTGCCCGTTTCCTACCCCGGCACGGGCGACGTGTTTGCAAGCGTCCTTACAGGTTCCCTGCTGATGGGCGACAGCCTGCCCATGGCGATGGACCGGGCCACGCGTTTTGTAGAGCTTACCATCAACACCACCTTCAGCTTCGGCACCGACACGCGGGAGGGCATTATGCTGGAGAAAACCCTGCCGTGGCTTACCGAGCGGCAGATGGTCTCGGGGTTTAGGCCTTTGTAAAGAGACGGCAACCTACTTTGATGAAAAGGGTGTTGCAGTATGTCTAACGAAAAAACCACAAAGCGATTCGACCTTTATGTGATTGTAGCCATCGGGCTGCTGGCGGCGCTGGTGTTTGCCGCGTCGTTTTTGCGCATTCTCATCCCCACGCCGCTCGGCAATACCGCACTGCACCTCGGCAACGTGCTCTGCCTGCTCTCGGGCTTGCTGCTGGGCGGGGTAAACGGCGGGCTTGCCGCGGGCTTCGGCTCCTTCTTCTTCGACCTTGTTTATCCTGGCTACGCCGCAGACGCGCCTTATACCCTTGTATTTAAGTTCTGCCTCGCGCTGGTGTGCGGCCTTATCGCCTACGCGGGCGGGCGCAAGGGCACCAAAACCGGCTTTAATATCCTCGGGGCCATCTCGGGCTCGCTTACCTATGTGGTACTCTACCTCGGCAAGAACTTTTTGTTCGACATCTGGTTTGCCAAAACCGAGTTTGCCACCGCGTGGACGGACGTTGTCGCGAAAGGCGTGGTGTCCATCACCAACGCCGTGATTGCGTGTGTGGTGGCGGTGCCGCTGGCGCTGGTGATCCGTAAGGCTGTGGAGCGCACGAGTATTTACACGCGTGTAATGAAATAAAAGCCTTAAATAAGATTTTTAAAAAGCCGTCGCTAAGCGACGGCTTTTTAAGCATATCTTAGGATAGATGTCTGTACAATGGCCAGCTTGGCAGCTACTATTCCACAAGGCGTGCGGTAAATTATATGTAATACTGTAAGCTATTTATTTTTGCGCCACCCGCATCATCTCGTAAATCGCCGGTGAAACGGACACCATCAGTATCTGTACACCGGTAGCAATATCCAGTACCGCATGCCCTATCATCAAAGGAGCAAGCCTTCGTTTCCTATAGTACCATATACCCAATACCAACATGAGCGGGATAAAGGAAAGGAACCGGAAAAGGATATGCCGCCAATCCCACAGTACCGGCATAAAGCTATGCTGCAGCGCGTAGAAAAACATCGGATAAGCAACCGCTAAGTACTTGCTGCCCGTGGCTTCTTCTATTCTTGGCAAGGCATATCCAAAATAGAGCGGCATTTCTGCAAACACGACCGATAGAGGCAATAAAACGGTGTTGATTGCCGCCATCCATACAGGGATTGGCTGAACCATGGTAACGGGCATATAGCCATAGATTAAAAAGCCAAAGCCGTACATGCCCCCCATGCCCAGTACAAGCATGATAAACACGATGAGAAGGGTGGACTTTAGGCCCAATTGCCCTTTACTATACCCTATTAATTCTTTGTAAGTGGTTTTCTCCGCTTTGCACACAACAAGCATCACCAGAATAGTAATACCGTTACACAATGTGCAGATAATCGACCACCAGCGGCTTAGCGCATCCGCCGACTGACGAGTGACCCCCATCAGCAGGACAGCGGCTAGTATAAAAAGGATACTTCTAAATAACGGCATCACAAAAGGCAGACTTTTTTTCATTAGTACACGACCCTCTTTCCCATGTTGTCAATCGATTTAATCCCGCTTATTGATAAGATACCCCGCCTGATCGAGGTCGTTCTTGTGCACATAAACATAGTAGCACTTGTTAACGGAAAGGTTTAATCCAAAGCTGCCGTGGTGGCTGCTGCCGAAGGGGCCGGGGCTGGAGTGGTCCACGATCTTCCAATCGTAGCGAATGCCGTTTAAGCCCAGGGTTTGACGCACCCGCGCAAACTCGTCGAGCGAATTGCCCATATACACCTCTTGCCGGTTCCAAAACCACATATCAATCCCTCCTTAACAATTTACCCGTATGGGGAAACTGTTTTACCGCCCCCAGATATTCTTTGCGTACTCCTGTATCGAGCGGTCGGCGGAAAACTGCCCCGCGCCCGCGATGTTGTTAAGCGACATGCGCTGCCATTTAAGCGTATCCCTGTAACAGGCCGAGGCATACTGCTGCGCCCTTTGGTAATCGTCAAAGTCCTTCAGCACCATATAGGGGTCGCTGTTTTTTAGAGAGTTTGCAATATCCTCGAAGGTGTTGCCGCCAATACCGCGACTGAGCAGGTCTACCGCCTTCTTCACCGTCTCGTTTTGTGTGTAAATCTCCATCGGGCGGTAACCGGCGGCCTTCGCGGCGTCGGCCTGCCCAGCGGTCATACCGAAGGCGATGATGTTGTCGTCACCGCACGCCTCTTTGATCTCGATGTTCGCGCCGTCCAAGGTGCCGAGTGTGACGGCACCGTTCAGCATCAGCTTCATGTTGCCGGTACCCGAGGCCTCGGTGCCCGCGAGGGATATCTGCTCGGAGATTTCGGAGGCCGGCATCAGGCGCTCGGAGAGGGTTACGCGGTAATCCTCCAAGTAAACGATGCGCAGCTTATCCCGCAGCTTCGGGTTTTGCTCAAGCTCCTTGCCAAGCGAGCAGATGAGGCGGATGATCTGTTTGGCGAGGTAGTAGCCGGGCGCCGCCTTTGCGCCAAAGATATAGGTTTTGGGCACGAAGTCCAGGCCCGGGTTCTCCAGCAGCTGCTGGTACTGGGTAATGATATGCAGCGCGTTTAGGTGCTGGCGCTTGTATTCGTGCAGGCGCTTCACCTGCACGTCGAACACCGAATCGGGGTTTAGGGTGGCCCCGGTGGTTTTATAGATGTATGCGGCAAAGGTCTCTTTATTCTGGCGTTTTACCAAGGCGAGCTTATGAAGCACCGTCTCGTCGCCCTCAAACCGCCGAAGGCGCTCAAGCTGTACGGTATCCTTGATATAGCGCTCGCCGATCAGATCGTTTAACAGCCGGGTGAGCGCGGGGTTGGACTGGTAGAGCCACCGTCTGGACGCGATACCGTTGGTGACGTTGCAGAACTTCTCAGGCATGACGGTGTAAAAGTCGCGGAACACGCTGTTTTTTAAAATCTCGGAGTGTATCTTCGACACGCCGTTTACCGAGTGCCCCGCACATACCGAAAGGTTTGCCATCTTAACACTGTGGTCGGCCACCACCGCCATGCGGGCGATCTTTGCAAGGTCGCCGCCCGTCTCTTCGTAGAGGCTGTGGCAGAAGCGCTCGTTTATTTCGCGTACAATCTGGTAGATGCGCGGCAGGCAGGACTTAAACAGCTCCTCGTTCCACACCTCGAGCGCCTCGCTCATCACGGTGTGGTTGGTATAGGCAAAGGTGCGGTTGACTAAGCTCCACGATTTCTCCCACGAATAGCCGCACTCATCGAGCAGGATGCGCATCAGCTCGGGGATGGCGAGCGCGGGGTGGGTATCGTTGATGTGTATTGCCACCTTGTCGGGCAGGTTATCGAGCGTGCCATAGGTTTTAAGGTGCTTGCGGCAGATGTCAGCCACCGAGGCGGCGCACATAAAGTACTGCTGCCTTAGGCGCAGCAGCTTGCCCTCGGCGTGGTTATCGTTGGGGTAGAGCACCTTGCTGATAACCTCTGCCATCGAGTTCTGCCCCATGGCGCGCAGGTAGTCGCCTTTGTTGAACAGCTCCATGTCAAGGCCGGGGCTGGTCGCCTTCCACAGGCGCAGCTTGCTGACCCCCTCGCTGTCAAACCCCGAGAGGTAGATATCAAACGGCACCGCCTTGACGGTGGTGTAGTTGACGTGGTGCACCTCGTGAAAGCCGTCGTGCCAGTACTCCTTGATCTCGCCGTCGAAATGTACCTCCACGGCCTGATCGCGACGGGGCGCCAGCCACACATCGCCGCCGGGCAGCCAGTTGTCGGGGGTCTCGGTCTGCCAGCCGTCGATGATCTTCTGCTTAAAGATGCCGTATTCATATAAGATGGAGTACCCGGTAGCGGAGTAATCCTGCGAGGCCAGCGAGTCTAAAAAGCAGGCGGCAAGGCGGCCTAGCCCGCCGTTGCCAAGGCCCGCGTCCGGCTCCAGCTCGTAGAGGTCTTCAAGGCTTACGTTCATCTCCTGCAGCACCTCGGCCGCAATCTCCTGCACCCCGAGGTTGTAGAGGTTATTTTTCAGCGAGCGTCCGATTAAAAACTCCATACACAGGTAGTACACGCGCTTTTTGCCGTGGCTGTCGGTCTGCGCGGCGAAGCGGCGGCGCTTTTCCATCAGCGCGTCCTTGAGCACAAGGCAGAGCGCCTTGTAAAACAGCTCGTTGGAGGCCTCCTGCGGCTCTGTCGAAAATTCGTTTTGAAGCTTTAATTCTATTAGCGATCTTAACTGCGATTTGGTAAACAACCGTTGCATCCTCTGTGCCCTCACTTCAACCGGCGTGTATGATTTGATGTGTTTTATTATTTTTATGGATACCTAATTATACTATACATTTGCTGTATTTGGCAAACGAAAGGCCGAGGATTTACAAAGATGTTACCCTTGTGATGTCTCTATGTGCAAGGCCATTATCCAAACTATAACTGTGTACCAGATAAAATTATTACATTTTGGCATATTAACTCTTTTTAAATGTGTCAGGATGCATTATAATATATATTAATTATCGGTATGGGCATGCTTCTGTTCCTCCGTTATCGGCGGGCAAAAGCCGACAGACTGTAAGGGAGTGTAGGTATGGACATTGTGAATAACGTCAAGATTCGCATTGCCGGCACCGAATACGTGATTTCAACCACCGAAGACCCCGCCTATTTGGCGGAGATGGGCGAGTATGTAAATGATGTTGTGACCGGCCTGATGCAAAAGAACCCGAATCTTTCGGTCACCAAGGCGCTGGTGCTCTGCTGCCTGAACGCACAGGACGAGCTTAACCAGGCCACCACCAATACTGATAACCTGCGAAGCCAGATCAAGGAATATCTGGAGGACGCCGCGCGTTCCCGCGCCGAAGCGGACGAGCTTCGCCGTGAAAACGCAAGGCTAAAAAACCAGACGAATAAATATCCGGAGAATCAAAGAAGCCTATGAGTTATACACCCGAAATATTGGCGCCCGCCGGGGGTGCCGAAGCCCTTACCGCGGCCATGCTCAGCGGCGCAGACGCCGTTTACCTCGGCGGCAAGGCCTTTAGCGCACGGGGTGGCGCCGAGAACTTTTCAAACGAGGAACTGGCAAACGCGGTGACGCAGTGCCATATCCGCGGTATAAAGCTTTACCTTGCGGTGAACACCATCGTCTTCGACAACGAGCTCGCAGACGCCGCAGGGCTTATTTCTTATGCGGCAGAAATCGGTGTGGACGCCCTGATTGTGCAGGACCTCGGCATCGCCCGCCTTGCAAAGGAGATCTGCCCCAGCCTGCCCCTGCACGCCTCTACCCAGATGTCGGTGCATACGCCTGCGGGCGCGCGCTTTTTATATGCGCAGGGCTTTAAGCGCGTGGTGCTTGCGCGCGAGCTTTCGCACAGCCAGATAAAAGAGATTGTCGCCTCCTGCCCCATCGAAACCGAGGTGTTTGTACACGGTGCCTTGTGCATGTCGGTCTCCGGCCAATGCTACATGAGCGCGATGGCGGGCAGGCGCAGCGGCAACCGAGGGCTGTGCGCGCAGCCCTGCCGCCTGCCGTTCTCGCACAAGAAGGGGGATACGGCCTGCGGGCTTTCCCTGAAAGACCTGTCGATTGTAAAAGAGATCACTGAGCTAAACGAGCTCCACGTGACCTCAGTAAAGATAGAAGGGCGCATGAAGCGCCCGGAGTATGTGGCGGCGGCGGTGACCGCCTGCAAAAACGCGCGGGAGGGCACCCTGACGCAGGAGCAGCTTGACAGCCTGCAGGCGGTGTTTTCGCGCAGCGGCTTTACAAACGGCTACTACAAGGGCGAGCCGGGAGAATCCATGTTCGGCGTACGCGGCAAAGAGGATGTAACGGCTGCCGCCGCGGTGCTTAAAGACCTGCAGCGGCTTTACGCCAAGGAGCCGGCGCGTGTGCCGCTTACCATCACCTATACCCAGCGGCCGGGGCGCTCGGTCTGCTTAGAGTGCATCGATGCCGACCTCAACCGCGTCGCGGCCTACGGCGACATCCCCGAGCAAGCGGTGAACAAGCCCACCGACGCCGAGCGTGCACGCGCGGCCATTTTAAAGCTGGGCGGCACCCCCTATTTTGCCGAGACCGTTAACCTGGATATAGACGAGACCCTGATGGTGAGCGTTTCGCAGATTAACGCGCTGCGGCGCCAGTGCACCGAAAAGCTTACCCTGCTGCGCGGCGAGCCGAGGCCTAAGCAGACCTTTACCCCGAACCTTGCCGTAACAAGGCGGGAGGGGGGTATACGGCCTGCCCTGCGCGCGCGTTTCCGCCGCTTTGAGCAGCTGCCGCCAAACAGCTGTACAGACCTTGAATATATCTACCTGCCTGCGGAAGAAATCATTAAACATACCGATGTACTTGCCCCCATAAAGGACAAGCTGATTGCCGAGCTCCCCCGTGCGATGTTCGGGCTGGAGGGGACGCTGCTCGAGCAACTCAAAGAGCTTCACGCCCTCGGCATAGACAAGCTCTCGGCATTAAACCTTGCGGCGATTGAGATGGGCAGGCAGCTGCAGTTTAAATTGTACGGCGGGTTTGGGCTGAATGTCGTTAACTCCACAGCGCTCGCGGCGCTTGCGCAGGCGGGGTTAAATGATACCGAGCTTTCGTTTGAGCTGGACCTTGCACGCGCGAAGGCGCTCTCGGGTGAGTTAAGAAGCGGCATTATCGCCTACGGCAGGCTGCCGCTTATGCTGACGCGCTGCTGCCCGCTTAAGCACCACACCACCTGCGCCGCGTGCGGTAAAAGGGGCGGGTATATGTTCGACCGGCTGGGCAACCGCTTTTGGGTAGCGTGCAGCGGCCTTGGCAGCGAGGTGTTTAACTGCCATACCCTTTACCTTGCCGACCGGCTGGAGGAGCTTAATGGCCTTGACTTTTTAACCCTGATGTTCACCACCGAGGATAGCACCGAAGCCGCAGCCGTAATCAATGATTACCGCTCGGGCGGCACACCCCCCGAGGAGTTTACGCGCGGGCTGTATTACCGCGGGGTATTATAATCAACCAACCTGAGCAGAGGAGAAAACAGCCATGAAACTAATGGTAAAAAAACTGCGTGAGGGTGCCGTCCTGCCCAAGCGGGCGACTGCGGGCAGCGCGGGGCACGACCTGTACGCACTCTTGGACGAACCGGTTACCATCCGCCCGGGCGGGCTTGTGAAGATTCCCACCGGCCTTGCCATTGCGCTGCCCTCCCCCGACTGCGCCGCCTTTGTGTACGCGCGCAGCGGGCTTGCCGTCAAGTTCGGCATTGCGCCCAGCAACTGCGTGGGGGTTATCGACAGCGACTATCGCGGCGAGGTGATTGTGGGGCTTACCAACCACAGCGCACAGCCCTACACCATACAAAACGGCGAGCGCATCGCGCAGATGATCATCGCGCCCGTCATCCTGCCCGAGATTGTGGAAAGCGAGACACTCGACGACACCGAGCGCGGCGAGGGGGGCTTCGGCTCCACCGGCAGGCTGTAACCCTTAAGCAGTAAGCACCGAGGAAGGGACTGTGTTTTGTACCATGAAGTTTAAAAAGACGCTCATTACCCTGCTACTGTTTGTTTCGGCAATTATTCTTGGTGAGTTTATCGGGCGCATGTGCAGCGACATCTCGGCGCTTAGCTGGCTCAGCTACGCCGTTTCGTTCGGCATACCGGTAACGCAGCCCTTTGTGCTCGACCTTTCGGTGCTCAAGCTGGCGCTCGGCCTTTACCTGACAATCAATGTCGCGCAGATCATCCTACTGGTCTTCTCCATCTTTTTATACAAGCCTCTGCTTAAAAAGCTTTAATGAATAATACGGCTTTTGAAGCCGTACTGTTAATAGATTCGTTTGGAATGAAGGAAAACGTATGGAAGAAAACAGAAGAATCATCTTAGCATCCGCCTCGCCCAGGCGTGCGGAACTGCTGCAGCACATCACGAAGGATTTTGAGATTATCCCCTCGCAGGAAGAGGAGCTCATCGACGAGGTGCTCGACCACCACGAGCTGGTGATGGAGCTTGCGCGCATCAAGGCCGTTTCGGTGCTCAAAAAGCACCCCGACGCGCTTGTGATCGGCAGCGATACCATCGTGGCGGTTGACAATCTGGTGCTCGGCAAGCCCAAGGATACGGAGGACGCGTTTAACATGCTGCGGCTTCTTTCGGGGCGCAGCCATTATGTGTACACCGGCGTCTGCCTTGCCAAAAAGGGGAAGCTCGAACAGTTTTACAGCCGCACCGAGGTGTTTTTCGCAAGCCTCACCGACGAGGAGATTCGGCGCTACCTTGCCACCGGCGAACCGTTTGACAAAGCGGGCGCGTACGGCATTCAGGGCCGTGCCTCCACCTTCTGTGAGCGCATCGACGGCGATTATTTTACCGTCATGGGGCTGCCGGTCGCGATGCTTTACAAAAAACTGGAAGAGTTCTAAAAAACTATTGAGTTGCTTTCGGTAAAAGGGTATAATAGAATTTGCAAATTCGCTGTTTTGGGGGCTGCCCCGAAAAAAACGGCTTTGGGATAGCTGAAAGGGGAAGTTTTAATATGTTTTCAAGAGATATTGGTATAGATCTTGGCACCGCCAACACCCTGGTATTTATGAAAGGTCGGGGCATCATCATGCGTGAGCCGTCGGTGGTGGCGGTAGACACCAAGACCGACACCGTAAAGTATGTGGGCACCGAGGCCAAAGAGGTTATCGGGCGTACCCCCGGCTCCATCGTTGCCATTCGTCCGCTGAAGGACGGCGTTATCGCCGATTTTGATATTACCGCCAGCATGCTGCAGATCTTTATTAAAAAGGTATTCGCGGGCAAGTTTTTGGCAAGGCCGCGCGTGATTATCTGCATCCCCTCCGGGGTAACACCCGTGGAGCGCCGCGCCGTAAAAGAGGCCGCGCTCAAGGCGGGCGCGCGCCACGTATATATCGTAGAGGAGCCGATGGCGGCGGCCATTGGCGCAAACCTGCCGGTAGCCGAGGCGACGGGCAGCATGGTTGTAGACATCGGCGGCGGCACCACCGAGGTTGCGGTGATCTCCTTAGGTGGTATCGTTGCCGCCAAGTCGGTGCGCATCGGCGGCGATGTGCTTGATTCCTGCATCGTTTCCTATATCAAAAGAAAGTACAACGTGCTCATCGGCGAACGCACCGCCGAGGACATTAAGATACAGATCGGCTCCGCCTACCCCTACGAGGGCGAGGAGCGCGTGGAGATCAAAGGGCGCAATCTGGTGGATGGCCTGCCCAAGAATATCATCATCTCGCCGGAAGAGGTGCGCGAGTCGCTGCACGAGCCGCTGGAATCGATTGTGGATGCAATCAAGGCGACCCTTGAAAGAACCCCGCCCGAGCTTGCCGCCGATATCATCGATCACGGCATCACACTTGCGGGCGGCGGCGCGCTGCTGCGCGGCTTAGACGCGCTGATTAAAAAGGAGACCGGCATGCCTGTATTTATCGCTGAAAACCCGCTCGACTGCGTAGCGCTCGGCACGGGCCGGATACTGGAGGGCACCACGAAGATCAGTCAGGTGTTTGGCGACGACGATAAGGCCGTCGGCTGACCTTAGGTTTTACTACCTAAGCGTCGGTACATATCAAAGAGTATTTCAGCAGCACGGCGCCGCCTTTGTGCGTGCGGCGTGTTTTGCCATGACATCCTGCCGCTGCTACTAAGGGCTATCTGAAAGCTGAAAATTCTTGTCTATTTCTACTGCAAAAGGCATCTTCCGCATCAAAAATACTCGGAATACATACAGTATTCAGACATACACAGTATGTCGGCGTTTCTTTGATTTGAATCTGCTCTTTTGCAGCGAAATATCCTGCGATTTTCCGTTTTCAGAAACGCCCTAACCTCTATTAATCATTGGAGGATACACCCCGGTGAATGAATTTTTTAAAAGCAAAAAGTTTAAGGTTTTGCTGGGCATTGCTGCGGTATTGTTCGGCTTTATGGTGTATACCGCAATGAACAGCGGCCTTGGCAACTTTCTTTCAAACTCTTTGGGGGCCGCGGTTACACCCTTTCAAAAGCTTTCGATGCAGATAACCTCCGGCGCGAGCGGTTTTCTGGAGAAGATTATATTTGCCGACAAGATCTCGGAGGAAAACGCCGCGCTGCACGACGAGATAAGAAGCCTGCGCGAGCAGATGGTGGAGTTTGAAACCTACAAGGCCGAAAACGAGCAGTACCGCCAGTTTTTAGACCTTAAAAAGGATAACCCCGACTTTGTTTTTGAGGCGGCCATGGTTATCGGCCGTGACCCGACCGATTATTTCTATTCCTTTACCATCGATAAGGGGTCCCTCAACGGCATTGAGCTGTACGACCCGGTTATCACCCCCGACGGCCTGGTGGGCCGCGTTTCGGAGGTATCCTACACCGACAGCAAGGTCGTCACTCTGTTAAACCCCGGTATCGATGTGGGCGCTTTTAACGACCGCACGCGCGATACCGGCATCATCGCCGGGGAGCTTACCCTTGCCAAAGAGAACAAGTGTAAGATGTCTTACATATCCCGCGACAGCTCGGCCTCGTCCGGCGACATACTCACCACCTCGGGTATCGGTGGGATGTTCCCCAAGGGGCTTATTATCGGCACCATCTCGGATGTAAAAACCGAGCCGAACGGTATCTCGCTGTTTGCCGAGATCGTTCCGGCCGCCGACATCGCCAGGGTACGCGATGTATTCGTCATCACCTCCTTCCAAGGACAAAACGGAACCCAGCCCGAGGCGGATGAATCCGCCAACGTGGCTACGAAATAATACCGAGCATTCGTCCCACTACTTCTTTGCCATCATCATTTTTGAACAGGTGCCTTACCCGCAAGGCAGATTGGAGTTTACAACGCTATGGCCTCCGACACCTCCCTCATTGGACGAAATTTCAGAACCATCCTCAAGTGGGTGTTTTACGCGCTTTTGCTGCTGGTTGCATACATACTGGGCCAAAACCACCTGCTCTTCGGTATTTTGGGCGTGCGCCCGGTGCTTATCCTGCCGCTCGCCGTCTGTGTGGCGATGTTTGAGCATGAATTCACCGGCGGCATCTTTGCCGCCGCCGCCGGCGTGCTGTGGGGTTGCTCCTCCGACGCGGTATTCGGCTACTACGCCATTATCCTGCTCGTGCTCGGCGTGGCAGCGGGGCTTATCTGCAGCTACGGCTTAAGCCCCAACCTGTTGACGGCCCTGCTGCTCTCGTTTGGCGCGGCCTTTATTACCGGGCTATTAGACTTCTTTTTCTTTTACGTGCTCTGGGGCTATAACGGTTTGGGCATCTTCTTTTTAACCTCTATCCTGCCGACCATTGTCTTTACCGCCGTGACGGTGGTGCCGTTCTACTATATTGTGCGACATATCCACCTAAAGCTGCAGCCACCCAAATAGGTGGCGAGCCGGTTCTGCATCTATGGGACGAGCACGATTTAAATGAAAGACGTATTCCCGACAGTTACCATCGGCGGCAGCCGGTGGTAATTGAATTTATGCTATTGTATAAAAAATTAATAACCGATTCACAAAATGGAAAATAGTTTTGAAAGACTAGATTCCCGTTTATCTGCTATAATGAATGAAATTACATGCTTTAAGGACAAACTGGGAGGTGCCGGGCGCAGTGAAACCATTATCAACGTTTGCAAGAACGCTTGTGCTGTTTTTGCTTGCTCTGCTTATCTTTATAAGCTACGGGCTGCGCCTGATGCAGCTGCAGCTGGTTGAGGGTGCGGACTATCGGGAGCAGGCCAACAAGCATACCGAGCGCAGCGTTACGGTTACCGCCGCGCGCGGCGAGATCGTAGACCGCAACGGCCGCCCGCTTGCCGTAAACCGCAGCTGCTACAACATCGTGTTCGACGGTGCCTTTATGCCCAAGAAGATGCAAAACGAGATTATTATAAAGCTCAGCGAGATCTTCACCGCGGCGGGGGTGGAGTGGAACGAAACCCTACCCCTTACAAAAACTGCCCCCTACGACTTTACGCCGGACAGCGACAAGGCGGTGGCCCGTTTAAAAACCGACCTCGGCCTGCAGTCCTACGCCACGCCCCAGCATGTTGTGGATGAGATGATGAGCCGCTACGGCATTACGGACGACTTTACCCCCGAGCAGCAGCGCATTATCATGGGGGTGCGCTACGAGATGCAGCGGCTGGAGTTTTCCGCCGTAACGCAGTACACCTTCGCCGAAGACGTAAACATGGACATCATCTCCAAGGTGCGGGAAAACAGCATCTCGCTGCCGGGCGTGGACGTGCAGGAAAGCACCGTGCGTGAGTACATGAGCGAGGATATCGCGCCCCACCTCATCGGGCTGATAGGGCCGATCTACGCGGAGGAATACGCGGAATTAAAGGAGAAGGGCTATCATCTCAACGACGTTGTGGGTAAAGACGGCATCGAGAAGGCGTTTGAAGACCAGCTTCGCGGCAAAGACGGTACAAACGTGATGGAATTTGACAGCAAGGGCGCCCTGCTGGGCACAAAGCAGGTTGAAACCCCTATACCGGGCAACACCGTCATGCTTACCATCGACTCCAACCTGCAGAAGGTTGGGCAGGAGTCGCTCGAGCGGCAGATCAAGCACCTCAACGAAACGGCCCCGGAGGGCCAAGGTAAGGAGGCCAACGCGGGCGCCGTGGTGGCGGTGGACATCAAGACCGGCGAAATCCTTGTTTCCGCCACCTACCCCTCCTATAATATCAACAACTTTATGAAAGACTACACCGCCCTTTCGCAGGATAGCCTTTCCCCCCTGATGAACCGCGCCATCAACGGGCTGTATGCGCCGGGCTCCACCTTTAAGCCGACGGTGGCCACCGCCGCGCTCGCCGAGGGCACCATTACCCCCGACACACACGTAACCTGTAACGGCATATACACCTTTTACGACGACTATCAGCCGCGCTGCTTGAGCGCGCACGGCAGTATCAGTGTCATCACCGCGCTGCAGGAGTCCTGCAATATCTTTTTCTACGATACGGGCAGGATCACGGGCATTGACACCATCGACCAATACGCCGCAAAGTATGGCCTGGGCCAGAAAACGGGTATCGAGATCCCCGAGAGCGTCGGGCGCGTGGCGAGCCCCGGATACCGCGAAGAAATCGGGCAGGAATGGTATAAGGGCGATGTGCTGCAGGCCTCCATCGGCCAGTCGGATACGGCGGTTACCGTCCTGCAGCTGGCGCAGTATGCCGCGACCATCGCGCGCAAGGGCGTGAGGCTGGAATCGCACCTTGTAAAGAGCGTGCTCTCCTATAACCTCGATAAAACCGTCTCAGAAACGCAGCCGGTGGTGGCAGATACCATCGAGGATAAAAACAACGCCTTTGAAACCGTTATACAGGGTATGGTCAACTGCGCGCGCATCGGCTCTGCCCGCGGCTCCTTCGGCAACTACCCCATCGACGTTGCCGCCAAGACCGGTACGCCTGAGACCAAGGAGTTCCCGAACTCGGTGTTTATCACCTTCGCCCCCGCGCAGGACAGCCAGATTGCCGTCGCGGTGGTGATTGAGAAGGGCTGGCATGGTTACACCGGCGCGCCGGTGGCCCGCGACATCTACAACGCCTACTTTGCCGAAAAAGAAACCACAACGGCGCTGCCTGACGAAGAAACCTTGCTTGCATAACGGCATTTGGGCGGCATGTTATGATTATCAAACCATTTTTTGTGAATAATAACTTATAATTAGGATTGCAATTTTAACTTTTTATGTTAAAATTAAATTTGACGAGTTATGCTCGTCAGAATTTGCGTTTTTTCTGCACGGAGGTTTGTACCATGTCCGCACAATTATTTGCAGTTATCGGTTCTAAGGGCGGAGTGGGCAAATCGACGGTTGCTTTTTATACGGCGCTCGCACTCGCCAAAAAGGGCAGCAGTGCGGTTGTGCTGGATTTAGACCTTGGCTTTCGTTGCCAGTCGGCGTTTTTTGGGGTGGAAAGCGATGTGGTTTACGATCTTTCCGACCTGCTGACGGCAGAAACCATCGAGCTGGATAAGGCGATTAAAAAATGCAGCTTTCAAGACCGGCTGTTCCTTATCCCCTCCTGCGCCGACCCGTTTGCCCGCCTGAACTTTGACAGGCTCGCGACGGTATGCGCGGCGCTGCGCACCCGTTTCGATTATGTGGTAATCGACGCTCCCCCCTCCATCTCGCGCGGGTTTATCGCCGCCATAACGCTTGCCGACAGTGCCGTTGTGGTAACCACCCCCGACCCTACCTCGGTGAAATCCGCTTTACTGTGCGCACAGATTACGGCGAAGGCCGGTGTGAAAAACCAGCACCTGATTATCAATAAGGTGCCCGAAAGCCCGAAGTTTGCTCCGCTTATCAGCGATTTCGACAGCATTATCGACGACATCGGGGTGCAGCTTTTAGGGGTTGTTCCGCTCTATGAAGGGCTGGACCGCTTTGCGCAGAACGCGAAGGCGCCAAACCCCAAGGCGACTTTTATGCTTGCGTTTGACAACATCGCACGGCGCTTAAACGGTGAAGATATCCAACTTTTGATTGGTTAAATACGATAAAGACGGCGGTTAAAAGCGCCGCGTATGTAGACGGAGGAGTTGTTTTCTCAATGAATATCGCACTCATTGCACACGACACCAAAAAAGAACTGATGGTGCAGTTCTGTATCGCCTATTGCGGCATATTAAGCCGCCACAGCCTGTGTGCCACCGGCACCACGGGCAAGCTGGTATCGGAGGCAACCGGCCTTGAGATACAGCGGTTCTTAAGCGGTTCCCACGGCGGAGACCAGCAGATTTCCGCGCGCATTGCCTGTAACGAGATAGACCTGCTGCTCTTTTTCCGCGACCCTCTCACCGTAAAGCCCCACGAGCCCAACGAGGCGAACCTTTTGCGCCTTTGCGATGTGCACAACATCCCTGTCGCCACCAACATCGCGACCGCCGAGGTGCTCATCCACGGCCTTGAGCGCGGCGACCTTGACTGGCGCAATATCGTAAACCCCAAAAATTCTTAGAGCGCAAGGCCTTGCGCTGCTATCCCGCTTGACACACCGTGCGGGATGGGGTAGAATACAGTTCATATCGGAATATTGGGCGCAAACATTCGCGCAAGCGTGAATGTCCAGGAAAAAAGAGTACCGCAGCGCAGCAACCAGAGAGAACGGGCCGGGCGGCATGCCCCGGGTGCAAGCCTGTTTTTGCAACCCGCCGCGGGAAGACATTTTCTCAGCCCTTCGTTTCCCCGCGTTAAGGGGCCTTAAGCGGAGCATGTTCTCATGCTCAACAAGGGTGGCACCACGGGCAACTGTTCCCCGTCCCTTTTTTGGAGGGACGGGATTTTTGTTTTTTATCTTGCATGTTGAAAGGGAGTATTTACATGGCACTGCTAACCAAGGCACCGCGCGGCACACAGGATTTTCTGCCCGCAGATACCGCCAAGCTGCGCTACATTGAGGCGACCGCGCTTGAGATTGCCGCCCTGTACGGCTTTAAAGAGATCCGCACCCCCACCTTTGAGCACACCGAGCTGTTCGACCGTTCGGTGGGCGACACCACCGACGTGGTGCAGAAGGAGATGTACACCTTCACCGATAAGGGCGGGCGTTTAATCACCCTGCGCCCCGAGGGTACGGCGGGCATTGTGCGCTGCGTGATGGAGCACAGCCTGCTCAATGACGCGCTGCCGGTGAAAGCCTGCTACATCACCAACTGCTTCCGCTACGAAAAGCCGCAGGCCGGGCGCTGGCGCGAGTTTTCGCAGTTTGGCGTAGAGGCCTTCGGCCCCGCCGTACCCGATGCGGACGCCGAGGTGATTGCCCTTGCGCAGGAGGTGCTTACCACCCTCGGCGTAAACGATATCACCCTTAAAATCAACTCGATCGGCTGCCCCACCTGCCGCGCCGAATACCATAAGGCGCTCAAGGAGTACTTTGCCAAGAATGCCGAGAACCTGTGCGAAACCTGCCGCGGGCGCTTGGACAAAAACCCCATGCGCATCCTCGACTGCAAAAGCCCCGTGTGTGCCGAGATCGCCGCGGGCGCGCCGAAGGTGCTCGACTATATCTGCGACGACTGCCGCGCGCACTTCGAGGGCGTAAAGAGCCGCCTGACCGGCGCCGGTATCGCCTTTGAGGTGACCCCTACGCTGGTGCGCGGGCTGGACTACTACACCAACACCGTGTTTGAGTTTGTCTCCAACGCCATCGGTGCGCAGGGTACCGTGTGCGGCGGCGGGCGTTACAACGGCCTTGTGGAGGCGCTGGGCGGCAGCCCCACCCCCGCGCTGGGCTTCGGCATGGGCATCGGCCGCCTAATGCTGGTGATGGAGGCCGCTAAGAGCGAGTACCCCGAGGAGAAGGGCTGCGACGTCTACATCGCGCCGCTGGGCGAGGGGGCGAAGCAGCGCGCGTTTGAGCTGATTAAGCAGTTGCGCACCGAGGGCTTTGCCGCCGAAACCGACCTGATGGGCAGAAGCCTAAAGGCGCAGATGAAGTATGCCGACAAGCTGGGCGCCGCGTACACCCTTGTCATCGGCGACAGCGAGCTGGAACAAAGCATAGGCAAGCTTAAAAATATGAAGACCGGCGCGCAGACCGACGTACCGCTCACCGACGCCTTTGTGGAGACTTTCTATAACCTTACCCTCTCGGAGGCGGTGGAGGACCTCTCCAACACCGGCCTGGAGGGGTTTGACCTGAATCTGCTGAAATAACCATATCTAACAATGAACTGCTGAAAGGGTAGATGATGTATGGACACGATGGGAACACTCAGAAGAACCCACTACTGCGGCGAGGTTGCGGAAAGCGACATCGGGCAGGAGGTAGTGGTGTGCGGCTTTACCCAGAAGATACGCGACATGGGCAACCTTGTTTTTATAGACCTGCGCGACCGCACGGGGATCATCCAGCTGGCGTTTGACGACGGCACCGCCGCCGAGCTGCTGGAGAAGGCGAAGACGGTTCGCTCGGAGTTCGTGCTGATGGCCAAAGGCATGGTACGCAAGCGCGAATCGGTGAACAAGGAGCTGAAAACCGGCGCGGTGGAGGTGTATGTGGCCGACCTGCGCATCCTCTCCAAGGCGCAGACCCCGCCCTTTGAAATCACCGACCAGAGCAAGGTAAACGAGGAGTTGCGCTTAAAGTACCGCTACCTCGACCTGCGCCGCCCGGGCTTACAGCAAAACCTCATCCTGCGCCACAAAATCGCCAAGGTGGCGCGCGACTACTACTACGAGAACGGCTTCTTAGAGATAGAAACCCCGATGATGATCAAATCCACCCCCGAGGGCGCGCGCGATTATCTGGTGCCCTCGCGCATCCACGGCGGCAAGTTCTACGCGCTGCCGCAGTCCCCGCAGATCTACAAGCAGCTGCTGATGATCTCGGGCTACGACCGCTACTTCCAGATTGCGCGCTGCTTCCGGGACGAAGACCTGCGCGCCGACCGCCAGCCCGAATTTACACAGATCGACCTTGAGCTTTCGTTCGTGGATATGGAGGACATCCTGCGCATCAACGAGGGCTTTGTGCAGCGCCTGTTTAAAGAGGTGCTGGGCGTGGATATCCCGCTGCCGCTGCCCCGCCTCACCTTCAAGGAGGCGATGGAGCGCTACGGCTCGGATAAGCCCGACACCCGCTTTGGCATGGAGATTGCCGATATCTCGGATATCGTGAAGGATACGGAGTTTGTGGTGTTCAAGAACGCCATCGCCGAGGGCGGCATCGTGCGCGGCATCGTGGCCAAGGGCGGCGCCGCCAAGCTTAGCCGGAAGGAGATCGACAAGCTCACCGAGCAGGTGCGCGGCATCGGCGGCAAGGGCCTTGCGTACATCCGCTGGGTGGAGGACGCCCCCAACTGCTCGTTTGCGAAGTTTGTAAACGAGGACGAGCTTGCCGCCATCATGAAGGCGCTCGGCTGTGAAAAGGGCGACGTGGCGCTGATTGTAGCCGACAAAAACCGCGTGGTGCTGCCCGTGCTGGGCCAGCTGCGCTTAACGGTAGCGAAGCTGCTCGAGATCGAGCGCACGGGCTTTAACTTCCTTTGGATTACCGAGTTCCCCTTCTTTGAGTGGGACGAGGAGAGCGGCACCTGGCTTGCCATGCACCACCCCTTTACCATGCCGCTGGAGGAGTGCCTGCCCTTCCTTGAAAGCGACCCCGGCTCGGTGCGCGCCAAGGCGTACGACCTTGTGCTCAACGGCATAGAGCTTTCGAGCGGCTCTATCCGCATCACCGACTTTGAGCTGCAGCAGAAGATGTTCTCGCTGCTCGGGCTTACCAAGGAAGAGATCGAAGTGAAGTTTGGCTTTTTGGTAGACGCCTACCGCTACGCCGCACCGCCACACGGCGGCGCCGGTATCGGCCTAGACCGCCTCGCCATGCAGATGTGCGGCGCCGAAAGCCTGCGCGACGTAGTCGCCTTCCCCAAGGTGCAGAACTGCAGCGAGCTGATGAGCGCCTGCCCCTCAGAGGTAGACGAGAAGCAGCTAACGGAGTTGGGGATTGCGGTGATAAAGAAGTAGAAGGACGGGCTGGCGGGCTTGTTTTGGCTGACTGAATAGAATGATGAAGGGGGAAGCGATGAAACTTCCCCCTTTTCAATGTATATGGATAATAGGTAACTCAGCGGCTCTAAATCTTGGTATTTATAAACATAACACGCAGTCCATTTGTGTACGCTTATTTCAAGTATGCATCAAAATCTTTTTCAAGTGCCCATTGGATTACAAAAATAGTATCCGAGGCCAAGTTTTCAACTGTCAATCCATAATCATAATTTGAAATGGAGATTTCTCGATATTTCCAACGGTAATACCCATGAGGCTCAGAGATACCTACAATATTCTCATCAAACAACAATTGAATTACTTTATCTGAATTACCATAAGTATTTTCTAGTTCGGATTTTTTAGCAAAGTTATTATAAGCTATTTTAAATTGTTGATATGAAAATCGTGTAAGGCGTATAGTTTTAACAAAATCAAAAAGAAGCTTAATTTCTTCTTTCGTATAGTAAAAACCTAAAGCGGTTCGTATTGCATCTGTAAAGTAAGTTGAAAACGCTCTTTGAAACTTGTCTGATTCAATTTGAGAAGCTAATGGATTTTTAACGTTGGAATTATTGCAAATTTCATTTAGAATAGAGAATATTTTTACAAAATCTCTTGGTCTAGCATTTGTAAGCCTTAAGAAATATACAAATGAATCGAATGGATTATTACCTCGCTTAATGTTAAAATTGAAATATTTGCTCCACGGTTCTAAAGAATCACTTTCATCTTGCGATATAAGATGATTTACTAAAGCATATATATCAGATTGTTTATATTCACTGTCGTTTGATACACTCCAATTGAGAAAGGCGCAATTATCCGCTACTTTACTGCCAGGATTGCTTAAACCTGCTGTAAGAAAAACATCTAGTCTAGACAATAATATTATTTGCAAGCGTCCTTTTTTCGTATCTTTAATTTGTGACAGTATTTCAGAATTCACATCATAAACGGCTCTGACTAAAGAAGACGCACATTTTTTGTAATCGTCGTATGCAATTTCATCTGGTCGAACGTCAATACCATCAACAAAAAGATAATGATGATTTTGAAGCTTAAGTTTCGTAAGATTTTCTCCTATATCGTTTATGAACTTTGTCCAAATATCTTCAAATACCATTATTGAATGTTCGGTTTTGTGTGATTCATTATAAGTACTCGAAAGTTTTGCAGAACCTTCCACATTATAATACTTTAATTTCAATAAATCAGTAATTGAACTGATAAAGCCAGCATTGTCAATCACTTTAACTGGGGAAAAACTATCAATGGTCAGCTTATTATAGTTGAAATCTTTAAGGACTTTTTTGATGGAACATAATACATTACTTTTAGTGAAAATTGAATTCATTTCATTATCTGAAATTGTGGATATAATTTTAATTAGTAGAATTGCTTTCCACATAGTTGTATAAGAAGTATAATTTAATTTATTCTCATTTTTCATAGTAATTATTTTTCCATAATCATCAACCGACAGTACATATCTACTCGATTTTATTCCATCTCGAAATCCATTGCAAAAATACGCTGCATACGTTGTTTTTCCAGAACCTTTATCGCCTAATAGAAAATAAGTTGTATCTTCCATGATTTTCTCATAGTTTCTATCTTTATAAAAAATAGTGTTTAATTTTTCTTTATTGCTCGGTTTAAAATAATTTTCGGCTTCTTCAAATGGAGTTGCTATTTCAGTAAAATTTTTATCCATGGAATCCTCCTCAATTTTCTAATTCTATTTAGGTTATTGCTATAATCACTCTATCTCCAGAATACTTCAATTACAAAAGTCTGTCAACATTAGTCAAAAGTATCATAAAAGTAAGCCATGTAGTTCTCATTCCAATTCTGAAATACCTCTAAATTCAGTTTTCAATTAACCCCTAAGCTTATCGCTCAGGCCGCGACAATGTAAATTATTAAATAAGTGTTCTTTAGCGAACAATATCCCCCTATCCTCCCAGGAACGGGCAAAGTAAAAAAATCAGCACCCCTGAATCCTTCAGGGGTGCCGCTTCGTTATGTGTATAAGTAGAGCCTAAAATATCTTTTTATCCAGCCCCGTTTTTTCGATGGTGTAGACGAGTATCAACCCGAGCACCACGCAGGGAATAACCTCCCCCACCGCCACAAATGCGGCGTTGGTGAAAAAGGGCACGGGCGCAAGCGAGTTGGTGAGCAGCACCGAGAGCTCGCCGCCGATGATAAGGCCGTTGATAAGAACGGGCGAGAGCGCCGAGAGCACGGGCAGCCTGCCGATGCGTACGTTGCGCAGCAGGTAGCTTAATACGGCGGCAATCAGGGTGGCCAGCGTGCCGAACAGCATGTCGAACGCGCCGAGGATGTTTACCCCCATTACAAAGCCCACGCCGTTTGCAATCAGGCAGCCAAGGGTAAGGCCGTAGATGTTTGCGGGCGAGAGCACCGCGAGCAGTGTTAGCGCCTCGGCAAAGCGGATTTGCACCTGCCCGAAGCTTAAAGGGGCAAGCGCAAGGGTAAGAGCCGCGTACAGCGCCGCGACCATCGCGCCCTGCACCAGCTGGTAGGTGGTTGACTTCTTCATTGTTCAATTTTCCTTTCGTAGTGTTTGTTTAACGCCCTGCGGCGATGGGCTTGCCATCCGCTCTGCAGGGGACGTCGGTCAGGATTTTGCGAACTGACCGCCTCAGGCATCGCCTGCGGCAAACACAGTATAGCGCAGTTTGAACGGTTTGTAAACACCTGCATTTTATACTAAATCCCCTTTTCAAATACGCCGTTATAAAAACAGCGTGTGCGGCTTTAATCCGCCGAATTACCGTTCAATACGCTTTCTGCAATAACGCTTTGCGGGGTTTAACAAAGCGATTTTACCGCTTTGTTAAAGAAGATTTAGTATTAAAAGAAAAATACTTTTTCTGTACATAAATTTATGCTATCATTAAACTATATTGTTACAGAGACCGTACCGATAGGTTTAATGGTTTTACACTTAGTAGTTTGCCCCGCGTTTTTTGTAAAACGTACAAGCGGGCGGCAGGCTTCGGATACAAGCCCCCAAAAGAAAGGACAGGTTTCTATGATGCAGAAGATTGCAAGCTTTCAGGTAAACCACCTGAAACTCGAGCGCGGGATGTACATCTCCCGCATAGACGGCGACATTGTCACCTATGATATCCGCATGTGCCGCCCCAACGGTGGCGCGTACCTTGAAAACGCGGGGCTGCACACCTTCGAGCACCTGTTTGCCACCTATGTGCGCAGCGGCAGCTTTTCGCCGAACGTGGTGTATGTCGGTCCCATGGGCTGCCGTACAGGGTTTTACTTTCTGGTGCGCGGCATCAGCCACGCCGACGCCATCCGTCTGGTGCAGGACGCCTGCGCGTTTATCCGGGATTTCGATGGCGACATCCCCGGGGCAAGCGAGATCGAGTGTGGCAACTACCTCGATCATAATCTTGCGCAGGCCAAGGGCTATGCCGCCGAGATGTGCGAGGTTTTAAACGGCTACACCGAAGCGCGCCTGCAATACGCCGAATGAGCGGTTAAAAATACGTCAACACTGATTCTTGCAGGAGGTTTTGCAATAGACGGAAAGGGGGCGCGGCATGGGCACCAAGATTATTAAATCCTCCCAGATGAACAACTGGCGCAGGCTGGATAATTCCGCGCGCATCTTCCCCGCCGCTTCCTCCGTTACCACCGCCAACGTGTTCCGGCTCTCCTGCGTGCTGTATGAGGAGATAAACCCCATGCTGCTGCAGCAGGCGCTGGATACGACCATCACGCGGTTCCCCGCCTTTCATGTGCGGCTGCGCGCGGGCTTTTTCTGGTACTATTTTGAGGCGAACCCCGAGAGGCCCGAGGTGGCGCGGGAGGAGCTTTACCCCTGCGCACCCATGAACCGCCGTGAGAACGGGGGCTACCTGTTCCGCGTGCTCTATTTTGGCAACCGCCTCTCACTTGAAACCTACCACGCCCTTACCGACGGCACCGGCGCCATGGAGTTTTTAAAGGCGCTATTATGCACCTACCTTGCACTTGTTCACCCCGAGCTGCCTTCACCGATAAATGCGCAGGGCGACACCGTTTCGCCCAACGCCGCCGTGGTGGAGGACGGCTATAACAAGATATACAAGAAAGCGAACGGCTTTACGCCGTTTATCCGCAGGGCCTACCGCCTGCGGGGTACCCCCTTACCCTTTACCGCGGTAAAGGTGGTGCACGGCATTGCCGATACCTCGGCGCTGCTGGCGGCAGCCAGGGCGCGCGGCGTTACCCTTACGGGCTTTTTGACGGCGGTGCTCATCTACAGCATCTATCAGGAGGAGCTTAAGGGCAGGCCGTCGTGGTCGCCCGTGTCCGTTTCGCTGCCGGTAAACCTGCGCAATGTGTTCGGCACCAAAACGGCGCTCAACTTCTTTGAATGCGTGGGCATCAGCGTGCTATGTGACCGCAGCGGCATGACCTTTAACGAGGTGCTGAGTGTCGTCTCTGGCCGCATGGTTGAGGAGCTGAGCAAAGAAAACCTCGCCAAGCGCAACGCCTATAAGGTGCGGCTTTCGCGCAACCCCGTGCTGCGCGCGGTGCCGCTGTTTATCAAAAACCTTGTGCTGCGTCCCGCATACCGCAAAGGCGAGCTTACCGCCTCCACCACGCTTTCCAACCTCGGGCGCGTCGAGCTGCCGGAGGAGTTTGCGCCCTACGCGGACCGGTTTGAGTTTATCCTTTCCCCCACCGATTCCAACCATGTAAAATGCGCCGTCTGCTCGTTTCAAGAGAAGCTCACCTTCACCTTTGCCGCCAACATCGAGCAGCAGAACCTGCAGCGCGCGTTCTTCCGCCAACTAACCTCTCTCGGCATCGATCTTACCATTGAATCCAACTTTTTTTATGATTATAGACCCGTAACAAAGGGAAAGCAGCATACGAAGGAGGAAAAGGAACCATGAGCAATAACATTTCAGGTGCCGCGGCCGCCGCCGGGGCAATGCCCGGCAATGCCGCCCAAAAGGCCGGACGCAAGCAGGCCAAAGCGGCGCTAAAGCTGGAGAAGGCCGCACTCAAGCAGAAACTGAAGCAGGAGAAAAAGCGCAAAAAGGCGCAGAAGAAGCTGGCCAAGGCCGAAAACCGCTGGCAGCTCGCCGCCTTTAAGCAGGACATTAAGGATTGGTTCAAACGCCGGAAAAAGGGCGGAAAGTCATAACGGCCCGCTGCCTGAAAGGACGGTGAAAGCGGTGAAAAACTGCAAGGCGTGCAACCTGCGCGTGATGGACGATGCCGTGCTCTGCCCGCTGTGCGGCACCGCGCTGGAGGGGCCGAGTGGGGAAGCACCCGGCAAAAATTCCTACCCGGTGATTGCCGAGAGCTTTTACAAATACAACTTTTTGTTCCGGTTGTTTTTGTTTCTTTCAATCGTGGCCGTATCCGTCTGCCTGCTGGTGGACTTTTTAACGCAGCGGGCGGGGCTTTCGTGGTCGATTATCGTGCTGTCGGGCATCGCCTACCTGTGGGTGACCATCGCCTACTCGCTGCGCGGCACCGGTAACTTTGCCACCAAGTACGCCGTACAGGTGCTCAGCATCTCGGCGGTGCTGTATATCATCGATTATTACGCCGGCTACACCAAGTGGTCGGTGAATTATACCATCCCTTTCTTTTTGATACTCGCCACCTTTGCCATCACCTTTTTGATTGTGTTCAAGCGGGTGGACAGGCATGACTACCTGTTCTGCCAGCTGGTGATCGGGGCGTTTGGGCTTATACCGCTCATCTTTCTGCCGCTTGGCCTGCTGGATGTTCTATGGCCCGCCATTTCAAGCGCCGCCTACTCGCTGCTCACGCTCGCGGGCACCGCGATCTTCGGCGACCGCTATGTGCGGCATGAGCTCAATAAGCGCTTTCATGTATGATGTTTGTGGTTTTAAACTGAATGTTGCCGGTTTAGCCGTACGATTTGTGTAACAACGCAGGTTGTGCGGCCGATTGTTTTCTGCTATAATATTTTGGGCGATAGACTGCTTTAGCAAGTTAGCATGTTGTATCGTTAATAGATTATGAAATGGGGTCTTCTCTATGCCTGCCAGAGTGGTAGTTGGCGTGCAGTGGGGCGACGAGGGAAAAGGCAAAATCATCGATATCCTTGCGTCTCGGGCGGATGTTGTGGTACGTTCTCAGGGCGGAAACAACGCAGGGCACACGGTTGAAAACGGCGGCGAGGTTTACAAGCTGCATCTGATTCCTTCGGGCATTCTATATAAAAACACCCCCTGCCTCATCGGCTGCGGCGTAGTGATAGACCCGGTGAATATTTTAGAGGAGATCGACGGGCTGGAGAGCCGCGGCATTAACTGCGACAACCTGCGCATCGACCCCCGCGCGCATGTAATTATGCCGTGGCACCTTGAGCTGGACGGCCTAAGCGAGGTGTACCGCGGCAAGAGCGATATCGGCACCACCCGCCGCGGCATCGGCCCCTGCTATATGGATAAGGCCGAGCGCTCGGGTATCCGCATGTACGACCTTGTACACCCCGAGCTTTTTAAGGCAAAGGCGAGAGCGGTAGGCCAGCTGAAAAACGACATTATCGTGAAGATCTACGGCGGCAAGCCGGTGGATTTGGACGCCGCGATTGCCCGCTACATCGAGTGCGGCAAGCGTCTGAACCGTTATATTGCCGACGTTTCGGTGCTCACCCACGAGGCGATAACAGCCGGTAAGCAGGTGCTGTTTGAGGGCGCTCAGGGTACCCTGCTGGATATCGACGTGGGCACCTACCCCTTTGTAACCTCCTCCCACCCCGTTTCGGGCGGCGTGTGCACCGGCGTAGGCATCGGCCCCACCTCGATAGACTCGGTGCTGGGCGTATGCAAAAGCTACACCACTCGCGTGGGCAAGGGCCCCTTCCCCACCGAATTAAGCGACGAAATCGGCGAGACCATCCGCGTTTCGGGGCATGAGTACGGCACCACCACGGGGCGCCCGCGCAGAACCGGCTGGTTTGATTCGGTGATCCTGCGCCACTCGGTGCGGGTAAACGGCTTGACTGAGCTTGCCATCAACAAGCTCGATACCCTCTCAAACCTCGGCACCCTAAAGATCTGCACGGCCTACCGTCTGCCGGACGGCACCGTCACCAGAGATTACCCCCCAACGCTCGAGGAGCTGGAGCTGTGCGAGCCTGTGTACGAAGAGGTAGAGGGCTTTGAGGGCGACCTTTCCGCCTGCAAAAGCTACGACGAGCTGCCCGAGGCCTGCAAGCGCTATATCGCGCGCCTGGAGGAGCTATGCGGCTGCCGCGTGAGCATGGTGGGCGTCGGCCCAGCGAGAAGCCAGAACCTTGAACGGTAATAAAACCTTATATATAGTCAGTTCTACGAGCAGGCAGCCAATGCCTGCTCGTTTTTTAACCTAAAGCAGGATAAAACAAGCCGCCTGTTTTGTACAACAGACGGCTGATCTTTTAATGGATAGATTCTATGTTTGTTAATAGGCCTCGGAATAGACATTTTCAGTTCTTGCGCGCTGTGCGGCGGGGCTTTCGGCATCGTCTTTGAGCTTAATGGTTGCCAGTGCTGCATCCAGCGTATGCGCCAGACTTGAAAGCTCTTCGCTGGCGGCTGCGCTCTCTTCGGCGGTGGCGGCGTTTGTCTGCACCACCGACGAAATCTGTTCAATACCCTGCGATACCTGCCTAAGGGAATCGGCCTGATGTGAGGAGGCAACGTCGATATTGTGTATGAGCGCGGAAACCTCCTCTACGCTCGCGACAATCTTTTTGAGTGAATCGGCGGTAACCGCGGCAATCTTGGTTCCCTCCGCCACCTAGCCGATAGAGGTTTGAATGAGGTTGGTGGTATCCTTTGCGGCCTCGGCGCTCTTGGCGGCAAGGTTGCGCACCTCTTCCGCCACCACGGCGAAGCCCTTGCCCGCGGCGCCCGCTCTCGCGGCCTCGACGGCGGCGTTGAGCGCGAGGATATTGGTCTGGAAGGCGATATCGTCAATCACCTTGATGATTTTAGAGATCTCCACCGACGACCGGTTGATGTCGTTCATCGCTTCTATCATGCTGGACATCTGCGTGTTGCCCTTTGCCACTTCCTCACCCGCCTTAACGGCAAGCTCTCTGGCCTTGGAAGCGTCGGAGGCGTTGGCAAGCACCTGCCCGGAAACATCCGTGATGGTGGCCGAAAGCTCTTCGACAGAGCTTGCCTGCTCTGTGGCACCCTGCGAAAGCGCCTGCGCCCCGTTGGCGACCTGGCCCGCTCCCGCGTTTACCTGGTTTGCGGTTCTGCGGATGGCACTGAATATATAGTAAAGCCCGGTTACTATCTTAACAAGTGACGTTCCTAAAACATCCTTCTCGGAATGGGGCGTATACTCCGACCTTAAATCGCCGGTTGAGATGGTTTCGGCAAGCAATGCCTGCTCGCGAATGCTGCCGATCATGGCGTTGAACGCATCCGCCAGCTGCCCAATCTCGTCCTTGCTGTCGGCTTCTACCGTTACGTTGATGTTCCCCGCCGCAATCTCGTTGGCTGCGTCCACCACCTTGGTGATCTTAAAGCCGATGTTTTTTGTAAAGTATCTGGTGATAAACAGTATCCAGAAGATGGTTAACAAAATGAGAAACGCACCGATGATTATTAATAGAACAACACCGCGCTGTGACTCGTTAAGCGTGGTCTCGGCGTATGCTTCATTCAAAGCGTCTAATTGGTCAAAGTCGTTTATAAGGTCGGTGTTGATCTGCGCCGCCGCAGTAAGGCATTGCAGCGCACCGCTGATATCGCCCTTATCGGTAAGCGCCTTCAGCTCCGCCTTCATGGTGGCATAGTCCCCTAAGAGGAGGCCCTTGGTTGCCTCAAACAGCTCCCGGTTCTCCGGCTGGGTGATCGTCTTTTCATAGCTTGCGAAGGCCTCGCCAATATCCGCGTTGCACTGTTCAATTTGAGTGACGGCGGCTTTATAGGTATCGCTGCCTGGCTCAAAAAGAATCAGGCTGCGGGTCATCGCGCGCTCCTCCTGAAAGGCCTCGCGCATCTCACCCACCGCGTCGACGGCAATGACGTTTTGGTTGTACAGCTCCTGCGTTCTGAGGTTGCTCTTCAAAACACCGTAAAACGCCGCGCCGCAAAGAATGAGCAGCAGCAGACCCATGGAGCCAAAGCCATAAAGCATCTTTTTGGCAATTGAAAAATCCTTCATCGTGTACCCCTCTTTTAGTGTGTAGTATGGATTGATCGTCATGCAAAGAAGTGTGGAACGAAGCAGTGCAAACGAAGAAACTATTCGTTTGCTAGGGTGTATTAATTATGTTATACTGTTGTTATTATACATCTTAGAAAATATAAGAAAGATAAAACATTGCACTATTGGATAATACTTTGGCACAAAGTGTTATCTCAAATCGTACTTTTTGTTGTAAGAGGGAATGGAGCTTTGAGACGCTTCAAAGAAGAAATCAGCCGGCTCATGTATACTTTTTATGAGGCCACAGGCATGGCTACCATCGGGGTGGATGAACAGCTGAACATGGTTTATTGCTGCCCCAACAAAGGCTTCTTTGTGGATTTCACCTACATTGTGCTGAATCAGATAACCTCCTTTCTTTCTGGCCTTTTCGCAAGCAAGCCCTCGGATGAGAACCAGTTCCACACCTTCATTTTAGAGCACAATTTTATCTGCAACGTCTGTCTGATGCTGCGGGAGGGCATTTATTACGGCGCCCTTATCACCGAACCAATGCTTGTAAACGCGCTTAGCCCTGCGGAGATCGAGGCCATGCTCGACCGATACCAAATCCCGATAAGGGAGAAAAGTGCCTTTAAATACAACCTTTTAAGCATCAAGGTGGTACACTACAGCCGCATACGCTCACTGGGCATACTGCTTTGCAATCTGGCGCGAGGCTTTTGCGACGAGCGCCCGTCGCAGCAGATACTGCACGGCTCGTCCAGATGCATGTGCAGCGCCAAAAATCCGCATTATGCCGCCGGCAATGGGCTTTCGGTGGCAGACTGGCCGCGATACGTACCCTATACCTCCTATCTTCAGGTGAAAAAAGTCATCCAGAGCGGCAGTACCGAAGAATTATCGGGCGTAATAAATAAGATTATCGCGGATTATATGCCGACCGAGCCGTACGGCGACACGCAGTTTCTGCGGTCGATGAAAAACAGCTTTATCAAGGCCTGTGTGATGGGCAGCTTAGCGGCGGTGGAGGTGGGTGCTCCCTACGCGCAGACCATGGAGGTTACGGACGAGTTTATAAGGCAGATCGAGCTGCAAGACAACATAAGCGAGCTGTTTGCCCTTACCAAGAAAACGATGCTGGCTTTTGCGCGTATGGTGTCGCTGAGCAGCGGCAGCATCCTTTCCAAGCCCGTGCGGCTGGTACTGGATTATATACAGGAGCATTACCCGGAGAAGGTCACGCTCGAAAGGCTTGCCGAACACACGGGCTTAAGCGGCTATTACCTTTCAAACATCATTAAAAAGGAAACCGGCCTCACGCTCATTGACAATATCAACCGGGTGCGCATTGAGAAGAGCCGGCATCTGCTGCTGGATATGAACACCAGTGTGCTGGATGTGGCACAACAGGTGGGCTTTACCTATCAAAACCATTTCGCCGCTGTGTTTAAAAAGATTACCGGGGTGTCCCCCAGCGATTACCGCAGGTTTATGGGCCTCGAGCATCGCGCAAAATGCAAGGACAAAGGCGTCTGCTCACTGCCGCCGGGCTTAATCGAGCAGGCATACAATATGATTACCATGTTTTCTGATTTCTACGACGTTGTAAGGATCGTTGACCCAGTCAGCCGCAGGTCGTGGGTGTTACAGTCCAAGGACGACAGCCTGCTTTCAGATACCTGCTACAACTTTTGGGGGAGAAACGAGTACTGCGCCGATTGCGTCGCCGTCAAGGCCTACCTTGAAAACGGGGCGGCAGTGAAGATCTCAAAAAAAGGGGAACAGTGTTACCTTACGATGGCCATTCCAAAGGCCTACGGCGAAGATGTTTATGTCATTGAGGCCCTCAAAGGTATCTTAGACGGCGATTACATAGAGACGCCTAAGCCCGCCCAGGCTTGCGCCGCACGGGATATCGTCTCCGAAACCGACGCCTGCACCGGGCTGTATTCAAGAGCCTATATCGATAAAAACCTGCCGCTTGCCATGCGGCACCACACCCTAAACCGTCAGCCTCTTTCGCTCATTATCGCGGTGATCGACATCCTGGAGCAAGACTCAACCGACAGTGATTACCACACCTACGACAGCCTGTTAAAAACCTTTGCTGCCTGTGCAAGAAACTCCATTCGCAGCGGGGAGGATTGGGCGGCACGCTATGGCGGCAGATTCTTTCTGATCGTCCTTGGCAATACCGACTACCCCCGTGCCGTAAGAATCGCAGAAAGAATCAAATACAGCTTTACGCAGAATGCCGAAACCGCGGAAAAAGAAGCCACCGCTTTTACGGCTCACTTCGGTGTAAAGACGTTATCCGATGCTATCAACGACGCCGATACCTTTATCCGGGCGGCGTTTTTATCAATTGGGACCAATGCCGTGGATTAGCCGTCGTCTCTGGATAAAATAACAGGATTGCATATGATAAAAGCCGTCTGTTCTTTATGGAAACAGACGGCTCTGGTTTTATATAGATAAATAGAAAGGTTGCCCAGTATACTATAGTATTGAAATAGTAAAGGTGAAGGATTTGCTTTCGCCCGCGGGCAGTAAAGTAACGCCGCGCTTCTCTTCAAAGATATCGCCCTCGTCACTGCAGGTGGAAAGGCCCTTCCACGGCTCCAGCGCAACAAACGGCCCGTCGTTTTTGCTCGACCATACAATAACGGTGTCAAAATCCGCAAAGCTCATCTCAAGCCCCTTGCCGGTTGTGGGGTTATACAGCTTCGCTTTTCTGGACTTGAGCTTATCAAATACGATGCAGTCCACGCGGAAGAGGTCGTGGTTCATCCGAAGTGCCTTCTCATTATTGAGCAGGCGGGTCGTGTCCTCCATATCCACAAGGCCGGTTGCGGGAACGGAGGCGGGGCAGTCGGCTGTCTCGGCCTGTTCAAACTCCACCACATAATCCTCAAAGCGCTCCCCGCTATAGAGCGGGCAATTAAAGCCCGGGTGCGCCCCGATCTGGAACGGCAGCACAACCCTATTTTCGTTTACTACGGTATATTCTGTGATAAGGCTCTTGCCCTTTAAGGTGTACTTTACAAACAGCTTAAAGTCGTAGGGGTAACGCTCCCTCGTCTCGTCGTTTGAGCGGACACCGAAGGTGATAGAATCTTCGCGCGTCTCGGTAACGTCAAACTCCAGCTTGCGCACCACCCCATGGCGCTCCATGATGCAGCTTTTATCGCCGCCGATAATCGCCTTTTTATCCCTTATACTACCCACAATCGGGAAGAGGATAGGGGCCTGACTGGCCCAGTACTGCGCATCGCCTACCCAAACATACTCCGTGCCTGCTTTGTCCTTCACCGACGTCATCTCGCCGCCGAGAGAATTAAATTGCGCTGTTAATTCGTTGTTTTGAATCGTGTATTTCATTGCTGACGCCCCCTTGCTTAATACGGATACTTTTTATGAAAGTATCCCCTATTTTGTTATTGTATTGTTTCTCAAATCAATTGTCAATGAAATGAGGCAAAGTATTTAAAGCCCACTTTTCCCCTTATACTTATTACAATTTCTTATTGGAATTAGTATTACGAACTTCACGCCAACCCGCAAAAACAAAGTCATAACCTCCCGTTTTATCCGCATATATATTACTACTTACACAAAGTCAATTGCCGCAGCTATCAAGCCATTCGTGTTCTTCGCTTCAAATTCAGCCGCTACAGCGCTTGAAGGCTCAATTGACTTAAATAAACGGGGGAGGGAACACGGTAAAGTGAAGGGGAAGCCGGAAGAGCGGGCGGCGCAGCTCGCATTATATATGATAGAAAACAAACAGACGGTAAGAGGCGCCGCCAAAGCGTTTGGAATATCGAAGAGTACGGTACATAAAGACGTCACCGAGCGACTGAAAAAGGTAAACAAATCCCTTTACCTGCAGGTAAAATCACTGCTGGAGCAGAACAAGGCCGAGCGCCACATACGGGGCGGGCAGGCCACCAAAGAGAAATACCGTGCAGGGAAGGCCTCATCATCCAGAGTGTATAAATTTTAGTCTCGTTATCCGGCGCGAAGCCGCTGAGCACCTATCTTTCCTCACAACACAAGCGAGGATGCAGACTGTCGCCTGCATCCTCGCTTTTATTTCTCACTAAACTTTATTCTTCGCTCTTTTCAATGGCTTGCAGCGGGTCTACATACTTGCCGTCAACCAGCACCTCAAGGTGCAGATGAGACGGCAGCCCGATCTCCGCGATGGCGGTTTCACCCACGCAGCCGATAACCTCGCCGATTTCCACCGTGTCGCCTTCCTTGACGGTCACGCCCTCGGTAAGTGAGCAATAGCGGCTAACCATCTTATTGGCGTGCTTGATCTCTACCACCGTACCCCACAGACTGTCGGTATAGATCTTCTGCACCTTGCCGTCGGTCACTGCTTTTACCGGGCTTCCCACCTCGGCCGCGATATCCACACCGTTGTGGGTACGCCAGTCGTTCATGGTCTTATCCAGCGTAAGCTCACCATTAGAGTATTTATTAATGGAGTCGCCCGAGATAGGCAGCACGAATAGCATATCTTGCGGCGGTGTTTGCTGTGCGGCAGCACCTAAGGTATCTTGCGCACCTTGCGAAGAAGTAACAGATTCCTGCGAGGGCTGCGACTCGGCCGATAATTCCGGCGATGAAGACTGCGCGTTCTGCTCTATCGGTAGATCCTGCTCTTTTTGCCCCGCCTCCTCTATGTCTGGAAAGGCCCAATTATTTTCACTCTCGCTTTCTACCGCGGCGGGCTCCTGGGTGGAGATTTTATTGAGCGTACCGTTGATTGCAGCCCAGGACGCAAAGCCGGCACCCGCAAGACAAATTGCCAGTGCAATGTAAAAGCCGTTCCCCTTGATGAATTTACCGAATTTGTTCTTGCCAAAATGTAAGTTTGCCATAATACTAAACACCTCCAAGTGTATTTTGAACACAATCCCGCCTGTTTATGCCGCCACCGCCTGAAAATAACATGATTTTTGACGTTTAAACACAGGTGTCTCTTCTGGCTTTTGGCGATATAAATAAACTTTCGGTAAACATATTGTTATCCGCTGTGTGGTGGTTTAGTATAGGTTTTTACAAGAATATTCTGGTAATATCGATTTTGAAGCTATTGAAGGGCCGCGACATCCTTCTCTCAATAGTACAAGAGAAGAAGGCCGCGGCCTTTGTGATTAAGTCGCCTTTTTGAACACATTTTTTTGCCATGCCTTTTTAGCGCTTATTTCGACTTGATTATACTAAATTTCGAAAGAATTAGTATTATAATTGCATCCGTGGGATGAATACGGTAGAATAAAAGACGGGGAAGGATGATTGATTTGGCAATAGAGACGATACTCACACTCATCGGCAAAATCTTTTTAATGGTTGCCGCGGGGTTTATCTTTAAAAAAATGGGGCTCATCAACGACGAACTTCAAAAAGGCCTTTCCACCTTGCTGGTAAATGCCATTTTGCCGTTTAACCTGCTGGCCTCTGCCGGACAGCCGTTTTCAAAAGAGCTTTCTTTCGGCCTATTGTTGGTCAGCATCGCGGGCGTTTTGTATTATGTGGGCGCTATTATCATTTCAAACCTGCTCAGCAAGGTACTCAAGGCGTCAAAGGCCGAAAAAGGGGTTTTTGTATCGATGTCCGTCTTTCAAAACGCGGGATTCATCGGCATCCCCCTGGCCAGCATGCTTTTTGGCGACGAGGGGGTTCTATACGCCGTCATCTATAACATGGTGTTTCAGCTCTTCTTTTTTACATACGGCCTATACAAGCTTGGCGGCGAAAAAGGGTTCAGCCTGCGCGGCCTCGCGCGCAACGGGCTGGTACTGATATCGCTGCTCTCGGTCGCCCTTTACCTTTCGCCGCTGCGCCTGCCCGATTTTATACAGGGAGCGGTCAAAACCATCGGCGACATGATGGTGCCGCTTTCGATGATCTTAATCGGCTGCTCGCTGATCGGCATACACCCAAAAGACCTGCTTAAGGATAAACACGCCTACCTGGTTTCTGCGCTGCGGCTGGTCATCTTCCCGCTGATTACGCTGCTTGTCGCCAAGCTGGTTGGTCTTACGGGCGCTGTGGGGGTGGTCTGTGTGATACTCGCCGGGGTGCCCTCGGGTACCATGAATGTCATCTTCGCGCAGCAGAACAACTGCGCGCCGGATTTTGCGGCCCGCGCGTCGATACACGGGGTGATCTTTATGGCGGTGACAATTCCGATACTGATCTTTGCGGCGACCACTATCCTCGTGTGACAGTGCAATGCACTACCCCGCAGTATAAACCGATATAATAAACTTAACGGCAGAGGAATGGCGTAAAGCGACTCCTCTGCCGTTTAAACTTATATGGTCAATCTAATGATTGGTTACTGTATTGTATAATCGTAAAGGCTGCCGTAATCCTTGCGGATGGCGATGGTAGCAGAGAGCTTTTTCATGTTGTAGACCACCGACCACTGCGTGCGGTCGGGGACGGATACCTGCTCAAGCAGGTGCATGGCCTCCGCCTCGCTGAGGACACCCTTGCTCTGCGCAAGACGGTCCTGAATGGCGTTGTAGCGGTCAAATTCCGTAAAGCCCTCGCCGATATTTAAGCCGTTGTACATCACGAAATTGGTTGCCGCCGGGTAGGCATCCGGTGACTCAATCACCTTCAGCTCATTGTCCCAGAATTCAAAAACCGCCGTATCACCGGTTGCATCCGCAACAAGATAGTGGCACTGAATATCCCCCGAGAAGTAGATGCTGTAGTTTTTAAGCAGCGCCGCGGCCTCCTCAACGGTTGCCGCTTTGTCGAGCATCAGGCGGATGGCGGTGGTGGTGTTTAGCATCACCTGCCCGTCTTTGTTTGGCGGGTAAGACTGAGGCACCGCAAGCAACGCTACGGTTAGCCCCTTTTCGTTCATGCCGTCAAACGGCAGGTAGGGGGCGGCAAGGGTCAAAAAGCTGTTGATCGTACGCTCCTTGGGCAGGTTTTGTTCGCTGTAGCCCAAAAACGCGAGGTTGACGGTAGACACAGAGGCATACCCGTTTGCGGGCTTGGTATGTAAGATGAGCGGCGGGGCGTAGTCGAAGTCGAAGTTGCGGCCGTAAACGCCGTCGCCCGCCTCGTTGTGTGCATAAAAAGCGCTGCATCCGGCACCTGTAACCCCTAAGTCGATGGGTATGCCTTTCAGCAGGCGCTTGGTAACAAACTTCTCAATATCCGCGTCACTGTGCGCACCCTGCTTTAAAAAGTCGTCAAAGCCGTAATCCCCGTAATAGGTCATGGAATAAAATGGGGCGACGTTCATCTGCTTCAGGGAAAAAAGACTGCGCAGCTCATTTAAAAACACCAGCGCAACCGCGGCAAGGATGAGCAGCAACGCTGCGCCGATGCCGATGAAGATGTTCCTTATCGTCTTTTTCATGTTTAACTCCGTGATACCGCCCGAAGGCATTGTATTTGGACAATTCAATAACGAGATAACGGGTATTCGGTTTCCGTCTATCGACCTGTTTGCATCCACCGAATAAGCGGAATTGCCAGCGGCTAATTGACATTTATTATAGCTTAATTGGGGCTGTTTGTACAGACAGGTTTCTACATTTTGCCAATATCAAAAAAGCAAGAAACTACCCGAATGAATGAAGGAGGCAAAGAAAACCGGTCGTTTTACGGACGCTACAGAATCCTTGGCGTTAATCATCGGTAAATTTTACGAAAACGTTGATTTTTCATTAATATTATATGTTTACCTGTAGATTTTTTAACGTAGTTCTGTTATAATTTCAATGGTAAGCCGAGTGAATGTTATTTTATTAACAATCCCCGTTTTGCTTGTACGGCCGAATGTTCCGTGCGGGCCAAGATGGCTCGGCTGTTCAGCCGTGCAAAAAATCCACGGTTTATGGCATATCGCTAAGGATATTTTTGCGTATCGTTCCACAATTATCGGTTGAGGAGGTAACATCCAACATGGCAAAATCCACCACAAATGTGCCTTTTCGCGGCACAAAAGAGCAGGAAGCCGCCCTGCTTAAGCTGATTAAAGAGCACAAAGAGCAGCAAGGCGCGCTGATGCCTGTTTTACAGGGCGCACAGGAGATTTACGGCTACCTGCCCCTGGAGGTTCAAGAAATGGTTTCCGAGGGCCTGAACATCCCTCTGGAGGAGATCTACGGCGTAGTAACCTTCTATTCGCAATTCTCGCTTTACCCGAAGGGCGAGTACAAGGTTTCGGTTTGTCTGGGTACCGCCTGCTACGTAAAAGGCGCCGGCGATATCTACGCTAAGCTGATGGAAAAGCTGAACATCAAGGGCGGCGAATGCACCCCCGACGGCCGCTTTTCGCTTGACGCCTGCCGCTGCATCGGCGCGTGCGGCCTTGCCCCTGTAATGATGGTAAACGACGATGTATACGGACGTCTGGTGCCCGACGACATCGAGGGCATCCTTGAGAAATACCGCAGTAAATAAAGGCTGCGCCGCGGGAAGAAAGGGTTTATCCGTATGCAGGAGCTTTCTTTAAACATCCTAGACATTGCGCAGAACTCCGTTAAAGCGAAGGCTTCCCTTATTACGGTTGAGGTGACGGAGCGCACGTCGGATGACACCCTGACCATCACCATTACAGACAACGGCTGCGGTATGAGTGAGGAAACCGCCAAAGCGGCAATAGACCCGTTTTACACCACCCGTACCACCCGAAAGGTTGGTTTGGGGCTGCCCTTTATCAAGATGGCGGCACAGATGACGGGCGGCAGCTTCGACATCCGGTCGGCGGTAGGGGTCGGCACCACGGTAAAGGCCGTGTTTGGCTTAAGCCACATCGACCGTATGCCGCTGGGGGATATGTGTTCCACCATGCTCACGCTGATCTCAGGCAGCCCGCAGATCGACTTTGTGTATACCCATCAAAAGGATTTGCAAAGCTTTACGATGGACACGCGGCAGTTTAAAGAAATCCTCGGCGAGGTACCGCTCAGCGCCCCCGAGGTACTTACGTTTATAAAGGATTACATGACCGAGAACGATGTATAGCATCGAACTCATCGCAAACAAATTTTAATCTCTGATAATTCATTTGGAGGTGTAACTTTATGAAGAGTCTGGCGGAGCTTCAGGCTTTACGTGATTCGATGAAGAATAAAATGGGCATCCGCGCCGATGAAAGCGGCTGCACCCGCATTGTTGTGGGTATGGCTACCTGCGGTATCGCCGCAGGCGCGCGCCCGGTGCTCACCGCCTTTACCGAAGAGGTGGGCAAAAGAAACCTTGGGAACGTAGCGGTTTCTCAAACAGGCTGCATCGGCATCTGCCAATATGAGCCGGTGGTTGAGGTTTACGTACCCGGGCAGGAAAAGGTAACCTATGTGAAGATGACCGCCGAAAAGGTGGCAAAGGTAGTGAACGACCATATTGTCAACGGCAATGTCGTTACCGAATATACCATTGGTGCCAACGCGAAGTAGAGTGTAAGGAGGAAAAAGAGCAATGTATCGTTCCCACATACTTGTCTGCGGTGGTACCGGCTGTACCTCTTCAGGCAGTCAGCATATCATTGACGAGCTGGAAAAAGAGCTCGCCAGCCAGAACCTGCAGGATGAAGTAAAGGTTATTAAAACCGGCTGCTTCGGCCTGTGCGCTCTCGGCCCCATCATGATCGTATACCCCGAGGGCAGCTTCTACTCCCGCGTAACCCCCGAGGATATGCACGAGATCGTTTCCGAGCACCTTGTAAAGGGGCGTATCGTAAAGCGCCTGCTGTACCAGGAGACCGTCGCGGAAGACACCATCAAGTCGCTTAACGAAACCACCTTCTATAAAAAGCAGCATCGTATCGCGCTGCGCAACTGCGGCGTAATCAACCCCGAGGATATCAACGAGTACATCGCCTACGACGGCTATCAGGCACTTGGCAAGGTACTTACCGAGATGACCCCCGACGACGTGGTAAAGATCATCAAGGATTCCGGCCTGCGCGGCAGAGGCGGCGGCGGCTTCCCCACCGGTTTAAAGTGGAGCTTCGCGAAGGCCTCCGTTTCCGATAAGAAATATGTGTGCTGCAACGCCGACGAAGGCGACCCCGGCGCATTCATGGACCGTTCGGTACTCGAGGGCGACCCCCACGCGGTAATCGAGGCCATGGCCATCGCGGGCTATGCCATCGGCGCGGATCAGGGCTACATCTATGTGCGTGCGGAGTACCCCATCGCCGTAAAGCGCCTTGACATCGCCATCAAGCAGGCCCGTGAGATGGGCTTCCTCGGTAAGGATATCTTCGGCACCGGCTTTAACTTTAACCTGGAGCTTCGCCTTGGCGCGGGCGCGTTTGTATGCGGCGAGGAAACCGCGCTGATGACCTCCATCGAGGGCAATCGCGGCGAGCCGAGACCCCGTCCTCCGTTCCCGGCGGTAAAGGGCCTGTTCGGCAAGCCCACCGTATTAAACAATGTTGAAACCTACGCGAATGTTCCCCAGATCATCTTAAACGGCGCCGAGTGGTTCTCTGCCATGGGCACCGAGAAGAGTAAGGGCACCAAGGTGTTCGCGCTCGGCGGCAAGATTAACAACACCGGCCTCGTGGAGGTTCCCATGGGTACCACGCTGCGCGAAATCGTTGAAGAGATCGGCGGCGGTATCCCGAACGGCAAGAAGTTTAAGGCGGCTCAGACGGGCGGCCCCTCCGGCGGCTGTATCCCCGCTGAACATCTGGATATTCCGATTGATTATGACAATCTTATATCTATAGGCTCGATGATGGGCTCCGGCGGTCTTATCGTTATGGACGAAGACACCTGTATGGTGGATATCGCCAAGTTCTTCCTTGAGTTTACGGTTGAAGAATCCTGCGGAAAGTGCACCCCCTGCCGCGTAGGCACCAAGCGCCTGTACGAGATACTCGACCGCATCACCAAGGGCAAGGGCAAGCTTTCCGACCTTGACGATCTGGATGAGCTTTGCCGCTACATCAAGGATAACGCGCTCTGCGGCCTTGGCCAGACGGCACCCAACCCCGTACTTTCCACCATGCACTTCTTCCGCGACGAATATGTTGCGCACATCGTAGATAAAAAGTGCCCCTCCGGCGTGTGCAAGGCACTCTTAAACTTTGTAGTAGACCCCGACAAGTGCATAGGCTGTACGCTTTGCGCAAAGAACTGCCCCGCCAGCGCCATCGAGGGCTCTGTAAAAGCAGTGCATAAGATTGACCCCGCTAAGTGCATCAAGTGCGGCGTCTGCATGGAAAAATGCCGTTTCGGCGCAATCTCTAAGAAATAAAGGAGTGTACCTGTAATGGAAAATGTAAATATCAAGATAAACGGTATGCCCTTATCCGTGCCGAAAGATTTTACCATTCTTGAGGCCGCAAGGCAAGCCGGTATAGAGATTCCCACCCTCTGCTACTTAAAGGACATCAACGCCATCGGCGCCTGCCGTATCTGCGTGGTGGAGGTTAAGGGCGCGAGAAGCCTGGTAGCCTCCTGCGTATACCCCGTAAACGAGGGCATGGAGATTACCACCAACTCCGAGAAGGTTGCAAAGAGCAGAAAGCAAACGCTTGAGCTCATCCTTTCCACCCACAACAAAACCTGCCTTTCCTGCGTTCGCAGCGGCAGCTGCGAACTGCAGAAGCTCAGCAACGAGTACGGCATTGAGAACGAAAACCGCTACATGGGCGAGAACATCAGCTACCCCATAGACCGTTCCGCCCCCCATATGTACCGCGACAACAGCAAGTGCATCCTCTGCCGCCGCTGTGTTGCCGCCTGCGACAAGCTGCAGAGCGTTTCGGTGATCGGCCCCAACGAGCGCGGCTTTAAAACCCACATCGGCAGCGCGTTTGAAAACAACCTTGCCGACGTAGCGTGCGTATCCTGCGGACAGTGCATCGTGGCCTGCCCCACCGGCGCACTCTCGGAGAACGACCAGACCGCTCTGGTTTGGAAGGCGCTTGCCGACCCCACCAAGCATGTGATCGTTCAGCCCGCTCCCTCCATCCGTGTAACCCTCGGCGAATCCTTCGGTATGCCGATTGGCACCAACGTGAAGGGCAAGATGGTTGCAGCGCTGCGCCGCCTTGGCTTTGACGGTGTGTTCGACACCGACTTCTCGGCCGACCTCACCATTATGGAAGAGGCCACCGAACTTTTACACCGCTTAAACAACGGCGGAAAGCTGCCGCTGATTACCTCCTGCTCTCCGGGCTGGATTAAATTCTGCGAGCACAACTTCCCCGATTTCTTAGAGAACCTTTCGAGCTGCAAATCTCCCCAACAGATGTTCGGCGCCGTAGCCAAGACCTACTACGCCAAGAAGATGGGCATCGACCCCAAGGACCTCGTTGTGGTAAGCATCATGCCCTGCACCGCCAAGAAGTTTGAGACGGGCCGTGACGACCAGTCCGCTGCCGGCAACGGCATCCCCGATGTGGATGTGGCACTGACCACCCGCGAGCTGGCACGCATGATCAAGCGCGCAGGCTTAAACTTTGCAGCGCTTCAGGATGAAGAGTTCGACGCACCGCTTGGTATCTCCACCGGCGCCGGCGTAATCTTCGGCGCTACCGGCGGTGTTATGGAGGCGGCGCTCAGAACCGCCAACGACGTACTCACCGGCAAGGATAACAAAGAGGTTGACTTCACTGAGGTGCGCGGCACCGAGGGTATTAAAGAGGCCATCTATAACATCGCGGGCATCGAGCTGAAGGTTGCCGCGGTATCCGGCCTTGCCAACGCCAGAAAGCTGCTGGATGATATCCGTGCAGGCAAGCGCGATTATCAGTTTATCGAGATAATGGCCTGCCCCGGCGGCTGCGTAAACGGCGGCGGCCAGCCCACCCAGCCCGCCAGTGTTCGTAACTTTGTAGACCTAAAGACACTGCGCGCCAAGGCCATCTATCAAGAGGACAAAGACCTGCCCTTAAGAAAGAGCCACCAGAACCCCGCAGTAAAAGCCCTGTATGATGAGTTCTTGGAGAAGCCCGGCAGCCACAAGGCGCACGAGATTCTTCACACCACCTACGTGGCGAGAGAGAAGTTCTAATTTCAGCAACCAAACCGCGAGCCGTCTCATATGAGGCGGCTCGTTTTTTGTGCCGATAAACGTTAAAATTTCACCGGGTGTTGTATTTTTTCTTGCATTTTCGTACAATAGAATGGTACTATTACAATTGATAAGTAAAATGTAAATACAGCTAAAGCGCCATATAAACTCTGTTTTATCCGACCATAATAGAGTATTCCCGCGAATTGTCTATACTGAATATAAGAAACCATTTTTATATTTATATCAGCTTAAACAGGGGGGAACCGTTATGCCATTCTTCACTAAATCGCGTAACGACGGTATCTATGTTCGGGGAGAAGCAGCTCACGGAATGATTATGCCCCACATCATGTGCACCCGCACTGAGTCGGTGGTATACTTTCCTCTTGAGTTGTGTGCTGAAAGCACCATGGACTACATTGACAGGCAGCGGGCAAAAGGCGTAAGAATAACACTGTTTAACATTGTACTCGCGGCACTGGCCCGTACGGCGCACGAATACCCGAAGATTAACCGATTTATTACCGGCCGGCGCCTTTACCTGCACAACAACTTTGAAGTTGCTTATGTTATTAAACGCCGCATGTCCCTGGAGGGGGAAGAAGCTCCGATAAAGATTGCATTTTCTCCAAGCGAAAACCTGTTTGCTTCTTCGCAAAAGATGAATGAACGCCGCAGTGAGGTAAAGCATGGTTCGGTAGAGGACACCGATAAGATTATTGCCTTGTTGGCCTGCCTTCCGCGTTTTATGATGCGCGCTGTTGTTTCCGGCGCCAAATGCCTCGATTATTTTGGGATGCTGCCGCGCTCATTTACCGACGACCTGCCGTTTTACTCCAGCGTTTTTATCTCCCACGTTGGCAGCATTGGAGCCGACGCGCCCTACCATCATCTGTTTGAGATGGGTACCTGCTCGATCTTTATCACCTTGGGCAAGGTATACGATAAGCTAGTGCTCACCGACGACGGTACCGTGCGCAACGCAAAATATGTAAACCTTCGCGCCACCATAGACGAGCGCATCTGCGAAGGGTACTATCTTGCCCGCGCGCTCGACCGTTTCAAGGAGCTTATCGCAAATCCCGCATTATTAGAGGTTGCCTACAGCGAAAAGGACAAAACCCCCACCCCCCTCGTGCGCCAGACAGCCCTTTAGGATACATACGCTTAAACTTTACCGCCGGTCGCATCCTGTCGTTTCGGCACCATGGCGGAGAAACGGAGACCCTTTTGATATGAACAAATTTTTGTATAAGCTTGAACGCCTGATACGGCCCATTGCCATCCCAAACCTGATGATCTTTATCTCGGGCGGCATGCTGCTGGTGTTTGCGCTAAACTTTGTGGGGCTGAACCTTTCGGCCTATCTCGTCCTTGACCGCGCGCTGCTCTTTCAGGGGCAGGTGTGGCGGCTGCTCACCTTCCTCTTTATGCCGCCCGCGGCAAGCGCTATCTTTATTATCTTCGCGCTGTACTTTTACTATCTGATCGGCTCGAATTTAGAGCACCAGTGGGGCGCCGCAAGGTTTACCCTCTACTACCTCATCGGTATGCTGGGCGCCATTATCGCCGCGCTTATTTCCGGCTATGGCAGCAACACCTACCTAAACCTCTCGCTTTTCTTTGCGTTTGCCGTCATCTTCCCGGATTATCAGGTGCTGCTCTTCTTTGTGCTGCCGGTGAAGGTAAAATACCTCGCGCTGATCGACGCCGCGTTCTTTGCGGCCAGCCTTGTGCTGGCTGTAATCCAGCAGCAATGGTCCGAGGTGGCGGCCATTATCGCCTCACTATTAAACTTCTTTTTATTCTTTGGCGGCGACTTCTTCAGGCATATCAAAGAGCAGCGGCAGTATTCGGCGACCCGCCGCAACTTCCGCAGGCAGATGAACAACAACCGCTGGCGCTAGCTTTAGCTTACGTCGGCATGGAATAAAATTAACTCAAAGGATGTTACAATAGCAACATGGAAAGACCACAGAAGCGGGTTATCGGCAAAAACACCTCGCTGTTTGCCGTATCCTTCCCCATATTCGTCGAGCTGATTTTACAGATGCTCGTGGGCAACGTAGACCAGTTCATGATCAGCCGTTTTTCCGATAATTCGGTGGCGGCTATCGGCAATGTCAACCAGGTAATGAACCTTGTGCTGATTATGTTCAGCGTACTCAGCACCGCAACGACCATCATGGTTTCGCAATACCTCGGCGCTAAAGACTATGACCATGTTTCGGAGGTCTACTCGGTAGCGGTTTTTATCAACCTTGCCTTTGGCCTAATCGTTGGTATCGCCCTGGTGGCGCTGGTAAAGCCCCTGTTTACACTCATGCAGATTCCCCCCGAGCTGCTCACCGACGCGATCACCTACCTGACCATCGTAGGCAGCGCTATCTTTTTGCAGGCGCTGTTTAACACCCTCGCGGTAATCTTCCGCAGCAACGGCTATATGCAGTACACCATGTATGTGGCACTGCTGCTAAACGTCACCAATATCTTTGGCAACGCGCTGCTGCTTTACGGCTGGTGGGGCCTGCCGCGCATGGGGGTTGCCGGTGTCGCGATTTCAAGCGTGATAAGCCGTGCGTTGGGCGTTATCGTTTTAATCGTGCTGTTTCGCTTTAAAATCGAAGGGCATATCTCGCTTAAATATCTGCACCCCTTCCCCTTCGATACCCTTAAAAAGCTTTTGTCCATCGGGTTACCGGCGGGCGGCGAGTCGCTCTCCTATACACTGGCTCAAACGGTTCTGCTGGGTATGGCGAACACGCTGGGTGCCACTACGGTATCCGCCCGCGCTTACTCCATGCTGATTGCGTGGTTTGCCATCGTCTACTCGGCGTCGGTAAGCCAAGGCACACAGATTATCGTCGGGCACTTAATCGGCGCCGGCGAGGAGGACGCCGCGGATAGGCGGGTGCGCAAAACCCTGCTCCCTGCGCTGCTTATCGCCCTGTGCGTAACGATTATCCTCTACTTCTCGAGCGACCTGCTCTTCTCGGTATTTACCAAGAACCCCGAGATCATCGCACTGGGCAAGAAGGTAATGCTGGTGGAGATCTTTCTGGAGCTTGGGCGCACCACCAATCTGGTTATCATCCGCAGCCTGCAGGCGGCGGGGGATGTGCGTTTCCCCATCTTCATCGGCGTCATTACGATGTGGGGCGTTTCGGTGGTGGTGGGCTACCTGCTCGGTATACATATGGGCCTTGGCCTGATGGGCTTATGGATTGGCGTGGCGTGTGACGAATGCCTGCGCGGGGTTATCGTGCTCCTGCGCTGGTTCAGCGGCGTGTGGCGCGGTCGTGCCTTTGTACAGCGCAAGCCCACGGGAAAAGAGGTTTAAGGTTGAGTACAGACTATCCCATTTATCCCGGAAAGGTATGGTAGCTTCATGAAACAAAGCGATATAGACCGCATTAACGCCCTCGCCAGAAAGGCGCGCGCCGAAGGGCTTACCGAGGCGGAAAAGGCAGAGCAGGCTAAGCTTCGCAAGGCATATATCGAGGCCTACCGGCAGAGCCTGATCAGCACGCTCGACCGCGTGGTGATTACCGAGCCGGACGGCACCACCCATCCGCTGAAAAAGAAGCCGAAACAGGAATAATTTTAAGGGGCGACCGGTGGTCGCCCCTTTTGAATTATATGCTGTTGCCGATGCTTTACATAATCTTTACAGTTCTCCTGTTTTATGCTATAGTGGCATCACAAGCAACATTTTCCATGCTTCCTGCCGCATATAGTTACATAGGCTGTGACGGGAGGACTGTGCAATGAATATCATGGATGTGTTCTGGCAGGTGACGGCATATCTGAAGGAGGTAAACCTCGTTTCAACCTTCGTGCGGCTGTTTCTGGCGGTGGTATTGGGCGGCATCATCGGCATGGAGCGCCGCCGCAAGCGGCAGGCGGCGGGCTTTCGCACGCACATACTGGTATGCGTCGGCTCCACCCTTGCGATGATTACCAACCAGTACATTTACACCCATATTACAAACGGCGTGGGCGACCCCGCGCGCATCGGCGCACAGGTGATCAGCGGCATCGGCTTCCTGGGCGCGGGCACCATCCTGATCACCGGCAAGCAGCAGATCAAGGGGCTTACCACGGCGGCGGGGCTGTGGGCCTCGGCGGCGATGGGGCTGGCGATAGGCATCGGCTTTTACAGCGGCGCTTTAATCGGCTGCCTGTTTATCATGGTGGTGATTACCTACCTGCACAAGTTCGACGAGGTGTTCTATAAACGCTCGCACATCGTAAACCTGTATATAGAGATAGACGGACTGCCGCGGTTTAAAGAGGTGCTGGCCTACCTGCGTGCAAACCACAAGGAGGTAAGCTCGGTGGACCTTGTGCGGCCCAAAGACAGCGACATTGAGAACCTCGGCATGTTTGCGACCATCAGCTTTGACCCAAAGCAGGATGAGCAGGAGGCTATTGAGCACATCCGCGCGCTTCAGGGCGTTACCTTTGTGGAGGAATTAAGCTGGCAGACCTTTTGACAACAGGGAGGATTACCGACAATGGAACTGATTAAGGACTATAAACACGACCCCGCCCTGCGCGCAAGCTTTGAGGCGCTTGCACACGAGACCTTCGGCCTTAACCTCGAGCCCTGGTATCGCGCGGGGTTCTGGGACAGCACCTACGTACCCTATTCCCTTGCGGAGAACGGCAGGGTTATCGCCAATGTCTCGGCCAACACCGTTTACTTGACCGTTGACGGCAGGCCCGTGAACGCCATCATGCTGGGCACGGTGATGACCCACAAGGACTACCGCGGCAAAGGCTACGCGGCTCTCCTGATGAACAGGGCGCTGGAGGAGTACCGCGCCAGCGCCGATTTAATCTACCTGTTTGCCAACGAACGGGCCTTGGATTTTTACCCGAGGTTCGGCTTTATACCGAGGGAAGAACAGCAGTGCTTTGTAAACTTAAAAGAGGTGACGGCAAAGCCGGAATCCTATCGTATTCTGAATATTCGAAAGGTGGATGACCTTGCGCTTGTACGGCGGCTGATAAGCTCCGGCTTTTCGGCGCGCAAGCGCTTAAATGTAACCGGCAACGGCGCGCTGATACTCTTTTACTGCTTGAGCGGCCTTGAAAACGGCTTGAGGTACTATCCGGGCAGTGATACCCTTTTGTTTTATGACAACGGGGTACTGCTGGATTACTTCTCTGGCAGCGGGCTTTCCCTTGCCGAGGCCGCGGCCCTGCTGGCCGAGGGACAGAGCGAGCTGCCACTGGGCTTTACCCCGGAGGACAGCCCGGATTACCTCTGGCGCCGTTACAACGACCACTTGTTTACCCTCGGCGGGGAGAAACTGACGGGCAGCTTTATGTTTCCCTCTCTTTCGCGGGCATGATATATGGGCTTATATCGTCTACGGTGCCTGCCGGGTATGCTTGGCGAGGGCTTCTATTGCCTTTCGGCGGCTCGTTTCAAGGGCGCTCAGATACGCCGTGAGGCTTGCCTGCCACTGCTTTTCCGCCTCGCTGCGGTGCAGCAGGCCGTCTTCTTCATCCTTGGGCAGTGCCTGATACAGCAGCGCCAGTTCAAAATCTTGCAGGCTGCCAAACAGGGCGGTATACTCCTCATTAAAGAAGCACTCGGCGGCTAAGATGTCCGCCAGATCACCGAAGGATTTTACCTGCCTACGCACAAGCAGCAGCTTATCTGCGACGTTCCGGCAGTCGCGCAGCTCCTCGGTAAGCCGCCTGAACCGCTCGTCGTCCATCCGTTCCCTGTCGCGGAACACCAACGCCTCGCCTTCGCCGGCGGTCTTGAATACCGTGAAGGGTACCGGCTGGGCGTCATTCAGCCGTGCTACGTTGATGCGCGGGAGTATCGCGTTCATACAATCATTCATATATTCCTGCATCGGGTTGCCCTGTACACCTACTGTGCCGGGCAGCCCTTCTTTGGCAGCATCCGTCACACGCTCAAACTCCTGCTGCGAAAGGGGAGCGAGACGGCTTAAAAGCTCGCTGACATCCTCCTGCGTAAGCCGCAGATGACCCCCGCCCTTGCCGAGCAGGATACTGCCGAGCGCATTGGTGAGCGTTAGGGCAAAGATGTTCTCGAGCAGGTCTTTAAACTCGGGGTGATAGCTTATAAGCAGGCGGCTTACCTCCACGCTGTCAAAGCAGGCGCAAAAGGCGTTTTCAAACGCGAGCTTTTGAAGGTACGCTTCGATATACTCTATGCCCGCAAGGGTCACCCCCTCCGCGCAAAGCGGGTAGTCGATCATGCAGGGGATGTCGTGCGCGGCGTAATAGAGGTCGTAGGCGCGGAAAAAGTCGGGCATCGCGGTATCGATCGTCTGGTTGTAGGCCTCGTTGTCGGTGTGCACGCGGGTGTGCTGCACCTTTGCCAGCAGCTCTTTCGCGCGTACTACCTTCACTTTCGCGATTTCGCGCCCTTGGTTGTGGAGCACCTCCAGTTCCTCGCTTTTCAGCGAGTCCAGCTGCGCGGGGATATCCGGCAGGCTTTTAAGCGCGAGCGATACATTAAAAAGGAGGGACGACAGAATGCCGTGCGCCGTTTCGGCCTTTACCGAGCTACTCACGCCGTGGGTAAAACGTGTAAGCTGCTTTTGTAAAAGTACCGCTGTTTCGAGTTGGATGCGTTCGGCCTGCTCTGCGGTGATAAGCCCCAGCTGCCCCGCCTGCTGCAGCAGCGATTGCGCGTAGTGCTCCTTGTTCAGCATCCCCTCGTGCAGCGGGAACTGCCTTGAAAGCTCGGTGCTCATTTAAAAATACCCCCTATCGCCGTAATCGTCATACCCATTCTGCGCTTCGCTCTCCTCGTCCTCCGGTTCATCCTCGTCATCAAACCCCGCAAAGCGTATGCCGCGCGCCAGCTTTTCAAGCTCACGGCCTGTTAACAGCTCCAAAGAGCCGCCGCTGCGGGTATTGTAATACTCCTTCATCAGGGTAATCAGCTCGTCGTCGCTTAAGGTATCGAGCGTTTCGTTTTTATAGTAGTAAAACGCCTCCACCAGCTCGTTTAATGTTTCGGCATACTCCTTCTGCTGCAAAAACGAGGAGTCGCAAAAGGCGTCAATCAGCTTGCCGATAACGCCCCCGCCAAACTCCACCCGGCCCGTAGCGGCCAGCGAGCGAGTGCGCGTTTCAACCAGCTCGCCCGCCTGCTGCTGCGTAAGGGTAAGCCCGTAGCGGCTGGTTTGCTGATTATAGGCGACGATCTCCGAAACCCCCATTTGCCGCACCAGCTGTGCGGGCAAAAAGCTGAAGCTATCCTCCACGCCATACACCCCTTAAAAAGTTTTCATAAAACTATTGACACGCGCCCTAATTTGTGATATAGTAATTATGGAAAGATATAATTATAATTTAAATGCACGAATATAATTAATAATACCATTGGCTTGGATGAAAGTCAATGGTATTTTTGTTTGCATAAATTGAATTCACATTAGCTAAACATGAATCAGAAATCCGTCGACGTTAATTTAAACGCTATCTCAGTCGGCAGCCAGCCCAGTTGTTCAAACAGCTTGACCTGCGGGGTGTGTCTAAGCTTATGGGCCACCTCCTTAACCTCCACCTGCACAAAGCCCAAACGCGCCCAATAAGCGCCCGCTTCTGTGCTGAACAGATAAACCGCCTCCAAATCGTTTTCCGCGGCGTCCTGCAGCAGCGCCTGTGTGAGCTTCTTCGCAATGCCCAGCTTCCGATACGCTTTATCGACAAGCGCACTTCTCAGCAGGCCGCACCCGTTTTCATACTCGCAGCCTATAACACCGACGAGCTTGTCTGTGTCGAAGGCGCCCCAATAGGTTGTGCCCTGTTCCAGGATACCCTCCGGCCTTAAATCGTCGGTTGCAAGCAAGCCCAGCACACGGTCTTTGTCTTGCACATCGAGCTTCTTAACTACTATACTCATGCCCAATCCTCCAAGCTATATTGTCTCTATGTGGGCAGCACAAGTTCCGGCGGGTCGTTAAGCGGCGGGTGGCTCTGCGCGTAGACCGCCCTCTCCCGGGCAACCTGCTTGGCGATCTTCTCGCGGTTGGGGCGCGGCTGCTGGCGCAGTATCTCGGGCGGGGTAATTTTGTAGGTATTCGGGCAGTAAGGCAGGGCGAGGGCGTATTCGCTGGGGTCTTCGAGCAGTGTACCCCAGCGGTGGTGGGCGGCCATCTCGTCGTCGCTCTTTAAAAAGTAGCGGTACTTTAAGAGCTGGTCGGCCTTGATGATATTATCCTCCAGCTGCGGGTCGGCATGGTACCAAGCGCCCTCCAGCTTTACCATCGCCCACGCGTGCGGCACCAGCTCGCCCTCCACCGAATAGGTAAGCCCCGGCACATATTTCGCCTCAAAGCCCATGCGGTCGCACAGCGTAACAAAGGCGCTTGCGTAGTCCTCACAGGAGCCTATGCCAAACAGCAGGGGGCTTAGGCTGCGCACCTCGAAAACGGTGGGGGTATTCTCCGGGTCGCCGCGGTAGCGCCATAGGTCGGTGCCCACCGGCTCGTCGAAGAACGAGACCTCCGAGATCAGGTAACGGTAAACCGCCAGCAGCTTTTTGTAATCGCTCATCCCCTCGGTGATCACCTGCTTTATGGTCTCGTCGATCACCGAGCAGACATAATAATTCTGGATCGTGGTACAGCCCGACAGGTCGGGCTTTTGCGGCTCCTCCTGCTCCGGCAATAATGAGGATGGGCTAAGCTGGGACGCGGGGATAGCCCCCGTACTGATGCTTTGTTCAGAAGAAACGGAGGCACTGCCGCTTGATGCCAGCTCATTTAAACCAGCCAAGGGCTGCGGTGTGTAAGACACGCCGCAGCCGGATAGGAACTGGGTTATGACAAAGAAACCGATTATGCGCGCAATTGTACTTGTTTTCATTCTTTAGATTTCGTCACCGACTCTTTAAAACCGTTCTTAACCGAGAGCACATCCCCCACCTTGGTATAGGCCACCGCGCCGCTCGCACGGTTAACGATGGTTGTGCTGTCAATTTTACAGTCTCCCTCGGTTACACAGCGCGCATAGTAGGTAAAGCTATAATCGGTTCGCTGTTTCGGGGTTTCGTCGCCAACTGATACCGGCCTGCCGGAGCGGTAGAGGCGCATGGTAAGGCGCTGCTCCTCTCTCGCATCCAGCCAAATGCCACCGAATAGGCCCGGAGTGTATCTAACGGAGTCGTAGCGCAGCGAGCTTGGGATCCATTCACTGAGGTCGTATATACCCACAGGCGCGTTTTCATCCAAGTGTACATCTATCCTAACCTGCACCAACCCGCCGGGCTTGAGAGTGTCGCTCTCGAGCGTCGTAATGGTCTTTTCGATTGAGATGTCGGGTGACGGCTTGTCGGAGAGATTACTCGGAACACCGATGTAGCTTGCGATGATGCCCACGTTGCCGTTTTTAACGGTAATGTTAGCCTTGCCAAGCTGATCTTTATTAAAGGGTACAAACCGTATGCCGTCCTTTTTAAGCTCAAGATTGGTGGGGAACAGCCCCTTATTAAAGGCCACAACCGCGGTGTCGGTGGTTTTGGGCACAAAACCGTTCACATAGGCCGTCTGTTCCAGCAGTGTGGCTACATCGTAGGCGCTGTTGTCGCGGATATAGGCAAGCAGCTTTTCGGTGTCGCTGTGCTGAAGCTTCATGGCAATAAGCATGGCAAGTGCGGTGCGCTTGAGGTTAGCGCCCGTCTGGGTAAGTGCATCCTGCGTCATGCTGCCGCCCTTGCCGCCGCCCTCCGTACTTTGGATGTCATCCTCCTGCTGGTAGCCCTCAAACTGGTCGTTCACCGGGCGCGGTTTTACGGTAACATCATAATACGACCACATCTCGTTTGATACAATCGACGGCGCGATGTAGGTATCGTAGGCCTTCTGCGCCGCGTCGGTGTCACCTAAGTAGGCAAGCGCGGCAGTAAGGTATAAGAAGTCGAGGTCTATGAGCACATCGGCTTTTTTGAGCATGGTTTTCGCGTCGGTAAGCACCGGCTGCTTGAGCGCGGCAAGCCCCATGATAGCGGCCGAAACATCGGTAAGCTGGCTCCCAGACCCATTGGCTAAAAACCTGTTAAAATACTTTATCATCGCTTCGGTATTAAACAGCTCTGGTGCCGCTGCCGCCGCACGCGCGGTAAGCTGTACGTCGGGGAAGTCGTAGGAATAGGTTTTAACCCCACCGTTTAGATCCTGATAATAGGTGAAGTCCGTCGGCTCAGATGCGGGGAGAATGTCTTCATCCTCCGAATACTGCCTCATAAGCTTACTCGCCACATCGTAGGCCACCTGTTGGTCGGCGCGCTCACCGTCTGAGCCCAAAAGGTTGTTGAGGGTTTGCATATAATCCTTGTACTGGCTGTCGTAAAAGCCCAGCCACACCGGGTATCTAAGCGGCGCAAGCGATGAAACCTCGTTTGGTGCCACCTCGTGCGTGACCTGCATCTCCAGCCCGCTCTGCTTAACGGTAAAGGGGTACTCTACGGCATCGGTATCCTCGCCCACCTGTGCGCGGAAGGTTGCCTTATAGTCTCCCGCCTTCAGCTTGCCAAAGTTAAACAGCGCGTATTCATCAGCGGTATTGGTGGTTTTCAGTTCCTCATTCACCTTGTTTATGCCTGTAACGGTGGCGGTAAAATCTACCGAAGTAATATTCACCACCTTATCGCCGTAGGCGCGTACGTTGAAAGCGATGTCGTCACCCTCAATATAGGTCGTGTTGTATACCGGCGAAACAAACAGCGGGAGCTTGGCATTGATGTTGGTGACGTTCGCGCCCGCGACAAGTTTGCCGCTATCGGCCACCGAAAGCGTGGTAACACGCCACGAGGTGAGGTTGTCTGGCAGCGTGAATTTTAACGAGGCGTTGCCGTTTGCGTCGGTTTGAGTGGGCAGGAAGATGGCGGTGTCTTTAAAATCGCGGCGTACTTCTCCGCCGCCTCCGCCGCCCTTGCCGCCGCCGTTATCATAGAAGGAATGCTGTACATACGACGCAAAGGAGACGATATTGTAATAATACACCGATTGGTACAGACTTTGCACCGGGTCGGCATACTGCGGAGCAATCGCAAAGACGGCTTCATCCGCCACGCTTACCACCATATCACCCTGAACGGGCTTACCATCCTTGCCCTTTGCGGTAATCGCGAGGCTCACCTCATCCCCCGGGCGGTAATCCGGCTTATCGGGCGTTACCGTAATATCAACCTCCCGCGCCTCGGGGTTGAAGGTTGCTTCGCACGCCGAAACAGGGTAGACATGCCGCCCGTCGAAGTAAGCACCCGCAATGGTAATGTTGGGCAGGTGCTTTTCGGCCTCGGTAAACGAGAAGGTACTCTGCCCTGCCGCGACGCCCATATCGATAATCTTATCCTGCAAAATGGTATAAAGCATCGTCCCTTGTGCAGGGGCGGGCTTAGAGTTTTCAAGCATCTGAATGTCAACGCTTTCGCCAATCTCGTAGCTTGCGTTGCTGCCATCGTTGTACCAGTAGCGATATTGCCCTACATAGTCGTTCTCGTTTTCTTTCATATTGGCGTAGCGATAGTATTTTAAGTCGCTCATGTAGTCTTCACGGTTTTCGTAATAGCCTATGTACACCGAGTCTGTAATCTTCAGGCCTGCGGTATCCTGACATTTAAGCTCTATGTAATAGTATTGTTCGCCGTTTTTGGGGTTTGGCAGGTTACTGAGCGTAGCCTTGCCGTTAAGGGTATTCACGGTGTACTGATTTTCAAGCGTTTCCTGCGTCCGATAGGTGTAAAAGGGCACCGTTTTTTTATTGAGAGGATCATAATAGCTATTTAAATACTCTTTGATATAGTCCACACGGAAAACCGAGACGGTAACCGGGATGTTTACCGCGGCGCCCGTAATATTCTTAGGGTAGTTCGTCCACACCTCGTCGGCGGATTTTATCCTGGAGGTGTCTACCCTGTTGGTGGTAATGTTTACATCATTGCGGTAGCCGTTCTTAACCTTTTCGACCTGCAGCATGGTATCACGGGGGAACACCAGCGTACTTCCCTGCGTGTCATAATACTGGTCTTCCATGCCGGTAGAGGTAAAATAGACATTCAGGTAACGCGGGTCCCACGTCGTAACGTCCGCAAAAAGCTGCTTGTTTTCATTATAATATGCTAAGGCCGTGCCTGTAAGATCGGTTGTAACCTTTTTGGTACCCGTGTTGTCGGTTCGGGCTTCAAACGTAAGATTGGGCGCAGGGGTGCCGTTGTAGAAGGTAGACTTCAGATTAAAATCTATCTTATCCTGCGAGGTGTAAAACGGTTTTTGGGAAGATACCTCAAACGTATACAGCGGCTTTTCGTATTCATATACCCTAAAGCCCGAACTGCAGTACTCCTTACCCGCTTCGTCGGTAATGCTCAGTGTATACCAGTCGCTTTGTATCGAATCAATCGCGAGCTTGGCGGTAAAGGTGCCGTTTGGCTGAAGGGTAACGGGTACCGAAAGGATAACTTTCTCCGGGCTGGCGGGGCTGGTATAGTCGTTTACCGTAAACTCTGCCTTAAGGGCGGCAGGCATCTTTACGCCATCCTTGCGCGGCGTAATACGCCCCCAAAAGTTTATGGTATCGGTAGGCATGTAGACCTCGCGGTCTTTATACAAATAACTGTAGTAAAGCTCACTTGTCTTTGGCTCGGTATACTCCGCAAGCGGAATTTTATCCACAAACTCGTTTTCGGCGTCTACCTTTGCTAAGAGGTAAGCCTCTTTAAACGACTTGGTGGAAAGCACCGCAATGCCGTCTTTATCGGTGGTAGCCGAAACGGTAGGAGCCTTTTCGCCCGCTTTCAGCACCCCTACGCCCGCCGCGTTAATCGGCTGGCCGTCCACGGCGCTGTTAAGCCACACCAGCGTCTCGCCGTTTAACGATTGGGTATAAACCGAAATATCGCTTACCTGCAAAAGCTTTTGCACGGTAACGGTCTTGCCTGAGTCGTCTGCGACAGAGATATTAAGCAGATAACACCCCTTAGGCAGGGGTTTATCAAACACCACATAACCCGTGCCCCAGCTGTAACCGCCTTTCATCACCGGCGTTGAATCAAACGATACCAGATGCTCAAGCGTATCGGTGGGGTAGGAAAACTCATCGAAAAGGCCGCCGTCCTTTATGTATTGATCGTGCGCAGCGATTGCCTCCGCGTATTTATCGCTGCCCGAAAACTTATAAACGGCTGTGGTTAAGGTTTTACCGCTATTTCCTTCAGACACACCCAGCTCAACAAGCGGCGTATCGGTGCTTAAAAAGGTCTCGCTGAAATCGCCGTACAGGCGAATCGGGCGCTCTGTTTTACCGTAGTCTGTTTTACCGTAGTTGCTGCCGTCCCCCTCCATGGTCGTGAATGAAAAGGTGTAGTCCTCCGGCAAAATATCACCGAACGGGCTTTCAAGCCCCTTCTTAACGGTTACGGTATATTTAGTATTGGGCGTAAAGCCTTGATTGGGGTAAAAAACAGTGGTATACCCACGGCTATCGAATTGGCCCTCTACCGGCGGGTCGATCTTAAGGTACCCCGAAAGGTCTACCCCATAGTGGCTGGTTACCAGCTCGATACCCGTATAGTTTGAAACGTCGCTGGAACCGTTGGCCGGAGTACTGGAGATAATCCCGAACGGGCGGCGGGTTTGAAACGCCCACGTGCGGGTGCGCCCCTCTTTGGTGCCGAGCGTAAAGGCGTACACCGTGTTTTCTAAAAGCGGCTGGGCAGGCTTAAGGATATATCCCCCTTCGGTACTGGAAATGCTGTACTTAAACTCCGGCTCCACCGTCAGGTTCTGTTCCAGCTCCCGCTGCGAAAGCGCAACCTTTGCGGTGATGAGAAAGCCGGAATCGTAGGCCACCCCCGCCTCATCCGCCTTCTGCGGTGTCATGCTGATAGTACTCAGCACGCTGGGCTCCGGGTCTTCCAAGCTCGGCGCACAGGCTGCAAACATCGGAATAAGCATGACCGCCGCAAGCAGTATGCAGAGCGCCTTATGTATGATACGTCTATTTTTCATCGCGTTTTCCCCCTGTCTGTATGTTTACATTGGGATATATATGTTTTCTCCCCTTAAAACAGATGCGGCAAAAGCCACTATACATTCCTTTTTGCCGCAGGTACATACGTATAGTGGAATTTATTTCTTTATTTACTGCAATATTTGGATAAAATCAGGATTGTGTTACGGCGATGTACCCCCACTTGCCGTTTTTCTTTACCGCTATCATACCGTCGGCAAGGATGCCGCCGTCATCATACTCGGGCAGGCAGATGTATTCACCCGCCAGATTGATATAGCCGTAGCTGCCCGTGGGGCTTTTTACCTTGGCAACCCCGCCGAAGAAGCGGTCGGCTTCGATAAACTGTGGCTGGATGACGATCTCGCCCTTGGCGTTTAAATACCCCCATACGCCGCCCTGCTTATAGGGCACCAGCCCCTGCGAGAAGCTCCATACATCCTCGAGGGTCGGCTCGATCACCGTATCGCCGTTGAGGTTGATGTAGCCGTACAGGTCCCCCACCTTCACGGTGGCAAGGCCCTCGCTGAAGCCCCACGCCTGATCGTATATACAAGGCGTCACCTGCCAGCCCATGCGGTTGATATAGCCGTATTTGCCGCCGCTCTTGACGCGTGCCACGCCGTTTTGGAAGCCATATGCCTCCTCAAGGAACGGTTCTATCACGGTTCTGCCCACGCTGTCGACATACCCCCACTTGCCGTTTTGCATCACGGGGGCCACCCCCTCCGAGAAGGGGAGCACCTGTTGGTATACGGCGGGGATCACCATCTCCCCCGCGGTGTTGACAAAGCCATAGGCGCCGCCCGTTTTCACTGCGGCAAGGCCCAAGCTGAAGCTTTCCGCCCCATCATATTGCTGCAGCATCCCGCCGTTTTTATCGATAAACCCCCACTTGCCCTTTAACAGGCAGGCCGCAAAGCCCTCAAAGAAGCCCAGGGTGCCGTCGTATTGCGGGGTTATTAGCATAGCGCCCGTGCGGTCGATATACCCCCACTTACCGCTGAGTTTGACAGCGGCTAAATCCTCGGTAAAATACAGTGTTTCGTCGTACTGCGCGGGGATGACAAACTTGTTGCTTTTGTCAATAAACCCCCATTTGCCGTCCTGTTTAACCCGCGCAAGGCCGTTTACAAAGCCGTCGGCGAATTCATACATCGGTGAGATGAGCAGCTCCGCCTTAAGCGGCGTCACCTTGGGTACCTCGGCCGCGGGCCGGTTCGGCTGAGCGGGGGCCTGTTCGATCGGCGGGAGCTCTATGCCGCCATCCTGTGCCGGCTGCTGTACTTCGGGCGCTGTTTCGCCGCCAAAGGTAAGCTCGGTAACAAGCTTTGAGAGGCGCTCGTCCTTGGTGCTGTCGTAGCCGAGCTGTGCCGCGGCAAGCGCCTTGCCGTCCTGCCCCGTGGTGCGGTAAGCAAGGCAGAGCCGGTAATACACCTCGGGGTTCGCGCCGTCCTTGACCATCAACTTTTCAAGAGTCGCGATGGCTGCCTCGTAGTTTTCGGCCTTTACCGCGCGGTCGGCGAAGCTTAGCATAAAGCTGTCGGTCGATATGTACGCCCAGCCCGCTGCTGCCGCCGCAAAGATGAGCAGCACCGCGGCCACGGCGGCAACCACGCCGAGGGGCGCCTTGCTGCGTTCTTCGGATTGAATGCGCTCGGCGGCATCCTGCTCGCTCACCTGCCGGTATCCACCCCATTTTTTGCGCACCTTTTCCTCGCGCGCAGTCTTGCACTCCGGTGCCGGTTCATCCTCGGCAGCCGCTCCGACGGGGACAGGCTCGCGGTCTTCCTGATACGCCCGCTCCTCCTCGGCAAGCTGCTCGGCGGTTTTAACCGTATATCCCTGCCCGCCCTCCGCGGCGAAGGACGCGTCCTGAGGCTCTATGAGCACCACATCGTTTTCCGAGACGTGGATCACGTCACGTTTTAGTGCGGACTCGGCTTCGTTTACAGGGCTTTGGGGTGCGGCCTGCTGCTCTTGCGCCCGGCTGTGCCCGCACTTCGGGCAAAACAGGTCGCCTTTACGCAGCGTGGCACCGCATTGTTCACAACGTTTCATGACGTTCTCCTTCCCTTTTACCGCACAGGCGGAATACAAGCGTTTGTTTTAAAAGTGATGAGTATTATCGTGCGGCAGCAGTATCCAGCGCCAGCGTAATCATGTCATTAAGCTTCTTCTCGCGGGTTTCGGCGTCGGTCTGCTCGCCGGTAATCAGATGGTCGCTCACGGTGAGGATGGCAAGCGCCTTCGCGCCGTATTTGGCGGCAAGCGTGTATAACGCGGCGGTCTCCATCTCTACCCCAAGCACACCGTAGCGCTGCCACTTTTCGGTGAGTGTGTCGTCCTCCTCGTGGTAAAAGCGGTCGTCGGTGAGAATATTGCCGACATGCGGCTTAAGCTCACGCTGCTGCGCGAGGGTATAGGCGCGATGCAGCAGGCCAAAGTCGGCGATAGGCGCGTAATGCGCGCTGCCGAAGATGCAGTCGTTGACCGCCGAGGTGGTGCAGGCCGCCTGCGCGAGGATAAGGTCGAGCACCTTAACCTCCTTGCGGAAGCTGCCACAGGTGCCGATGCGGTAAAGCTCGGTGCAGCCGTACTCGGCCATCAGTTCGTTGACATAGATCGAGATAGACGGCACCCCCATGCCGGTACCCTGTACCGAGATGCGCTTGCCGTGATAGGTGCCGGTATAGCCCAACATGCCGCGTACCTTATTATAACAATGGGCATCCTCCAAAAAATTCTCGGCGATATACCGCGCGCGGTACGGGTCGCCCGGAAGCAATATCTTTTCGGCGATGTCGCCCTTTTTTGCACCGATGTGTGTACTCATGATGGTAACCCTCTTTTTCCTGCTTTTTATCACTTTTTAGAGTATACTATTTAAATTATAGCATACGCAGGAGGGAAAAAACAACGCAGTTGTGTAATACTTCCTTGCTAAATTAATCCAATTCCATCGATAAATCACAAAAAACCGGCGGCCTTGATTGCTCAATGCCGCCGGTTGGGTGCCTGTTCATGCAGGTGTCAGCTCTTCATCTTTTTTCTGAAAACCATGATCGCTAAAACAAAGATTACTATTGTATACCCTACGGTCCACAGCAGGTGGGGCAGGATGGAGGCGTAGTCCCCCGTCAAGGCGGCCCGCGTCGCGTCCAGTGCGTGGGCAAACGGCAGTGCATAGCATACGGCCTTGAATGCCCCGCCGATCATGTTTAAATCAAACCACATGCCGCTTGAAAGTGCCGCCACCTGAATGAGGATAGAGGAGATGCCGCCCACCTGCTTATCGGTAAAGAGGCTGCCGAGCAGTAAGCCAAAGGCGATAAACAGCGCCGCGATCGGGATGAGCACCAGCAGGGCGAGCAGCAGGTTTGCCGATAAGCGCAGCCCAAAGAAAAACGAAACGATAAAGCAAAGACAGCTTTGAACCAGCGCAATGGGCAGCAGCGGCAGCGAGTAGCCGATAATATAATCGGGCGCCGTAAGCGGGGAGGCAAACAGGCGCGTTAAGAAGGAGCTGCAGCGGTCTTTGGCGATGAGCATGCCCGTAAAGAGCGAGATGAACGAGAAGCTGAAAACCGCGATGCCCGGGGCAAAATTCTCGATTTTAAAGAGAGCCGCCGCTATGTTCTGCTGAAGTGCGGAGATAAGCAGCAGCAGCACCAGCGGAAGCCCGACGCCGAACAGGATGCTGAAGGGGTCTCGGAGCAGCTCCTTGTTGTTGCGCGACGCAAAAACCATGAATTTCATTCCGACACCTCCCCTTCCGTCAGCATGAGAAAGGCATCCTCCAGTGTCTGCTTACCGGTTGCTTCTTTAATCTGCTCCACTGTGCCGAGCGCGTGCAGCCTGCCGTCGTGCATGATGCCGATTCTATCCGACAGCGCCTCGGCCTCCTCTAAATAATGGGTGGTGAGCACAATCGTTATCCTACCCTTTAAGGCGCTGATGGTCTTCCACAGCTCGCGCCGCGCGCGAACGTCCAGCCCCAGCGTCGGCTCGTCCAGAAAGAGGATTTCGGGGCCGGAGATGAGCGCCATGGCGATACTCAGGCGGCGCTGCAGCCCGCCGGACAGGGTTTTGGCCTTATCCTTTGCGCGTTCCTCCAGCCCGAAGGCGGTAAGCATCCCCCCGGCCTTGGCGCTTGCCTGCTGCCGGTCGCTGCCATAGATGCGCGCGATCAGTTCAAGGTTTTCTCTCACCGAGAGATTGGGGGCCACCGCCGTCTCCTGCGGCGAGACGTTCAGCTTTTGCTTGACGGCGGCGGGCTTGTTTACAATACTGTCCCCCAACAGCACCGCGTCGCCGCTTGTGGGGGCGAGCAGGCAGCAGAGCATCCGGATGGTGGTCGTCTTGCCCGCGCCGTTTTGCCCAAGCAGGGCGAAGAACTCACCTTTTTCTATCGAGAGGTTGAGGCCATCGACGGCGGTGCGCTTTTTAAACACCTTTGTCAGGCCGTTAATTTGAATCGCTGTCATCATTCCGCCTCCGGCTTCTCTTGCGCCTTCAAAACGTCATGGGCGAACTGAACAAACAGATCGTTCTTCACAATCGCAATACCTTGGTTGATATCGCCCAGCAAAAGCAGGGTGTCGCCCGGCTTGATGTCAAAGACATCCCGCGCCTCTTTGGGGATAACAATCTGCCCCTTTTCGCCTACCTTTACCGTGCCAAAGATATACTTCCCATCGGGGGTTTTATTCCTATTATCCGGCATATGGCCACTCCTTCATCACTAATAAGTAATACAATTCATACTTTTCTTACTCATCATACTACACCCACACATCAAATGCAATAAGAATCTGTTACCTTGGGTAGAATCCCCTTAAATTGGGGCTGTGCTGTATCCTGCCCCGTCGGGGATTGACTTCAATCGGGCGTTCTGCTATAATGTTTAAGCGTTAATAACATCGCGTTCTCAGAACGCCTGTTTTGAACATGAGGAGAGTTGTCCGAGTGGTCGAAGGTGCAGCACTCGAAATGCTGTGTGGGGAAACTCACCTAGGGTTCGAATCCCTAACTCTCCGCCAAAATTATATAAAGCAAAGGGACTTAAACCCGCGTGGTTTGAGTCTTTTTGTTTTTACATATTTTATGTTATATCTATTTGAGTGATATATGCGGGGGTGAAATTATGGAAAGCTTAAATGGAAAGGTTGCTGTAATAACCGGAGCCGGAAAAGGAATCGGGAAAGCTATAGCTATTGCTTATGCAAGACAAGGTATTAAGGTTTGCTGTATAGCAAGAACATTAAATGACATAGATTTAACCGTAAATAAGATTAGGGCTTCAGGCGGCGACGCTATAGCAGTCTCAGGTGATGTAACCGATTATAAAAGTTTAGAAATTGCCATGCAAAAGGCCTTTAAGCAGTTTGGACATATAGATATTATAGTTGTGAACGCGGGCACTGATTGCGAGAAATTGTCGGTCGATAAACTTGACATTGAAGAATGGAAAAGGGTAATGGATGTTAACCTAAACGGAGCTTTTTATACAGCTAAAGCAGCCATCCCATATCTTAAAAGAAATGGTACGGGGAAAATAATCACGATAGGCTCCGGAATGGGACATAAAGGAAGGGCGGATGGCTCTCCATATAGCTGTTCAAAAGCGGGATTATGGATGCTCACAAGAATTCTGGCACAGGAGCTATCAGAATTTAATATTAGCGTAAATGAGTTGATTCCCGGGCCGGTGAACACGGATATGGGAAATGACAGCAAGAAAGATGATAGGTCTGCATTTTCTATAAACGGGGAATGGATAAAAAACCCGGAAGAGGTTACAGATTTGGCTATTTTTCTTGCGGGACAGCCCGATATTGGTCCTACAGCTCAAAGCTTTAGTTTGATGAGAAGAGATATATAAAATTAAACATAACTTAAAGAATGGCAGCGGCGTTTATATTCACCCAACGTACCAGAAAACCCCTTAAAACACTAGGTTTTCAGGGGTTTTCTCTATCTCTGCGTGATCAATGGTTTTATGGTGCCCAATGCTGCCTGAATTCTTGCTGCCCGCCAGCTTTTAGTATTTTTATCTCATAAAAAGTATACAGACAAGATGTATAACGTGGTGCCCGTTTAATGTCCTACATACCATTTTGCCGATGCTCATTCCTCAAACAGGCTCAACTGGTCAGACGGCGTGCGCAGTAACATATGCTCGAGCCGCTCGTTTTTATGAATGTCACCGTTTCGCCTGACTTCATCCGTGCGCAGATAAGAATTTCGGCTGTATAGCGCCTGCCGGACGGAAAGCTGATAGATGAGGGCAAAACGGTTGGTGATAGAGCTCTGGCTTAGATCGGAAAGGCAGAGCATCTGTGTTTTGAACTTTTTTGCCACGCGCAGCATTGCTTCCAGAAGGTGCTTCGACGAGGTCTTCCCGAACGGGTTATCGATGATAAAAGCCCGAGTGGTGTTGGTTACGCCGTTTTTCCCCATGATGCTGTCCCTCCGGTAGCTCATCAGGGCAGAGACGAGTACGAAACAGGATACAAAAAGCTCGCCGCCCGAGTTCTCGACCAGTACATCCTCCCAGCTTCTCAGGCCGCTGTTTTCCTTGATGCGGTCTACCTTATAAAGGAAAACGGCGATATTCACGGTGTTCAGCACCTGGCAGAGCAGCTCCCTGTCTGAAAACAAGGTATCGACACGTTTGCGCAGCGTCTCCTCCGTAAGCGAACCAGTCGTCTTCTCCGCACGCAGTGTGGTAATACAGCGTTCCACATACTCTGCCATACGTTGTGCTTCTCCGCCGTCGAGTGATTCCGGTACTCCGATTTTCAGCGTCTGTCGCGGCGGGTTACCCGGCCAGAGCGTAACCGTTGAGCTTTTGGATAGCCGGCAGAGGCCATCGTACAGGCTTTTCCCCTGGATCAGCGCGTGACGCGCAATATTCTGCTTATCGATTTCCAGGTGAGCGAGATCGGCCGCCAGTACGGCAAGGGTATCCCGTAGGCGGGCGGACTGATCCGTCATCCGTTCATACACATAATAATAAGCGTCGTATGTAAGTGCGGTCTCTTCAACGGGGATATTCTTGAGATACTGTGCGAGGACCGGGTGTTTGTCCTTATAGCTCCGGTTCAGTTCCTGTAAATCGTACTGCAGACGACGGCGGTCATCCTCATTCTTTTTATCTGTTTTCTTGTAGGTTTCTCCGGTCGACAGGATATCGAGTTCTTCCCACGTACCCTGTAGCGGGGCGGCAACAGGCGGCACCGCTTCAGGAGAGATATACCGTTTGATTTCAGTTGAACGCTCCTTCACTTCCTCAAGTGTTTTGTCGCAGTCTGCCCGTTCGGCTAAAAGCCGCGCGAGAAGCGCTTTTATGTCCTGTCGGCGCTGCTTGTAGTTCCCAAAAATCTGCTCCGGCCCAAGCGGCTCGAAAAGCCCCGCGGCGGTTAAGGTTGTTTGGGCGGCTGCCATGCGCTCCTTGGCGGCAACGAATTCACCATGGGCCTGCGCGTGGCTGATTTGCGCCCCGGCGACCGCCTCATTCGCCATACGCTCTTTTTCGCCCGCACTTTCCAGCGCTTCATCCGAAAAGCGGATGCCTTCGTACAGTTTGGAAGCAAGGTGCGAATAGCGGCGCAGATTTTTCTCCGCGGCGCTCTCCGCCTGTGCCGCATCGGCAATCTCCGCGAGGAGTCGTTGTTCATCCGTGTTTCGCCGGGTGAGGATGCTCTGGTATCGTTCCTCCAGCACCGGCAGGCTCCCCTCGAGCAGTTCGGCGGGCTTTGGGCTGCCAAGGCCCGCACGGCGCGTGCTAAAACTGTCCCGTTCCCGTTGCAGCCGCTCTTTTTCCGTTTTTCTCTCCGACAGGCGATCCGAGATTTCCTTAGAAAGCTCACGGTTTTGGGCGAGCTGGGCTTCCATATTTATAATTTCACCGGCAAGCTCGCGCTGCCGACAGATATCGGCTGTATATTGCGCGTCCCGCTCAAGGAATTCGGTGAAAAGCCGGTTTTGCCGTTTTACAGTTTCCGCCTTTTCCTTGTTTTCACGGAGCGCCGCAGCGAGCCGCAAGGCTTCCCGTTCGGTCCGCTCCGCCTCTGCCTCCAGCTCCGCGGCCCTGTCTTTCGCGCTTTGGTATTCTTGTTCCGCATCCTTCAATGCTCCGGCCAGCTGTTGCGAGCTTTCGGCCGTATAGGGAAAATCCTCTTTCAGTGCGCGCATGTCGGCCTCCAGCTGTGCGCGCTGCTCCTGCAAATGCTCTTTTGCCGCGGATACCCGCTCGATTTCCTGCCGCAGCAGGGCGGCATAAGCCTCTTTCGTTTCCGCCCGCAGGCTTTGCCCGTTGTAAAAGCAGGCGAGCCGCAGGCCGGACGGCAGCTCCACCACCCGCTCGTTCGCATCCCACGGGGCGTCAACGTCCTCAAAGGCAATGACCGGGCAAATACGATTAATGGCCTCGTCCGGAACCGGCAGGCGTGAAAGGTCGCCTCTTGCGACCAGAAAGCAATAGGGCAGCATGGGGTTTGCGTACAGGGCGGCGTCCTGCTCCTCCTGCGGGAGCCGAGCAAGATAGGTTTCCCCTGTATCGTAAGCGATTCCCACCGTTTCGAGCAGTTCGCCGTAGCGGCGGGCCGTGTGCAGATTTCCGGTCTCGCAGTCGTGCAGGGTTTCTGTGGCCGTCAGGTACCGCCGCTGCATACCGTCCAGTTCCTTCTGCCTTTCCGCGCACAGCCTGATTAGCTCGTTTTGGCAGGCATCCACGTCATAAAGGCGTTCGGCTGGGATCTTCTGCCGAGCCAGAATCTCTTTGCGCCGCGCCTGTGCCTCTTCAAAAGTATCGAGAGCCTGCCTGCATTTTTCGGCTGTAATCCCGGCCGCCTCACGCCGCCGGGCGAGCGTTTCCCGTTCGGTTTTCTGCGCGGCCGCCCGCAGCCTGTTTTCTTCTGAAAGCCGGGTAAGCTTTTCTTCTTCCGCGGAAAGCGTGGCTTTTCGCTTTTGCAGTTCTTTTTTCGCAAGCTCAATTTCCGAAGGCTGCAGTTCGCCGACAAGATTGCGGGAAAAACTAAGCGAAAGCTCCCGCAGCGTTTTTTCTTCATAGGAGCGGAAAGCCCGCACGCGCTCGTCCAACGCGCCGGTTTCCCGTCTGGCCTGCGCCAGCTTTGCTTCCAATTTCTTTCCTTGTTCCGTTGTCTCACCCAGATTCCGGGCATCTACTTCCATGCTTCTGTTAAGAAGGGAGAGTTCCTCGTCCTGCTTTTTGACCGCGTCGCCATATCGTATGAAAAGCGTATAAGCGACACGCTGAAAATCCTCGTCCGCCCGGCCGGCCCGCAGCAGCTCAAGCTGCTCGTTTATAGATTTCTGCGTTTCCTGCGCCTTTTGCCGCTCCTCGGCGTAGCGGGCAGCCTCCAGACACTCCCGCGCCCGCTTTGCCTCTGCCAGCTGCAGCTTTGAGCCTTCCCATACCGTTTTCGCAGCCTGCAAGAGCAGCTCCCGGGTATCGTATCCCTCCTTGCAGTGTAAAAAGCCCTCCGACACTTCTTCTTGGTGGATTCTCTCCAGCCGTTCGTTCTGTTCGGATTCCTGTGCGCAAAGCCCCGCTTTCTTCTGCTCCGTTTCCTGCCGAAGCCTGCCGAGGTAGGCATGCAGGCCGGAAAGCTCACCCGCCGCTTTTTCCGCAGCGTCAAGACCTCCGCACAGGCCGGAAAGTTTCTCGATGAAGGTATCCGTTTTCCCGATAAATTTTTCGAGCAGTTCTTTTTCTTTGAGCTTTTCTTCTTCTTCCAGAATTGAGGACATCAGCGCGAGAAAAAGCTCGTGAAGCTCCGTACTTTTGCCGCTGAGTTCTTCCGATACGGTTCTCAGAATCCACCGGTCCATCAGGCTGTCAGAGGTCTTGCAGACGGAGAACAGCTCATCCACACCGCCCTCTTTGTCGTTGATGTCGGCGATGAGCTCCCATTCCTCCGGCAGAATACCGTACTCACGCAGCGCGGCTTTATAGGCTTCGCTTTCATCACGCATGAAACAGCGAAACTGAAATGAATCCCCTTTGGCCTGCCGCAGGATATCCCGCGCTTTTTCATAGGGGGTATAAACCACTCCGCCGTCCTCATGCGTAATCAGCGGAATATTGCGGATATCGTAACTGTTGGCCTCATCGTAATAATTAAGAAAGGTAAAGTATTTTGTTCTGGATACCTGTTCGTCCGACTGGCCGATGGAGCACATGGCGATTCCGGTGAGGAGGTAAAAGGTACGCTCGCCGCTGTCGAGCTTCCATTCGAGCATGATGATTGTCGGTGCACTCGTTTTGGAAAGATAGTCGTCGATCCTGCGCTTATGGATGCGTCTGGTCGGCAGAATTGGCTGCAGCATCATCTGCACGAGAACGCTTTTTCCGCCGCCGTTTGCTAGATTAAGCAGCATATCCTCGCCGTCGTAGCTCTCGTAAAGCTCGTCGAGGATGAACCGTTTTTCCCAGGAGACGTTTGCAATGCGTATCCGGTTGATTTTAGGCATGGTTGTTTTCCTCCTGTGCGAACAGGCTCTGGATTGCCGCAACGCGCTCGTCGCTGAGGTAGTAGTTGGTCATCAAATCCTTAAGGCGGGAAGTCGGGCGAATCTCCGTCCTGTCTTCATAAAAGCCGACCAGCCTTTGCTTTTCGAGCGTACGGCAGGCCCTGAGCACGGTCTCCTCCCGCGAGGCGCGACGGCTGTCCTCACGGACGGAGAGGTTGTTCCATATCTGCGCCACCTGCATGAAGTTGATTTCCATCTCCTCCTGCCAGACCGGTGCCGCCTGCTCCGCCGACAAGGAAAAGCGCTTATCGAGCTCTGACACGATATCCTTGATCTGTAAAAACGGCGTACGCAGCGGGTCGGTGTTCCTGCCGCCGAAAAACAGATATAGGATTACCATGATAATGAAGCACTGCAAAAACGCGTCCGCCGTGCGCGCGGCGCTCCCGATGCCTTTGCGCAGGTCGCCAAGCGTCAAGCTCAAAAAAGGGTTGTCCATTTCTGGCACCAGATATACCGCGTGCGGCATCTCGACCAAAGTAAACATCAGCTCTTCGGCGAACTCATCCAGTTCGGCGCGTACCTTCGGGTCTTTAAAATCGGCAAAACGCGCCGGTTCGGAGGTGTCGCTTAGTTCACCGTCCGTCAACAAAATCCTTAGAATCTGTAGTGTTTCTTTCATCTGTTTCCACCTCAAACAAAAGATCATCCATAGTAATCCGCGGCGTTTCGGTGAGCCCTTCCGCCACGGGAACACGGGGCAAAGTGCAATCGATCAGTCTACCGGCTTTCTTAATCCAGATGCGCCTAAGGCCATAAAACCCCGGATTAAGCCGTCCGATACGGCCGAGGCAGTACGACAGGTCGAATTCTCCGGCGCAGTCCTCGCTCCATTCGTCGTGCCGTTCCTTCCAGAGCGTAAGGTCGATGCACCCGGCCTCGAAAAGGCGAAGCATGGACAAAAACAGAAGCCGCTCCCTGCACAGCTCAGCAAGCACGCCCTCCTGCCGGAGAGCGTCCAAAAATATTTCAAAAGAAAAACCTTCCGGGTGTGCTGCCGCGAAAACAAAAAGCCGATTCACCACACGAACATGCGCGCGGTTGCGCCAGTCCATACGCTCTCTCGCCGCCTGCTCCGATTCCATCGCTTCCTCTTCCACCGATTGTTCCCACTCTGCTTCCCGGATTTTGGCCTGCCGGTCGTAGATCAGCCTGAGGTTCAATATCGGTGAAAACTGCGGTAAAAATAGCGGGGCGAGCAGCCCGCGGCATAACCGATTCATCTCCTCCGGTTCCCGGATAGTACAGGAGGTTAGCGGTATAAGAATTTCATCCTCCATGTTATATCGCCGTGTGGCATGATAGGCGATCGCATCCTCCAACATATGCAGATAAAGCTTTTTCATTCTTTCGCACTGAATTAGCATCTGCCTTTGGAGGGAAAGCGCGCGGCGGACATTTTCAAGGATGCCGAGCACCTCGGTACGGGCCGCACGCGCCTTCCCGTCGAGCTGCCCGCGACGGTTTTCCTCTTCATCCAGCTGTTGCTGCGCCCGGCGTACCTTCTCCTCTATTTTCTGCATGGTGCCGTATTCCTCGGCCAGTATGCTGTCCACGCCGCGCATGAGGCTGTCGTAATCCTGGCCGGAAATAGCGGAGAGATCGCCGCGGATTTCCGCTTCGAACTGCGCAAGCTCCCGGCGCTTTTGAATCAGCATTCGCACAAGCTCGCGGCTCTGCCCGATGGCTTCCTTGTAGTAGTGCTTTTCGATCTGCATCTGCAGCCGCATTTCTTCGATCTGAAAGCCAAGCTCGTCGTCTACTTCCTTGGTGCGGAAAAGGAAATCATAGCCCTGCCGTGTCAGTTCAAAAACGACTTGATTGTGCTCGTTGACCTGATCGGCGACTAGCCGGACGGTTAACTCCCGAAGGCCGGCGGCATAATCCATTGCTTTGTAAGTACGCTTAACGCCTTTGTTCTGGAGAATGTCTTTGACGAGATACCGGGCGAGTGTATCCGTCTCCCCTGCGGAAAGGTGTTTTCCGTAAGCCGGCAGCACAGAGCCGAGGAAACCGGAGACACTCTCTATCGTGCAGTCGTGGTCTTCTGAGAGGGTGCGCTCCATAATGAATACCAAAACGGAAAGCAGCAGATTGTCGATCTCCTGCGGCGCAAACTGCTGCTCGATCTCGCTGTTCTTATTGGTGCGGTTGACGATGGAATCGACCACGGCCGCAAACTCCATCCGCCTTGAAAACCCTTCAAGAAAATCAAGCATCGCAATCCTCCGGCTCTGAAAGTTGCTGTTTAAGATAGGGGTAGGTAAGAATCTCCTGCGGCAGGTAGCGCCCTTGTGCAAGCAGTTTTTCAATTTCAGCCGCTTCCTCTGACGCAAAGAGGCTTAAAAAATCCGCCATGCGCGTGGGTTTCGCCTGATCGGTATGTGCGCGGCCGTACCCGATTTCGCGCCCGCGCTCAAGCATCGCCCGGTATGCCGGAAGAAACAGGGAAATGTCAAGCGAGGGATTCTGTTCTACAATGAACAGGAAAATATCGATACCGGCGTAATCAAGGTCGCCAAAATAGGTAAACCGTGGCGGGACCTCCGGCAGCAGTACAGCGTATTCCTCCATCGCATGTGGCCGCGTCGCCTTTCTGCCCTCGCCCAGCACAACTCCATCCAGACAGACGCCGAACAGCCTGCGTTTTTTAGGAAACTGTAAAAACAGCCTGCGCAGCGTGTACCAGGTGTCCTTATTTTCCAGAACGAGCAGGGTCTGAATCCGGCCGCCGACTAAATAATCGAAAAATGGCTCCGGAGTCTGATAATAATTCATACGGTTGTCTAAAGCATTGAAACGCAGCACACTCTGGCAAAGCGCGTTGTCAAGCTGTTTTTCGTTCTTCCAGACGGCAAACGCACGCTCGTTTCTGGACATCGGCTGATCAAGCTCCGATTTATGTTTTTTAAGATAATCGCTTAACGGGAGAAGAAATTCCTTATGTTTTTTATAAAGCTCCGGTTTTGCCAGATACCCGGAGATATTGAGCGTCGTAGAAAGCTTCCGGATTTCATCAAGGGCGGCGAAATGATCTTCCCTCGCACGGAGAATGCGGTATTTGAGCCTCAAGGGGGGAACCATGCCGTTGTTGTTGCGGGCTAAACCGACCGGTTCCAGCAGGCCGAGCGCAATCAGCTGCCCTACTGCAGCGTACAGCTCGGCGTAATTGTCGGGCAAGAGCCATCCGGTCAGCTGTTCGAGCGTTACGAAGCTGCCTTTATACTTTAAAAGCCGGTCGCTGACATTTTCTATATTCATGGTACCTTTCACACCTGCCCCGTTTTGCTCATCCGCCTATCGGAGATAGCCTGTCATATTTTCGTACTGCGATTCAATAACATTACACTTTTAAAAACATGTTGATGATTTGTTCCATACATTTTCTTTGTAATCAAGGCAACGATTCGATATATGAACTCGGAATAGTTCATTTTATTCCATTATACACCAACTTATTAAAATCAACAATCATTCTGCCAGCTAATCCTGCCCCACTGGGGATTAACTTCACTCGGACGTTTTGCTATAATTCTTAAACGTTGATAACGTCGCGTTTTCAGAACGCCAGCTTTTGAACAGGAGGAGAGTTGTCCGAGTGGTCGAAGGTGCAGCACTCGAAATGCTGTGTGGGGAAATTCACCTAGGGTCGAATTCCTGACTCTCCGCCAAGAAGAATGTCAATATTGTATCAATACTGACGTATAAAGAAGGTCTGAAATTCAGACCTTCTTTATGTTTAATACTCATTTTTTAACGGGCAACCAAAATTCACAAATATTTGTATCAATATTGATTATTTCTAAATCTCCGAAAACACCATAGTTTTCTTTATAACCTGATTTCGGAAGCCATGTACTCCTCGCATAATCGCCACCCTCGCCTTCATCGGAAACAAAAAACGCGTACTCACTTTCTATCAACACTCTGGATATCAGCCCTTCAGGTACATCGGAAACGTCTGTTACTTCAACACATTGCAAATAGTTATAGCCGTCTTGCATTCCTGTTTCTGAATAGAAATACTGTATCCTTTCTGATGAATTAACTGTATTCTTAATTTCATTGATATAACTTTGTAATTCAGCTCTTGCTTTTTTCATTATTTGTTCAAAGTCATCTCCCCATTTAACAAACTTATTGACCCCAATCAGTTTAAATTGCTTCTTCTCTATTTTAGGCGGGCAATTTTCTCTCATAACAAGATTCTCCTCCAATATAAGTTTTTTATTGTTATAACATATTATACCACCCAGTGCAACCGACCTGGTTTTTAGGGGTAAACGTGAAATTGTATCAATATTATCGACATATAAAAAGCCGATTGCAATTGCAGTTGGCTTTTTTTGTATTTCTATGATAAAATACAAACAGCCCGCGACAGGCATCCATATCCCCCCCAGCTCACCAATAATAAGCCAATTTGCATTTCTATTTATATAGGAAAGAGGAGTGACATCATGAGTAAGAACATCTTGGTGCTTACCGGCAGCCCCCGAAAGGGCGGCAACAGCGAACTGCTGGCGGACGCCTTTATCAAGGGCGCTCAGGCCGCGGGGCATACCGTGACGAAGTTTGAAACAGCCTTTAAGCGGATAAACGGCTGCAGGGCGTGTAACACCTGCTGGAGCAAGGGCCGCGCCTGCTCATTTGAGGATGATTTCATCGAGCTTGCCCCGCTTTTGCAGGCGGCAGACGTGCTTGTGCTCGCTACCCCGCTTTACTGGAGCACCTTCCCCGCCCAGCTGAAGGCCGCTATTGATAAATTCTACGCCTACTATTCCCCCATCTGCAAAAGCCCGTTAAAGATACGGCAAAGTACCTTGCTGGTCTGCGGGGAAACAAAGGACTTAGAGGATTTTCACGGAATCATTGAAACCTACAAAAGCATTATCGCCTTTACGGGTTGGAACAATCTTGACATTATCGCGGTGCCGGGCGTCAACGACAAAGGGGAGGTTTCCCGTACCGGCGCGCTTGCGCAGGCAGAACACCTCGGTGCCGGCATCGTATAGCGCGGCATGCCGCAGTATAAGCTTGCGAATTTTCTCCCGCGCATTATAATGATAATAGATATGACACCTTAAATTGACGGGAGGATTCATCTTGATTACCGACACACTACAAAACGCATCCCTTTACGAAGCACTGCACCCGGGGTTCAAACCGGCCTTTGATTTTCTGCGCAAGAACGATCTCGCTGCCTTAAAGCCCGATATCTATGAGATCGACGGTCGCAATATCTACGCGATGGTGCAGGAGTACGACACCAAGCCGCTCGCTGAGGGTAAGTGGGAGGCCCACCGCAGCTACATCGACATCCAGTATATCATTGAGGGCGAGGAACTGCTTGGTGATGTGTTGGCCGACCGGCTTTCGCCCATGGTACCTTACAACGCCGAGAAGGATATCGAGTTTCTCGCGGGCGAGGGCAACATGGTGAAGCTGTACAGGGATGATTTTATGATCCTTTACCCCCACGACGCGCACATGCCCGGGATTGCCGTACAGGAAAAGAGTGCGAAGGTGCGTAAGGTAGTGCTGAAGATTCGGCTATAACAAAAATTTCTATAGAAACGATTTGCCCCGCATAGGCGTGTAACGCGTCTATGTGGGGCTTTGGTTAAGAAGGGGATTTTTTATTGATACACAACCACACCCAGCGGCTGCAGCGCCGCAATGCTCTGCGATTATGAATCGGAGAGTGGCGATACTATCACGTGTCGGTACGTTCCCAGCCGCCCGCGATGGTGTGCTCACCGGTAAGTGAGACCACCCCGCTCCAACGGTAGGTGGTGGGCCAGTGGGTAAACAGCTTTATCATCTTCATGGTAAGGCGAAAACCCACCGGTACCTTCAAAGGGTGCCAGGGCTTGGTAGGTTTAAGCTCCACCGCCGCTTCATTGCCCACGCGGTGGATACCGTAGCTGCCGCCTGTGATCTCCTCCCCCGCGATGTACACGGTAAAACTGCCCGCCGCGCGGCTGTTATCGGCGATGCTGCCAAGGTCGGGGAACGAGGGAGAAAAATGCAGCTCCGCTCGGCAATCGTCCTTACCCGCCGAAAGCTGCGATACCCTGCCTGCTTCATCCAGAACAATCGCCATCCCTTCGGTGTGAACCGTGCAGGAGGGCGCCGCCTCAAACAGCAGCGGCTGGGTAAGGTCGTGGTTCAGCGCGGCGATTACAGGGCGGGAGCAGTAGCGTATCATATAAACCTTGTGCAGATTAAACGGCATGGGCAGCGTATCCATCGCAAGCGCGCGCTCCCCCACGCCGGCCTTTACCTGTGTGTTGTGCACCGGCGTAAAGTTAAAGCCCAGCATGTGCACAAAGAATAGTTTATCGGGGTTCTCCACCCCCGAGCCTACCGGTGCCAGAAAGTGAAAATCCCGTTTGTTCTTGATGTGTTCCAGAATGGTGAGCTCCACGCGGCGGCCCTGCACGTCGGTGAAAACCACATGGACGTCTACCCCGTTGGGGGTCAGCTCAAAGCGTGCGTCCTCAAACTGCGTTTCGCTGAAATCGTGTATCCCCGCGCCCAGCGCAAAGCCCGCTGACTGTACGCCCTTTTGCCAGTAAACATCTACCGTTTTATCCTTTCTGTAGCGTAAAAACCGCATTCCTGTACCGTTTGTGGGGTCGTCAAACCACTGCGGCTCAAATCCGTCAAATTCACCATCGCCCTTAAAGCTTGCCACGAGCAGCCGCTCCATCGGCTCCATTTCCAGCTTGATGGGTAAGATGAACCTCTGAACGCTGTTGTCTTGCATAAAACCACTCCGAATAGTTTCTTACCTGTACCGCGCTTTTTTGTACACGGTGGGTAGATACCGGAAAATTACCACTGGTAATATTATAGCATAATCTTGGACATATGTCCAATCATTATAAGAGGCTTAATGTTTATGGGGGATAAAGGCCTCATGTATACCCTCATAAGGCGGCGTTTTTCCCTTACGACAGGCTCTGTGGACGAATGGGGCTATTCCAGCAAGGGCGGGCATACGAAGTTCTATCTTACCTCACCCCCCTTGACATCCCTCCACCCCCCGCGCATAATAACAATATAATTAATCTTACTAATTAACTACACTATCTATCGGGAGCTTTATTATGTCAAAAAATGTTTTAGTAACCATCCCCATCAGTGACGAGTTAAAGCGCTTTTTAGAAAGCCACGCGCCGGGCTGCAGCTTCACATACATCACCCGTAAGAATGTGACCCCCGAGCAGATGCAGAGCGCGAATATCATCTTTGGCGACGCGCCGCCCCAAATGCTCAAGGATTGCAAGAAGCTTGAGTGGCTGCAGCTTGAATCCTCCGGCGTGGGTGCTTACATTGCGCCGGGCGTACTGCCCGAGGGGGTAAAACTCACCAACTGCACCGGTGCCTACGGTATCGGCATCGCGGAGTACATGCTGGGCGCGGTGCTGTCGCTCTACCGCAAGCTTTATCTCTACCGCGACAACCAGAACAACGCCGTTTGGCGCGATGAGCGCGACGAAGTGAAGAATATCTATGGCACCACCGTTTTGGTTGTGGGGCTGGGCGATATCGGCGGAGCGTTCGCGCAACGTATGAAGGCCATGGGGGCGCGCACCATCGGCATTCGCCGCCAGAACATGGAAAAGCCCGACTACCTCGACGAGCTGTACACGATGGATAAGCTAGACGAGCTGCTTCCCCGTGCGGATATCGTCGCGATGAGCCTGCCCTCCACCCCGCTGACGATGGGGCTTATAACCAAAGAACGCCTGCTGCTGATGAAAAAGGACGCCGTGATATTAAACGTTGGGCGCGGCAATGCCATAGATACCGAGGCCCTGTGCGATGTGATGGAAAGCGGGCACCTCTGGGGCGCAGCCTTGGATGTTACAGAGCCGGAGCCGCTGCCCAAGGAACACCGGCTGTGGAGGATACAAAACGCCATCGTTACCCCGCATATCTCGGGCAGCCACACCCTGCCGGTGGTCGTACACGCTATCGTGGGCATCGCCGCGCGGAACTTTGACGCCTACTTAAACGGCAGAGAGCTGGAGAATTATGTGGATTTTGTAGCCGGCTACAGGAAAGCGTAGAGGCATTCACTTTTATCTATATATCAAGATTGGGGCCGTGGCAGTTGCCACGGCTCTATTTACATTTGGACTATTTTGGGATTATAACAAACGAGAGCCGCTATACAAAGGCAATGTGTAGCGGCTCGACTTGGAATATTAGTAAGATTTGTATGCACGGATTAAACATTAACCTTGTGCTAATCTGCGTGATCTGTTTTTACTTTCTTTTCTTATAAAAAACAGGCTTAAAAGTAAGGTCAGCACTTCTGTAATCGGCGCGACAAGCCATACTCCTGTCATACCGAACAGTGGTGGCAAAGTAAAAATACAAATCAGCAGAATAACCAAACCTCGTGCAGAAGATATGATGGCCGACTCTTTTGCTCTGCCAATTGAGGTAAAGTAAAAAGAGGAAATTGTATTAATTCCCGAAAACAGAAACGAAACGGCATAGATTATTACCCCCGAACGCACCATCTGCTCCACGACTTCGCTTTTTACGAACAGACTGCTGTACCACCCGGAACCAACTAGCACGAGCAAAAGCACCACTACTCCTGCAATCAGCACAATGAAGTTGGTTATCCTACGCAGGCTTTTTGCAAGCATATGTTCCTTTGCACCATAAGCAAAGCTGATGAGCGGGCTTGCGCCCTGTCCGAAACCGATGATCACCATGCTGAAGATATAGGCAATATAGCCCACGATGGTAAATGCAGTCACGCCGTTTACGCCGATATTTTTTAGTATCACATAGTTATAGGCAAACATAGAAATACTCAGCGACATTTCACCGACAAATTCTGAGCTGCCATTGAGGAGTGTGCTACCCAGCACCTCGCCCGAAAAATCAAATCTACGAAATTTATACACGCTTGACTTCTTAATGAAAAAGTAAAGAATGCACAAAAGGGTAGCTATAGCTGCAAGCAAGGAGGCAACAGCAATACCCTTTACACCCCAATTAAACCAGCGGACAAACAAATAATCAAGCAGAATATTGAGCAGCACATTTAAAATGTTGACCTGCATAAAATACTGCGGCTTACCCTCTCCTCTGATAAACATACCGAAGGATGTGTTTATCACCATAATCGGAAGCTCCAGAAGCATAATGCCGTAATAGTCCTTGAAAAATCCCGCGACCTGCGCATCGACATTTAAGATATGAAGCATAGGGTCGAGGCAGAGCCACATGATGACGCTGAGCAGGACGGTCGCAGCCATTGCTGTACACATGGTCTGATTAAAAACACTATTGCACTTTTTGATATCTCCACCGCCAAGAGCCATTCCGGCGATTGCCACGCCGCCTACTGACACCATGAGTCCCACTGCAAGGTATAAATAGACAATTGGCAGCCCTAAGTTAACCGCAACAAGGCCTTCTTTTCCCACATAGTTTCCGATAAAAAAACCATCGGTAACCGTAATCAGTGACGTTAGCACCATTGCAATAATCGATGGAATAGAAAATTGCAAAATTGTTTTAATTTTGTTGTTTTGAATGCTCTCTAAGTTCATTTTCATTTCCTCCTATATCCATTGTTCACACCATATAGGATAAAGGAGTGAAAAGAAAAATACTTCTGTTTTTGTGCTCTATTTGATTGGGATACAAAGATCAATTTCCATATGCATGGAATTACAGTCTATCTTTCTGTAAATCTCAAAGCCGTAGCGGTCGTCAATTTCACAGTTACTCTGCGGCAACCACACATTGAAGATGCTTTGGTAAGAGGTATATATCTGCTTGACCAAACCTTTGAAGTGATAAATAGCAAATTTTCCACCTTTAAGCACATAGGTATTTTCAAGCTTACAGCCTTCCGGGGCAGTCATGCAGATGTCATACAGACATTCGTCTATATCGGTAATGGACGGGTCATCATAGGTGCGATCAAAAAACAGCGTTAACTCGGTGAAATATTCCCTGTATTTTTCTTGAAAAGCTCCCCAATGAACAGATAAGTCCCCATAATTTCCTTTATGCCGCTCGTATATAACAGGACAATCCTCAAGAACTTCTATGGAAATTTTTTTGTCGCACTCCTCAAATGACTCTAACCCTATAGCGGCATCACTAAACATCGGGTTCGCCAAGGATTTTTGCAGAATATTTCGGCGAAATTGGATTGGCGATAGATTGTAATGTTGCTTAAAAGCAGAGCTGTAGTTCGATGAGCTGTAACCATAATCACAGCTAATATCGGTGATACTTCTGCTTTTCTCAACCTTTAGGCGGAACGCACTTTGTTCCATTTTCACTCGTTTGATAAATTCATAGACGCTTTCTCCAGTTTCCATTTTAAACATTCTGGAAAAGTAATATCTTGAAAAATTGCAATGAGAGGCAATCTCATCAACAGATATATTTTCATTGATATGATTTAAGATATAGTCTATCGCACGATTTATATATTCGTTGGTTATCATTTTGCCTCCCTTTATTTTTGAAGCACAGTTATTTGTAGATGGGTATATCAATGAACTCATAGAGCTCAATTACCACAGAAGAGTATTTGGTAATTTTACCATAGTAAAGAATTTACTTCAATTCTTAAATATGAACATGAACAAACAGGAGGTTTAAGCAATTTGGAAACGAAAATCCGTTCACCGTCCTTTTGCAAGGATACTCTGGCAGGTACTCGGTATGTGACGAAAGAAGTGGGCCATCCGCGAAAAGACGGCCCACACTCCTATACTTTAATAAACGGAACATCAATGGATTTGCGAAACCTCATTCAACCGCACCTACCACCCAAGAAATATATCATCTGCCGATATTAACACCCACCGCTGCACCCGCAGCGGTTTTTCTTTTCTTTCGAACATCCATGCAAAACCTTGACATTCCCCTTTGCCATGCGCATAATAAAGGGTAGCATATTTTGCAAGTGTTGCACCAATGCTCATGGTATTGGATGAAAATTGCTTATGAAAAGCAAAAAAACAGGAACGGAGAAAGAACAATGTCGAAGGAATTGGAAAAACTGTACGACCCAAGACAGGTTGAAAATCGTCTTTATGATTTTTGGCTTAAGGGGGGCTTTTTCCACGCCGTCGTCAGCAAAGATAAAAAGCCTTACACCATCATGATGCCGCCGCCCAACATCACCGGGCAGCTTCATTTGGGCCACGCGCTGGATAACACCCTGCAGGACAGCATCATCCGCTTTAAGCGCATGCAGGGCTATGAGGCGCTGTGGATGCCGGGCACCGACCACGCCGCCATCGCCACCGAGGCCAAGATCGTGGAGGACATGAAGAAGGACGGCATTACCAAGGCGGACCTTGGGCGCGAGAAGTTTTTAGAGCGCGCGTGGGCGTGGCGTGAAAAGTACGGCAAACGCATCACCGACCAGCTGAAAAAGATGGGCTCCTCCTGCGACTGGGAGCGCGAAAGCTTCACGATGGACGAGCGCTGCTCCCGCGCGGTGCGCGAGGTGTTCGTGCGCCTGTATGAAAAAGGGCTTATCTACCGCGGCGAGCGCATCATCAACTGGTGCCCGCACTGCCGCACCTCGATCTCGGACGCCGAGGTGGAGTATGAAGAGAAGGAAGGCCATTTCTGGCACATCAAATACCCGCTTGCCGACGGCAGCGGCTTCCTGGAGCTTGCCACCACCCGCCCCGAAACCATGCTGGGTGATACCGCCGTGGCGGTGCACCCCGACGACGAGCGCTACCAGCACCTTATCGGCAAAAACGTGGTGCTGCCCATTGTGAATAAAGAGATTCCCGTCATCGCCGATACCTACGTAGAGATGGATTTCGGCACCGGCGTGGTGAAGATTACCCCCGCGCATGACCCCAACGACTTCGAGGTGGGCCTGCGCCACAACCTGCCCGTCATCAACGTGATGAACGATGACGCCACGATGAACGAGAACAGCGGGCGCTTTAAGGGCATGACCAATCTGGAGGCCCGCAAGCTCATCGTAAAGCAGCTGGAGGACGAAAGGCTGCTGTGCAAAATCGAGGACATCAAGCACAACGTGGGCGAGTGCTACCGCTGCAAGAGCGTGGTAGAGCCGCGCGTATCCAAGCAGTGGTTTGTGAAGATGAAGCCGCTTGCCGAGCCTGCCATCGAGGCGGTGCGCAGCGGCGAGACCAAGTTTATCCCCGAGCGGTTTGATAAAATCTATTATCACTGGATGGAGAACATCAAGGATTGGTGCATCTCCCGCCAGCTGTGGTGGGGCCACCGTATCCCCGCCTTCTACTGCCAGAGCTGCGGCGAGATGGTGGTTTCCCGCGAGGACACAGACACCTGCCCGCACTGCGGCAGCCACAACCTTGTGCAGGACCCCGACACGCTCGACACGTGGTTTAGCTCGGCGCTGTGGCCCTTCTCCACCCTCGGCTGGCCCGAGAAAACGCCGGAGCTTGACTACTTCTACCCCACCGACACGCTGGTGACGGGCTACGACATCATCTTCTTCTGGGTGGCGCGCATGATCTTCTCGGGCTGCGAGCAGATGGGCAAGACCCCCTTCCACACCGTGTTCATCCATGGTATCATCCGCGACGCGCAGGGGCGCAAGATGAGCAAGAGCCTTGGCAACGGCATCGACCCGCTGGAGGCGATAGAAAACTTCGGTGCGGATGCGCTGCGCTTTACGCTGCTTACCGGCAACAGCCCGGGCAACGATATGCGCTTCTCCGACGAGAAGATTACCGCCTCGCGCAACTTCTCCAACAAGCTGTGGAACGCCTCGCGCTTCGTACTGATGAACCTCTCGGACGAGATCACCGAGGTGAAGCTGCCCGATACCCTCGCGGTGGAGGATAAATGGATTATAAGCAAGCTCAACGCCCTTACCGCCGAGGTGACCGAAAACCTCGAGAAGTACGAGCTGGGCATCGCGGTGGCGAAGGTGTACGACTTTATCTGGAGCGTGTTCTGCGACTGGTATATCGAGCTCACCAAGCCCCGCCTGCTCGCGGGCGGCGAGGTTTCGCTCTTGGCGCAGCAGGTACTGGTGTATGTGCTCTCCAACACCTTAAAGCTCTTACACCCCTTTATGCCCTTTATTACGGAGGAGATATGGCAGGCGCTGCCGCACGAAGGCCCCTCGATTATGGTAAGCCCGTGGCCGGTGTACGACAAGGCGCTGGATTTTGCTGCCGAGGAGACCGAGTTTGAGCGCGTGATGTACGCCATCAAGGCCATCCGCAACCGCCGCAGCGAGATGAATGTGCCACCCTCCAAGAAGGCGCATGTGTTTATCGTTACCGAGTATCCTGAGGCCTTCGAGCAAGGCAAGCTGTTCTTCGAGCGTCTGGCCTCCGCCGCCTCGGTAGAGCTGGTAAGTGAATACACGGGCACCGACGCCGTTTCGGTTATCACCGAGAGCGCGAAGATCTACATTCCCATGCAGGAGCTGGTAGATACCGCCAAGGAGCTTGAGCGCCTAAACCGCGAAAAGGCCGCCTGCGAGAAGGATATCGCGTTTGTTTCGGGCAAGCTGAACAACGCGGGCTTTGTGGCCAAGGCCCCCGCCGCCGTAATCGAGCAGGAGAAGGTAAAGCTCAAGGCCGCGCAGGATAAGCTCGCGAACATTGTAGAGAGCATCTCGGCGCTTCAGTAAAACTTAATCAATAATGAACCATCCCCCACCGCCATTAATCAAGGCTGTGGGGATGTTGTTTGTAATAGAAAATACAGGAATCCAGAGCGAGCGGGGGTGAGAACTGCAGCACTTTATACGCCTCTATGCACTGCTAGTAACAGTCCCTAGACGGTGCATATGAAGTCCCACCGGCTACTTATCTGGTAGGATTTCATTTTTGCCTATTTGGTGGCTTTTTACAGGTTACATATTTGAAAGCGTTAAATATATCCATGGGATTTTTGTATAATTAAGTAAAATTATTTTGTAATATTTAGTGATTATGTGTAAAATTATTACCCATTACTACATAATATTAGACGAGTTGTCAATTGATTTATAGGCAAAGAAATGCATAAATAGTATTTAGCGCCGTCATCAAAATCTTAACAAAAGGGATAGATTTATGAAGAACTTAAAGATTCTCTACAAAATGCTGCTTGGCATCATTCTACCCGTCGCTATACTACTCTCTGTCGCAAGCGTTATAATTATGGAAACTGTCCAGAAATCTGTCTCGGACCTGTCTATGAACAACCTGTCTGCCGAATCGCAGGCCGTTGTGAATCGGGCCGAGGAGTTCCTTAACAGATACCTGCTGATTGCGCAGCAGGCCGCGACCAATTCCAGCGTGGAGGTACTCCTCAGTAATACCCCTAAGGGCACGCGTCTGGGGGATGTGGAGGGCTTCTCCGCCATTAAAAGCACCTTGGCGAAGGTCGTGACCACTGACCCCACGAATATCTTATCGAGCTGGGTCTGCGACTTTGACTCCAGCCAATACGCCCAGATGGACGGCGTGGTTTCCGCCGCGGACTGGGATGTTACCACCCGCCCCGTTTACGCAATCAACGAGGCGAAGGCGCCGATTATAACCGAGCCTTATGCCGATTCTGCCTCCAATAATGTAATTGTCTCCATGGCTGCGCCTGTTTTCAGTGAAACGAGCCAAGCCGTTATTGGCGCCACCGCAATCGACATTAAGCTCGATCAGTTGGATACCATTTTAAGTGATTATAAAATCGGCAAAACCGGGTTTATCATCCTCACCAGCGGCAGCGGGCAGATCATCTACAGCCCGAACAAGGATGACCTGCAGAAATCCATTGCGGATACCACACTCTCACAAAACGCCAAGGACGCTGTTTTAAACAAAACAGTCGGCGACTTCAGCTATACTATGGATGGCAAACAGATTTCCGGCAAGCTCTCGGCCGTCGGCGAAACGGGCTGGCTGGTGCTCACGGGCATCCCGCAGGACGAGCTTGATAGCGCGAGCAATACGGTGGCGGGTATCATTCTATTGATTATGCTCATTCTTCTGCCCATAATGATTATCGTCATCGTGCTCATCGCGAGAGGCATCGCCAAGCCGCTTAAGAACCTCTCCGCCATATCGAACAGAATCGCAGACGGCGACCTCGACGTGACGCTGAATACAGGCTCCAAAGACGAGGTTGGGCAGGTTTCGTCGGCCATCGGAAAGACGGTGGCGCGCCTCAAAGACTACATCAACTACATCGACGAGGTTTCCGAGATACTCAACCAGATCGCGCAGGGTAACCTTGTGTTTGAGCTGCATTACGACTATGTGGGCGAGTTCTCGAAGATTAAAGACTCCCTTGAGAACATTCAAAATACCCTTTCGGCGACCTTCACACAGATACTCGAATCCTCTCAGCAGGTGGCCGCAGGCTCCGAGCAGGTGGCAGGCGGAGCGCAGGGCCTCTCGCAGAGCACGACGGAGCAGGCCGCGACCGTCCAGCAGCTTTCCGCCTCCGTGAACGAAATCTACGAGACAATCAACCAGAACGCGCTCGATTGCACCACGGCCGACCACCTGACCACCGAATCCAGCGAAAAGCTAACTGCGGGCAACGAAGAAATCAAGAAGATGCTCAGTGCGATGGAGGACATCAGCAACGCCTCCAAGAAGATTGAGAAGATTATCAAGGCCATCGACGACATCGCCTTCCAGACCAACATCCTCGCGCTTAACGCCGCCGTAGAGGCTGCACGGGCGGGCGCCGCGGGCAAGGGCTTTGCGGTTGTCGCCGACGAGGTGCGCAACCTCGCCAGTAAGAGCGCACAGGCCGCGCAGGACACCACGCAGCTGATTCAGGACGCCATTACCGCCGTCGAGCACGGCACTAAGATCGCCGACACCACCGCCCTTACCATGACGGAGGTTATCGACAGCTCCCAGCAGGCCGCCGGGATTGTAAGGGCCATCTCGGTATCGGCAGCCAACCAGACGAGCGCGGTACAGCAGATAACGCAGGGCATCGACCAGATCTCCGCCGTGGTGCAAACCAACGCCGCCACCGCAGAGGAAAGTGCCGCGGCCAGCGAGGAGCTCTCCGCTCAGGCAGCCGCCCTGCAGCAGGTTGTAAGGCAGTTTAAGATGTAGCTTTGGCGTATACATACCGTAAGTCAAAGGTATTCCTTTATGTACAGAACTGGCTAAACTTTTTGATTCCTATACAGTACATTATTATGAAGACCGAGAAAGCTTGTACTTTCTCGGTCTTCATTTTATGGATATAATTGACACGTCAGTAGGATTTAGCTATGATTGAAACGGTATAAAATATAATTTGTGTTGCCTAACCCCTGCAACTACTTGATAGTGGATGGCACAGCATACCAATAAGTAAGGAAGGTAAGCAACTGTAACATGAAGAAAGAACGCAGGCGTTATATACATGCGGCTGTTACCCTTAGCTGCTGCATAATCTACGCTGTATATTTTTATATACTGATTTCTACGTTGTTCAGAAATGGCATATGGATTGCGATAAGTGCCGTTAACATCAGCAACCTCGCAGTTAAGTTTATCATAGACTTTTGCGTGGCGTTACTCTTTCCTGCCATCATTCTACTGGTCAAACGAAAAGACCTTTATTTACAATTCTCGGCGACAGACCCTGTGATTATCTTTCTTGCAGGAGTTTATCTCTTACTGTTTTTACTGCATGCCGATTGCTCTGTATCGGGGCTATACGCCTTTTATTTCTATCTAATGATAGTAAGTTTTTGTGAGGAGTTTATCTTTCGTGCCTATCTATACAGCGAGCTATCCGCATGCTCTAATGTCGCGGCCATTGTAATAAGCGGGCTTTTGTGGGGCAGTATGCACGCCATCCTTCCGGGGGTGTTGTCGGGCAAAACGTTCATAGAAATTATGCCGACTATGCTGAATTATATAAGCAGTGGAATAATAACCGGCTTTGTGTTTATTTATCTGTTGAAAAGTAGCAAGACCGTTTGGGTGCCGGTTTTGATTCATGCGATTCTGGATTATTCGGTGGGGGCAATCGGTATCTTGGTGCAGATTAGCATCGTTTCGTACTATTTATGGGTAAGTTATACCTCTATCAAGAGCCGACTTACCGCACACAACAGTTTAAAGGCGGTAAACCGCGGAAGGTTACTTTATGGAGCGTATGTATCCGCTTTTCTCTCTGACTAATCTGTAGAGGTGCTGCCGAACTGATTATACAACAGGAACAGCCCGCACATTCACTCTGTGCGGGCTGCAGCTTTGCATTTATTTATTCAGGGTTAACCTCGTGCAGATTCTTCACCAGCTTTTCCAACAGCGTCTTGAGCTCCAGCGCCTCCTGCGGCGCAAGACCGAGGCTGCAGAACATCCGGTTCGGCACGTCTAAAAACTGCTGCCGAAGTGCCCTGCCCTTTTCGGTGAGGCATACCCTTACGGTGCGCTCATCGGCGCTGTCCCGCACCCGCGTCAGCAGCTGAGACTGCTCAAGCTTTTTAAGCAGCGGTGTCAGTGTGCCGGAATCGAGCAGCAGCCTGCCGCCAAGCTCCGATACGCTGAGATCGTCCCGCTCCCATAACACCAGCAGGGTGATATACTGCGTGTAGGTGAGGCCGAAAGGGTCCAATAGCGGCTTATACAGCTTTATTAACTCCTTAGAGCCTGCGTAAAGCGCAAAGCAAAGCTGGTGGTCGAGCTTCAGCGCATCCTCGGGCGTGGTCAAGTTACAAACACTCCTTTATGGCGTCCTCCATCTCCTCCGGGGTTACGGTGGGTTCAAAACGCCCGGCAATAGTACCGTCACGGTTTATCAGAAACTTGGTGAAGTTCCATTTAATTGAGCTGCCGGCAAAATCTATGCCGTATTCTTGCTTGAGCGTCAGCTCCAGTGCCTTATTCTTTTCGTCGCTGCCAAAGCCCTGAAAGACGGTATTCTCTGCGAGGTAGCGGAAGATGGGGTGGGCGTTTTCGCCGTTTACATCAATCTTTTCCGCGAGCGGAAAGGTTACCCCATACCGCAGCTTGCAGAACTCCTGCACCTCACTGTTGCTGCCCGGCTCCTGCCCGGCAAACTGGTTGCAGGGAAAGCCTATCATAACAAGGCCCTGATTGCAATAGGTTTTATACAGCTTTTCGAGCCCTTCATATTGCGGGGTAAAGCCACACTTGCTGGCGGTGTTGACAAGCAGAAGCACCTTTCCCTTGTAATCCGCCAGCGAAGCGGTTTTCCCTTCAATGGTTTTGAATGTATAATCATATAACGACATGGCAACTACTCCTTTGTAAATTTATATTTTATGAAATTAAATTGTTTCAAATATATATTAACGCTGTTATCGCCGATTGTCAAGTGGCATTTATGCAAGCCTATTCTCCCCTATTATTCTCAAAAATATTATCTGTTTGGGCCATCGAAAAGGCTGTAAAAAGAGTGAATAATAGTGGTTGACAAAAATTAAATGATGTGTTAGAATAACATGCGTTGACAAAATTGCTGGTGTAGCTCAGCCGGTAGAGCAGCTGATTTGTAATCAGCAGGTCGGGGGTTCGAATCCGTCCACCAGCTCCACTATCAAGCAAGATGTCAACAAGGAAAATCAAATATGGGAGGGTTCCCGAGTGGCCAAAGGGGGCAGACTGTAAATCTGTTGCGTCTCGCTTCGATGGTTCGAATCCATCTCCTCCCACCAAAGAGAAACACTTCATTATATCATAAAAAAGTCTATGTGAGTAGGCTTTTTTGTGGTATAACGCGATAATTCTGCACTTTGAAATGTTTAATCCATGGTGTTGTCGTTTTCATCAAGGAGGTATTGTAAAGTGAGCAAATTTATTGATCCTATGGTTGCTGCTTCACTTTCCGGTTCTAATTGGCATATTGAAAAAGGGCAAACACCTTCAAAGTATAGAAGAAGTAAAAGAAAATGCGCGTTTTATACAAAGGAAAAATGTATATATACTCTGTGCAAATGCATTAGCACTGTTGTTTGTGATTCTTACACTGAAGATCCCAAGGCAAGAGATAAATACCTGACTGTTCGCAAAAACAAAACATAGAGTTACCAGTTCACTTTATTGGGGAAACAGATTATTTGTATAAAGGGCAGGACGTGGGTTAACACGCCCCACCCTCAATAATCAATAAGCACTTTACAAATCAGCATAATAAGCCGCCTTCTTCAAGGTCACGCAGCTCCACGTTACCGCTCTTTGCCAAAGTAGCGAATACCGCAGATTCTCCCCTCATTCTTATGAGCAGCCGTCACCGGTCGTTATCATTATTTCACTGTGCGAATCATGGCAACAGGTAATTTTTTCGCTCGTACCTTTGATGTGATCGCTTTGACGGCCATATAAAAGGCCGCAGGTAGTCTTGGCGTTACCTCTACTGTCGCTACAGCGGAGATTGCACCCCGCCGACGGTTTTTCACCCCCGCGCACAGCTTAATGAGCTTATTATGCTCTTGGTAGCGGTGGTTCACAATCGAGATGCCGATAACATCTCAATTTATTGTGCCTACCGCCGTTTTGTCAAGGTGCAAATACATAACTTGGTTGCAGAATTGGCGTTTAGCTCTTTTATCTGCAACGCACCCAGCAGCCGATGTGACAGGAAATCGACACGGGTTGCTGAGATGTATCTTAGAATACGCTTTGCGTATTTTAAGCAAAAGAGAAGCCTTTCAGATGTCTTTTTGAACGAGAACATCTAAAAGGCTTGTTCGAGTGTATGTCCACGTGCTATAATGATAGCACGCAAAACACCTTCCATAAGTCTTTAAGATGTGTGGTGACATCTTATTGGCGCAAGCCTGTGCGCTGCTTCCAACAGCGTGCAGGCCATGGGGGGTTTTTGTTGATTAATATAATTTTATCATATTATTGTGACTAATGCAAGAAAATATTGTAATTCTACTTATCTATCAAACCCTATGTATTTGGTCTTTTTTACTCTTTCCGCATTATCCCTTTGACTTTTTTCCTGCACAGCTTCTAGCCTTTTGAATATTGATTCTTTACGCGGATGATCTAATTCCAATAAATGCTCCTCATCAGCCTGATTACAAACTTTCTCGAGCAACTTAAAATCGCAACAACGTGATAACAATTGCGCTGGTGCCCGTCGGGTCGTTACAAGCTCATATAGTTTACGCGCTTTACTCAAAATATTGTCAATGTTTGAATTACACCATGAAAGCTGATTCTCAAGCAAATTTTTATATTGCTCATCAGCTTCGCATCGTATTACCATGCTAGTGATATCAATCTTCTCACATTGATCGGGTAAAATCGGTATCATATTATTAAAATTTATGGCACCATAAGCGCCCCCGGCGATTTTGAGAAAATCCACTTGGTTCTTCATAGCTTGATGTTTAGGTTTTGGCGAAGTAAGGGGTGCATAATAGCTATGGCACCCGATACTGTACACAATGCCCACAAAGGGTCTATTCTTTTTCGCGTCAAAAGTGTAAGGAACTCGTGGATCATGCTTCCTTAATCTCTCGCAATAATCAGAATTCACAGTAAAAAAAGATAAACGCATTGTTTTCCTCCTAAAACAAAAAGGTGGTTGAGCTAAGCCCAACCACCTACTTTTTTAGCTCCCACTCATGGTAGGGTACACCGCTTTTTTTGCTCCCACTTACGGCAGGGTACTCCTCTTTTTTGGCTCCCACTTTCGGTAGGGTACACCGCTTTTTTGACAGTCTCCTGTCTTCACTATTATTGTACTCTAGATTCAATAATATGTCAACAACATGTAGGTTCGTAGCAATAGTAATATTTGACTTGGTAATTGTGGGGAAGTATAATGAATATAGTCATTTTTACCCATATGTGAAGCCCAACAAGACTAATTCAGTGTATAATAGTGGGGAGCGATAACCATGACTCTTGAAAAGCATTTGGAGATGTTATCAATAGATAACAGTAGAAATTTACTTTTGTATCAAACGTGGGGTATTTTGAAAAATGTGTTTTCTCAGAAACTCGAAAGTGTTTGCTTATATTTTCCGCACTTTAGTTTGCATAATTCTACCCATTCGGAAACCATATGTATGCAGATTGAAAAATTCTTAGGTGAAGATAGAATTAATAAATTAAGTCCAACAGATACTTGGATGTTACTATCAGCTTTTTATGGTCATGATTTAGGAATGGCTATAGAATTTGATGAAGTAGAAAATTTATTTCAAAAAGAAGAATTCAAAGAAGAACTACAAAAACTTTCATTGCAAAACAATGAAATAGCATGTGTAGCGAAGAGATTATTGCATTCGAGCACTCCCGCTAGCCCAGATTTCATTTCTAATTATAAAGATTCTTTGGATAAATACAAGGACATACAAATAATTATAGAAAATAGTTTTCGTGATTCACATGCTAAAAGAAGCGGAAATTATATTAAATCACACCCTGAACTCTTCCCTAATATATCGGAAAGATTTGTTAACATATTGGCTGATATCTGTGAAATGCACCAACAACAAATTAACAGCTTAATGAATTTACCCTACAAAAGCAATGGTATATCGAATGATTATATGCACCCAAGACTGGTTGCGTCCCTTTTATGTTTAGGGGATTTACTTGATTTAGATAATGACCGATTTAATGAATTCATATTGAAATCGGCTACTCCTTTACCGCAAAATTCATACCTTCATTTATTAAAGCATAAATCAATCCAACATTTTTTAGTTGAGCCTGAAGGGATAGAAATTAAATCTGATACTGATGACATTGAAGTTTATCGCTTAATGAGAAATTGGTGTAGTTGGATTGAAGGAACATGTGAATTTTTATTATTGCATTGGAATCAAATTGCGCCATTAGATTGGGGGATAGCTCCTATCCTTCGCAAAAAAGAATTATTACTTAATCACAGTACGAAATGGTTAGATTATTCTGATCTTAGATTTACTATATCAGATAAAAGAGCAATCGAACTTTTAAAGGGTGCTGATATCTATAAAAATAAATTTGTTTGTATTAGGGAAATAATACAAAATGCCGTTGATGCAACATTAGTGCAAGTATGGAAAGATATAACAGAGCGAGATCCTCATAAATACAATAGCAATTTAGAACCATCTGATATAGTGGATATTGACTTCCCTCATTATTCTATAAATATCAGTATTTCAATTAATGCAAATGATAAAGTTGAAATTTGTATTAGAGATAAAGGAACAGGAATAAGTATTAAGGAAGTTGAACGTATATCAAAAATCGGTAATACCATGAAATCAACAAGAGAAAAAACAATTGAAGAAATGCCACCATGGTTTAGACCTTCGGGTGCATTTGGACTTGGGTTACAATCCATCTTCTTATTAACTGATAAATTCGAAATAATTACAAAAACAGAAGATGAACCAGCTAAAAGGATTATAATGGAGAGCGGTAGTTCTGGAAAAGGTTACATTCTTGTAGATGATTATAATAGCTCATTTTCCCGTGGAACTAAAATTTGTTTTGAAGTTGATCCGTCAAAAATTACTATAAATGATTTGTATTGCTCTGAGTATCACTATAAAACTGAGCCAATAAGCAATTTAATAATAACTGCTATTAATAGTAATTATAATAATCTTTATAAAGCAGCTGCTCCCGCTACATTAGCTCAACGTCAAAAAGCAGATTATATTCCTGTAGAAGTAAAATGCTACAATCCTTATTCGCATATTGATATAAATATTTTAGTTTATAATAGCGTCTTTTCAGAGCCTCAAATATATAATAATTATGGATTGTATGAAGAAAATGGTTCTGCTATAAGTTTTAAGTATTATGAAAAGCAAACCATGACAATTTGTTCAATTACAATAGCCGGAATAGAAATTGCAGAGAATTGTTACGGAAATTATGAGCATACTTTAAGAGATTTAAATGGTTGTATTTTCTTTAAAAATGTATTTGTTAGGAGCCATATAAACGAGCGCTATAGGGAAGAACAAGAGGCTATATATCGCGAAATTGATTTTTCTATTAATTTTTTAGGTAATGATGCTGAAAAAATGCTCACAATAAGCAGAAATGGAATCAAAAAAGATTTTAATTATGACTTTAAGAAGCTTTGCGATAATAGCATTCAAAACAGTGTTCTCAAATTGATAGATTTAGTTATCGAAAAAGACCTTACTTATACTCATATTTTAATTAAAGTATATCAGTTAGCTTTGTTTTACAAATATCGTGTTGAAGAGTTTTTCGCTAAATATAAGGGAAAATTGGAAAGCTGTTCTTTTAATAATTATTACGATATTGAAGGTAATGAAATCACAAAGGAATTTAGTGATCTAATAGATCAGCCCATTTATTTCCTGGCAGACTCTATTGATGAAATAGTTTTTTCGACAATAGCAGAGAATAAGGTTATTGATCTCAACGCAAAACATAATAGAGTCTTTTTATTACGGGTAAAAAACAAAAAGCCTTTTCAAAAACCTCATATTCTCAATCACATGTTAATAAAAGTATTTTTAGCAAAATTCTCAGGTAAATATTATCGGTGTATAGAGGCACTTCCATTCAAATCCACAAATCCTTATATAAATTATGAAAAAGATGATATCACAATATTAACTGATTTTTTAATAGCGATTTACTATGATTATAGATGTATGCGTGCTAATGAAAAATATAATAGCATAACTACTCCTATTAAAACACAACTCGGCTTTGATAGTTTACATCAAGGGAATCAAATGGTAATTGAATTGCCAATAGATGACCAACTGAGGGAAATTATAAAGTCCTTTATTATAAATACCGATGTAGTTTTTGACACAAAACAATTGCTACAAAATATATTGCAATCATCTATTTTTAATTCAAATGTAGAATATATTTCTCAATACAACAAAGAAAAAGTAGAAGTAGTATTTGATATTTATAAGAAATGGATATCAGATTTAATAAATTTACTTACAGATAATTCTTTGAAGCTTTATATTAGTTATCTTGCAGGCCTCCTTGAAGAACATTCGATTAGGGACGAATGGGTTCAAGATACAATGGAGAATAATTACTATATCACATTTAGTATGTGAATTTAACATCTCAGAAATTGGATACGTAATAATTACTCATCTGATTCTCAAAATAAGGGGAATACGTTACCCAGCCTTCTGTTTTTTCAACAATAGTGGAACTCGAAACAAAATCTCATTAATAGACGTTTGCGCCATAATCCAGTCCCGTATTTCATCCTTGTTCAGGATCAACGGCATCCTATCATGAATCTCCCTCATAGAATCGTTGGCAGCGGTGGTTAAGATGACATACCTCGCCAACTCCTCCCCGGGTACATAGTTGTACAGCCCCGCCATGTATAACATGGGGCAACCAGGCGCGTTGAATAGGTACTTCTCTTTTTTCTTCGTTGGATCATGCGTCCATTCAAAAAAGCCCGTCGACGGGATAACACACCGCCTTAGTTGAAGCGCATCTTTAAAGGTGCGCTTTTCTGCTACGGTTTCTGTACGGGCGTTGATGATTACCCCGCTACCCTTATACTGCGGCAGCCCCCACGTCATAAGCTCGGCACCATAACCACCCTCAGTCGCCACAAAAACCGGCGCACGATTGGTGGGGCGTATCTCACCTGACGGCATGCTGCCTTCGCCGTACTTTTGGTCGATTTCTCTTGCGATATCTTTTATGTCTTGAATGTCCTGATCAGTAAGAATAATATATCTACCACACATTACTGCTTCCCCTCCACAAACCATCGGTAATTTTCTAAAAACAGATACGTCTCTTTACCTTGTATTCTGCAGGTGTATCTTATTCCAGCTCCTCCGGCTTTCAAAGAAGCTGCTGGCCTGATATCCAAAACCCTGTCAATATAATATGTGCGGTCATCCTCCCACTTGATATACATAGGGATGATTTTGCCTTCTTTATCAAAAGCGGCGGCAACATCGACATATACCTTCCTGCTCATAAGGGATACCCCCAACACTTAAAAATAACCCATCGGGTGTATGACATGGTCATTCTTCGGGTCAAAGCCGGATAACCCGCGGTCAGCGAGCATTATACCCCTCTGTACTGCGTAAGCTCCGAACCGGCGCCGCAGGCCGTCAACGGCCTCCTCCAGATGCTTTTGCTTCTCTCTTTTATTTTCGTCGTCATAGATCATCAGCTGGATGTTATCGCAGCCCAGAAAATCCGTTGCACGAACACCGATGCTGCGGATCGGCTTAAACCATTTGTAACTCGCTTTAAAAAGCTCCATTGCCTTTGCTTGTATCACACAGGCGAGGTCGGTGGGGCTTGTTACTTTGCCCTGCTTTTGGTACCAGCCTAGTTCATTATCACGGACGCTGATGGATACGGTCTTACATCGGAAACCTTGCTCACGCATCCGCGCGGCCACACTCTCGCTGAGCACATAGATGATGATCTTAACATCCTCCTCATTGAGGAGGTCGCGGGGGGTGGTGGTACTGTTTCCGATGCTTTTAATGGGTGACTCGTATCCAAAATCGCAGACTTGCGAGTTATCCAACCCGTTTGCAAAGATTTGTATGACTGCGCCCATCTTGCCAAAGCGCTGAAGGAGAAAATCTGAAGGAGCTGTAGCAAGTGCACCAATTGTATGAAAGCTATAGTTATGAAGTTTGGTGCCGGTGGCGCGGCCGACATAGAGCAAATCGTCAACAGGCAGCGGCCAGACCTTTTCTTTATAATTCTCTTTGGTTATAACCGTGATTGCATCTGGCTTTTTCATATCGCTGCCGAGCTTGGCAAATATCTTATTCCAACTCACGCCAATGGATACGGTGATACCAAGCTCAAACTTAATGCGCTCCCGGATCAGCTCGGCGATCTGCTCGCCGGAGCCGAATAGCCCGACGCTGCCGGTGACATCGAGCCAGCCCTCATCAATGCCGAATGGTTCAAACTGATTAGAATAATCCATGTAAATCTCCCGCGCGAGTTTAGAAAAACGCAGATACAAGGGGTAGTTTGGGGGAACAACAACGAGGTCCCTACACTTTTGACGGGCTTGCCATAGGGTTTCGCCTGTCTTTATATCAAACTTTTTAGCAACGTAATTCTTTGCAAGAACGATACCGTGGCGGGCTTCCTCATCCCCGCCGACTACTACAGGCTTATCTCTTATCTCAGGTCGGTGCAGGCATTCGATGGAGGCGTAACAATTGTTGATGTCGATATGAAGTATGGTTCTATCCGTGGCTTGCACCTCCCGTTTTTAAGAACATATGTTCTTTTGCAATATTAATATTATATTCAACTCCTTCGGAAGTCAAGCAGAAATTTCTGGCGAGCCTTATATTTTACACTCATCCGGCGCTTTGTCCGTTCTAAGCCCCTTAAAAACTGGATGCCTCAGGCCTCCGCCTTTGGTTCGCGCCAAGTACTTAACGGTGCACACCAGCTCCGGCTTCAGCCAGATAGCTTGCGGACTCTCCTCGGCGAAAAAAGGATAATTAAGCCTGTCGACTTGTAAGATACGCTTGAAAGCCTCATTGGAGACGCCAATTGTGGCATGACCGCAATTGATCAGGTTGTTCTGCTGATCATAAGCGCCCAAAATCAAGCTTGCCATATATCTTTCTTTGTAGATATACCCACATACAACAAAGTCATCGTCCAGAAGATTCTTAATCTTAATCCAATCTTTCGTGTTCTTACCAAAGTAATACCGGCTGTCCTTACGTTTGGCAACGATACCTTCAAGCTCTTGCTGCTTAGTAAACTCATATAGCGCGATCCCCTGCCCCTCTATATACCGGGAGAGTGCAAGCCGCTCATTTTCGGTTACCGTCTGTTCAAGCAGAGCTTTACGTTCCATCAGCGGCAAATCGGTCAGCTGCCTATCCTCAAGGTACAGAATATCAAACGCTACAAAGCTGGCCGGATATTGTTTTGAAGCCAGCTCAATCCTAACCCTATTGCTCATCAGACTGCGGCGTTGAATTTCAAAGAAATCTGGCTTACCGTCCTTCATGACAAAAAGTTCGCCATCGAGGATGCAGCGCTTATTCACTTGCCGATGTATGCCCGACAGCTCTGGTACCTTGGTGAGTATTCTCACATTGCGTTTATTGCGCAGCTCAGTACCGTCTTTATCAAGATACGCGATGCAGCGCTCACCGTCCAGCTTCAGCTCGTAGATATAATCTGGACTGTCAAAAGGGGCGCTATCAGCGCCGATGAGCATCGGTTTGATGTTCATATTCTCAAAGATGTCCATCAATTATTCGCCCTTCCTCTTTGCGGAAGGGCTTTTTTGTTTCGCAGCAGATCTATTCGCCTGCGCTGCATATAGCGCAAAAAAGTGGACTAGGCCGCCTTTGTTAAAAAGCCCTGCCATAACAACACCGTCCTTCCTTTCCTTTAGTTTTGCCAATGGTGAGAGTAATATAAAACGCGATAATGAATTGATGGCCAAGGAAAATAAAGAAAAGGCTTCCTATTTGGAAGCCTTTCAGATGGGTAATTATTACTACTTTATAATCCACGTTTACACGACAAAAGTTACTATAACACTTTTTAATTATTCTGTAAATAAACGAATATCCCTGTTAATTTTTCTGTTATGTGGTATAATTTACATGATCATATATATGGGAGTTGAATTCATGTCCAAAAATTTTAGTAGTAAGAAAATCTTCAATGATGAATATAAGAGGGTTAAAGAGCGTGGGATTCAGGAAACCATCAATGTCGTCAAATCAAGGATAGCCAAACATTATGAGGAAAATCTTTGCTTTGATTATCTTTTACAGAGGTTGGAAACACTGGAGTACATAGATAAACAACAGTATAATTTTGTAAGTAATCTGCTTGTAGGTTTGTTCGCGGGTATAATCGGCGCATTATATATGGATATGATGCAACGTGCTGATAACCAAGAAAATTTTTGGGCACGAATTATTTTAATTATCATCGCAGTCATCATTTTGCTTGCTTTTATATTCTTCATTATAAGACAACTAGATTCAGTATTGTCTAAACTATTTACTAACAAATATACCCTTTATATCATACCCTTTGAAAAGCAATTAGTAATTGAAAAGCTTAAAAAGGAGTTTAAATTTGATTATAAATAGGCAATAAAGAAAAAATCTCAAATTGCTTATAGAAGCCTCAATAATTCATAATTTGTTTACATTTATAGCATTGTAGTACTAGCATCATAATGCTATAATATAAACATGGAAAGGACGTAAAGACCATAACCGGAAGGATGGCAGTCTAAGGAGGTTATTATGAGCAAGTTTTCTTATCAGGTAATTGAAGATAACGGCGGCGGCCTTACACTTGCCGTAATGGACGAGCAGGACAAGGTAGTTTATCTTCACAGTGGTTATGAGTATCATACAGAGCCGGGGCAGTTGCTTGCTGACATTGAATCTCTGAAAACTGGCGATAATCCCGCCACTGATTGGGAAGGGAACGAAGACGATCCGCAAGGGATGTATGATAACATCACGAGTTACGAATACGGTTGGAAGATCGTCTCTGATAATGATGGAATTTATCCTGAACGCATGGGCGCCGCTGCTCGTCACGAGTTTGGGATAACGGACTAAGAATAACAAATACACCGAGCCGGGCGGTTAAACCCGGCTACACTTTTTTACAAAATCAGTTACAACAGGGTGATATACTTGAAATATAGAGATTTAACTGGTATGCGGTTCGAAAAGCTTGTAGTAATTGAGTTTATTAGTTGAAAGGAGCAAACAAAGATGTTAAATAAAGAGGAAATGCAAAAGTATTTTAGTTATTTTATAGCAAAAGAGGGGACAGAGGGATTTAATATAATAGACCAGTTTATCAATAACAATGGGTCTATAGCAGAATTTGAAGGTAAACTTAGAGTTGTTCCAAGTTGTATGGATATGGATTTATACAAAAATAAGCATTACTATATTGTTTTTGATCTGAAAAAAGGTTCTTCTGAAGAAATAATGCACCCTGATTTAGAGAAGATCACTTTTCAAGAATTTTTTAATCGTGTAACCAATGGTGAATATAAACATTATGGATTTGTTGGTACTAGCAATTTTCACAAGTATGTATTTAGTCCTTTAATAGATGAAACAAAATAGTAACTAATTACGTTTCCCTTTATTGGGAAAGCCTATCAAAATTGAAGGGCTGAGGACAATGACTAAATTAAAAAAAATACGCATGACGGTAGGTTTGACACAGCAGCAGCTGGCCGATGAGACAGGCCTGAAGCTTACTTCTATCCAAAAGCTTGAAAGCGGTGCAAACAACATCAATAAGGCGTGGGCAATCACCGTTTATACTCTAGCTAAAGCTTTAAATTGCTCGGTTGGCGATCTTCTTGAAGAGGAAGGTGGTTCCGCTGGAGATTGATGTCCTAATGGCTGCCCGAACGTTTATGGGGCGTGATTGCTACGGTCCCTTTAAGTGCGCGGCTTGCGGCAGAGTAAACGCCCGAAAGCAAGCCGAAGAGGTAATCCTTGATTCTTTCACAGCTTTTGAACGACTACTAATCAGTGGTGGCACTCACTTATGTGATAGCTGCGCAAATCTTCTCAAGGATAAGCACCTCAGATATAATCCTGTTCTTTATATCGCTCCAGGAGAGAAGCAGCTTATTCCTCGGGAAGATATTCTGCCTTTCATTAAGCAGCCTTTGACCAGCCCCTTTGTACTGTCCCTACCCTACTCCTATAAAAAGCATCACTGGTTGTCTGCTGGGTTATCCTCAAATAAAATTGCTTATATTGGAACAGATACCCGCACTGTAAAAATCGACTATTCTTATCCAATAGCAGATATAATTGCTGCGGTACAGGAGCTTATTCATATTCGTATCCCGAGGAAAGAGATTGCCACGGGCGAATACAGTGTCACAAACATATCGAAATTCGTGTTAGAGCTTGAAGAAATTATTAAGCCCTTTCGTTATTGTGGTGCTATCGAATTATTTGTGAATTACTCCCCCGCGGTGGAGAAAGACACCAAAAAAAGTGGAAAGGACTTTACGTTCATGCTTACCAAAGTCGAGGAGCAAGCAGTTTCACTATTGCGAAATATAGCAGTCAAATCACCAGTAAGAACACGTGACGGTATATTATTTTGGAATGGCCTGTATCCACGATATATCAACCGCTACAAAGAGCTTTCCCTTAAAGAGTTTATTTCACGGTTGTGTGAGAACTTATCTGTCCAACCATTCATTAACTTAACAACGATAGAAGTTTTATCAGATGATGAGTGTGAGCAAATAATGGCTGAGATACGGCAAAAAGCGCCGTTTCTCTTATCCATAGCGTTTTCTCGGATAAAAAGGATACCCAAGCCTAAGGAGGACGACTTAGATGGATCTGATAATTAAAGCGCTGGGTCCGATCGCACATGGAGATATGTCAACCAGTAATTCTTATGGCGCATATATGAATTTTAGGCGATTACCGTTTATTCATAACGGCAAAATTATTGAGGTACCTGTAATATCGGGTAACTCTATCCGCTCCACCTTACGCCGTTGTCTTACAAGAGAATTTATTGATTCCATTGCGCTTGAAAAGAAGCTCTCCCCTTCTACCTATGATCGTTTTTACCGAGCAATAGCGTGCGGTGGGAACCTTGAAAAAGAGATTGACAGAACAATCTCACCTACACGTTTGCGTGAAATAAGAACACTCATCCCAATGCTCTCTTGCTTTGGTGCTGCTCTATATCGTTATATGCTTAGCGGCGTCGTTAACACTGGTTTCGCAATCCTGAAATGTGCTGAGCTTGGCAACGCGGAGTTGAGAATCGCAGATCAGTTAACAGATGTGGGGATGGTTAAAAACCCAAGTTTACCCGACGTCTCGCCCATGCCGCATAACACAGAAAGTATCGTCCCGGGTGCTCAGTTTACCTGCGAGATAACTTTTGCTCCGCAGACGACTGAAGTCGAAAAATCTTGTCTTTTGCACGGACTGTCGTTAATTGAAGTTGTTGGTGGACAATCGAGCCGAGGCTTCGGTCGGGTGGCAATATCACCGGCTCCATTTGATGACGCACTTTACATAGAGTGGCTCAGAAATATATCGGACGAACAGATAAAAAGTATCGTTGCTTTTGCGGAGGAACTGTAGGATGGTGTATGAGCTAAAGTTTTATGTTTCAACGCCCGTAATACTTGAAGCTCCCCTGCACTTAGATGGCCTGTTGAGCAGCACGCACCCATATGCAACACAGCGGGGTACATCATTATCCAAGTACTCTAGCATAACGGAAATCAAATCTGCACCGTTATGTATTGACAGCGCTAGAATCGATGACGCAAGGGTTTGGTGTTGTAGCGCAGGCCGTTTTGACCCTAATGCGCAAGACTTTTATAGCGAAGCCTTTATTAAAGCGACGAGCGATTCAGATTTATATTATCTTCACCTTGTTCATGCGCCGAGAAGCGGAGTTACCAAAGACATAATGCAGACCATCCGGGGTAAAGTTTGCGAATACGTTACTTTCTTATTCTCATCCAGTAATCCTTACGAAGTTTCGCGAGCTGCTAAGCGAGTACGCGCGTTAGGCTCCTTTCGGCGTATGGGCTACGGTGCGGTAAAGTCTTTTGAGCTGAACGAAACCAGCAAGGATTGGCGTGAATGCCTTATATACAACGGTTGTGCTAATCGAAACTTGCCTGCAGAGCTCATACAAACAACCTGTGACCGTTTAGTCTGTACCGCACCACCCTATTGGCTGCCAGATAACCTGATGCCGGGCGTTCCCTTTGGTGAAGAATGCGAATTGAAAGATGAGATTTATCTAAAGATAATGAAGCGGCGAAGTTCAGCCGCTGCTGGGGGGTAAGGTTTATGGGAGAAAAAAGTCTACCCATTGCGTTGATCAACCAATTCGCACTAAGACATCCGCGTTTTTGGGAAGATGCCGAAATATTTATTCGCGGCAAAAACAATGGCGATTTACCCTCTTGGGATGATATCTGCTATATCCCCATAACTGCAACACTCGCTTGCGCCAATGGCGGCAGGGGGCAGCATACGGATGATGAGCTTCTGGATGCAGCTATTGGAGCTGCTCTCGCTCCTTGGAGGCTCAGCAAAGAGATCTATACATTCGACAAGGATTTTTCCGAACTACTCTTTGAGCAGGCTGAAGACATCCGTATTCCCGTGGAGGTCTTATATCGACTTCCGTTTTTATGCATATACCTCGATGTCAAAATCACGAATGCATATGGTATAACATACGCGGGCTTTTTCGTACATTTTGAGCATGATCCGTATACAAAAGAAAAAGAGCTACGTTTTCTGTTTATCCCGCCGGAAGGCTCAATAAACGATATTTGGGAATTTGCATTACACCTCATACCAAACGGGACAATCAGCGAGGGTGTAATGGCATCGGTTCAAAGGTCATTGGAATTAGCAAGGGAGAAGAGAATTCGCTACTTTGTTGACACAGAATTCATAACGGCAACAACGGAGCTGATAAGCAGAGCTTTGCAGCTCGTGCTATACATCTGCTCCGAAAACGCTGATATATCCGTTGATACCGAGCGGCCCCCAAGAAGGGCGGAAATCATTATCGACAAATACCGCGAAGTTCGCACACACCGCGTCGGTAATAGCATCGGTATAAAAATTCGGCAATTCGGGCAGAAGCACCCGCAATCGACTAAATCCGTCGGGAGTACGCAGCTGGGCACGCCGAAGGCCCCGCATGCCCGCCGCGGCCACTGGCACCACTACTGGACAGGTAGTGAGAAGCAAACAAATCGGAAGCTCATTCTCAAATGGACTGCACCCACTTACATACACGCGGATGATCCTGATGAGGTCGGGTTGACCATTAACAAAGTGGCTAAACCTTCAAAAGAGCCGGAACAGTTGCTGTAAAAAAGAAAAATCGGCCTTGGTCAATTAGCGGGGCCGGTCCATCATACAGTTATGGCGATCTGGAGCTGGATTCCTCGCAAAATATAGCCCTTATCTCTATATCAGACTTAAATAGAGCCTAACTTTTCTCTTTTCACTGTCGTAACTCAGGTATGTACTATAACTGCTACCTAAAAATTATAGTACCCCTCCTTGCGAAAAAAGGCTCATTAACAAACTTTTTACATTCCTGCCCACTTGACAAACCGCAGACTTAGCCTTACTATATAGGCAAGAAGCGATTCCCTTGACCGGAATTATATTGCTTTCTACCTGAAGAACACGTTCTGAAACAACGTGTTCTTCTCTTTTTTGCGCTTGTGGCGTTGGCTGACCGAACAGCAGTGTGTAGAGGTTATGTGTAAAGCTCCCATCCAGCTTGTGGCGGTTCTGCTTATGAAGCAGCAGCTGCTCCTGCAGCTCACGGATCTTCTTGACGATAGTAGCTATCGTCAGGTGAACATTATCCCTGATGTTGCTGAGTGACGGGAAGGCTGCTTTGGTGTTATTCATGCAGCGGAGTATGTAGAGGTAGATTGCCGCGGCCGTCGTGCCGGCACGGGCAGCAATGATACGAAACTTGTCTCGATCCACCTTGAAATAACCGTTGTCACACGCCGGCAGATTAACGATATATCCATTGGCCAGTGTGACGCCGGTGAACATATTATGCCGCGGTACGATGGTGATGAAGCCTTTCTGCTCCAGTGAGTGAATAACGGATTGGGCTGAATCGCTGCTGGCATAGCCGCAGGCTTGAGCGATAGCTTCATACTTGGCTACAGCGTAGTTTTGATTCTCTGCTTGATGGATACTGCATAGATACGTTAGCACCACCAGCTCATTGGCTTTCAGGCCAAGCCCGAATATGTTATTTGGGATTTTAAAATAGTTCACGTCCTTTTTCCTTCCTTCATAGAAAATCGGCTACAAGGGCTTCTAGGCCGCTTGTAGCCGATTTAAAATATTGCTTTATGGGGGTTAATCGAACATTCCCACTGTCAGGGCGTTCTTTTTCAGTTGAGCCTTGCGTTTGATACGCTCCTCGGTTAGGCAGTCAATAGGCTTAATCTCGTAATTAACATTAATTTGGGGTTCAGGATATTGTTTAAGATAATCCCAATAGATTTGCAAATGCGCTCGAGCATTTTTCGCGCCTGCTTTTCGAAGAATAAATTCCCCCTGCTCAAGTTGCATGATCGCATCAGGGGTAATAAGCCGCTGCTTGATCATCTGTACAGTCTGCGAGGTACTGTCTGTCCAAATACCATCGCGTGAGCTGCGTGAAACGCTGCCGCTCTGTACGGTCCTATCACCCAGCGCCTCGCTCAAGGCCTTTGCTTCATCATCGTCAGCAAGATAGGTATACATTTTAATTTGGCATGCTGCACGAAGGATTTTAGAAATGCGGGGTGTATAGTTTTTTTCTAACTGATAATAGCTTTGCAATGAAATAAGAAAACGTATCCCTCGACTTCTTACGGCGGTTAACAAAACATCCATATTCTTAACTGCGGGCATGTTGCCAAATTCATCCCAAACCGCTAATACATCACGTTTTAGACGCAATTTCGGACTATGCCGTGACTGCTCTATAAGATCATTCATCAGATAGCGAATAAACAAGGCAGCAAAGAAGTGTCTAGTAACATTTTCATCCGGACAGATTAGGAAGATGGCCGTTGGCTGGTTAATGAAGTCAATGTCGTTAAGTTCTTGCGAGTGACCGCAGACCATCTGCTCCAGCTGGGCGTCGATGAACGCCACCAACTTGCCCAGCGCAGAGGAGAACACGTTCATGCTGGTTCTGGCGTCGGCCTTCATCGCGGGACCTACATAATTTACAATACGGTCATTATCAACGTATGAAAGTAATTTCTCAAGCTTTGAACGCTGCATGATGTCACTGCTTCCTTCATCCAAACCGTTTAACTCGATAATCAGACGAAACACCGATATGATATGGCGTTGATCCTCATCACCGTATTCCGATACCAGGAGGATTATACCGGTGAGAAGGCCTTTAGAAGTTTCTTTAAAATACTGTGATGCATCACTATGGGATTCAGTTTCGATGTTATCCACAATACTTTCAGATAGCACTTTTGCATACCGCTCGGCATTGCCGTAGTTGATAAGTTTATCACTCTCGGTTGTGGCCGCCTTATATCTGTCGATGTATTTATTAACATTACATAACAGATTAAAACGATAGCTGTGTATTGGATCATCAAAGTTTAAAAACGGCGTTCTATATCCACCAGAATGAAGCATTTCAGCGCATGAAGAAAATAGCTCTCCTTTATTGTCCGTTAAAATTAGGCTGGCACCTTTATTACGTGTGTTCTTATTTACTTGAGCATTATAATAAATCGTAGGTATAATACAGAACTTTGTTTTACCAGCACCGGGAGGCGCCACCTGTAAGATACTTTGGTCACTTAAGTCCACAACCCAAAGTTTCTGTTCCGGAAATACTTCGACGACGTATCCCGGCTTTGTCTCCTTTCCAAAAGGTACTTTAGTATACATTTTATATTTTTCTTCGTCGGTTGCCCACCGTGCGGTGCCGTACTGTCCATCACCGACAACATCAGATTTGATGTTGTCGAGTGATGAGCGAGTAAGTACCCAAATAACGATCAGCGGCACCAGCAGGCTGATAAGCCCCTTGACATACCACATGTACGGTAGCTTTGAAAGATACAAACTCAACGAGAAGTTTAAAACCAGTTCCTGCAATGAAAAAAGAAAATTCAGAAAAAGGTAGCTCACAAGAAACAGGGCTAGGCCGATAAATAGCTTTTCCTTTGTGCTATACTTTTGACTTGCTGACAATCCATATCACCTCACAGTTTTTTCTTGCGGTTTTTCCACACCTTTTCATTTTCTTCGGGCGGAATCTCTACGATGCGGCCACCTCCTACTCTAGCCCCTGAAGAAAATTTTGGGTAACAGATGCCTGCCTTGTTAGATCGATTTTAAGCCCCTTCTCCTGCATGATGGCCTGATACCGGCTGTCGACCTCAAACATCGTCTGCGCGTTTGCCCGCTGGCAGCGCGTGAGCGATTGATCCAAGGTATTGATGCTGTGCTCCGGGATGTCATTATACTTCTGAGCCACACGCTTAATCTCCTCATCATCCATCGGCAGTCCGAGAGCGGATTTGATGGCCATGGAAAAATACGCCGCTTCAAAAGTCTTCACCAGTTCCGATTGGGCGCTGGTGTTGTCGATCAAGCAGACGCCGTAGGCATCACACAGGGCGGCCAGCTGCTGATAATCCTTAAGAGAGTTATTGATAAGGATTTCTTTTTTGTCCTTATCGTAATAACCCTGTTGTGAAAGCACCGGCAACGGAACTTCCTTTACCGTGAACCCCCTTTCCTCAATGTTCGTTTTAAGGATGTTGTACTTGGCCTGTGAGTCGATGTGTAAGTAGAACGGAAGCAGCACACGGTTATAATCTACCGGTGCGCAGTCAGTTTGTGTGATATCATAGACCATCTGCATTTTGCTGATGATCTTATCTTTGACCTCAATCTGACCGGAGAGGATCCGCTGTTTCTCTTCCGGCGTCGCTTCCAACACATTCATTTCTGCTCCGTCACGCTGAAAGAACTGCTGGCGGTAAGAGGCTAATACCTTAATGGCATTTCCGAATTCGCCGGGTTTCAGATGGTACCCTTCCTTACGCCATTCCTGCAGAGTTTTCACGCAGCACGCATCCGGTCGCTGCATCGCAATCGCGACGATTCCTTCGGCCTTCATGTTTGGCATAAGGAGTTTCGCTTTTAGAAGCTCAAAAAGAGAAGCGCTATCCTGATCAGCGGCTTCAAGCTGGCGCTCAATATTCTCCGCGAATTGGTTGACCGTCATCTTGGAAACCGAAGCAGGTTGCTTCGGATGCTCCTGTGTGCGTCCCTCGCCTCTCATCAAATCGGCTATCTGTACGGCCAGATCCTTCGGAACCTGATCAAAGCGGATAGAATCGTGCTTCCACGTCCCATGGGTGTGATTGATTCCGTTGAGCAGCTTTATCCCCCGCGCCGGAGGCTGCCAAAGGGTAAGGTTGTGGGTATAATCGTCCAGCAGGCAATCGGTGTTGCGTATCCCATTTGGGATGTATTCCTTCTTATCTGAGCCGCAGGGCGGGAAGATGCGGTGAGCTGCATCGATTTCGGGCAGGTATTTGTCAAGCCAACGGTTCTTTTCCTCCAGCGCATAGGGGCTGTCGGAAAGATAAGCCGAGAGGATAAATACCTCAATATCAGGGTTATTGTGAATGATATCTTTGACGGCCAGTACCACGTTGTCCAAAGGTCTCAGATTCAGGAAATACCCCTTTTCATAGAGGGTTTCTAATCGGTCAACTGGCGTGAAAGTAGCGAGGGTGCCATCCATATCGACGAACAGGCGTTGTTTTTCCATACAGGTTGTCATTCCTTTCTCAATAGAAAAGGGCACAAAACCAATGTTACTTGGTCTGTGCCCTTGCCATTTTATTCTTTACTGCTCATTCCTTAACAATGATGCTGCCGTCCTCGGCGATGGAGATTTGATATGGCTCATTCAGCGAACATTCCTCGTAGGTCTGCATCTCCTCTGTGGTATTGCTGCCGATGTTGTCGATTTCCATAAGGTCAAGCTGGAAGTATGCCTTGGTGTCTGGCTCGATGATAACGACGTCCTTCAGGACGCTTTCGGCGTACACTACGGAGACAACGTGCAGTCCAAACTTCGCAAATAGCTTCTCATCTAGGCTGCGGAGGACGTCGAGCTGCTTCACTTCGTTTGGATCCATGTAGGTCAGCTCGGTGAGGTGTTCATCGAGGATCGTGCCGCCGAAATCGAAGAATTCAATGTCGGAATCTTCAACAATGAAGAACAAAAGGGTACCATCGTCGCGGCGAACGATACCCTTACCGTTGAGATAGTAACGGGCCTCGTTGTTCATCTGATTCAGGTAAGCTTTTTCAAAGGAGTAGGGTTCAAGATTTTGGGCGGTTCTGTTTAACATAGGTTCGTTTCCTTTCTGTTTTAATATTCTACATAGTTTTCATGTTTCTTGACTTTCCGGCGATGGAAAGTGCGGTGCTTATCCATCTTGCTTTGCTCGCCACGGTAGTTTTTGTGGCTGGCCGTATCCTGCTCAGACATTTGGTCAATGGCTGCGGCCAGCTCGTGGCACATCATAACGGCATTGATTACTGCGTTCATCCTCCTTTTCTTATCAAATTCAACGGTTTTACGCGAGATCTCATTGAGGTTGCGCGCGACGTGGATAATGGTGTTTTGAAAGTCCTTTGGGGCGTCCTTATCCAGCAACAGCTTGCGGGCGATAACCGCCTGTCCGTTGACACCATTCGGATCGGCTGAAGGCTGTTGTAGAATTACGTAAGCAAGGCGGGTAATGTCCGCTTTAAAAGGATCATCCAGATCATTGTAGCGCATTTCATCGGGGTAAGCTGCCAGCCGGTCACGGATACCGGCCAGTTGCGCAAAGACACCATTGGAAAGATTCTTCGGCAGGGTACTTTCGGACAGCATTTCGTAAAAATCCATCCGTTTAGCCTGAACAAACTGGTGTTCATGGTAATATCGGGCGAAACCGCGCACCATGTTATGAAAGGCTGGAAGCCTGCCGTCGCTGCTGGGTACAAACCAGTCGAGCACTTCCTGCGGGACGATATGCTGCTGGAGAATTTCCGTAACGACATCGTTAATCAATGCTTGAGTTTTTACCGGCAGCTCCTTCAGGGGGCATGCTGGTTCTTTGAGCCGTGCCAGCTGGCGGTTCAGCTCATGCAGCTTATCTTTTAATGACCCCTCGGCAAACGCTCCTTCGCGTAAGGCGGTGAAGAAAGAAGAACTGAAATCATGAACAAAGCGGTGCTCGGGGAGGTGAAGAATAAACCGAAATACTGTATGCTGCAGGTTCAGTGGCGTCAGTTCATCCGGGTTAGTCAGTTGCCGGATCATATCCTCGTCTGCCCCGTTTGCTTTAAGTAAGCTTGCAACGATCTGATTGATGGTCTGCCGCTGGCGGGCAGTCAGTGCGCTATAGGGAGCATCGCTCCCCCGGAGCTGTTCATAGAGTTCGTTTAACGTTCGGTTACGTTGGTCGTCAAACGCCATCTCATGCAGCGAAGAATAAAACTTCTCAGAAATCTCATGGACGAATCGATGCTGCTCAAGCCGCTTTGCCATTCGAAAGACCTGCTCATGAAGGGTTAACGGAGTAAATGCGTCAGGGGTTATAAACTGGTTCGCGGTTTTTTCGTCAACCTTACACTCTTTCAGGAGCTGGCCGACAATCACGGAGATCTCTTTTTGCAATTCCTCCGGCAGCTCCTGATAATGTGCGCCTTCAACGAGCTGCAACTTTTCAAATAACGGTATTAGCTCGGAGTTCTCGCTAAAAGCTAGTTGTTGCAATGAAGAAGAAAAATCAGAGTGAATAGCATCGCAGAGCTGCTGAAGGTCGAGCCGCTTGACGTAATAATACACGATGCTGTGGAGGCCAATTGGGGTGTCCTCGTTGGGATGGGAAAAGTAATCGATGGTTTGCGGATCCGCGCCGACGATGCTCAACACATTGCCGACGATACTATTGACCTCCGCTTTCATACCCTCGGACAATTCATGATAGCCTTTTGCCTCCAGCGGTTTCAACCGCTCATGGAACGACACATATTCTTTACTAGTTTCTTCACCGGCGCATTGATCACGCAGCGCCCGAAAGAATTCACCGCTTAATTTATGTACTTCGCGCTGCTTATCAAGCACCCGAACAAAGCGAATGACTGTATTCTGAAAATCTTGTGGCGTCAGATCATCCGGCGGCACAAACCGTTGGAGCATTTCTAGAGGCAGGTTGTTTTTTGTTAAAAGCCGATCAACGATAGAGTTTACGTCCTGCTTGACCTCATCGCTGAATTTATTGAAGCTATTGTAGCTACTGGAATGAAGCTTATGGAACAAATCATCATAAGCCACATCAGGATTGTCTGCAAAGGCTTCTTTTTTCAGTGAAAAGAAAAATCGTGAACGGTTATCCTCCACAAATCGGTGTTGGTCGATTCTTTGAGCGAATTGAAGTACCTGGTTGTGGAGCAGCTTACTGGTATACTCATCAGGTTTGACAAACCGCTCTTGCAGGAGCGCGGTGAGCTGATCCGGTGGCATGTCCTTAAACTGCTTTAAGGAGGATACCTTATCAAGCCGCTTGGCCAGCTCCGCATAGTAGTTGCCTTGAACATCATCCTGACTTAGGAAATCGGCGATATAATCGTTAATCTGCTGCTTTGCTTCAAAGGGAGCATAAACATAATCCTTAAAACTGTTTTCGGCCAATGCTTCATGAATAGCGGTCAGCGACCCATCAGCCGAGGTCTTTATCTCATCGGTCATTGCTTTATAGAGCTGCTGCGACAGTTTGGTCATAGGATCATCTTCATTTTTGCTTGCATTTGTTGCAGACCTGCGGTATCCTGCTTTTTTCTCTTCGCTGCTCGCCCACCCAGCTCCGTGGGTACCGCCGCGGCCGCCGGCAGCAGAAGGTTCATTGGGGAGATATTCATCAGCGTAATCCGGGGCAGATAATCCATCGTTTAAGTCAACGCTATCGTCTGGGTTGCCCACAAAAATATCGCTTGCATTCTCGGAGACACCAGCGTAAGCTGGTTTTTTCTCTTCGCTGCTCGCCGCCCCTGCTCCCGGGGAGGTCTCGGCCAGAGCAGCCGCATACTTTACGATGATGTTCTGCAACTGCGTCGAGCCTTTGTTTATCTTATCGGGGTTAAAAAACTTCTCCTCGATGAGCTTCATGCGGGCATCGATTTTTTTCGGGTCAGCGTTGTAGGATGATACGAATTCACGGTTGATGGCCATGTACTCATCATAAAACATGTGCAGGTATTTGTCATCCGCTACCAGCGTTTTAAGGATGGTATTGACCTGCTCTTTGAGGCCTGCGGGTAAGTAGCCATATTGCCGCTTGCCTTTGAGCGGTACCATGGCATCGGAGAGTTCCAACAGCTGCTCGGTGGCAGCCATCGGCGGCGCGTAGCTTTCGCGCTGCATGACCTCCATGAGCTGTCTGGTACGATGCTCCAGCTTATGCTCAGCATCGTTTTTACGCTCCTTGACCAATGCAAGCTCATCCCGATAGATCTCATTCGTGAATAAGGATTTCAGTTTCTCGCTGGCGGCGATCAGGCCGTCCACCCCGCCTCGGATAAAACCCTCTCTTGGATCCCTGCTATAGAACAGCAGATGGCAATGATCATTGTCGGTATTGGAATGATAGGCTGCGTTGATGACAAGGTTCTCAAGGCTGATGTTATACGCCTTCGCCAGCTGCGGGGCCTTTGCATTGATGAGGTTTGCCCACGCCTCGCGGGTATCGTACCCAAGACGCTGGCTATCACCCTCCGGCATGGAGATGATATGCGACCATTTGATAGACTTCTCATGCTCAAGCGCCATTTGCTTTGCAGTATCAATATCGACGTCTCCGGTAAGTCCGAATAGACCATGGCCGTGAATCTTCTCAGCACCCGGGCGATCCTCGATATAGGAGAGGTACTTGAAAAAGTCGAGGTCTTTCATCTGATGATACTGCTTACCCTCTGCGTTAATAAATACCTGCTCATCGATTACAGATACAAGCTCGTCCACCCGAACCGTGTGTTTAGTTTCATCCACAAAGCTCCGATATTTTGAGTAGTCAATCGTGAAGCTCTTCTTACTGTCCTTGAAACGAATCTCGATACCGGATACCTCAGACTGCTCGGCTGTGCTCAGTCTTATGATGTCCTCTGGGGCTACGGTTTGCTTCGACCCATCCGAAAACACGACGGCCTGCGCCGCTATTTTATTACCGGCATATTCCAGCGTATTGAGAAGGTGGGTGCTGCTTTTGATATAGCCGCTCTTGATAATCAGCTTCGGACTACTCATTCTTTATCTCATCCAATCGGAACACACGGTTATTCTCTTTTAAGAAATCGAGCGCCTTTAAGCGGAAGTTACTTAAGTCTTTCTTATCCACTTCCAAGCTGGAGGCAAGGATCAGGTTTTGAATAGCCGCCTGTATAGCCAGCTCACTGAGCACTTGATTTGTCTTATAGTTGATGTTGTTTTCTGTCATGCGGAAGGTAGCCTGCAGGACTTGAATAATCTGGTCGTTAATAAAGCAGGCTTTATTTTGCATAAAGTGGTAGTCTCTGTACAGCTTCAACGCGGCTTCTGCGGTTTGGTTTTCACTACTGTGTCCAAGTTCTTTAGAGATTTTCTGAAAGTCCGAGAGAAGAGAATCTTCTATGCGAAAATACTTCTTTGTGTAGGTCATTATAGTGGTATCCTCCCTTCAAAATGTACTATTCGAAAATGTCATGCTACAGGATAAAGGAGCATGGCACAAGTGCCAAACTCCGGCACATCATCCAGCAAAGCTGGCTGATTTTTACGTTGGCACATTTTTGGCACTTCGGCGTTTTTTAACGCTCATATCTTGGCATTTGTTTGATTGAGTTAGTGTAATCAACGGTTTGTTGATTGGCTTGATGCTAACAGAATGCCAAACAAATCACACAAACCGTTGATATTCCTCAATCTTTTAGCTGGCAGAATCGAACAGGCTTAACTGGCTGCTAAAGTTCATCCAGAGTGTTTCCGTTCGGGGCAGGCCCTGTTCGGCTGTAGTTGAAATTTGCGCTTTATGCCAGCCTTTGAGTAAATCGTTATACAAATCGCTATCATAACCTGACAAAAGTACAGTGCCTTTATGCTGCAATAAGGTCATGAGAAGTTCCTCATGATCCGCATCAGACATTTCATGAGCATACTGCTTTTGCTGGGCTGTACGTGTACTCAGCAGATATGGAGGGTCAGCGTAGATAAGCACATTGGCATAATTAAAACGCTTGATAACTTCCACGGCAGGCCGACATTCTAACTGTGCCTCACGCAGCCGATCTACGATGTTCATAATCCAAACCGGAAGGCGATACCAGTTTCGCATAGCATATGCGGCTTCTCGGCCTTGAACATCGCTTTTCCAACCAACCTTATGCTCGTTCGTGCGATAGCCGTACCCTTGCCAACATCTTACCAAGAATTGTCTTGCACGCTCGTAATTATCACTACCGTCATTTGTCAAGGCTGCGCTGTATTCACTTCTGGAATACGGCGTTGCTGCTACCATAGCGGCCAGTCTGTCAGGATTCTCACGAATACATTGAAACAAGTTTACAACCTCGCTATCAAGGTCATTTAATGTTTCAATACTGCTGGATTGCTTACGTAAAAACACAGCGCAGCTGCCACAGTAAGGTTCTACATAACTATGGTGCGCCGGCATTTGACCGATAATCCAGTCCGCTATGTTCCATTTTGATCCCGGGTATTTTAAGACAGAGTTCATTAATTCACTTCCCTTCTTTTTTATTTTCCGCTGAGATACCGCAGCGGGTCAACCTCATTACCACCCTGCGAAAGACGGATTTCAAAGTGTAAATGTGCCCCCGTTGTGCGCCCCGGGTTAGGGTCGGTTTTTTGATCGCCACCCTCATAGGCAACAACGTCAAACTGCTTTACCTTCGCGCCTACCGCGGCAACGATGGAGGAGCAGTGTGCGTAGAAGGTGTAGAAGGTCTGGCCGTCCACCTCATGCTTGATAGTAATGGTATTGCCGTAGATCGCCCCGTAGGTGTTATGTACGGCCACCACCGTGCCTTCGGCAATCGCGATCAGCGGCGCGTGATGAGCAGGTACGATGTCGATACCGGAGTGATAGGAACTTTTTCCGGTTATCGGATCTATACGGTATCCAAACGGGCTTGAAATGTACCCGTTGCAGGGCATCGGGAATTTTCCGTTAAAGACTATCTCGTCGGTAGTGGGCGGCATATACACCAGCTGGCGTATCGCCTCCAATTCTTCTTCACCGAAGTAAAAGGGCGGCCCCGTCACCATCTCCATGATTTCATCCGGCGTTTTAAACTTGTAAATAATCTTCGTGATAACCTGCCCCGATTCACCCGGTACCGGAGTGTCTTCGGTACCCTCCCCTTCTGTGTACTCTGGGTTTTCGATTACCGTCTCGTCCTCTTCTTCAACAACCACCTCTTCCTCAAGGACAAAGTAATCCTCGATATAGGCCTTTATCTCACCCTTGTCGCGCATAAGGTCATGATGATGAAGTAGGTCAATAATTTTGAGGGTATAGACATTGAGGTCGTTGTCAATTTCCTTCTCGGCCTTGACCTCTTGGATTGCCTGATAGTGCAAATCATCCTCCAGATCACCGAGCAGCTGCGGATTGAGCAACGCAAAAACCGCAGAGAGAACACTGCCCGCCATCGAAAAAGGTACGATGATGAGAAAGATCACCCCCATCAGGATGCACCCAATCGCTACCCACGTTCGCCGATCACGAAGGGCATCGGCCACCTTGGCAAGGAATAGAGCAGTTCCCGGTTCCACTTACCGCCCACCTGCCTTGCCAAACAGCTTGGCTTCATAGGGAAGTTCGCCAACTGCCATCGCGTAACGGGCATTGCTGCCGATTTTCAATAAGCAGTGTGTTTTCTTTGCATTACGGATATATGACAGTTCGCCTTCGTTTAAGTTGAGCATGTTTTGTACGCGGTTGAAATCCAGATCCCCGGGATTAAAGATAAACTTAAAGCTGGGCGTATTAAACAATGCGGAGGAGTGATATTCTATCGCTTTATCGAGATAGAAATCCCCCAGCTGCTGCGTTGCCGACCCTATGGAGGCATCATATTTCCTTCCGCGCTTCATAAAATCTTTGAGGTATTTTGCAATCATGATATTTTCACGGTTCATGATCAGATATAGTTCATCGACGTCCAAAAGTGTCCGGTTTTCTCTTTTGAGGATGCGGCCCCATAAATAGGTCATAACATTAAACATATAGGCCTGCGTGCGCTCTTCCGAACCGGTAATCAGCTCCTGAATGTCGAAATCGATGATCCTCGCGTTGGTGATGTTGGTGTGACCATTAAACAATGAGCTGAGACTGCCATCGTAAACGTCCTTTATCATCAGCAAAAGCTTCTTTATGGCAGTATCCTCAAAGGTGTCTTGGTAAAAGGGATATTTCTCACGGTTTTTGAGTACGTCGTAAATGAAATTGTATAGCTCCGTGAAAGTCGGATAGTCCGTTGATGTCAGCTTGGTGAGGTCTGTATTCTCGGTGATATTATGCACCTGATACATATCCTTGACGAGCATCATCAGTTGCTGAATCTCTAAACCGGTAGCGTAGGGTATCAGCACCTTGAAGAACTGATGCATCCAACTTAAGTGCTGAAAGAAAGCGTTGTTACTCCGATTGGATTCAATCTCCATATCAACGTCCGGATCGTTATCATCTTCTGGCTTTTTGAATGTACGAACCTCAAAAACGTTAATGATAAAGGTGCCTGCGGCGCAATTGATTACAGTACCCCCCATTTGTCGAATGAGGTCGCGATACTCACCTTCAGGATCAAGTATAAAGGCATTAGAACCGGCCGCAATTTGTTGGCTAATGATTTTCTTCATTAACCATGACTTACCTTGGCCTGCCTCACCGATGATGACAAAGCTGCTGTTGGTTCGGTACAAATCCCTGATCCAAATGTCGAGGAACACATATCCCCCGTCCTCGGTACGGCCTAAATACATACCCTTTGGGTCGTTATGGCTGGAGTAGGAGAACATGTACATGGCTGCAACGGAGCTGCTGGGAAGATTATTGCGCGCCATGGTCAGTATATCTTTTCCGATGGGAGAAACCCCAGTGAAGCCCTCCTTCTGCTCATAGATGAGCTGAAGGGAAGTAATATAGCAGCTCTGTAGGGCAGTTTTTACCTTCTGTGACCGCTCCTGAAGCTTTATCAAGCTCTCGGCATACACCTCTATGTAGATGTTGACATAGTACATCCGGCTGCTGTTTTCCAAAATGCGGCGGTAGGTTTCCCGAATGACGTCGAGGTCTGTATCGGAATGGATCTGTTCGGTTCCCTTCGTAGAAAAGCGTCCAGCAGTTTTGTTGTTAATCTGATTGTTCATAAGCTTTTCTACAGACCCCGCTAACATCACCGAAAGGCGCATGGAGAAGGTCGTGTTTTCGATCTGTGCGATCTTTGTGAGCAGACACTTCGTGGCAAAGGATGCCGGAAAATTCTTGACGATCAGTGTCTGCCGAAAGAAGTTGGATTGTTCAATGTAACGCGAGGAGATGACCATTTTTTGAGGCAAGAGCCGTCTGGTCAGTTCGGATGAGAAAAGCGAGGGCTTGCTTTCAATTTGCTTTTTGTCGCTCATACAGCTTTTGAACCTCCTTGTCAAATGTACTGATGTCAAAGTCGGTAAACTCTCGTAAAAAGAAGTTCCGCATCACTGTGATGAGTTCCAGCTTTTGTGTGACATAGCATTCAAACTCATTGTTTTTGAGTTGCTCAAAGAACATCTCATGCTCACTTTTCTTTTTTACACAGATGATGATATAGTAGGCGCGCTGGACACCACTGCTGTTGCCCTGCATCTCATCAATGGCCGCCAGTATGGAATTTGAAATGTAATCGTAACGGTCACTGATACCCTGCCAGTAAAGCTTATTGAGGGATAAATCCTCCGTCTTATCCAGCACGAATATCTGAAACGGCCTATCGTTGGAATCGAGAAAAGACTCAAAGTTCTTCACTTTCCGGGACTTCTCGTAATCTGTGAGGATGGAGAGGTTAGGCGGCAGGATACGAAACAGGTAGAAGAGACCCATCGAAGTTTTGATGTGGTCGTCTCGAATATCGAAATCTACTAACGCGGTTATTTCCATAGCTTTTTACATTCCTCCAAGCCAAACATATTATCACCGCTATAGAATCTAATCTGCAATCGCAGAACTTGAATATACGATTTCCCATCGTGCCAGTTCTTTGGCTTATAGAACATCCCAGCGATAACTGCGGGAATCAGGAGCATCAGAGGTGCGCCATGTAACGCCATCATCAATGTGATAAAACCTGATACCAAGATGGCCAGCATTTCATACAACGTGTACCCCCACAGCATGAACTCTTCGCTGAATTTGGGTGGAATAAAGTACTTTTCTTGCTCGGGCATATGGTTTACCTCCTACTTTATAAACATTTTCCCTGCCTGCATTACCATGTTGCTTGCGCTCGACATGATACCGGTCACTCCACTGGAATAGCCATACTTCTGCAATAGTTTTGGTACTATGAATATCCCTGCAAAGCCGGTAAGGCTGGAGACCGGGTCACCTGCAATACATGCCCCTAGGCCAAAATGGAACAAAATGTACTGGAATACGAAAGTAAAGGATACGGCAATCACTTGCCGTATCCAATCTCCCATTTTTGCGGTGTCACCGCGGATAATGTCCGGGATATACAGGGCCGAGGACATCATCAGTACAAACATGGACGCGTTACGCATCACGCAAACAACGCCAAAGGCAACAAAGGCTACAATGATAATGACTGACCAAATGATAGTCACCGCTATTCCTGATTGAGGAAGTGCGGTTGACACCGACCATATCGCGCTAACATCCACATCAAGCTGCAAATTCTGTACGACGAGGTTTGATAATAGAAGGGTCGATTGGCCTATGTACCGGGCAAAGATGGCAAACAAGCCGCCTTTAATCAGGTTTGTGACAACCTGTACCCAGTTAATCCCCTTCTGCTCCTCCGCTAAATCAAAGCCGAGGATAACCAGTGTTAAAACAAGGACGATCCCGTTAACCATCAAAGAGTAATTAAGCAGGCCATCCAGTAGGTCATTCTTCCAAAAAGAATCGGTAATGGGCAAAACAAAGCCGATGACAGCCTCAGCAAAGTCCTGTATCATGGACATATAGAAGCCTTTAACCCATTCACCGAATAACTCGAAAAGCCATGTCATGACTTACGGCCCCCTTATTTCCAGCCTATCATCTGCCAGCCCCAAGTGGGGAAGGACAACTCTAAAACGAGAACGATAATTGTAACCGCGATGGGCACAACCCGGTCCTGAAAGGAATGGTTTTGCTTGTATTCACCAACACACTTCGCTATCTGAAATGCCAAAATCACCACAATAACGGCTGCGATGATCCAAACGATGTAGCTATTATATGCTTGCATAAGGAAGGTACGGAAAGTATTTGTTGCGGAACCTAATCCCTCTAAGACTGTGTTCGTATCCGACTTCTTTGTCAGTAGGTCGTAAGTTCTGGAGATTCCCTTTAAAAACAACTCATGCACCCTGTTCATAACTTAAACCTCTTTCTTTTGACTGATTTATTTTGGTTTGCTGTTGTCCTTGGCTGATATTCCTTTGTGGATGACTGCCGAGAAAGCATTTGAGATCATCGTTCCAATCCTTGCCTTTAGGTATCTTATCAATAATTCTGCCATTATAGCCCATTGCCTCTAATTGATAGCGATATCCAAGTCTTGCCTTTGCGCCTGCTGTATCATTATCTACTGCAAGAAATATAGACTTGTACTGCCCATCAGGAACCCTGCTCAATGTATATGGTAATGATTCATAGCACGTACCACTTATAGCGAGGTAATCGTAGCTCTTATAATCCACATTAAGATACTTTAGTAAGGTCATGATTGACATTGAATCTATTGGGGCTTCTGAAACAAACAAATGCGAGGCACCATTTCCTACGAAGAACCCGACTGCTTTGCTACTGCTTTCAATATCACCTCTGTATTTCATATCCGAGATCGTACCTCTTACATTTGCGAAAGCCGCACGACCGCTCTGATCATATCCAACAAAAACGCAATTATGATGATCCTTATCTTCATAAAGCTGCTTTCGATTAAACATGTCTTTAACAATCTCACCGTTTATACCTCTTACCTTAGTGAGATAGGAATATACCCTGCTATAGCGACCGTCTACTGGTTTAGGTAACTCAAAGGGTTTCCTTTCTACTAAGACTACCGGCATTGGAGGTAGGATTGTGTCTAGCTTATAATCAGGGCTTAGACAAGCGCGTAATTTACGTATTGCTTCGGGCATGGATACCTCTTCAAACTCCATGACAAAGTCGATAATGCTGCCGCCGCGCCCAACTGAATGCCGGTAAAAGACGTTGTTATCAACGTCAATGCGAACACTATCATGTTCTTCCAGTGTGTACTGCCGCCCGATCTTCTTTGGAGTGAAGCCAATTTGACGCGCGTAATCCACAATTCTGATGTTCTCCTTGATGGCATCTGAGAGGATGCTATTTTTACTCATGATATTCACTTCCTTTCTGTGTTTTGGGCATAAAAAAAGGCAGCCACGTTAGCAGCTGCCTGAAATACAAAAGGCCATTGGCTAAATGCCAATGACCTCTTTACTGATTGAGGATATGTGCTTGTCTTTGCGGGGTGGCGAGTCGTTTACTGTGAATTCAATGTTATAAAAGGCTCGTGTAAGACTGCCCCTGTGTTGAGAGCATATAAGTTTAGTGACATTCCGTAGTCCGAGGATCGCGATTGCTTCTGTGATAACAGAGCGTTTTCCAACCTTGCGAGCTGTAAAATTTAAATGCCCTTCCTGCGACGCCTTTTCAATAAGCGGTAGCAGATGGGTCTTTGTTCGGTAACGCTGATTGACTTGCAGTACCTTTATTAGGCCCTTTAGCTGATGATAGTACATAACTGCGGCAAGCGACAATAGCTCTTCGATTGACTTGGTCTTGGATAGGTGTTTTAGCCTTTTGAAATACTGCCTCCCAGTCCAGTTAAGGCTTTGATAAATTTTCTTTTTCCTTATGCCCATCAAAATGAAAACAGGGGTCAACCGCTTACGAGAAGATAATCGCAGTATGGTGAAAACAACTGTACTGCACCAAAGCAAGAAAAGGAATATCGCAAGTACTGGAAGCAAAAAACGTCCATTAAAACAGCTCCTCATTGCATTGGGGTATCTCCTCTTTCAGCCATAGATACTGCCTGATATTCATCCATAGGAGTAAGCAAGCTTGAAAAGAGGCGGCGATGTGAAAAATTACATCATTATAAGGCACTGAATCCAGCAAATATAAACGGATTAACCACAAGCAACCTGCAAACAGACAAAAGACAAGGATGTTAATACGAAGTATCCAAACGGGCTTTAAAAAAACCATTTTCCACTCGGAATGAACTAACAAAACGGCATCAAATAACAGATCATCTGGTAAGCTCACCAGTTTAGTGCGGGAGTTGTAAAGGTACCGCCTCATATTCATTCGCGCAAACGGGATGTAATACATCATCCATAATACCACAGGGATAAAATGGGGTAAAGCAATTTCACATAAGATAAAGATGAGCACGCCACCCATGATAAGTGCAGCTCCTATATTAGCGTAAAAGATGTGAAGCAAACGCAATTGCCGAAGCTGGTTATATAGCTCTTTCAGAAATTTGACCTCCTTTCATAATAAATGCAGCCATACGGTACGGCTGCTCTCTCAAAACTTATATGCTATTCACAGTGGCTGCACAAATCAGGCTCTACCCAATAGCAGCCGTCCTCGCAGGCGTTGTCCTGCGTACAGCCGCACATCCGGCATACACCCTCATTCTCTGCTCGGTTCTGCAAGTATCGCTGCCAGCACTGCCAAGTGTCTTTCACTTTGCATTTCTCGGGTACTCCCTCACATTCAGGAGGGCAACCCAAATAGTCCGAGAGGAACCGGCACGCAAGAGCGAATGCCTTTTGAAGAACAACGGTATCTGTTGTAATCTTGACCTTTTTTGTTTTCATTGTCACACCTCCATGATTATGCTGCCGTTTTGACAACAAATAAGTAGACGAACGCCGCGACCAGCAGAACAGTGAAGATAAGAAAAATCGCCATCCTTAACACCTCACTTCATATACGGGGCGATGTGCCAATCGTCGTAGGCATTGCCCTGAATGGTGAGAGTATCGGTGGCGTCGGTGATCAGCATCCCGTCCGGTGTCCACGCATCAAAGATGACGAGCTGCGTCTTGTAGGCTCCATCGGGGTACCAGATCGGCGTGAAATGTGCCCGCTGCTGATACATGCTGTACAGATTCTTCTGGAACTTAAACGCCGAGCTGAAGCCGCTGGTGGTTCGCTCCAGGAGGCGACAGTAGGTATCGTACTTAAACTCGGGGAACAGCGCTACCGTTGTCTGCGCGCCGGTGGCCGTACCATTAGTGGATACTGACGCCGACACATCAGCATCGAAACCGTACCCGCTTTTCATGGTCTTGCCATTGGCGGTGGGCACCTTTTCATCGGGCTGAACCTTGGCCGAATTAAGCGACAGTGAAGCGGAGAAATCATGTCGCTCATAAAAGTACTTGCCCATCAGTACCCTGTCTGGCTCCTCATGGGTGGTATCGTCGTAAGGGTCGAATGGATCTCCAATGTCCGTCACCGTCTTATAGTACGTCTCAATGAGAAACCACTTATCTCGCAGCCGCTGATTCAGCTCGCTGTAATCGAAGATTTCCTGAACGAGGTAGCAGGAGTAGGTGTACCAGCTGGCGCTGGTCTTGTGTGGTACACTTCGTACCGAAGTCGGTATTCGGAAACTGTCGTTTCGGTCACGGCCAGTCGGATCAGGCGGCATGTACTTATTCAGGTCAACAATCGAGGCAGTGATGGAGCTTTTGTCGAGCGTAATATCACCGCTTTTACTGGCCGTGATGGTTACGCTGGTTGGGTTATTGGGGGTATGCCACTTAATCCACACCACCTGTGTGGCTCCTTCGGGGATGGTAACGGGAAAATTGATGCTGCCATAGCTGCCTGCCCGCAGCGTCACCGACGCCGGATTGCGTGGGTTTGTATCTTCTTTCGCAGAGACATAAAAGGAAGTAATCACGTCGGTATTTACACGGTACTCGATGTCACCGCCGCTTTCTTCCTCCTGCTCTTTAAAGCGAACGGAGCCTAGACCGAGTTGTGAGATAATAACCGAATTGCTTTTAATGCCGGTGACGCTTCCGCTATAGGCCGGATAGCCGAGGTCGGCCTTTTCGAGGAACATGGCGAGCGGCAGGTTCTGATGGGTCAGGTAGCCCATTTTGGAAAGCAGGGCACCGTTCACCTTCTGGTCATATAGGGCGGCCTCGGTGGCCGTCATGGCGAAGTTAATACCGTTGTACTTGAAGTACGCGATTGGTTCGATGAGCAGCACATACTTTCCGCTGATGAGTTCGTCGTAGTCAAAGCTCATTTGCTCACAGAAGCCCTTCAAAACACCTTCATCGGAGAAATACCTTTTTACAGCGGCAATGTTGCCCGCACCGTTTGTACTTACAATCTTAGGCAATGGCGTAGAAGGATTCACGAATTTATATAACGTGTATGGCTTTAGGGTTAATGAAGCACCTCTATAACCCAGTTTATTTACGAAGCCACAGAAAAAGTTAATAGACGGCCTGATGTTTGTAAAATCTGTAGGCGATGTTACAGAATTAAAAGTTTCATCTTCTAATACAGTAACTCTAACCCCATCCTGCCCGTTCCAATAGCTTTCATCAGTTCCATCTCCAAGCTCACCACCGCCATCATCCATGTTTGGGTCACCTTCAGCAAGGCACGGAAGTGCGAAAAATATTAGCATATATACAATAAGTGCGATAATCCGTATAAGCTTATGTTTTCTCAAGTGTTAACCTCCCTTCATTTAGGCAGAAAAAAAGAGTGTGAATATCTTCACACTCTGAATATGAATAGATCTCATTTAATAACCTACTATATTACCATTAGGGTTCATGTCGTCGGCAAATTCCCCTTGACCGCTCCCCACGCCCGGATCATCCATCCAACCAAACCCCGGTACGTATATCTTGCCGTTCTGAGTTTCGCCCCCGGTAGGGGTATCATCATCCGCTGGCGGCGCAGGCGGGTCATTGTTCGGCTTATCCGGCGTCACCGGCTTATCAGGAGCTGCCACGCTGCTGGTATCGTTAGTGGGTTTATCAATATCCTCTATGTCAGCCGGTTCGCTCGTCACAGGAGGATCTACGGTAGGTACAATCGCATCCCCATTTGCAGACTCAGTGTTCTGCGGAACAGGAACTTCTATGGCTGGCTGCTCGGAAGATACCACTGACTCAGAACTTACCGCCGTCTGCGGATCATCGGCAACGATTAGCTGGTTGTATTGGAAGAAAAGGTACAGGAGCATCGCCGCCGCTATCACGAAAACGAAGGATATTATAGCTACTGCGAACTTCTTCATATTTGTCATCTCCTCTTACTGTAAGTATACCATATTTTAGGCCAAAATGCAAGTAAAATCCGCATAATCATGCGGATTTTCTGCTATTCTTCAGCTGTTTGTGAGCTTGCCTGATCGATAATTTTCTGCAATTCTTCCTCGGTTTTTTGCTCGATGCTTACCTTTGTTTCACTGCCTTTGCCCACGGTATCCGACACCGGCGAGGGCGCTGCGGGTTTGTACTGAACGTTATCGATCATGATGTACACCCAAACGCCGAGAACGAAAATGAGCATGATGAAACAGGTGAAGGCGAGGATTAACTTCTGTTTAAGAACCATATGTATTACTCCTTAATCTTTGATGGTGGACGCTACAGGCCAATACAGGCCGATGCCGATATTATCAGCACTAGCCTGAAACATCTTTTTGAGCAGCGAGTTTCTAAGCATTTCGTCCCCCTTTATATCCGCATCCAGAATGATGAGTGTGCCGCCCCCTTTCTGTTTTAATCCATTGTACAGCAGCTCTACCATCTCGGTTTGTGGGTCGGTGACGATAATCTTCCTTTCCCCGGGCATATCCTCCAGTGCCTGCATGACAGGGTACACCTCCTTTCGGTATCGTGAGACTAATCCCAAGTAAACACCTCCTGTTGTTTATAGTAGGTCACATTATCGTTGTCACGCGGGCTTACCCATACAGGGTTCCCATCATAGTTCCATGCCCACTCGTTAAAGATGATGTTCGGCAGCATGGTTTCCAACATGCTGGTGGCCATCGCGCAGGCCGCAGGCGGCGGAACCATGTTGCCGATATGCTCGCGCCACTCCTTATCGCTTTTGCCCGCCAGCACTAGAGGTGACCCGTCAGGGAAGGTTGCGGGCAGCCCTTGCAGCATAGCCATCTCATAGGTGGTTACAGGACGATGCCACGTCCCATCTTCGGAGATGATGATCCATACGCCGCTCTCGTTCTCCATAGGTATCCGAGGATCGGCCACAGCTGCTGTTCCCGAATGAACATCCATGCTCGCAAAAATAGTTTTGCTCGGCTCGTTCCAGTCCTGCACCTCATAGCCGCCAGAACGCGGAGTACAATTTAATCGCGGGTCGGATACAATTCCTGAACCGGCTCCACTGATATTCGCACTCGCAGTGATGGTTCCGCTAGGCTGATTCCAATCTTGAACCTTACTTACCTGTGTTCTCCTCCATGAGGAAGTGCACGTATCTGAAACACGCGGGTCTGCAACTGAAGACTTATGGTTGCGAACATCATTGTTCGCTGTAACGGCAGGCGACGGCTTATCCCATTCGGATACTCCAAAGCCACCGTTAAATCTGGCTTCTCCGGCATTTATCCTCGGGGCTGATACACTAACCGCCGAATTCTGTACATCCAGCTGGCCTGTGATTGTAGGGCTTACATTATCCCATGCGGTTACCTTAAAACTTCCTGACCGCCTGTCCGCGCGTTCAGATAGGCGCGGATCGGAAACAGCTGATACTCCGTTGCTTCGCCCAGCTCCTGTGCTGCCCGTCATTGTAGGGGATGGTTCATCCCATTTGACCACCCGAAAGGTACCAGCGTGTGGGATATAATTGAGCTTGGTATCGGCATATAGAACCGCGCCGCTGCCAATACGGCTTCCGGTGATGGTGGGTGCCGGAGTATCAGCCTCTGTAACTTTGAACTTATTGCCGTAGCCGCACACGTTCTCCAGCCGAGGGTCGGCAACAGAAATAGCGCCGTTGCTGGTACCATATGCGCCTGTGACAGTAGAACTGTGTTTATCCCACTGTACGATCTGATACAGGTTCGCGTAGGTATCCCTTTCATTAAGGGCACGCCAGTCTTTCCCCGCGGGGATCAACGCTAAACGTACCCATGTTTTCCATTGAAGGTTTGGAATGCGGTGCATAGGCCCCGCATGCTGAACATCCCCGGGCAAAGGAACCGATCCGAGAACGTCACCGATGCTTTTCAGCTTATAGTGGCGCGGCTGATAAATAAAGCTCTTGAGCTTATGAGGATTTCGGGCTATCAGCAGATACCTTGTTCTGGTTTGCCCCAACCCACCGATTTCACCGCAGTCATGCGTTCCGTCGCTGAAAACATAGCCGTACATCCCAAGGAGCTTCTTAACGTTTTCTATCAGCTTAGCACCCCGGGTGCGGATACGCGGAACATTCTCAATGAGGATTGCGGCGGGAAGGTTATCCTTGAACGCCTCCACCGTCAGCTGCATGGAGCGGAAAACCAGACGGTTGAGGGCTTGATACTTCGGTGATTTACTGGATTTCTCCGGCAGCAGGCCAGAAAAGCCTTTGCATGGCGGCGAAAGAAAAACAATATCGGGGCACTGACACTGAGCTGCCTTAAACACATCTGCCGGCGTCGCTTCTCGCCAGCTCTGGGGCGGCTCGTGCCCCCAAAAGTCTATGAACTGCTGCCGGTCAAATAGATCTAACTGTGTGGCATCTACCCCGGTAAGTGACTTAAAGTCTTTGACGCAATCTGCATCGCAGTCTATACCACCGAGTGTGTGAAACTTGCCGACGATACCCTTAAATTCCGTTTCGGCCTGCTGGAAGCCGAGCGCCCCGCCGCCGGAGCCGCAGAAAAAATGGAAGTCTGTGAAGTAATGAGTAGATAGAGGTTGCTCAAGTAACACCGAATCAAGTCCTTTCTTTATTCTTTGGATGGGAAAAGATATAAAAAAAGCACCTCCGAGGAGGTGCTTTATGAATATAAAGTTTATAGTTGAGCTGCTGCAGCAATCGGAAAAGGAGGTATTGGCAAGTTGGATATGAGTAGCTCTTGCCCATGCTTCCGCACTTTACATGAATAGTCAATAAACAAAGGTTGATATTGCGCTCCGGTATTACCATAAAGTCCACAGATAAACGGGGCATCATCATAACTGATAATCCAATCTAAATGATGAACGCTTCTCACATATTTCGATAACTCAATGTGATCGTTATCAGTGTAAAAATGGCGATAGATTTTTTTCCCTTGTTCATAATATGGAGGATCAAAATATGCGAAACATAGCTCGCGTAAAAAACGAGCATTTTGATCCTTCATAAAACCAACAGCGTCCCCATTATAAATTTCTACTTGATTATGGTATTGGGCTAAATTAAGAATAGATTCCATTATACGTTGTTGATTAAAGCGACAGTTAATTGGGTACTCAGAGGTTTGATTTATTCCGCCAATAGGATTTGAATTAATCATTCCTGAGAAATTTGTCCGATTGAAAAACAGACCGGCATATCCCAAGTCCAGAATATCAGCTTGATCAACATGCGTGATTTGCCTAAAATGATTGAGCTGATGCCAAGTATCAATGGAAACAGGTGTATTCATGATTCTTTCGCATAATTCATCCGTCCTAAAAAACACACAAACCCAAAACGCATATATGAGAATATCTTTTTCACACAGTACTAACCTTCTAATTGACTGTCGTTGAAGTAATTTCAAGCCCACCGCTGCACTGCCCGCATAGGGCTCAAAAAAACTGCATCCATAAAGATTGTTGGCTTGTAACAAATTATCAATATAATCTACTAATGATTTCTTTGCCCCTGGGTAGCGTAAAGGATTGAATGAGTCCGGCACAAAAAACACTCCCTATGGTAATAAATTGATAAGTCCTTGTATTAAACTAAACATACCGGCTTGAGCTATTCCAACTAAAGCATCTGGCGAAACTTTTATTTCACCGGGATTATGAATATTAGCATTCAAAAATTCTCTGTGAGAGTATGTCATAACTATATTGAAAGCAGAATTCAACTCCAGCGTTGGAAAGATCGTCGGCTTATAAGTACCGTTATCTGCAAATTGCTCCATAGTTTTAAGTGTTGGAAAAACACCTTTAACGTATGTTGTATAATAAGTGCCCCAAAGGTTCACTTGATGTAACCGCAGTTTTAATGCTTGCTCATACGCAGTTCTTAAGATCATTCCTGTAGCAATGGGAAATCGTTCATATGATTTTACTTTTGTTTCATCAACAATGGTAAATGAAGTTGATAAGATATATAGTTCATTTATAGCATTAATTAACCCTTCATGAAGCTTTACTTCCGGATGAACTTTTCCATGCCAACTGATAGTTTCAAAAAAAGTCCTTGGGGCTGGGCCTCCCGGAGTAGGCCCTCCCGGAGCTGATCCTCCTGTTGTTGGTTCATTTGATGATGAGCCTTTATGAGAACTGTTATTATTACCCTTTTGGGAATCATCTTGTTCTGGTTCTTCTTCTGCTTTTGAGCTATCTTGGGATGTAGTCTCTGGTTCTGAATTAGAAGAGGAATTACCGTTATGATTATTTTCATCGTTTGGATTGCTTTGATCATTTGTATCATTTGAAACAACTAATTTGAGCAAAGGCTCAATACCTTCAATACTCGATAAATTATCACGTGTATTGGCATTCGCTGTTATTGTTGTTTCTTCAAACACTAATTGTACAATTTGATTGAAAAGATCTTTGTCTAATTCGCTGATGGTATTAAAATTATCATCATAAGTCATTTTCAGAAACTTAGATGGATATAATTTGGAACATCCATTAAAGCTGAATTTTACTTGAAAAATGCGCAAAAAAGGGTCGATTTTGAGTTGAATTATATCGCGGACATTATCTGTGTGTACTCTATAATACTCGGCATAAGCCGATTGAAAAAATTTATAATCCCTTATGTCCTTTTTAATTTCAGCAACACTTATTCCGGTAATAAGAGTCAGATTTTCTACCCTTCTTCCTAATTGATAATTCGACGCAAAGAATTGCTTTTTTGCTAACGGCCGCCATTGTTTAACTCCATCAATATGCCGTTTAGACATTAATTCTATTGCTGCTTCTCTATTAGGGACAATATCTACTTGTATAATAGAACAATTCTTAATGATATCTATAGATGTTGATGGAATCTTATGTTCAAAGCCATTGGGAATGAGGCTTCGATTAAGGAGCATTTGTAAGCAGCAAGTTCTCCTATTACCCTCAACAACTACATATTTATCGCCCTTCATTAATACTACAATTCTTTCCCCGGGTAAGAGATTACCATAGCTATTTATATCATTAGTAAGCGCACAAACATCTTCAAACGTAGCTAGATAACTTCTTATGTCTGATTGTTCTTTTTGGGATAGCACGATAAATCTGGGATTTTCATCATCCAATACTAGTTCTAAGGGAGAAACATCAGCTGTCATAATAATAATCCTCCTAGACCGAAGATTTTGTAACACAATTACTATATCATAAAGTATAATAAAAACCAATAATATGCCATAATAATTACATTTTTGCAGGCAAACTATATACAGTTTGCCTGCTATTACTTAAAACCTCGGTACATAGGTAGAATGAAGGTCCATATTAACACGTATATTGGGCAGATAATCAAACCCCAGCGAGAAAGGAACCTCAACTAAACAGGTGGTATGGTAGGTGCTTTGCTTCTTGTTATTACCCAGCGGGGTGATCTCAGCCTCGACGTTGATATTTGAGATTATAAACTCTTTACCATCCCTGTTGTAATGTACATACCCGCCACCCTCATATTTCAGATTCATCAGGCTTCTGAGCTTATAAACCACATCTGCGGTGGTAACCGTTTCGTTCCAGCCGCCGGAGCCATCCGGCTCATAAGCGCCGCTGTTGCCCTCGCGCACCCCATGGTAGGTGTTGTATGCATTACTGGTAGCCGTGGTGGTAATGGCTTTTTCTACATTAGTTCTGATGGTTGTACATATCATGGATGTGCGTGTATACTCGCTGATCACGGCATATAGAATGGCAAGAAGAACGAGAAAAAACAATATCCAAATATAAAGACTGGCTCCCCTGTTTGAGCTTAACTTTTTCTTTATTCGTTGTGGTAACGATATTATCGCAGCTGTCATTTATGATACACCTCACTACGGCCAGTAGCCTTTGCATTTAAATGAACTGGTACTGTGAATATGTAATCGGTTGTTTCAACGGTAACCGTAAATTCATCCTCCAGCTGAATACGGCCACTCTTAGTAACTGATAGAGTTGCGTCCAGCCTATCAACTTCACATATCCGTTCGAATTCAGATCTGGCTAAGTTGTCGAACGCACCTTTAATTTCTATGTACCGTGTTATTTCACCGGCGACCTCTTCGCAATCCCGTTTGGTCATTAAGATACCATAGACTTCAAGCACTGTAGCAATCACAATGACTAAAATGATAAAGCCTACCAGCGCCGCAACGTATTCCCCTGAACCGCTGCGGCTGAGTAGTTTTTTCTTAACTCTAGCAATCCAACTCATTTTCAGTTCCTCTCCGGGACATCCCAACTTATTATATAAGGCCCGCGCCTTTCGGCGCAGGCCTTATGGAATGGGTTATCCCACTTTGAAATTAAGAAGATCGGTCGCTTTTTGAGCGATAGCGTCCCACCATTCTTGCAGTGATCCAGTAAACAAACCGATGAGAAGGCTACCGCCGATAAAAGCAACGATAATCAGAATAATCCAAGCCACGTAACTATCGCTGCCTCTCTTACTGATTAAAATGGTTTTACCTCTGTTGTAAAGGTGGGTGGAGAACTTCTTAACTTGGTTAATAAACTTCATGACATTTTCCTCCTGTTATATTGTTGAATATGAACCGTAGGCTTGATAGATTAAAACATAAATCAGCAAAATAAAAGCAGCCACAGCTGTCAAAGCAATGGCTGTTCTGATTTTGCTGGGGCGAAGAAGAATCTTGCGCTTCTGCTGTTCGATATACTCCTTGCGCAGCTCCGCGTTCTTAATCTGGAAGTAACCCTCCTGATCTTCGCCGCGCAATACCGATAGAAGCCCTCGTACCAGCTCCGAGAGCTTCGGGCTGCCGATCCGTCCTTCAAAGTTGCGCAGGGCGTTCTCACTGTTTCCAGACTTCATATCCGCCAGTGTGATGTCTAGCTCCTCCCGCAGCTCATCCCCACATACCTTTCGATAGCTGGTAAGGATACGAACCACATCCTTTGTTGTTCGGAGGCTGTTTGAAATGGTGCTCGCGAACTTCGGCAGCTCTGCCTCGATTTTTTCTCGCTTCCCCTTCAATTGCTTTTCAGGTTTTTTCATATCCCTAAAATAGTTGTATATGGCCAGCCCAATCCCGATTACGGAGACAATTGGGCTTATAAAGAAAAGAGGTATTGCGAAGACGCCGATTAAAAGCGACTGCGACATCGATTCTGAACAGTACTGCTTCGCGGTTTTCTGAATACCAACTGTTTTTAAGGTAAGATCAAGCTTCTCAATCTTGTAATCGTTCCAAGGGTAGTATTTTTCAATCAAGCTTCTTATTGGTTTTAAGAGCATGCTTATGAAACTTTGATCCTTGGTCATTTTGGATGAGGTTATAACCTTACGCGCTTCAATTGAAGGTAATCTGACGTACTCGGTAATCACAAAATACAAGCCGGTACCTAAAAGTCCGGCTATTAGAATAATTTCCACTTTTACCTGCCTTTCTTGTTTAAATTCAGTTGACGGGGCGGGACATATTAACCGCCTTATTCATACCATAGAAGATGATTACACTTAAACCCGTAATCATTACCTTTCCGCCTACTGTATCAACCATAATACTGAACCATTCCTTGTTGAGTAAATACATAATAGGGAATATCAAAAGCACGATACCAACGATGATACAATAATCACGGGTAGGCTGAAGCAGAATGGTTTCCATGGATTGCTGCAGGTCTTTATTGTCACTGAACTGATCGACTATAGGTTGAAGGCTATGTTTCAGCTCGCGGTCACTTAGGCAAAGGAACACGGTATCGCACCATTCATGAAAGACGCTGTTCTGAAAGTTGCCTTTCATGGCCTCAAGGGCGCTGGACACGTTTGCGTTGACGTATTTGACTTCGTTTAAAAACTTCGCGAACACATCTTTGACCGGCCTATCGATGTAGTGGAGGTTTTCCTCCACTGATTGCAAAAGATTATCCGTGCGTAGATAGGAAGTGGTGATAACTGACAAGGCCACTTCCAGCTCGCTTGCCAGACGGTTGATGTAATGGAACTCGTTAAATTTGATGTACCACATCGGGATAAGGGTAAATCCGATGCTAAGCACCGGCAGCAGCAGGATATTCTGCGCCAATATCGAGAGAACCGCCCCGATAAAGAAAAATACCACACAGATCAGGTTGAGTAGCTTAAGCTTACTTGCCTGATTGGTGGTTACGAGAATGCGGCGGGCCTGTTCAAAGTTCTGGCTCCAGATGTTTACGCGCTGTCGGCCTTGGATGTTGTCGATACGCTGTTTAAGGTTATTTTTTCGACCCTCCTTTCGTTGCTTTAGGAATTGTTCCACCCGCCCCCGGACGCCGCTTTCGGAGTTAACGAGCTTCTTTAGGCCTTTGAAAACATTAAGGTTAAAGAAGCATACAGCGGCCACGAAAAGGAGGAGGGCAACTATTATGTACTCCAATAAACGAACTCCTTTCTAAAGTTTTTCAGCCACCGCTCTCGGAAGCCCGCGATTGATAAGCTTCTGACGCAGCGTATCTGAAATTTTATCTTTCTTTTCAAAGTGGCCGATTACATGAACTTTCCCATCCTCGTCAACATAGTTGTTTTCCACGATGTATTCATATAGTGTGAGGTATTTTACCTCGGTGCCATTTACGCTAACAGCCTCGATGATCTTGGTAATCTTGCGGCTTCCGTCAGCCAGTACTTCCTGAAAAACTATGATGGGGAAGGCCTTTACCATCAGGCCGTACAGGGTAGCATCCTGAAACTCATGCATCTTCTTCGCGAGAATTACCATACGCCCGTAGGTATCCTCCGCGCTGTCGGCGTGAATCGTGGTCACCACAGTGTGGTTTGTCAGGCTCGTTTCCGCAGCCGAAAAGCTCTCCTTACTGCGCATCTCGCCAACACCGACAATATCGGGGTCAAAACGCAGGTTGCGTTCGAGCAGGAAGTCCTGGTCAATGTTGTACTCTTCCTTCTTGTTGGGCTTAGTGAGCAGGTGCACCACATCGTTGATGGGGTAGCCATCCTTATCGCGGCGAACCAGCGCAAACTCGCGGCTGCCTTCCTCCACCGTTACCACACGGAAGGTTGCGTCCTGAGTGACGGAGGATAGCAGATACCCTGCCGTGCCCGTCTTGCCGCAGCCAGTCTCACCCGATAAACAGATACTCACCTTGCGCTGTACGAAGGTTTCAAGCAAGTTCAGCATTTCCTCATTGGCCGTTTTGTACCTGAGTAACCCCGCCCTGTCGAGATTGGAGAATGATACGATACGGATGCTCGCCGCTATACCAATCTCGTCATCAAGTATCGGGGTTTTGAAAACCGCGATACGCACATTTTCGCGTATATCCCCGAGTGTCGACGGCATGGTATCGTCGATGGTCTCGTTGCAATGTCTTAACATACGCTGGACAATATCTGTAGCGTGTTGAGGGTTAATAAAACGTTCTTTTAATCGAAATTTGCCCTTTTTCGCAGTTTTAAGAAATATACAATCCCATGAGTTGATGTTGATTTCCTCCAGCCCAAGCTCATCAATCTTTCGATCATCCATGATGTAGTCGGTAAGGAAAGAGAATTGCACCATGTCCTTATACAACTTATCTACCAGCTCTGTAGTGTTTTTGACCCCACGGCATTGAATACCGTAACTGATTAAATAGTTTTCAATGTGCTTTTTAAGGTTTAAGATGTCCTCGCCGGTTAACTCGTCCTTGTTCAGTAACCCCGCCTGGTTGCGGGAGATATACTCCTGAGTGCCGTTTAAAACCGTTGCATACGGCGTATCGCCCGACGCCGTATGTAAAAGGTCATTGAGATTTCTTTGTTCTGCCATCCGTTATCCCGAGCCCTTTCTTCAATATTTCAAATTTGACTAACCGCTCCAGTTGGTTTTCAAACGCGATACCCTCGCGCCGCCCTAGCCACTTGATGAGCTTGCCGCACATCATGCGGTCCTCCACCTCATGAGAATAAGGCAGCACGTACTTGATTTCCCCCAGCACCGCCTTGCCCACCTCCTGCAACTCACGTACCGGCGAGATCGGCTTCGCGGGGTTAATCACCGGTACGCGTCGTGCTTGCGAAAAGCGGTCATCCTTCAAGATGGGCTGCATCGAGCGCCAGAACTCCAAGCCCTGCATATCGGGTGTTAAAAGCTCCAGCATGACGGTTGCGTTCTCCATCCCATGGCGGGCGATATCGTCATAAAGGATATTGCAGGAGCAGTCTACAATCAGGTAATCAACGTAACGGTAAAGGATGCTAAAGAGCGACTGGATACGCTCCGGATTGAAATGAATATCATAGGTCGTGATGTTCTCACTGCTTGCCATACCCATGAATCCGAGGTAAGGGCTTTTAGAGTGTATAACAACGCGCTCGGTGACGGTCTTCTCGGTCAGGTCGGCATCCATCAGCAAGCCGCCGACGGATAGACTCTGCGGAATGTCATCCTTCGGTGCATACACCTTGAGCATGGGCGTTACGCGATCACCGCTGAGCACAATCGTCTCTTTTTTCTTCGCCGCCAGACTGGCAGCGATAGCGAGGCTCACAGCACCTTTCCCCGAATGAGGGCTGCCGTATACGGCAATTACGTCAATCATCGGCATCCTCCTCTTTCGATGAGGTATCACTGTCTCCGGGCGCGGTGCTCTCCCCGGGTATAGCGCTATTCTGCTGGGATTGCTGCATCTGCGCCTGCTGCTCGGCAAGCAGGACAAAATAATTCTTTTGTGCGGTCAGCAGCTGCTGCTTATAGTTATTGTTGTTGCGGCAGATGAGGGCGAGATGGATGGTACTGTTCGCTTCTAAGCCGATAAGCACGCGAGCCTGCTCGAGGTTGATGCAGCGCAGTGTTACTGTTGTCGGCAGGGTGTCCTGTTCTTCGTCAGGGTTTTCAGGGTCAGGCTCAGCCTTAAAGGTGTCGCCGATCTCCTCATTGGTTACCGATAACACCTCTACGTAATACAGCTCGGATACAAGGGATGAACGGTAATCATACTCGTTGTTGTTCGCAAGGTTCGCATACACGCTCACGATATCCCCGGGTAGAAGTTTACCGGAAAGCCCCGCCGCGAAGCTCTTGACGCTGATGGACACCGCAAGATCGCCGTTGGGCAGCTGGGCAAGGTACTCTTCCCCGATTGGCGGCTCATCCACCAGTTTGGTGGATAGGATATTTTCATCCTTCACAATATCCTTGTCTGCATACTTCCCGACTGCCTGCTCGGCGTCCTTGACCATCGTTTCCGGCACATTCTGTGCGCTGATTTGCACCTGATTAAGCATGTCGGCGGTAATCACACTACCCATCGGGATGTCCTGCTTGGCGCGCAGCACCGTCACCGTCTTGATACTGGCAAGGTGAGCGCTCATCGGTACAAAAACAAAACCGATGAATAACGCTAAAACCATACAGGCTATACCGATATACAGGCGGTTCTTTGTAAGAGCGGAGAAGTCAATCAGAGGCTTAGAGGGTTTTTTAGGGCGTTTGCCGTCAGAATCAAAGGCATCCTTGCCGAAAAAATCCTCCAGCTTTTCAGAGGCAGCTTCCTCCTCATTTTCTTCTTCATCGTCAACTGCCTGTTCGCTCTTATCGCGTTTTATCTGCGCCATCACCGCGGCGAATAGCTTATTCTTCTTTTTCGGTGTACTAAAGACCTCGTTTTGGTCATCAAATCTCATGTAACCAGTCCTTTCTGTCAAATCAAATAGCCAACAAAGAAACCTACTAAGAAAAAGGGCGCGAGCGCAAAGCCGCCGCGCCCTTTTCTCACCAGCAGGCCATAGAGAATCGCCGGGATGAAGCTGAGTATAAGTGCGATGAGCGAACGCTCAAAGCCAATCACAAAAGCGGCGGCAGCGCACAGCTTGATGTCGCCGCCGCCGATCCCCTCAACTATCAAGTCCGGGAGTAATAGCAAAAGCCCGATACCGACAAGGCCTATGACGGCCTGCAGCAGGGTATCGGGCTTTAAAACAATCTTTATGGCACCAATCAACAGCAAGAACCCCGGGATACGGTTGGGTATCTCTAAGGTTTTGAGGTCGCTGATGGTGGCGCCAATGAAACAAAAAATATATGCTAGGAAAGGAACCGCATCGGCGCTATTCATTGGAATCAAATAATTCCGAAAGCATGAATCGGATACGGTGCAGCTCGCCGGAATTCTTATTAAAGATCATTGATGCAGATAAGAAGGCGACGATAGCGATGATTACGGCGATAAGCACAAAGATAATGACGTACATCACCGTGTTATTCCCTGTATCGCTTGACGGTGGCTGTATGTACTGTGGGGTGCTGGGCTGAATCGTAATGACATACGGCATGTTGGCATTGCCGGTATTACCGCCGCCAAGCCCCAAGGCCTGCAACTGCGCGGGCGTCGGTAACCAAGAGGATAGTGCGGAATTGGTGGTAGAAGACGGTGGGCTATTGTTACTCGGATAGTTCTGAATCTCGGGGTAATCAGGTAACTTAATCTCAGGAGTGTTTACCCGTATATCCGGCGATTGTACCGTTACATCAGGGGGATTTACGGTTACATTGACGGGTGGCTGCACAACATTTCCACCACCGTTATTACCGTCACCGTTGCCGCCTCCATTGTCCCCGTCGCCGTTTCCACCACCGCCATTATCGTCATCATTGCTTTTGAGCGTGATCGGCACGGTGCTGGATAATACAGGCGATGAATAATCACCTATCGCGTTCTTGGCCTGCAACTCGTATGCAACGCTCTCCCATTCTGGCTTCGCGGTATCATTGTAGGCGGTTTGCTCACCGTCATACACCAGCGTTGGAGCTGTTGAAGTTATCTGCATGGCATTAGAACGCATCGTTACGGTACGTTTTAACTCGTAATTCGTCGCATCAGGCACAGCGTCCCACATGACTTCTATCGTACTTTCTTCTTCTGCGCGTTCCGGGACGGTAATCTGCACCGGCGCGGTAGGAGGTTCGAGCGTTTCGGAGAAACCGAGATAGTCTATTTTCGTCGGGGTATCAATGGTGGCCTCGTCCTTGTAGTCCTCGCCGAGACCGGATACACCATTGACGTTGCTGCCGGTTGCGTAAATTTCGCCATTTTCGGTGATATAGTAGTTGGTGTCTCGACCAGCAACTACCTTCACGACCATCTTATCTTGCAGCGCGTCTATTTTAGATGGGGTACTAATGTTTAAAGGAGCACCGGAAATGCCAGACTTGTTGAAGCTGTTGTCGCCCCACACCCATACGCTGCCATCAGAAAATGTTAGATAGTTGCTATTTCGGTCAACAAAGATATTAGTCAAATCTACGCCTAATGTTTTTTGGTTGGATATTAATTCGTTGACTGCTGTAATTACAGTGGGAGCAGAAACTTGCCCTTGGGTTGCTAATTGTTTTTTACTGACGTCTCCCCAACCGTAAATAAGACCGTTGTATACTAAAAGGCTATGCGCTGATCCAGCATGGATGTTTGTTAATGCAGATGTATTAGTGACAAGAAGTGATTTAGTATTCCATGAGTATGTATACCATGTTCCTGTTTCACCCCTATCAATTGATGGCCTACTCTGATTGGGAGGCAATGCCCCTAGAGTATAAAGTGTAAGCTTAGGCGTCGATGCAGTAGAAATAGCTTTTATTGTGGTAGATGTTTCATCTGCATTATACCCTGAACCATCCGACCAACGATATTGTGAGTGATGAATAACGTTATACGAGTACTGCAATCCATCCTGCCCGCCATTGAATGTCCCCCAATAATATACGTTATTATCAAGGTCTATGTATTCAGCATAGGTTTCGCCAAGCCAAATTTCCTTTATATTTGCACTGGCTTTTACAAGTGTCGGGCTGGTGCGAGCGTTTGTGTCACCCACCCCCAGCTGCCCATCGCTGTTTTTGCCCCAAGCATACAGCGAGCCATTATAATCTTCGGCCAGACAAAACTCGGCGGCACCGTTGGTGTAGAGCTTCTTAAATTTTAGCTCGCCGCCGACGCGCCCCCACTCTGTTTTATCATAGGTATCGCCTTGGCCATGCTTGCCGTAGGTGCCGCTGCCAGCACTGTACAGCTCACCGCTGTTAAGCAGTACAAAGCTTGTGTCCTTAATCGCGGCAATTTGTTTGATTTTACCCTTGTCCTTAAAAAAGGTAATCTCAACGGGCGTGGTGTAGCTTTTCTCACTTTCTTCGCCTAGCCCGAGCTGGCCGTAAGTGTTATCGCCCCAGCCGAGGATACGCCCATCGGCTCGTGTCATCAACACATGGCTGTCCGCAACAAATTGAGCAACGGGTATTGGGTCGGTTTCTTCTGCACGTACCGGCAGTGGAGCTGCCAGTAAAAAAGAAAAAGTGAGCAGCACGCATAGAAGAATTGATGCTATTTTTCTCATGGTTTCATCCTTCCTGTCTGATTTTATATACCAAGACATAACAAAGGAACGCACCATCGCGGCACGTTCTATCGCATGGCTTGTTGATGAGGTTAAAAAGGCCGCCAGAAAGCTTATGTGTTTTCCTTGCCTAAAATGTCAGTAACATTAATGCCCAGCTGCTCTAGAACATCGGCTATCCGCTGTGTTTCAGTGGGGGTAAATCCGCTGGCCTTGTAGCCGAGCAGCTGGTTCATTTCGCGGCAGATCTGAAACTGGTCTGAGACATTGTCGTGCATATTCTTTTCGCACTGTATGCAGACGGGGTTATCGGCCTGCAGGCAGCCCATAAAGCAGCACTGGGGTAACTTGATGGGGCCAACGAGCTTTCGTTCCTTGCATTCAGAGAGATACTGTTGAATATTAGCTTCTATCATCTTTTAATCACCTCCTTATTTCAGAGTTAATTGCTCCGATGCCGAAGGGATGTTCTGCATAACGACATCGAACCATGCATAGCAGGCCGCGAGCATCTCTCCCTTCATTGGATTATATTCCATCTTCTCTACCTCCTCCAGCATCCGTTTTTGTACTTTGTCGGGGGGAACACCGCTCCATAGCTCATCACTGATTTGCCCAAGCAGGCGTAGAAAAGCGGGGCCGTAGGCTTCTGTAAGCCCAATATGATTTACCCGCATATCGGAACCTCAAGGCTCTAATAAGCCCGATTGGCTGTTACTGAGCGGCGGAGCCGCTGCCGGTTGCGTATTGGTAAGCGACAATATCGCGCCGATCTTTTCTGTGATGCTTTCAAGGCTACGCTCCTCATCGTATGTAAGCTGCTTATTGGACATGGGCGAAAAACGACTGGCCAATTCAATTGCTGAACCGATAAGTGAAAGCTCCTTGTCATCAAACAGGCGGCGCTCATCAACAAGTTCGGCGCGCAGGGCAAAATCCTTCTTTGCAGCCTCATAGTCATGCGTATAGTTTCCGTGTTCAACACCCGTTGACGTTCTTCTCCACGTAACAAACTGAAGGGCCTTGTCTTGCATCATCTTTGCGGCAAGAACCACGCCGTTCATTTCACACAATTTCCGATAGGTTTGTGCGGCTTCGCCCTGCACCTCCAGTGGCATTGCGGATGCGTAGGCCTCAAAGGCTTCCGAGGTATCACGAAAAGTCTGCTTGATTTTATCAAAGGTGGGTTCAACTGCTTCATTGCGCTTCAGATACAGGGTATTGTCCTCGGATACGTCTATGTACCCGATCTGTTCCCCATGCAGGGAGAGCTTAACGTCCTCTTTATTGCCACTTACCTTTTTGTCGTAGGTCACGCCGAGGGCCTTGAGGTTCGGTTCAAGAACACGAAGGAATTGGTTGTCTCTCTGAGCTTGCTCAAGGTTATTCATGATATTAGCACCGCGCCCGTTGAGCATCATGGAACATTCCGCGCCGATCCGCGCCATGCGCTGGAAAGCTTCTACGGTGTCTCCAAGGGTTTTACCCATAGCGAAGCTGCGATATTTGAATTCGCCATTCTCCTCATACTTGAGTGAAATATCAAGGTCAATTCCTTCGTTCTCACCGAAATTGGTTTGGCAGATTGCCGCGAGGTAAATCGGTAATTCACCGTCGTTTGCCTTAAAGCGATCCTCTAAAAATATAAACTCGTCTGGTAGAAGGCCGTGCTCTTTAAGGTGCTTTTCAAGCTGATCAAAAGCGTCCTTTGCTTTAATCATGCCGAGGTGATAGAGATAATTCCATCGGTCAACCTCAATGGTTTTTAACATTTTCAACTTCCTTTCTGTTTATAAAATAAAAAACACCCGCTAATTGCAGGTGTTACTACATCATTACCGGTGCGGGCGGGGGAGTCTCTTTTATTGTAGGGATATCGGGTTCAACGCTTTCCAAAACCTCTAAATCGCCGCCCACCGGCTCATTCTCCGCTTTGTCCATGTTTAACAAGATATTAAGCTCGGCCAATCTAGCAGACTTTGTTTGCAGCTCCTCCTCCTTAACGAAGGGCATTTTCACCTGTTCTTTTGCAGTTTCAATCTGTTGCAGTAGATTTTTAAGCTCCTCCTTATAGGATGTTATGTGATCCGGAAGGTCGTTAAGGAGATTATTGATACGAGTGATATTGCCATGCACATCGGATCCGAGCGATGTCTTATAGCTCAACGCTCCCTGCAGGGTAATCATATGCTGCTTCTGGAATGCATCGAAAGAAAGAATCATCTCAAAGCCCATGTAGCTGCCCAGCTCCTGCGGGTCACTTGAAGTCAGCTGCATACAGGCCTCAAGAATGGCATTCCCGGCCAGTGCCTTTTCAGTAAACTGAGTGCCGTAAATAGTCATGCCTGCAAATTTGCTTTCCTCTTTAACCTCCTTCTGCTGTAAAGCTTGCAGCTGCGCCTGATAGGTGGAAAAGTCCCGTTCATACCCGGTAATACGCTCCTCTAAGTACTTCTGCCGCTGCGGGAAGTACTTAATAAGGCTGTCCTCCAGCGCGTAACGCTGGCTCAGATGGTTGGCTTTTAGCAGCTTTAGTCTCGACACCTGAATATCCAAGTCCATCTTCTCTTTGATGTAGGGATTGCCGGTGGCCAAGGCCTTCACCTCGGCGTACGAAAGTGCGGTTTCATCTATATCTTCGGCAGAACGTACCGGCGATTTGCTCGTCATGATCTGAGAGATAAATCGCTGCTTGTTCTCGAGTATCTGGTACAGATAAGCATCAAAGGTGTTCTCGGTGACATAGCGGAAGATATGTACCTCTTCATTTTTGTTGCCCTGCCGGATGATCCTACCTGCACGCTGCTCCAGATCGCGAGGCCGCCAAGGGCAATCGAGGTCATGTAGCGCAATCAGCCTATCCTGCACATTGGTGCCTGCACCCATTTTGGCTGTACTGCCCATTAAGATACGAATCTGTCCACTTCGCACCTTGGCGAACAGTTCTTTCTTCGCTGCATCGGTTTTGGCGTTATGTATAAACTCGATTTCATCCTCGGGTACATCTCTTTGGATAAGCTTGTTACGAACATCGTCATATACGTTGAAGCTGCCATCACCTTTCGGCGTTGATAAGTCACAGAATACAAGCTGTGTAAGATGTTCATCAATGCCTTGCTTCCAGTAGTCAAAGATAGACTTTACAGCGGCGTTAATCTTACTACTCTCATCATCAGGAAGGAGTGCGTTGATAAGCCGCTGGTCGAGTGCCAACTTACGACCATCGTTCGTGATTTTGAGCATGTTATCTTCGGTGGGCAGAACCAGCTGTTTTCGTACCGCATCAGCGCGCTCGGCAAACTCCGACACCATATCCTTCTGAAACTCGCTGGGCTTCACGGCAACGTTATGGAATATTGCTCTCGGAACAGGGAGATTGAGCATATCCGCTGTCTTGATGTCGGCAACCTCTTTGAACATATTCATAAGTTCAGGGAGGTTGTAGAACCTCGCAAACCGTGTCTTAGCTCGATAGCCGGTACCTTCCGGGGCAAGCTCGATAGCGGTTACGGTTTCACCAAAGGTAGACGCCCAGCAATCGAAGTGCTGCAGGCCATATTTTATAAGGGTAGCATATTGCAGATACCGCTGCATGGTGTACATCTCCGTAATGGAGTTTGAGATCGGCGTGCCGGTTGCAAAGGCGATGCCGCGCCCACCAGTCAGCTCGTCAAGGTAGCGGCACTTTGCAAACATATCGGAAGCCTTCTGTGCCTCCGTCTGTGAAATGCCCGCCACGTTGCGCATCTTGGTGTAAATGAACAGGTTTTTGTAATTGTCGGCTTCATCAACAAACAGGCGGTCAACGCCAAGCTCCTCAAAGGTGATAACATCATCCTTCCGGGTGGTGTCATTGAGCTTTTTAAGTTTGATTTCAAGCGACTTTTTCAATTTTTCCATCTGCTTGATGGCAAATTGCTCGCCATTCTGTCGTTTGAGGTCGGCTACACCATAGGTAATCTCATCGATTTGATCCTGTAGTTGACGCATCTGGCGTTCATGCGAGATGGGTATCTTTTCAAACTGACTTTGCCCTATGATGATGGCGTCGTAATCGCCCGTAGCAATACGTGCGCAGAACTTCTTACGGTTGGCTGTCTCAAAATCCTTCTTGGTGGACACAAGGATATTCGCGGACGGGTACAAATCCAGAAAATCCGTCGCCCACTGTTCCGTCAGGTGATTGGGGACAGGCAGCATACTTTTCTGACACAGGCCTAGGAATTTACTCTCCATAGCGGCGGCGGTCATTTCATAGGTTTTACCTGCACCGACGCAATGAGCAAACAGGGAATTGCCCCCATAGATAAAGCGTGCTACGGCATCCACCTGATGTTTGCGCATCTTTTTTTCAGGGTTCATGCCGGTGAAACGGAGGTGGCTACCATCATATTCCCGCGGCCGGATGGAATTGAACTTATCGTTATACAACCGCACCAGCCGTTCTCGGCGCTTCTGATCAATCCATACCCAATCTTTAAAGGCGTCTTTGATGGCCTCCTGCTTCTGCTGGGCAATGGCCGATTCCTTCGGATTGAACACCCGAACCGCTTTACCTTCCTCGTACACCGTATCGTAGATACGAACATCGCGAAGGTTGAGCGTTTCCTCAATGATCTCATAGGCGTTTATCCGTTTGGTGCCGTAGGTAACATTAGCCTTTATATTAGTGCCCGAATCGTTGTGCTTACCCGATACATTCCAGTTGGAAGTAATTTCGGAATAGTGCACATCGATACCTCTGCGGTAAACAAGCGGAGTACTTAGCAGTGAAAAGATAAAATCCTTGACTACATCACAGGGCACCCACGTAGCGCCTAACCGGACATCAATTTCGCTGGCGTCGAGGTCTTTGGGCTGCACCGCCTCCAGCGCCTGCACGTTTAAACTATACAGCTCTGGATGCAGCTCGGCAAATTGTTTCGCTGTACTGAGCTTTTCACGCACGTTACCAGAGAGGTACTCGTCGGCGGTTTCATATACCGGCGCATCGTCCGTACTCTTGGATGGGTTACGGTAGATAACTGTCTCAAGGTCTTTGACAAGCTGCGTCTCACTCAGGCCCGTCAGGCCATGCATGAAGGGTAAATCCACTTTAGCCTTTTCCCCAATCGAGATGGCCAAGGCCTCGCTTGCGGTGTCTACGTGGGTTACAGCTTTCCGTTGCCGGATGGTTCGCTTTGTAAACATATCCGACTTGCGCTCAAGGTTACCTTCATTATCAAGTACTTCAAGGGAACATAAAAGAAAGTATGAGCTGTCATCCGAAAACGCCATGTTATTGGCACGGCTGGAGAGCAGACCATACTTTGCGGTAAAGCTGTCATAAAGACTATTCAGTTTCTGCTGCTCAGCAGTAATGACATCACCGCCGTAATCCTCGGTTTGATAAGCAATCAAAGCCCTCACGCAGTCCCTGATTTCTATCATACCTTTGATACGGTTTGCCGCGGTGGCGTTAACGTCCACCTTATTCATTCGACTGTTTTCGCGGTAGTAGATACCGCCTTCATAAACAGCGAAACTAAAATTGCGGACGTTCGGGTCGGCGGGGATAAAGTCGGGCTGTTCTTCCATTTCGCTTTGAGAAGAAGAATAGATCTCACCGTGAATATGGGTGATTGCCTCAGCGAGCTGCTGTACAAGGTCAGCGCCCTCAAAGGGAGCACAGGTAGTATCTTTTTCACTGCCGTACATCCGCTCGTCGTACGACATGGTACCAAGTATCATATGTGGATTCTCAGCAAAGTAGCTGTTGACGGGGATTCCGTCGGCGGTCAAACCAAGATGCACCCAATCCGGCTCGGTAACGATTGCCCGGTCACGTTTCTGTAAAAACAGAATATCGGCTGTCACCTGAGTACCGGCGTTATCATAAAACGCCGTGTTGGGTAAGCGGATTGCCCCAAGCAGCTCGGCTCGCTCGGCTATGTATCGGCGCACCGCGGGGTTCTGCTTATCCATTGTGCCCTTTGAGGTCACAAAAGCGATGATACCGCCCGGGCGAACCTTATCGAGGGTTTTCGCAAAGAAATAATCATGGATGAAGAAATGGTATTTATCATATTTCCTGTCTGCTACACCGTAGCTGCCAAACGGGACGTTGCCGACAGCGAGGTCAAAGAAACTGTCAGGGAATTGTGTTTGCTCAAAACCCTGTACGGTGATGTTCGCCTGCTGGTACAGCTGCTTGGCGATCCGGCCTGTGATGCTGTCGAGCTCGACACCATAGAGCCTGGACCTGCTCATGCTTTCAGGCAGCAAGCCGAAGAAGTTTCCGACACCCATGGCTGGCTCAAGGATATTGCCGGTCTCGAAGCCCATACGCTCGATGCACGTATAGATAGCTTTGATCACGGTGGGGGAGGTATAGTGCGCATTCAGGGTCGATGCTCTCGCATGAGTGTATTCATCATCGGTAAGCAGCGCTTTAAGCTCGGTGTATTCTTTTGTCCACTGGCTGTTTCGCTCATCAAACGCCTGCGGCAGGCCGCCCCAACCGACATACCTTGCCAGCACTTCCTGTTCTTCCACCGTTGCCCGTCTGCCTGTTACCTCCAGCTGCTTTAATAAGCGGATCGCCGCGGCGTTATAACCGTACTTGGTCTTTGCGCCGCCGTGGCCGAGGGCATCATCGGTGATATGATAGTTTATGCGTGGCGTTTCAGGGACGGGGGGAGGGGCTACCGGTTGTGTCGGCTCTATTTTTTCTTCTTCACTGGTCTGCGTAGCAAGCTCGGCCATCGGTGCAGCAGCGGCAGCTTCTAAAGGCACATCCTGTATGCTCCCTGCATGTACCCAAGCGGGCGCGTCCGCATCCTCACTATGGAGGGTAACCATATCTCTCGTCTCGATGAGATAGTCTTGATAGGTTCGCTGGAATACATCCTCGGATAGCCATTCCTTAAATCGAGGTCGTTCCATGTAGGCAGCGTAAAAGTCAGGATGCTCATCCTGCATGGCAAGGACAAGGCGATCAAGTGCTTTATCCAATTCAGGCTTTGCACTGTCCGCTTGTACATCCCTATCACGCAGGAAAGTGAAAATCTCATCACTTCGTACTCGTTTCAGAATGTCGGGCAGGTAGGCCTTGTAGAGTTCACGCAGCGTATTATGCTCAGACGATCTTTCGCCATCATGCGGTAAAAAAGAAAAAGACGAATGAGCTTCTTGGCTCTCCGCCTTTTGCACCGCTGCTATCTGCTGTTGCTCAGAAGGGAATAGGGTTAGCTGTAGATAAGCTCTGTCAGTACCATCTCTTCGGCTGCGTGGTGCAAGCTGTCCATGTGGACTGCCCAGCCCATCGGGTCGGTTCCCTTGTCTGGGGGCGGGTCTTTCTCCGTCTGCAGGGTCACGTAGAAGTCGATCCGCTCCTTCGCTATCTGGTCGATCCCCATCAGGTGTTCGTTCAACTTGCCCGACAGCATCAGCCTCGAGTACTCCGCCTGCTGGTGTTCCCTGAGAAATGTCCTGCGCAGCATCCCGTACTTGCCGAGGTGGATTTCCTCCTCTGGCAGTGTCAATTCCGGCACCTGATAATCCCCCATTTTCCTGTAGTTCAGTGACATGTGGCTCATTCCTTTCATTATTGGTTTCAATATTCTGTTGCTTTAAGGTGTGCGACTGAGGCTGCAACATATTGCGTTGCAAAGATTTTACGGTTCTTTCTATCTGCCGGAGCAGCGTTTCAGAAACGGTACTGGCTGATGAACCTAAATATGAAACCGCATCAAGCGAATTGAAGCTTGATATGGTCTTGAAATCATCTTTATTAAAATGTGATTCCGGTGGCAATCCACAGCGAACAAAGAGCATGTACGCAACGGAACTTTTCAGAATGTCCTTAAAGGCAGTTTCGGTTATCTGCTCGTCCTGCTCTTCAAAAAGGCCGCTTTCAAATATGGGGAGCGCTCCTGAAAGTGCCTCTTCAAAGTACTGTTCCACCACACTATCGGTGGCGGTAATTAAAGCTCCTGCCAAGTCGCTGCTGCTCTCTATATCGCCATAGTTTTCCCCGAGGCTTTGTAGCACTGCTGCCTGATTGGCTTCCTGTATCGACCAGAGGGTAAGATTCGTGTTGATACTGTCTGTATCTGATACATCAAAGACGTATCGTAATCTGAGCTTTGTATCTGTATCGTCGATCAAGGCGATACCCTTCGACCCGGCGCGCACCCACCGATGCAAGCGTGCATTCCAAACATCATATGGGGCGCAGGCGGTGGCGTCGGGCCGTTGGGCGTAGATAAGGAGCTGGTCTTGAAAGGGGTATTTATAATTCCATGCAGCTGTTTTCAAAAAAGCTGTCCAGTTAGATGAGCTTTGTGTGACCGCGCTTGTAGTTTCGGCGGCCAGCTCATAGATTTGTTGCGGCTTATTCTGCATATGTTGTTATCTCCAATGCTTGATGTATGTAAAGAATGTTATGTTAAACCTTTTCAGAACATCTGCGGAGCAGGGGGAGACTTCCCAAGGTCAAGGATTTTCTCACCGATGGCCTTAACACCCTTTGCGCAATCTGCATCCCACTTGTCAACAAGCTTTTGCTCTTGCTCATTTAAGCTGTCGCGCCATTCTTGCGTCCAATTCTCATTGGTTTCAGACCAAAACAGTTCGTGCAGCTCAGCCTCGCGTTCTGGCGAAATGCTGTTTTTCAGTTTATATTCATCGGGTGTAAGAACTGTTTTGCCTAAGTCATTCTCGTTCTTCCAGCAGCAAAACCTATCACTTTGAAGATAAAAATGAGTTGTGTTATTCTGGACCGCCTTATCCGATACGTGGCCTTGAATCCAGCGGTTCGTGCTGACCTCGAAGTAAAGTGTATCGCCGATATTGATGGGCCTTTTTGGTATTTGAATCGCTTGTGATTGTCCAGCCTTTTTAAATGCAGAAACAATATTTTTAACAGTTGATGGCTCCCATCCACAAAGCCAGTTAAGGCTCTTTGTTTCGCCCTCAGTTAAATTGATATCACCGAGTGCTTCATGAAGTGTTTCAGCATTTATACGATCTGGTGACTTATTATTCTCATTAAAGTAAGTCATTTCGCTATAACCTCCTCATCTGCTTCACCTGACACTTTTTTAAGAATGAAATCGTATGGGTCTTTGTCATCCCGTTTAATCTGCGAATACAATTCCTTATCCATCTCACTAAGGTCAATTTGATAGAGGCCATCTGGCTTTTCTACGCCAAATTCTTTATATACCTGCAGAGCTGTATATTCGCGTGTGGTATCAACCGCCATGATCTCATTATACTCTTCGTTTATGAAAGTATAGCTTGAGTATCCAATAAACAGCGAGGAAAGTAAGCCAATTATACCTATAGCCAAAAGAAAAATACTACAACCATCCCAACCACCCGAATAAGCAAGTGCATATATAATAGACCCAACAATGAAAACAGCACCTGCGCACAATCCCATTATGACGATATTTAAGTCTCCGGATAAGTTAAGAGCCTCGAATAATGAAAACTGATTCATACTTATACACCCTCCATGTTATTCTTAGTTGCGTAATACATCATAAGCGCCTCCACGACGGTATCCTCAACCTCTTTTTTGCTCTTGCCCTCAAAGTAACCGGCCAGTTCTGCGCGCTCTGATGCTGCCTTGAAGGCTTTGCCAACGGGTGACGTGGCTTTCTTCTCCTTCGGCGTTCTGCCGAACACCTCATCAAGCTTGGTAAGAAGGATGCCCTCCGGCTCACTGATTTTTGCGAGTTCCTTGAGCTTTTCAGATTGCTCAGGACTAACTTTAAGGTTAAATGTATCAATATAGTTTAATAAACCATCCTGTTGCTTCTCGGTGAGATATGAAAGGCTCACACCCGCTGTGAAAGATAAATCTCCGCTATCAACACGGTCAAGAAGTGGACGAATAAGGGACGTAAGACGGATATAACGAAAAACATTTGCACGAGAATCTTGGCCGTTTTGGGCGATGTTTTCACCCGTATCTAACTTTGTCTCATGTTGAGACAAAGTTAAGTCTGATCGTTTTCCTTGCCTCTTAAGGTTATCCATCTGCCGCTTATATGCAAAGGCTTTTTCGCTGGGGAGTAATTTATCGCGCTGGTTAAGGTTAGAATCAAGCATTATCAGCTCGGCTTGATTATCGTCCACATTCTTGATGATGGAAGGCACCGCCTCCATGCCAAGCAGCTTGCAGGCGTTTACCCTGTTATGTCCGGCAAGGATTTGATATTTTTCTTCGCTGATTTGCCGGACAATGATGGGGTTAATGAGGCCGTTGTCATGGATGTTTTCGGCAAGCTCCTTGAGCTTGTCTGGAGTGTATGGTTTAAAGGGCTGACCTTCGTAAGGAACAAGGTTACCGATGGGTAGCTCATGTATATCACCCTTGTGGCCACCAAACATGAGAGCAAATGCTTCTGCGGATGAATTAGCTGACACTTTTGTTTTGAGGTCGATCTTACCCATGATTACCTCCTCAGTAGTTCTTCAACCACTTCTGCATATTGAGCACCGAGCTTGCTGCTCTTGCTTGCTATTAAGCTCTTTTGTTCATACGTACTGTTTGTTGCTTCTACTGACTTACTGATCTTCGCTTGGAACAGCTTATCTCCAAACTGTTCGCTCAGGGCATCAACCACTGCTCGCGCCATGACGGTGTTGTCCACCATAGTGACAAGCACACCGTCTATAACAAGTTGTTCGTTTAGATCTTCTTGAACTGTGTGGATGATTCGCATCAAAAGGTCTATACCATCCAGTGAGAACTTCTGTGCCTGTACTGGAATTATTACTGAATCACTGGCAGTAAGGGCATTGACTAGTAGTACCCCCAACGAGGGTAAACAATCAATAAGGATGTAATCATATTGCTTGAGGCACTCTTGCGAGAGAATCTTTTTAAGAACCTTTTCCCGTGAAAAACAAGAGCTTAAAAACATCTCGGCGCTGGACAGTAAAATGTTCGATGGAATATAGTCCACGCCTTCCGCTTGGTTTGTGCGAATAGCTGCGGCGGCATCGGGCTTCTTGCCAGTGGAAGCATCGTGCATCAGGTCGCTGATGGTAGGTAGCTCATCGGGTACATAGCCAATATAGTCGGTGAGATTGCCCTGAGGATCGAGGTCGATAAGCAGTACCCGCTTTCCTTGCTGGACAAGGCCCGTAGCAAGATTAAAGGCGGTTGTGGTTTTTCCCACACCGCCTTTCTGGTTTGCGATTGCGATTATCTTTGACATGGTTCTACTCTCCTTTTTTCTGAATGATCTATGTTTGAAGGAGGGAATATGATTTGTCCGTCCACTGCCTCCATAACAATACAATCCTCTGAATCCACAATAATTACTCGGTGCTGCAAATTCATTAGCAGTTGAACATAGGCTATTGCTTCAGCTTCGCCCACCAATAACACAGCGTGAGTATAACTCCCGTCCTTAAAGAAGCAGTAGCCGCTATATTGGTTCATAAAAAAAATCCTCCTTTTAAATAAATTAAGGCGGCATGATAACATGCCGCCAATCATATAGATTAAAGTTTGAGGGCTCCATTAATCCTGTCTGCCATTCCCACCTTATCTTTTACATCTAAATGAGCATAAATATTTGCCGTCGTAACAATACTGCTGTGACCTAACCATTCCTGTATTTGCTTCAACGAATAACCAAGGCTTAAAAGTAAACTGGCACATGAGTGCCTTAAATCATGAAATCTGATATAGTCTAAATCATACTTAAAGATTATACCTCTGAATTGACCCGTTACACTGTTTAGTTCTAATCTATGCCCTGATATATCTAAGCACACATATGCTGAATCGCCAGAATAATAACCCTCTACTTTCGATTGCTCTTTCTGATAAGCCCTGAGTTTCTTGAGATATTCTAATAAATCTTTAGGTAACGGCAATGATCTATAACTTGCCTGAGTTTTTAGTTTTTCGGATATAACATCCTCTCCTTTACTTCTCAGTCTCATTGCTTTTCTTCGTATAGTTATTGTTCCCTGATAGAAGTTGATGCAATCCCACCTCAACCCAACAACTTCGCTACGTCTTAATCCTAAATAGGCAGCGATTAAGATGGCTACAAAGATTTCATAGTTCTTGGCTATTTCAAATAGCATTTCAAGTTGTTCAGCATTATAAAAATTCGCAATATATTTCGTAGGTTTTGGTCGTTCGACATAGTCCATCGGGTTATCGATAATTAAATGCTTTTTCTTAGCATATTTTAAAGCAGTAAAAATATTTGAATGGTATCTTATGACGGTGTTGCTCGATAATCCTGTGGACAATTCATAATCATAATACTCTTCAATATCATCAACAGTTACCTCATTAAGAAAGATTCCCTCATCAGCAAAGTACGGATATATGTGGTTCTCGATCTGGCCAAGATATGTTTCATAAGTATTACCCTGAAGCTTATTCCTATGAATCTCTAGCCATAATCGCATGTAATCGCAGAATAGAATGCTCTTTGAGTTTGTAATACTCGAAATTGAAGGCTTACTGTCAACTAATTGGCCGTTTTCGCTTTCATTCTTCAACGAAGAAGAAGTTGTTGTTAATTTTTCAAGATACACCATGATGCAACTCCTTAGGATTAATTATGTTGCTTACATTGTATCGCAAAAACGCCTCTAAAAAACACCATAATTATAAAAAATGCAATAGACTGTAAATCTGTTGCGTCTCGCTTCGATGGTTCGAATCCATCTCCTCCCACCAAAGCGAAGCATTTCGCTAGAACACAAAAAGCCTGCTTATGTAGGCTTTTTTGTGTTTTATGGCTTTTTATAGAAGCAAGTAATGCGCCCTTAAATATAGCTAAAGTTACAAGCTGAGGGTACAGGCAATCAGGGATATTGTTAACATAAAGTTCTATGAGCGATAAAAGAATAATGAAATTGTTTTAACCTGTAGTCTCCCGCTGCAGGTTATATTATTAGGCATAAATTGACATGTAAAAAATAGGGGCGTATAATAATTCTCATCGATACTACTGCTTCTTATATGATGCTTCTTTTACACTGTACATAGTAATGATGTAAAGTTCGGCCTGCTTTATGTTTAGAAAATAAAGCAAAGTATCTTTTGCCTACGTTTTAATTGCAACAATAATACCAATTGTTTTATTTTTTGACGATGGAATTCAAGAGAGATGGTGTCAGCTTTATGAGAACCGCCCTTACAATTCTGTTGGTTTTTTCTTTGTTTATTGGGGCATCGTTGATTTTTTATGCGTATAAGAGGCATTCCCTCCCGGGTGCGAGGTATTTCATCCTTCTTATCATTGCAATATTACTCTATAACTTTGGATATATCGGTGAAATTAACGCCGATACCTTTCCCACGGCCATGTTCTGGTTTGACTTCGAGCATATTGCAATCCCTTCAATGCCGTATTTATGGTTGATGATGTGCCTTGACTATACGCAGTTTCTTAAAAGAATACGTCTCATACGAGGTACCCTATTAATCTACCTTTTAATCTATTACATTGTCTATTACACAAATCGTTTTCACCATCTATATATTACCTCCTACCGGTTTGAAAGCAATGGTTACTTTCCTGTCATCATCGCTGAAAAAGGCCCGATGTATCTCGCGTTGATTTGCGCTATCAGTGTGATGGGCGTGGCCTGCACCCTGCTCTATTTCCGCGGGTGGCTCCAATCCACCCGCCTTCACAAAAGCAGCTATCTGCTGATGATGATTGCTTCGCTTATGCTATGGATTACTATGTATCTCAACACAACAAATACAAATTATCTGGGTATAGACTATTACCCCATCTGTTCCATCTTCTCAGGTGTTTTGTACCTTTTCTGTATCTTCCGTTACAGCATCTTCAATACTATTCCGATCGCGACTAAAACAGTATTCCAGCTTTCTGAGGACGCAATCGCGCTTTCGGATATCGGCGGACGCTTAATGGATGTAAACGAATCATTTTTACGGTTATATCCCGAACTGAAAAAGCTCGAAAAGAAACATACGCTCGAGGGCTTTATCGAATATCATAAGGAGCTTGAAGACCTTTCGTTTGCTAGCCCAAGTGTGAGCTTTCAGCTAAAGCACAAAGAAGAATTGCGGCATTTTACAGCGCAACTGACTCAGATTCGTTCAGCCTCAGGTGTTTTTATCGGCGCGATACTCTCCATTAAGGATATCACGCTTTATGTGGAACATCAAAGGCAGCTGGAGATCCTTGCAGCGAATGCCTTAATGAAGGCGGAGTCTAACGAGCTTTCCTTTCTGCAGGCCCAAATCAGCCCGCACTTTATTAACAATACACTCAGTACCATCTCATCGCTGATTTCACGTGACGACAATGCAGCCAAGGATCTGGTGGTGGATCTGAGCGAATATCTTATCAGTTGCTATAGGGCGGACAATTCCTCCCCTATGTCTCGCCTTTGGCAGGAATTAGAGGCTGTGGATACCTACATCCGGATCGTAAAGAAAAGATTTGGCGAGCGGCTGAACTTTATAGTCAGCGTCGACGCTCCGAAAGAGTTGGAACTGCCGCGCCTGGTATTGCAGCCGCTTGTGGAAAATGCGGTAAGGCACGGTGTTCTGCCCAAAAAGGAGGGCGGCACGGTAGAGCTTCATGTTTGGAGCAGCGGCGGCTTTGCGTGTTTTGAGGTGAAGGACGACGGCGTAGGTATTGAACCGGAAAGGATAGAAGCGTTGCTGATGGGCAGCGATCATCAGCAAGGCGTGGGGATTATCAACATACATAAAAGGCTGCTGAAATATTATGGCGGGGGCCTGACGATACAAAGCGACCAAGCGGTGACAACCGTCTCTTTTTACATCCCGCTGCCGGAGGAGCTTTTGAAAGGGTAGAAAGATATGATTGGGACAATTGTGGTAGACGACGAGTGGTATAACCTTGAAGAGATCAGCGATCTGATTGAAAAGACAGGCTTTATGAAAGTGGAAGGGCGGTGCCAAAACGCCGCCGAAGCATTACAGGCGGCCGCCCGCGCTTTACCGCAGGTCGCCTTTATCGATATCGAGATGCCGGAGATGGACGGGCTTACACTAGCCGAAAAGCTGCTTGAGCTCTACCCTGCAATTAAGATTGTTTTCATTACAGGCTGGAACCAGTATGCAGTGGCGGCCTTTGAGCTGAATGCTTTGGATTATATCATGAAGCCCATTAACATCAGCCGCTTTAACAAGATGGTGGATCGCCTGAAAAGTGAGATCGGCCTGGAGGAGTCACGCCCCAACGCACTTAAAATCAGCTGCTTTGGGCGTCTGGAGGTTCTGGCAAACGACAGGCCTGTGATTTGGCAGCGCACAAAGGCGGAGGAGCTTTTTGCTTTCCTGCTTACAAACCACGATGCCTATATACATAAAGAGATCATCATCGAGAATCTGTGGCCGAACATCGAGTATACAAAGGCTCTGCCGATTCTTCAAACCTCTGTCTGCAAAATCAGGAATGTGCTTTCACCCTTTAAAAAGAATGTGGAACTGATTTATGCCGATAATAAATATGGCCTGTTTCTTTCAAAGGTAAACTGCGATTATTTTGAAGTAGAAAATGTCCTATCCAATTATAATCGTGAAAAGGAAGAAACTTATCAGGCGGTAGAGGCTGCATGTACACTCTGCTGCAAAGGGTTTCTGTCACAAAACGGATATGTGTGGAGCGTCCCGATGGATGAGGCACTCCGAAGCAGGGCCTACGCGACGCTTCGGGATATTGCAGTGAAATACATCGAACTGGGCAAGATGGAAAAGGCCCTGCCATTGCTTCGCCGGCTTGCCCGCCTGTCGCCCACGGATGATGACAGCCAAATACTCTACCTCGGCGTATTGCAGGCGCGCGGATTAATCGCAGAAATTTCCCTGCATTGCAAATGGCTCTCTGAAACGCTGCATCAGGATTACGATTCTGAGCTTCCGCAGGCGGTATCCGGTTTTCTTGAACAGATTCAAACGGTGAGTTAGCCCTTTTAATCAATAAGAGACGCCGATAATACTAATTCTTCTTCCCCGCTTTCGGCGGGCTAAGTTGAATATGTAAATTTTTTGTAAAGACAATGTTTTCTTTCATTATCCGGTGGTTTTGTCAGAATCCTGTCAGAGCCGTATGCGATACTCATCCTGAAAGATTGTGCCGTTGCTTTAAGCAATTCAGAAAAGCAGCGGCATTAAAGTATCGAGAAGGAGAGTATTTATTATGCAGGTATCAGGAAAACGAAGGCTGTTGATTCTCTCAGCATGTGCGATGTTTGTTCTGGCTATCTTTGCGGTGCAGTATCCGCTTACGGTACACGCAGCCGCAGGGGATACCGCGGATAATCCCATACTCATCCGCAGTGAAGCGGACCTTTCGGCTATGAATTACTCGGATAAATACTTTAAGCTTGCTGCCGACCTTACGGGCGTTTCGTCCCCAATCGGCTATTTTAGCGGTAGCCTTGACGGCAACGGACATACTATCGACATCGATATTACCGATGTCGGCGGCACCTTCTATCCCAATATCATCGGCCTATTTCAGGAGTTTAGAGGCACCGTTAAGAATCTCGGGGTGTTGGGCACGGTTAACGTAACGGTGACGGATAACAGTTACACCTATGCCGGCGGGCTAGCGGGGTTTAGCTGCGGAGAGATAATCAACTGCTATTCCCGGGTGGACGTTACCTTACAGGAAACGGGTACCGGGCGCATATATGCCGGAGGGCTTATAGGGCAGTTTAATGGGGGAAGTGTTCGGAATTCTTACGCAACCGGGGACGTTTCCGCCACCGGCGGAGAAGCTTACGCGGGGCTTTTGTTCGGTGCTTACGACTCCGGTAATGAATCAGACCTGTATTATAATAGCGATGCTGATCTTACACTAGATGGGGAATCTCAAGAAGCAGTTGCGTCAGGATATCATCTTACATCAACATCTCAAATGATTCCTTCCGATAGAGCTTCCTTTGCTGAGACTCTGAACGATAATCTTTCGCCGGAGGATGCCGAGATACTGTCGTGGGCGGTGGTTTCGGGTGAAAACGACGGCTACCCCGTGATACAGGTTGAGGATTACGAAGAGGGTGACGGCGGTGAAGACACCCCTTACCTGATTTATAACCTTGCCGACCTTAACCGGATACGTGACGACCCTGCCGGGCATTACCGCCTGATGAACGACATAAGCGTGGGCAACTTCTCACCGATTGGCGAGAAGGATACCCCGTTTACCGGTAGCTTTGACGGCGACGAACACACTGTTACAATTGTGATGGTAGTTGAGGATACAACCGGTAATCTGGCCACGCTATACGCCGGCCTTTTTGGCTATATCGGCGAGGGGGGCAGTGTGCGGGACCTTACCGTCGCAGGGAGCGTGGACGCAAGCAACGTCTCGCCCAATGAGTTCATTACCGGCTACGGCAGCGTCAATGCAGGCGGGGTTGCGGGTTACAACGCAGGCAGCATTACCGGTTGTACCTCCTCCGTAACCGTAACAGGCAGCGGAGCCGGCCAGAACGGGGGAGCAGACTTCGTAGAATCCGCCGTTGGGGGGCTTGTGGGCTATAGTATTGGCCCTATTACCGATTGCAGCGCGTCAGGAGAGGTTTCCGGAAGTGTTAAAGGCAGCCATCCGGGCTATTTCGGCGGGTTGGCGGGGTATACGGAAGATACAATCAGTGGCAGCTTCGCATCCGGTGATGTGCAGGGCTTAGGAGAATCCTTTTGTACTGTCTTTACAGGCGGCCTTGTAGGCAGGAGCACCAGCGGCAGCCTTTCAAACAGCCATGCAACCGGCACCGTCAACAGTAGCCACACCGGTAACCAGGATAGTACTGCGGGAGGCCTGGCGGGAACCTGCGACGAAACGGGAACCATCACAAACTGTTATGCAACCGGCGCAGTCGTCAGTACATCATATAGTATCACAAAGGCGGGCGGTCTTGTAGGAGACAATTCGGTTAACGGGTATAACATTACGGCCAGTTATGCGGCGGGGGACGTGACCAGCACCGGCCTTGGCGATTACCCCAGTCCTTATGCGGGCGGGCTTGTCTGCTCGAATAGTGGGAGCCTTACAAATTGCCACGCCGAAGGAAAGGTAACCGGTGCAGGAGTTCTCAATGGCTCGACTGCGGGCGGGCTTGTCAGTGAGAATTGGGGAGATATCACACGCTGCTTTGCCACCGGCGATGTGAACAATTCGGCGGGCGGCTGGCAGATTAGAACCGGGGGACTTTTAGGGTCGCATTTCGACGAATCGATTATCGACTGCTATGCCACCGGTACCGTAACCGCATATGCCTCAGATGAAACCACCACATCTCTGGTGGGAGGCCTGATCGGCTACAGTTCGCGCCCGGAAAAGATAAAAACCTGCTACTCTGCCTGTGCCCTTTTGGGCGGCCCGCCGGAATCTGTACTCACATACATCGGCGGGTTGTTCGGCACAGGCTACCAGATTGATACGGCAGCCTTGGAATCCTGTTACTTTGACGGCAGTATTGCCACAACGCAAACAGCCTACTATTTGATAGAGTATTCGGAGGATGAGGAAGCTCCCCCAACCTATACGGCGATGAATTCGGCAGCCGGCGTTACGCCGCTGACCACTGCCCAGATGCAGGGCGACGCGGCTGCGCAAAATATGCTGGGTTTTGACTTTAACGGTGTCTGGATGACCGTAACAGGTGATTACCCACAGCTGGTAATCTCCGATAATCCCGATAACCCCGATAATGGAGGCGGCGGCTCCACCCGCGGCGGTTCTCACTCCGATGATGGAGATGAGACGATATCCACCCCTACGTATTATAGCGTGACCAATGGTACGGGTATTAGAGTTGCTTATTCCCAGCTCACCCCGCCGGAGGGAGTCACGTTGATTTCTCCCCATATCTCGGGCCTGCCAAAGTCTGCTCCCGGTAAAACATGGACGCTATCGATTAAATTGGTTGGCAGCAACGGCCAGCTCGGCGGCAGGAACTATTTGAAATTATATAATATCACGCTGATTGACGAAAACGGCAAACCGGTGACCGGATATATTGGGAGGATATATGTGCGCATTCCTATCCCAGAGGGAATCACGGACGCAACTATCTTGAACTATGATGACCACACCGGAATTGTCAATATGGGTGCAATGGAACAGGACGGTTATCTGGAGTACCACACAACACATTGCGGCTACTATCTGCTTACCAGCGCAGCGGGCAGGCCGGCAATCCCCGAAACAGGGGCAACAGAAGATTGGCACTCTGGGATAGTTGCCATGGCTTTTATCATGGCTGTCGCAGTAGCCATGTATCTGCTTAAGAAAAGAAGTCCTCAAAAATAAAACGAGTACGGTGGGAAAGAGTAACTGCAACCTTCATAGAAACCAAAGAACACTTCTGTAGACGCATGAAACGGTATAAAGATAGGAGACACAAAAACCGTGTCTCCTATCTTTTTTGGTGCTTTGAAAACGAGAATAGCGTTTGGTATAATCCAAGGAAATATCCAATAATTATTGAGGTAAGCAGCTTTGTGCTATCCAAATTCTCTGCTTATATCAATCGAAAAGAAGTGCTTTATGAATAAGCTCTTGAAAAATAAAATTATGACGATAACTGCCATACTCATTTTTACTGGTGTACTATTATCGTTTGCTAAATTAACAAATAACGCCACGAAATCCAAAACGACGGATAATGAGAGATTCGTCAGGCCGTCGAAGGCAGAAGCCTATCAATTAAAATACTCTTATCTCGATACTATAAGCAGTCCGCCGGCTTATCTATCCAAGAAATTTGAAACGGCTCAGGATGTGATTGAAGCCTACTTTGCAACAATAGCCTATGCCTCAAACAGTGCAGGGCATAGTGGATTCGGCTCATCGTTTGGAACACAGCCCTACTCATATGCCTACGACTTATTTACGTCTGATTTTCAAAAAGAGGTGACACTAGAGCAATTTATTGACTATTTGCAGGGCGTGCAGCATACCACCCTTTTAAAGCTCAACGATTCCTATAGCCCGCCCGATACGCCTTCGGTGCAGAATTTTATGGCCGAATTTGAGATTATAACCGGGCCGAAGGTTTCTGCCGAAGAGCCCTATAAGTATCAAAACCAGATCAATTACTTTGGTTATTACTATGGTATTATCTCTGCCGAAAACACAAGCAGCGGGTGGAAGATTAAAGATTTATATTTCTTGCCTGAGGAGTTTACCTATGCACCGGGACACGGCTGGTTTTACCGCTATGACTACGTTTTGGATATTATCTATCTCAAGAACGGGATAATCGACAAAATTGACAAGGTGGATGACCGTTACCCCTATATTAATGCCTATGTCCAATCAAAGGGGGCAAAATACCTCATTGTTTTTATCCGCCTTACAAACGGATACGACGTTGTTTTAAATGAATACAAAGAGATCAATCATCAATATGTAAAAACCAGCATTCTTCCTTCGAAATATCAAAGCCATAACCCCTCTATTTTAAATCCCGTGCTACAACAAAAATCACTGATTTCATCTTTTCATAATGATTAACGTTGTAAGCGTTTGCCCATAAGCTTTGGTAACGCGGCAATGAATGTTCCATGCAAGCCACAATACCCAAACAAAAGGGCGCCCCCACAAATCGTGTGGCAGGCGCCCTGTTTTTATTGCTTAACACTATTTCTTAAGAGTTTTCCTACGCTTTGGGAGAAATATCAAAATACCTCACCGCATTGTTGTAGCAGATATCCTGCACAACCCTGCCGAGCTGCTCGTCTTCCAGGGCAATAATGCCGTCGTCTGCCCACCCGCCCAGAAGGTTGCAGAGTATCCTGCGAAAATACTCGTGCCGGGTGTAGGAGAGAAAGCTGCGGGAGTCGGTGAGCATCCCGATAAACCCGCTTAAAACGCCCTGATTGGCGTACGCCGTTAGGTGATGAAGCATACCCTGCTGGTTGTCGTTAAACCACCAAGCCATGCCAAGCTGCATCTTGGAGGGATAGACGTCCTCCTGAAAACAGCCTAACACCGACGCGTTGCGCGTGTTGTCGTTTTCGCTCAGGGAATACACCACGGTTTTGGGGAGCACGCCCTCGCGGTCGAGCATATCCAGCAGGCACGCGAGCGAGGCGGAGGGGATGCTGTCGCCGATGGCGTCAAAGCCCGCGTTAATGCCCACACTGCCGTACAACCGAGAGTTGCAGTTGCGCAGGGCGGAAAGGTGCAGCTGCATCACAAACTGATGGCTGTGATAGATACGCCCAAGATCCAGCATGATTTGAGACTGGTAAGCCGACAGCTCCTCCTCTGACAGCGGCATTCCCGCCATAGCCTTGCGGAAAACGGCGTCTGCCCGCTCGCCACTGCTGGGTACAAACCGCGGGCAACCAAAGGATTGATCCGCCGTCCGGCACCCTAAGGCTGCAAACGCGTCCGCCCGCCGTGACAGCGCTAAAATCAAATCACCGTAGCTGCTGACAGCCACACCCGCGGCCTTGGACAACCGCCCGACCCACGCGGCAAACCCGCTTTCGTCGGGGTGAACAGCCGTCTCCGGCCGAAAGGAGGGGCAAACCAGCACGTCAAACCCGTCGTCCGCCGCGAGTGCCCGATGGCTCTCAAGGCTGTCGGCGGGGTCGTCGGTTGTAAACAGAGCCTTTACACGGCTTTTTACAATCAACGTGCGCGCCGTAAATTCGCCCGAGGAAAGCATCCGCTCGGCCCTTTGCCAGATTTCATCCGCCGTCCCACCGGTAAGCGGCTCGTAGATATCGAAATAGCGCGCAAGCTCAAGGGCTGTCCAGTGCGAGATCGGGTTTGCAATACACCGCTCTACGGTAGAGGCCCATGCCTTGAATTTTTCCTTCGCGCCCGCGCCGCCGGTAATATACTCCTCCGGTACCCCGCAGGCCCTCATCAGGCGCCATTTGTAGTGGTCGCCCTCCAGCCACAGCTCCGTCAGGTTATTAAACCGCCGGTCCTCCAGAATCTCCTGCGGGCTTAAGTGGCAATGGTAATCGAATATCGGCATTTGCGCGGCGTACTCGTGGTAGAGACACCGCGCGGTCTTTCCTTTAAGTAAAAAGTCGTCCTGTATAAGCGCCTTCATAAAAGCCCTCCCGCCTTACCTCGGCTCGTGGATGACGGCGGCCTGCATCTGCGCCTTGATGCTCAACTCGGCGGCCTTGAAGGCATGCTCCTGCGTCATGGCGTTTTCCGTGCGGTTGAGACAGTCGAGTATCAGTGCGCCGAAGTATGGGTACCCCACCTTGCCATACACGTCAAAATGTGTTTCGCCCTTGCCGTTGGCCAAGTACAGGTGCGCGGGGCCGTCGGCAGTACCAAGATTCATATACTTGCGCTGCTCGATAAAGCCCTCCGTCCCGAGGATAAAGCTGCGCCCGTCCCCCCACATCTGCAGCCCGTCAGGGGTAAACCAGTCCACGCGGAAATAGCCTGCCGCCCCGTTATCCGTTACAAGAGTTGCGTCGCCGAAGTCGTCCAGCTCAGGGTACTGCGGATGGTTGTAGTTGGCAATCTGGCTGCGCACAACGGTCGCGTCCTTGGCGCCGGTGTAGTACAGAATCTGCTCGATCTGATGGCTGCCGATATCGCAGAGGATGCCGCCGTATTTCTCTTTGATAAAAAACCAATCGGGGCGCCCCACCGCACCCAGACGGTGCGGGCCTAAGCCTAAAACCTGAATAACGCGCCCGATGGCCCCTTCCTCGATCAGCTGGCCCGCGAACACCGCCGTTTCGCAGTGAATGCGCTCGGCATAGTACACGGCATACTTTCTGCCCGTCTTTAGGCAGGTGGCTTTGGCGGCCTCGAGCTGCTCAAGGGTGGTAAGCGGCGCCTTGTCGGTAAAATAATCCTTGCCCGCGTTCATCACGCGCAGGCCGAGGGCACAGCGCTCGCCGGTGATGCAGGCGCCCGCCACAAGCAGCACCTCGGGGTCCTGCAATACCTCCTCCTCGCTGCGCGCGGCCTGCACCCACGGGAACTTCGTGCGAAAGGCGTCCATCTTGGCGGGGTCTGGGTCGTACACCCACTTGAGCTGCCCACCGGCCTCGAGAAGCCCGCCGCACATGCCGTAGATATGCCCGTGGTCAAGCCCCACGGCGGCAAAGATAAACTCCCCGGGCTTTACAACCGGGCTGTATTTGCCGATGGGTGCATAATTCATGCCATCCGATACCTTCATCCCACGTCACCTCACTACAGCTTCATTTTGTAATCGCTGCCCACGGTAATATCCCCGCCGAGCGATTCCAGAGAAGTGGTTTTTTCAAAGAAGTGCGGCACGCTCTTCAGTATGCCGTCCACCGTATAAAAGGCGTCGTCCTTTGCCAAGGGCAGTGTCACCGTGCTTTTTAAGCTGCCCGCCTTGTAGATGGCGGTAATCAGCTCTATCGTGGCGCGCCCGCTCACCCCGTCGATGGCCGGGCGTCCCCCGGTTTCCACCGCCGTAAGTACGTTCTCGATCTGCCCGGTGTGGCCGATGTATTTAAGCGAGGGCAGCGAGGCGACGAAATCCTCCAGCTCCTTTTCAAGCGCATCGTTCCTGTCTGGGAAGCCGTTAGGCTGTGAGGTGGAGGCATATACCTTCCACGGGGCCGAAACCCTAGCCTTTTCGCCTTGGAAGATCACCTGCTGTTCCTCGCCGTGGTGGATTACCGAGCTGGTGATCTGTGCTAACGCCCCTTTAGGGTATTGCAGTACCGCCACCGAGATATCCTCCACCTCGGCGTTGTCGTGCGCGGCGTTTGAAACGATGGCCGTTACCTTCTCGGGCAGGCCCATCATCCACATAAGCATATCGATATGGTGTACCGCGTGGTTGAGCGTGCAGCCGCCGCCCTCTTTATCCCAGCGGCCGCGCCACCAGAGGTCGTAATAGCTGTGCCCGCGCCACCAGAAGGAATCCACCTGCGCGTGCAGCACCCTGCCGATAAGCCCCGCGTCCACCACCTTCTTGAGTGCCTGAATCGGGTCGCGGAAACGGTTCTGCGCCACCACCGACAATATCTTGCCGCTTTCCCTTTCGGCGGCGAGCATCGCGTCGCACTCCTCCAGGCTTGCGGCCATGGGTTTTTCCACCAAAACGTTGCAGCCGGCTTTTAAGCAGTCGATTGCAATCTCGGCGTGGCAGTAGGGGGGCGTGCACACGCTGACAAGGTCTATTTCGCCCGCCATCGCGGCAAGCATCTCGGTATGCGAGGCAAACGCGCGTGCCCCCTTAAGGTTTAGTCGGTGGATACTGCCTTCCGCGCGCTCGGGTAGAATGTCCGCCAGCGCCACAATACGGCAGCGCTCAGGGAAGGAAAGATACCCTTCAAAATGCAGCCTTGAGATATTACCTATCCCGACAATGGCCACTCTTAACATCTGTTGATCATCCTTTCTTCTTCGTCGGTTAAAAGCTTAAACCTCTACTTCCGTTTGCAACGGCCTTAGCCCATAAAGCGCCACACTTCGCTCATCCGGCTGGGTAAAGCCCGCGTACAGAATATGCCTGCCCGGTATCTCGGTAAGGTCGCCCTTATCGTCGTAACGGGAGAAGGCGTTCGGGTTTAACGGAATCTCGAGCGTAGCGGACGCCCCCGCCTGCAGGAACACCTCGCCGACGCCGCACAGGCTGCGCAGCTCCTTCTGCCCGGGGGAGGACACGTAGATTTGAACAGCCTCGCGCGCCGCCCACCTGCCGGTGTTTGTCACCGTTATCTCGCACCGGCTTCTGTCGGCCGTAAAGCGCTCCAGTGCAAAGGAGGAGTAGCTTAATCCAAAGCCGAACGGGTAGAGTGCCTCGCCCTTGAAGTAGCGGTAGGTACGGTTTTGCATGTTGTAATCGTGGAAATCGGGCAGGTCGTCGGCGCTGCGGTAGAAGGTAACCGGCAGCTTGCCCGACGGACTGAAGTTGCCCATGATAAGCTCCGCAATCGCTCTGCCGCCGCAGGCGCCCGGGTAGAACGCCTGAATGATGCCGCTTACATGCTCGTCTGCCCAGCCGACTGCGAGCGCGCTGCCGGAAAGCAGCACAAGGATGACGGGCTTGCCCGCGGCGGCCTTCGTAACCCGTTCAAGCAGCTCCTGCTGGTGCCCCGGCAGCTCGATGCCCACCTTGTCGCCTCCGATGAATTCGTTGGAGGCGTCCCCTTCCTCGCCCTCGATCGTCGCGTCAAGGCCAAGGCAGAGGATCACCGCGTCGCTTCTTCTGGCAACCGAGCACGCTTCGGCGATACGGTCGTCCGTAAGGGCCAGAACGCTGTTCTTCTGTTTGTGCAGGTGGCAGCCCTCGGCGTACATCACCCGAATACCCTGAGGCTCAAGCATCTCGATGATACCCTGCAAAACGGTGATATGCTTAGTGGCTGTCCCTTCGTAGTTGCCCTCCAGGGCGCGGCGACTGTCCGCGTTCGGGCCGATTACCCCGACGGTTTTCAGCTTGGAGGCATCCAGCGGCAGCGCCCCGTCGTTTTTAAGCAGTACAAGGCTGCGGCGGGACACCTCGAGGTTTAATTTGCGGTGGCTGATACAATCCACCACCTCGTAGGGGATGGAGGTATATTTCGGGTTCTCGGGGGCGCCTAAAAGCCCCAGACGCATTCTGGTGGTGAAAAGGCGCGTAACCGCTTTGTCTATCTGCTGCTCGGTCAAGAGCCCCTGCTCCACGGCCTGCAGGCAGAAACCGAACAGGTTGCCGCAGTTGACGTCGCAGCCGTTCTTAACCGCCAAGGATACCGATTCCACCGGGTCTTTGGTAACCTTATGGTGCTCGTGAAAATCCTTGATCGCCCAGCAGTCGCTTACCACATGGCCGTCAAAGCCCCATTTGTCGCGCAGGATGTCCTTCAGCAGCAGCTTGCTGCCGCAGCAGGGCTCGCCGAGCGTACGGTTATAGGCCCCCATCACCGCCTCAACCTCGCCCTCCTTCACCGCCGCCTCGAAGGCGGAGAGATAGGTGTTCCACAGGTCGTAGTCGTCGCACACGGCGTTAAACTCGTGGCGCTCGCTCTCCGGCCCCGAGTGAACGGCGAAGTGCTTTGCGCAGGCGGCAGTTTTGAGGCTGTCGCGGTCCGGCCCCTGTAGGCCGTGGATAAAGGCGACGCCCAAGCGCGCGGTCAGGTAAGGGTCTTCGCCGTAGGTTTCGTGCCCGCGCCCCCATCGCGGGTCGCGGAAGATGTTGATGTTCGGCGACCAGAAGGTCAGGCCCTTGAAGATATCGTGGTCGTCCTCCTCCTGAAACGCGGCATACTTGGCGCGCGCCTCGGTGGAGATGACATCCGCCACCTCGTACAAAAGCTTTTCGCTGAAGGTTGCCGCCATGCCGATCGCCTGCGGGAACATGGTGGCGACGCCGGCGCGCGCAACGCCGTGCAGCGCCTCGTTCCACCAGTTGTAGGACGGGATGCCGAGACGCTTTACCTGCGGCGCGCTGTGCAGCATCTGAAACACCTTTTCCTCCAGCGTCATCTGAGAAACCAAGGCCTCGGCCTGTTTTTTAATGTTAAACAAATTCTATACACCCCTTATACCCTTTTGAATCTTAAATTTACTATGTAAAGCCTCTTTGGGCTTATGCTCGTTGTTTATGCCCTATCGGGGCAGTGAAACACAGCTGCCGTTTTAGCCACGGCACTGCAGGTAACCATTTGAAACCTTCCGCCATTGCCCATGACTTAGGGCGATAGATGTATACGGGCGGATAAAAAGCTTTATTAGATTGCGGAAATGCACCATAAAGTCTTTCCTGCTGCGGCTTATTAATGGAAAGGGCTTTGCGGCCTCTGACCGCAAAGCCCCTCCTCTCTTTAAAAAGCGTGAATAAGATATTCGGTTGATAATGTTACGGCTCTACATACTTCTGGGCGCGCTCGTCAACAACTGCCTGAGCGCCGGAAGCAAGCCAATCCTTAATGCCGGCATCCCATGTGGCGTCGAACTGATCGGCGGGTGCTTTAATCGCCTCAGCCATTAAAGTCTTGCCCTTATCCTGCAGCGTCTGGGTTACAGGGCCTGCAGCTGAAAGCGCAATCTGACGAACGGGAGTAGCCTTGCCGTCTTTCATCGATAACTCATACGCAGTAGTGATAAGAGACTTATCAAAGGAGTACGAGTTTGCGGTAGCCTGCAGGTTCTTGGCTTCATCGTTTAAGTCAAGGCCGTTGATGGTCAGGGTATAGTCGATGTTTAATGCGGAGTTCATGATCTTCGGGCCTTCGGCGGTGATGATCTTCGGAACGCCGTCTACTAGCTGATGCGTTACGCCTTCCTCGCCTATCTGCAGGAAGTAGCGGTTCTCAAACAGGGTAATCCAGTTGATATAGCGCATAGCGCCTTCCGGGTTCTTGCTGTAGGAGGGGATGAAGATTCTAACGCCCGCTTTGTCGTACTGGTACTTCGGCGTCTTGCCGTCGGCGTTCTTGAACGGGTCGATGGCGATGTACATTGCGTCGGGAACGGTCTTCTGCAGCTCGATGAGAACGCCGGGGCTCTCACGGTAGGCCTGATCCCAGTTATGGATGAAGGAGCCTACCACGCCGCTCTTAATTGAGTTGTCGCTCTCGGTATCGCCCTTGTACAGCGGGAACTGAGGATCAATAAGACCCGCGTTGTACATCTTGTTGAGGTAGCGAACGCCTTCCTTGTAGCCGGGCAGCAGGAAGAAACGGTCTACAACGGTGTTGATGTAAAAGTCTTTGTCGCTGATCTTGGGGTCTATAAAGGAATAAGCGATGGTGGATGCACGCCACTGAACATCATCGGTTGCGGTAAACGCAATTACCTTGTCTTTGCCTACGCCGCCCGGATCCTTCTCTTTAAACTGAACCAGCGCGTTGAAATACTCATCGGGGGTGGTAGGAACCGGTAAGCTCAGCTTATCCAGCCAGTCTTTGCGGATGAAGGTGTTTAAGCCTGCTACGTTGATTCTGCGTGAAGGAACGTCATACAGCTTGCCGGTTTCGGGAATCTTATCACGCATGATAAGGTCCTGGCCGGGCAGCGAGGTGTCCTCGCCGAGGAACGCCTTAACATCCTTAAGCAGGGTATCCACATAGGGAGAAACGTCAACCAGACCGCCAAGGTCACGGTAGCTTGCAATTAAGTCGGTGCTGTAGGTTAAGCATACATCGGGGGCAGAGCTCGCAGCCATCAGGTTGTTCATCTGCTCAACTTCTTCCCAGCGGGAAACCGCTTTGAAGGTTACGCCGATATTCAGGTCTTTGAGTGCCTTTTCCTTAATCCAATCGGTGTAAAAGTTGTTGGTGGGGTCGGTCTTACCGCCATCGGTACCGCGATCGAAAACCTCTACGGTAATTTCGCTGTACTCGGGCAGTGCATCTTCACTGGAAACTGCCTCAGAAGCTTCCGGGGCCGCCGAGGATTCAGGTGCCGGAGTAGCGCTGGGGCTGGCACATGCGGCCAGCAGTGTTACAAGCATGATGCAAGCCAGAACAAAGGAGAAGATTTTCCTTTTCATAAAACAACCTCCTGATATTTTTTAAGCATAACGATATGCCTGACCACAATAGTTTATATGGATACACGCCTTAGCCTTTTTCTGCGCCGACCGTCACCCCCGTTATAAAATATCTTTGCAGCCAGGGGTAAATCGCCAAAATAGGTACGGTAGCGATCATGACTGCGGCTGCCTTCATACCGTCGCTTGCCGAGGGCGCGTTGGACGCTACCCCCTCCACCTGTACATCTATGGATGAAAGATTTCTAATAATCTCGTAGAGCTTAAGCTGTATAGGCTGGAATCTTTTGTCCGTCATATACATCAGCGCGTCCGAGAATCCGTTCCACCTGCCCACCGCGTAGAACAGCGACAGTGTGGCGAGCACCGCGGTGGAAAGCGGCAGATAGATCTTTATTAGCACAACAAACGGGTTCGCCCCGTCCAGCTCCGCGGATTCGCGCATGCTTTCGGGAATACCCAAGAAAAAGCTGCGAAGGATGATCACATTGAAAACCGACAGGCAGTTTGGAATGATCAGCACCCACGGCTTATCGATCCAGTCTAAGTTCTTCAGCAGGATGTAGTTCGGAATGGTACCGGCGCTGAAGTACATGGTGAGTATCATAATGGTCGTAAAAACCTTCTTACCCTTGAGGGAGTCGTAGGTAAGCGGGTAGGCGCAAAGGATGGTCATTACCATCGAAACCACCGTACAGATTACCGTTAGAAAACAGGACCAGACTAAGGAACGGGAAAACGCGGGGTCTTTAAACGCATATTGGTAGGATTCGAGTGTAAACTCCACCGGCCAGAACGAAACCTCGCGGTTTACAATCGCCATTGGGGAGCTAAAAGACCGCGCGGCAACATTCACCAGCGGCATAATGCATACGAGTATAAACAGAAGCATGATTACAGCAATAATAAAATCGGAAATCTTTGTACCTCTAGACTTAACCATAATCTTTCCCCCCCTTACCAGAGTCCGCGGTCGCCGACGCGCTTCGCTATTTTATTCGCAGCTACAAGGAAGATAACGCTTACCACCGACTGGAACAGGCCGATGGCCGCCGTGTAGGAGAACTGGAACGACTTAATACCTAAGCGGTAAACCAGCGTACTGATTAAATCAGCCACCGACATTACCATGGGGTTCATTAACGCGTAGGGACGGTCAAACTCGCTGCCCAGGATTCTTCCCAAAGACATGATGAGTAAAACCACAATGGTCGGGCGAAGGCCGGGCAGAGTAACATGCCAAATCTTGCGCAGCCTTTTGGCGCCGTCCACCTCCGCGGCCTCATACAGCTCGGCGTTAATGCCCGTGATGGCGGCGAGATAGATGATGGTGTTCCATCCGATCTCCTTCCAAAGGCCAAGAATCAGATAGGTACCTACCCACAGCGTTTTATCCATCAGAAAATCAATGGGCTGCATGCCAAGGCTCATGAGGACGGTGTTTACAACGCCGGTGCTGGGGCCCAGCAGCTGCGTTGCCAACGCACTGATAATAATCCATGATAAAAAGTGCGGCATATAGGCAATGGTTTGCGAGACCTTCTTAAATCTTTTAAACGCAAGCTCGTTAAGTAAAATGGCCAGAAGAATCGGTGCCGGAAAACCGATAATAAGGTCCAGAATATTCAGCACAAAGGTATTGCGCAGGGCATTGTAGAAATCCATTGAGGTAAAGGCCTTAATAAACCATTTTAGCCCTACGAATGGGGAAGCAAGCACCCCCTTGAACATGCTGTAATCCTCAAAGGCAATGACGATATTGCCCATGGGTATGTAACGAAAGATTAAGAAATAGACCAAGGGAAGCACCAGCATCAAATAGAGCATCCATGTACGCTTAAAATAGTTTAATCGTTTTGAGCTTCTTTGTTGTGATGTTGAAGCCCTGTTAGGCCGTGCCATTACAGTGCTACTCTTCATAAACTATACCTCTATTCGTATATTTTTCGGCCCTTTTCATCCGGCGTGCCGGTAAGACGATAAAAGTAGGTATTGATTACATCCCGCCACTCCAAGGCGTTTTCCAGCTGCCTTTGCAAGCGGTCTTTTACGGAGCGGTAGGCTTCCTCGGGCAGCCGCCCTTTCAAAGAATCCCACAAAGCGATAAACCCTTTTACATCCTCCGCCCCTTCAAAGTGGGTATCGTAGATGTATTGCAGCAGGGTCTTCCCGTTCTTTAAAACGTGCGTGTAGGGAAGCCGGTAGAAATACAAGAGCAGCTCCTCGGGGCAGGTATCGATCTGGTCAAACATCTCGGTGAGGTACGGGGCGTACTGCCTGGTGTAGCCTGTGCCGCGTGACGTGCGGTCTACCCCTATCGCCTCACGGTTGGCCCTGTGGTAAGTGCCCCATCGCATAAACTCGTACCCCTCCGGGCTGGGGCCGTAATGATGGTTCACATTCACCATCCAGCCAAGCCCCAGCGGCGCGGTGTATTTTTCATAAACGCTGCGGGAGCGCATCATCATGTCCGTGAGTTTTTTCACCACCTCCGGCTCGGTGCCGAAGGTGAGCTGAACCCATTGGGTGGTGATTTCCTTTGCGGTGAGCGTCGGGTCCCACGCGAGACGACCGAACGCGTACAGGTTGGCCTGCGCGAGCGTGTGCCCTGTCCAGTTGTCGTCATCCCCGATGTTGGAAACCCCGGCGACCGTATCGATCTCTTTGCCGATTAGGTCGCGCAGCGTTCGGTTTTTATCTACGGGAAAGGAGAAAACCTCCTCCCATTGAACGGCCAGATTGTAAACATCGATCTGGTGGCCGGTATACTCCTGTGTAATCTGCAGCTCCAGCGCCTCGCGCGTCTGCTTCATGGCCCCGAACAGCGGCGAGTTCGGCTCGCGCACCTGAAAATCACTGGGGCCGTTCTTTACCTGAAGAATCACGTTCGGGTCAAACAACCCGTCCTGCGGCTTAAACAGGTCGTACGCGGCCTTGGGGCGGTCCGTTTCGGTATCGCGCCAATCCTGCATACAGTTATAGATAAAGCACCGCCAGTAAACAACCCCGCCAAAGGGTGCCAGCGCGCGCGCCAGCATGTTGGCGCCGTCGGCCTGTGTGCGGCCCACCGACGCGGGCCCGCCGCGGAACTCCGAATCGGCCTTGACGAGATAGCCGGAGAAGTTGGGTATTACCCGGTAGATCTCCTCTGTCTGGGCCTTCCACCACGCGATAACCTCTGCGTTCAGCGGGTCGGAGGTGGGTAGACCGCCGAGCATTACCGGGCTTTCAAAATGTATCGAGATGGCGATGCGAATACCGTAAGGTCTAAAGATTCCGGCCAGCTCCGCCACCTTGGGCAGCATGTCGGGGGTGATCAGCTTCGCGCTGCTGGGGGTGACATTTACGTTGTTGATTGCCACAACGTTGATACCCACCGACGCGAGCAGCCTAGCGTAATCGCGGATACGGGTTGGGTCAAAGTCCAGCCTGTCGCCCTTAAAAAAGATAGAGTTACCCGCGTAGCCGCGTTCCACGCCGCCGTCGATCCTATCCCAGTGGTTGATGGCCCTGCGCGGGACGGCAGGTGCGCTTTCAAGAGAAGCCCCCTCACAGAAGCCCTGCGTGCCAAACTCGCGCAGTAGCGCAAAAACACCGTAAAGTGCCCCGTTTTCGTCCGCGCCTTCAACGGCGATTTGGCCGTTATGATATGTAAGCCGATAGCCTTCGCTCGGCAGCGAGCAGTTGATGGTGAGCGACACCACGGTTTCTGCATCCGCCTGCCAGGCGCTGCCGCCGAACAGCCTCTTCATGCCGTCTGTACATTCTTCTATTGCAACCGCCGGTACCTCCGGGGAGGCACTCAGCCTAAACGAACGGTCAGCTGCACAGGTACGCGGCTGAAGCCATGCGTTGTACTCCCGATAACCTTGCCCAAAACCCATTATTCGCACATCCAAGTTCCATATTTGTTAGGTAATGTTGTAAGTCGATGTGCACTGTGCACAAATACGTATGTAGTGGTGTATTATTTTAAGGTAATTATACCATCGAAAGTTAAAAAGGGACATAAAAAAAGCAAGGATTATTTGTAATTATTATAGGTAACCGTCCAGAATATTTTTCCCAATTCCAAAAAAGCGGGACGACTGTAGTATTTTTGGGGCGCGGTTTACGGGCAAATATTGTTTAAAAGTTATACAATACCGCATCCTCAAGAGAAATATTTATCTAAAATTGAATACCGCTTGCCTTCCCCGTCTTTATGGGATATTATAAAGAAAATACATATTTTTCGGTGAACCGCTGCAAAAGGAAACCCGCCCGCTACAATCGGGGCAGGATTTCACGCCAGATCGCCCTGAGGATATCGTTGGCGTTATGCTCATTGTGCGCCGTTACGGTTACCACCGCCCGGTAGTCGGGCAGCGCGATGGAATACTGGCCGTATTTTCCGTCGGCCCTATAGCTGTTTGAAATCGTACAACGCCACAGCTGGTAGCCGTACCCCTGCCGGTTCTCCGCGTCCTCAAACCCCTGCACCGTTACAAGATCGCTGCTTGCAAGACGCAGGTAATCTTTCGACACCAGCTGCCGCCCGTTTAAGATACCTTGGTTCAGCATCAGGATACCTAGGCGCGAGAACTCCTCCGTCGTCAGATACAGCCCAATGGCGCCAAGGGAATGCCCATGGGGGCAGGTGTGCCATTGCGGGTTAAAGATATCAAGCGGGGTAAAGAGGCGGGGCATTAAAAAGTCCCGAAGCGTCTGCCCGCTCACCGCCTCTACAATGCGCGAAAGCATGTAGCTGCTGCCGTTGTCGTAGAGGTAACTGTCCCCCGCGGGGTGTGCCATCGGGGTGCGAAAGAAAAGCTCCGCCCAGTCCATGGTGCGCTCGTGCGACTCCTCAAAGGTGGTAAACAGCGGCTGCGCGTGCCCAACACGCATCTGTAGCAGGTCTTTTACCATGATTTTGTCGGCGCCTTCGGCGGCGATATCCCGATACTGCGGGAAGAACGCGATAATCTTGTCGGTGAGCGCCAGACGCCCTTCGTCGGCGGCGATACCCACCGCCATTGAGGTAAACGCCTTGGAGCCGGAAAACAGGTGGACGCGCTCGTTGCTCCTGAAGCGGTGCTCAATGCTGCCCGCGCCCTCAGCATAAAGATGGATACCGTAGACATCAAGCCTTTGTGAGTCGTTTGCCGTGATAAACGTGTCGAAGATGGATGCATTCATTGCCGGGCCTCCTTTGGTCATACGCAGTATAGACAAAAATAACGGTGATGATTTCTTAATTATATCGATTGTGTTGCCCCATTACAACGAGTTGTATAATTGTTATAAATAATCCATAGAAAACACAAGTTCTGTCGATTTCTGCATCGAATTTACAAACAAGCCCAAGGAGGTTTTGGTAATGGATGAGCTGTACGATGACATTGTGGCCGAGGTGGGGTACTTTAACCACAGAAGCTGCACCCCCACATGGGGGCTGGAGGAGACCGTCATCAACTTTACGGATATTACCTATGTGATTAAGGGCAAGGCCGAGTATACCGTCAACGCCACAAAATACCTGCTCTCTGCCGGAGACCTGCTTTATATCCCGGCCGGAAGCAGCCGCGCCGCGGTCGTTGTACCGGACGATTTGATGGAGTGCTACTGCGTCAGCGGCAAGATACGCAACTTAATCGGCGATGAGGTAAAGCTGCCGTTCCCGGTGGTAAGCCCTATCGGGATGCAGCAGGATATCATCTCCCTTTACCGGGACATGAACGCTGAGTGGCTCTTAAGAGACCCCGGATACAACATGAAGGTTCGGGCGATCTACCTGATGATTCTGCAGCGCTATTTACAGCTGATCGTCTATAAAAACGACACCAGCACGGTGGATAAGCGCATCAAACGGGTGCTGCGCTATATCATCGACCATTATTCCGAGCCGCTGACCGTGCAGAGCATGGCGGAGCTGACGGGCCTGAGCGCGGTGTACTTCGGCAACTTTTTTCAGCAGGAAACCGGGATGTCGTTTCGGCAGTACCTCACCTCCATCCGCCTTAACCACGCCGAAGACATGCTGCACAGCGGGGAGTACAACGTAAACGAGGTGTCGGCGGCCTGCGGGTTTTCGGATATCTTCTATTTCAGCAAGGTGTTCAAAGAAAGCCGTGGCATCCCGCCGTCGCAGGTGATACGCAGCGGCAGAAAGGCGGTTTATAATAATTTTTCTTTATAAAAGTAATCAAATCACTTTACACCTCGTCTTTGGCAGGGGCAGCAACACAGAATGTTGTCGCGGAATGAGTATCGCACAACATATTGCCGTCCTGAAAAGACGCCTGATGGCCGGTGATTAGTATAGAAACATGTAACTTTAAAGACAAAGCCGCTGTGCTCCGTGTGAGCACAGCGGCTTTGCGCGCTGAGGTCCATTCAGCTCTTTATTTGTGAGGCGTGAAAAAGTCATACTCAAATTTAAGGGGTATGGCGCGCTTATCGCTTTTCATGCTCGAGCGCCTCCCAGATACCGGCGATGTAGGCGACGCCCATCGCCCGGTCGTACAGGCCGTAGCCGGGGCGGCCCTTTTCACCCCACACCATGCGCCCGTGGTCCGGGCGGATGTAGCCGTCAAAGCCCGCGTTGTGCAGCGCGCGCAGGATGGCGTACATGTCAAACGAGCCGCAGGCGGTGGGATGTGCCGACTCGTAGAAATCTCCGTTTGGCAGGTGCTTTAGGTTTCGGATATGCGCGAAATGGATGCGCGGCGCGAACTCGGCGGCAATGGCCGGCACGTCGTTCGCGGGGTCGGCGCCGAGGGAGCCTGTGCAGAAGGTAAGCCCGTGGTAGGGGCTCGGGTTGATATCGAGAAAACGTTTGATGTTCTCCCGGCTGTTGATCAGGCGCGGCAGGCCGAACATTGGCCACGGCGGGTCGTCGGGATGTATGGCCATCTTGATATCGAGCTTTTCGGCCCACGGGATGATGGCGTTAATAAAATAGCGCACGTTCTCCCAGTATTGCTCCTGCGTAACGCCGTCGTAGCGCCGGATAATCTCCTTTACATGTGCCATGCGCTCGGGCTCCCAGCCGGGCAGCGCGATGCCGCCGCACTGTTCTTCATACCGCTTCGCCAGCGCCTCGGGGGTGGTGGAGAGGATAAACTCGCGGCTGAAATACATCGTCTCCGAGCCGTCGGGCAGGGGGTAGTACAGGTGGCTGCGGGCCCAGTCCAGTACGGGCATAAAGTTGTAGCAGATCACCTTGATCCCGATGGTGGCAAGGCGCTGCATCGTCAGGATATAGGCCTCTATCTTCTCATCCCGCCCGGGCGCGCCCAGCTTGATATCCTCGTGAATGTTCACGCTCTCGATAACCTCGGTTTTCAGCCCGGCGTCGGTCACCTGACGGTGCAATGCTTGAATCTCCTTAAGCGGCCACGCCTCGCCCGCCTGCATGTCCATCAGGGTCGTCACCACGCCGTCGATACAGGGTATCTGGCGGATGGAAGAGAGCGGAACGGGGTCGTGGTTTTCACCAAACCATCTGAATGTAAGCTTCATTTTAAATATTCCTCCAAAACTGCGCGTACCGCGCCTTTGCCTTGCAGCATGCGCTTAAACATCTCGGTCACGCGGTTTGCGAGGCCCGCGTGAAACAAATCCACTCCAAACAGGGCAGAGTTGTGCAGGATAGGCTCCAACCTGCCTGCAGCGCTCTGCGGCTTGCCCGCCTCTATGCCCGCAAGGGCGGCCTGCAAATCAGTAAGCAACGGGTCGCTGCTCACCGACATGGGGTTTAGCTCGTCGTCCACCCCCAGCAGGTAGCGCAGCCACCCCGCCAGCACCAGCGGGATGCCGATGAGGCTCTCGGTGCCCAAATCGGGGGAGGCCATGTAGGCCTTGATGGTTTCGCCAAAGCGTATCGGGATCTTCTGGCTGGTATCCGAGGCGATGCGCTGCGGGGTGTCGGGGATATAGGGGTTGGGCAGCCGCTCCTGCACGACCTCATCCAGGAACGCGCGCGGCTCGATGATGCCGGGGTTTGTGACCACGGGCAGCCCCTCGGTGTAGCCGATGCGGCGCACCAGCGCCGAAAGCTGCGCATCCTTCATCTCCTGTGATATCTTGCTGTAGCCCAAAAGGCAGCCGAATACCGCCAATGCCGTGTGTAGCGGGTTTAGACAGGTGGTGACCTTCATCCGCTCCACCCGGTTTACCGTGTCGCGGTCGGTAAAGTACACACCCGCGTACTCCAGCGGGGGCCTGCCCGCGGGGAAGGAGTCCTCCACCACAAGGTACTGCGGGGCCTCGGCGTTTACAAAGGGGGCGATATAGGTGCCCCGGCCGGTTACAATCGGCGCCATATCCTGAATACCGCTGCGCTCCAGCGCCTGCTGTATCTCGGGCGCGGGCCGCGGGGTGATCTTGTCGATCATGCTCCACGGGAAGGATACGCGCTTCTCATCGCCGATATACTCTACAAAGCCGGTATCCACAAACCCAGCCTTCTGCCACGCGAGGGCAATCTCCCGCACCGCGCGTGCAAGCTTATCGCCGTTGTGGCTGCAGTTATCCATACTCAAGAGCGTAATGGGGGCGGCGCCGTTTTGATAGCGCGTATACATCAGCGACGTAAGCACCGCCATCACATGGGTAGGCTTTTGGGGGCCTGCCTGCATATCGGCTGCCGCCAAGGGGGTGAGGGCACCCGACATATCGTGGAGCGAATACCCCTTTTCGGTGATCGTAAAGCTCACCATCTGCAGCGAGGTACTTTGAAAAAGGCCCTGCAAAACGGCGAAATCCTGCGCGGTGGTATACCCCGCCGCGACGCTCGCCACGACTTTTTGCTCATTTTTGCCGTCGGCGCGCAGGGTTACCAGCAGCGACAGATTATCGTAGGGCGCATAAATATCCTTAATAATATCGTAATCGAAGGATTCCACTGCGATGATGCCCTGATCGGCCAAGCCGTCGTTTAACAGCTTATCCTGCAGCGCGGCGATAAAGCCCCTGAAGATATTGCCCGCTCCGAAATGCAGCCATACGGGCTTTTCAAGCGTGGCCTTGGCGACCTTGCGCGGGTCGTATACCGGCAGGTACACGCCCGCGGCCTGCCATGCCTGAGGATCGCGAATGCCGTCATAGGTGAGATTCACTATAGCCTAACCCCTTTCAAATGCTCCGGCGGAAAACGGATATCATTATTACAAACAGTACGCTGTCGATGAAGAGTTTTTCTAAATGAGATTATACACAATATCACCGCAACAATAAAGATACTGCCATAATAAACACAAACATTCGTGTTTAAATATAAAGGCGGGGCGGCAGTTATTTTAAAAGGAGTTTAAAAGCAAAAAACCTGCCGCGGCAGGTTTTTTAATATCTGATGTTATACTTATTTCAATTAGAAATATAGAAAAAATTCGAGCAAAAGGTTAAATTTATGCCTTTTGTGAAGAATTTTTACGTAATATTTCTTATTGGAATTAGTATTAAGCACTATGTCAGCCTTTTAATCAGTTTGGAACGCCTGTCTACCGACAGTTTGGAGAACACGGATTTAAGATGCGTTTTAACCGTGTTTTCGGAGACATTTAATATCCTCGCAATCTCTTTGTTTCTGTTCCCCTTGGCAGCCAGCAGCGCCACCTCGTACTCGCGCTCGGTAAGGCCCTGCTCCTGCGGCTCACCAAGATTCAGAAGATCACTGAACAATGGGTTTTCCTGCGGGATAAAACGCGCATCCAGATGTTTGATCTTTTGCAGGGCATCGCGGTAATCTGCCAACCCGGGATGATCCAGAATAGCCTCCATTCGCTCAAAAAAGCGCACATAGATTACCAATATGCCGTCCGGCACGCTGATATCAAGGCCGAGGCGAAGGCTCTCCACCGCCGAATCCACATCGCCCAGTGCAAGGTAGCTTAAGGCTTGGCCGATGTATATATAAATTTTCGCAACCATGTTATGCAGCCGGTTACACTCATGCATCCCAACCGCCATAATGTTCAAGGCCTTGGCGTATTCCTTGCGCGCCAGAACAGCGGTAATAAAGATGTGTGAGATCATTAAACGCCCCGGTTCCATCATGCCTTTATTAAGTTGCCCTTCACGTATCCACTGGGCACACAGCGAAGGCTCTTCCAGCATACTTAAAAGCATACCGCGCACTACATCAACACCGTAGTGGTTGAAGGAGTAATTCTGATGGCTATACTCACCAGTCGCTGCTTGGTTGAGGTAATCGATGGCAGCATCCAGCCCCGCGTTATCGCAACGCGAAATCGCAATCCGCCCAAGCAAGAGTGCCGCCCCAAAGCGGATGGATAGTTGGTTCTTGCTTGCTGCGATATAAGCAGCCTTGTAGGCACATACCTCCGCTTCTATAAACTGGCCGCGCATACAGTGCAGCTCGCCGCGATACAATACATCCGCGCCGCTGCCGTTACCGCCGGTGACGGCGGTATAAACGCACAGAGCCTTTTCAAGAACATCCGCCGTTTTATCCGCGGCGCCCGGCTCAACGTGGAACAGATACCAGATGGACGGGCAGCCGAACATATAGGGGTCGGTGGGTAAAATCGCCTGTGAATGGCCGCCGAGCAGCTCTGCCGCCGCCATGTATTTCTCCCCCATGCGGTCTATGTAGGGGAAGTCGGCAAAGGAGCTTACCAGTGTCCACTCGCCAAGCATCCGCCGCCTTTTCTCGGGCTCCGGAATCGCTTCAATGATGATGCTCAGTTCCTTCATCAGCCTGTCGTATTCGTCGTGGTGGCCTTCCCCATACAATGTGATCGCAATACGCAGCATGGCGATAATGTGTTTGGCTTTGACGTCGTACGAGGCCTTTGTCGCCAGCTCCAAGGCGAAATCCTCCATTGTTGTATTGCAGATCTTTGTGATATCCAAGCTATCCAGGTTCAGCGATAAAATCTGCCCGTAATCGCGCAGGCGCCACAGGCAGAAGAGCGCTTCCTTCGCCTGTCCGCTTTTGCAATACCAATCCGCCGAACGCGCAATGCATTCGTGCTGGAAGCTCTTTTCGGTATCGTAAAACCGCTCACGCAGCAAGTCAGAAAGGATACTGTGTATGTGATAACAGCCCTTCTCCGCCATAAACCGTATAAGCGGCACCTTTATTGTTAAAAGCTCTATATATTCGGGCAGTGTATCAACACCCAGCAGGTAGCAGGCATGAGGCTTGGTCACGTTTTCAAAGAGGGATATACTCAGCAAAAACCGCTGCTCTTTGGCGTTGAGCTTATCCCATACCAACTGCTGTATAAGCGTCTTAATCCCCACAGGCGTGGTGAAAACGCCCATCTCGATATAAGATAGCAGCTGCAGGTAAACAGCGATAATCCAACCCTCGGTATAACGCTCGATATCCTCCGCCTGCTGCTCTGAAATTTCTACGCCCGAGCGGCTGTAATAGCTTTGGATATCCTTCGCGGTCAGGCTTAAATCGTGCTCGGTGATGGTGTGCATACCGGTGCCGCCGAAGGCGGCGAGCGCGTTCTTTTCAAGTATCTGCGTAATAACGATCAGGTGAAGTTCCTTTCCCCCGTGGTACAGCAAAGCCAGCAGCACATCGTCCGGCAGTTCCCGCTGCAGTAGCTGAAGATTGTCTATCACCAGCACAGCGGAGCTGGGGCAGCGTAGTTGCCTGAGATGCTCGGCCACCTCCCCCACCGTAAACCTTGTGGGGAATCCCAAGCTTAACAGGGTTGCTCCCGTTTGGGGGTCAATCTGTTCAATCTGGCCGCAAAGCCTTCGCCAGGAGGAGTGTGGCTCCTCATCGAACGCGGTAAACCAATAAAGGGGTACGCCGTCGGGCAGGTTGTTATCAAGATAATCCCGTACCGCCGTGGTTTTACCATAGCCAAGCGGGGCCTCTACCACCGTGGTTTTGGCCCGGAGCATCTCCTGAAGCTTCGCCGTAATATGTTGCGAATAGTAATGGATCGTTTTGTCAAGCTCATTGCTCATGGGTTAGATAGCCCCGCTTTCACTGTTATCGGACGCGAAGAGGATAGTAAACAGATTTAAATTACAGGCGGGACGAACAGATATGTGGCTCCCGCTGGACGAATCGCAATTTCTTTCCGCCGTCTTCCAGCCAGACCTCCCCTTCGTTCGGAGCGCGTGCAGCGGCGTCAATTTCGCTTATGATTTAGATTTATATCCTTGATATCGTTCCGACATTTTCTTTTTTAAGGAATATCGGATGATGCGCCTGCCGCATTATTCTACGAATATTGAGGTTTGCCCTGTTTCAGGATATATTCGTCAAGAAACGTCATTACCGCCGAATTTAATTATATATTTATATCTTCGTCCAAACGCAGGATGGCGAAATTGGCACTTTAAATGCCGAAATTAGCATAAAAATACCTGCCGGAGGTTCGGCAGGGTAAGAAAAGATTTTTCAATTTACTTGAGAGACGATGTCAGAGAAGCATCAGCACGGGCTTCGGGGAAAGCGACCATCAGGGTAAACCCTGTTTCGTTGTGCTCCGTTTTAACATAGCCGCCGTAGGTATCCACCACCTTCTTAATGTTCTTTAAGCCTATACCGTGGTATGGCTTTTCCTTCGTGGTGAGATACTGGCCATCCGCCTCATTTACAGTGCCATTATAGGTATTTGTAATTTTAATCAGAAGCTGGCCGTTTACTATCCTTGCCTTTACAGAGACGCAGCGTGCATCCAAGGCCTTTAGCTTTTCGCAGGCTTCCAGCGCGTTTTCCAGCGCGTTGCCCAGCACGACGCAGAGATCACTGTCACTGACGGCAAACTGCTTCGGAATTTCGCAGGTGCAGTGAAAAAGGATACCGTGCTCTTTCAACCGCAGAGAATAATACCCGAGGATGGAGTTTGCGATCACGTTTTCACAGAATACCGGCAAAGGAGCAGGATCAGCTTTTGCAACATATTCACTTGAAAATTTGTTCAGTTCTTCATAGCACCCATCCTCAGAAAGCCGCCGGATCACACCTACAAAATGACGGACGTCATGGCCGATTGCACGAATTTCGCCGATCTGCTCGCTCAGCGCTTCATAATACTCTGCCTGCATGGCGATTTGTTTTCTTGCCGACGCCAGATGAGCGGAGGAAACAGCAAAATCACGGGCTACATCTGCGGCCTGAATGGCCGAAATCAGGCCAAGTATCATCAGGTATCCGGTAAATAGGGGCAATAGCACCAGAGACAAGTTAAAATATATATTGCCGTTGATGTAGTAACAATCGATAATCAGCCCGGTAATCGCCAGAACCGCGCCCCAGTAGACCAGAAGGCCGTACTTTTTCAGCTGCTGCCGGTTGAGGTAAATCTTGAAAAAAGCATAAACCTCCATCAGGAAGCTGCATGCGGGAAGCAGAATTGTCAGATACCGATTGTAGAAGTCGTAAGGGATGATGAGGTAGAGAAGATACAGCACCGTATAGTACAGCAAAAGCCCCAGCTTTTCCTTTTGCGAAAACATAATTCCCAGAAGCTCCTGAATCAGAAAAATGAGCAGGTACTTAAACACAAAAGAGAGAAAGTACGCCAGCGGATTGACAGCTTCGTAAGAAAGGTGAAAAAACACTGTATTTTGCCAGAAGCTATAAAATTCAGTAGTCAGCATAATCCGCAGTAAAACGGACAAGCCGATGATCGGTAGCCAGAAGGAACGCCTGAATGTACGAACAGACAGAACATACCCCACCATCAGAACAATAAAGGAAGACAGTGCTGTTCCGAAAAGGAGAAAGCGCAGGTTATTTCGGGCGTTGCCACTCTGTACGGCGCTATCGTAACCCGTCAGCACGGGAGCGATGTACAGGCCTGAAAACCTTGTAGTTGCAACTTCAATTACGACCTCATGCACCTGATTTGCGGCAAGCGTCACAGGATAAAGACTCGCCTTGGTGGTTGTAATAACCTCAGCGGGGTTTTTCGATACAATGCCGCTTTCTGCGGTAAGCGTTCCGTCAATAAACACCCGGTAGGCGCTGCCGAAATCCGAAAGAAAGATTGTGACGGGATATGAAGGATACAATCCCTTTAGCATAAGCCGGTAGCTTGCAAATCCGTCTGCCGGCAGATAGGCTCCATTAATCTTATATTTTGACCAGTAATCCGGCACATGGATGAGTAAATCCGGCCCAGCTTCGCGCCGCTGGTCGGTGATCAGGAGACGGTTCCAGTAAAACGCCCATTTACCGTCCAGAACGATACGCTCGCTGTCGGGCACATTAGAAAGGTGAAAGGTTCCGTTCTCCGATATGGGAGCATTCGTTAAGGTGTGATAAAGAAGCGTATATACCACCGGAAGATGGGAAACCACGAGCGCAAAGAATATGCCTAGAATCAGCAGAATTTTGGTACATCCCGATCTTTTCATAGCGGCTGCCCTCCACTCATCTGAGAAAACAGGTACGCGTAATATTGACCTTTTATGCTCTTAACATATTTTCGTGAAATGCCAATTATAGATGGTCCCATGCGGGCATAATTCTTTCCCATTTCCGTCACATGAGAGAAGTTTATAATAAAACTCTGATGGCAGCGGAAGAAGAGCTGCTCCGGCAGCTCATTCAGCATCTCCTCCAGCTTTCCGTGGCATTGCAATACGCTTCCGTCTGCAAGATGAAATAAAAGGATCTTATCCCGGTTTTCGATATACAGGATGTTACGGCAGTCCACGTTGTGTACTGTCCCCCTATATTGGATACGAATTTTATATTCCCTTTCCTTCCGAATTTCTGTGAGAGCGCGGTCCAAAACGGTGTACAACCGTTCCCGATGAAAGGGCTTTACGATATAGTTGAAGGCGAATACCTCATAAGCCTGTGGATAATGATCGTTACTGGAGGAAAGAAATATGATTTTAAGGTCCTGTCTTTTTTTGCGTATTTCTTGCGCCGTTTTGATACCGTCGATTTCCGGCATGTAGATATCCAGAAACAGGATGTCGGTTGCGAAACTTTCATCCATAAATTCGTCCACCAGTGTTTTCCCACTGGTAAAGGAGGTGATTTCAAATAAAGGGTCATAGGCAGAAAGTGCATTCACCAGTTGTGCGATATCCTCCGCCGTATCGTCGCATATTGCAATTTTAACTGACATATCACCACTACCCGTATAAATTATTTGAACTAATTATACCAAAACGCTACGTCCGCCTTTGACATGGGAGGTATAGTGAATTCGCACCAGCGTCTACCGGCTCATCTTTTCGATAACCTCCCAGAGACCCAGAAGGTACCCGGCCCCCAGAGCCCGGTCGTGAGAGCATAGCCGAGTCCGGCCTGTTCACCTCAGATCATGCGGCCATGGTCAGGGCGGACCCAACCGTCAAAGCCAGTGTCGCAGAAAGCCTTTTTAGAGGAATGCGGCTCCTCATCGAACGCGGTAAACCAATAAATGGGTGCGCCGTCGGGCAGGTTGTTATCAAGATAATCACGCACCGCCGTGGTTTTACCATAACCAAGCGGGGCCTCTACCACTGTGGTTTTGGCCCGGAGCATCTCCTCAAGCTTTGCTGTAATATGTTGCGAATAGTAATGGATCGTTTTGTCAAGTTCATTGTCCATGGGTTATAAAACCCCGCTTTCACTGTTATCGCAAATCATACAATAAATTCCAAGTATCTACAGTAAATTATAGCAAAAATATCAAAAAGTCGCAAGTTGCAACCGTGATAAAAATCTTGCCCGTTTGTGCCTTTATTTGTATTAATATTTGACAACTTATTGTTTTTTATGCTGTATTTTGCTATCATAAAGTAAGAATTTAAGTCTATTCAGGGCTGAAGGAGGAGGCGGGGATGCAACTGCAGCAGGTTCGGCAGCAGGCGGCGATAATGCCCGGGATTTTACGGCAATATGGCTTTGACAGTGCTCCTCTTGAACGCAGCCTGAATGAATACGACTCGTTTCAACTAATCATCCCCGTTATCGGCATCTTTAATGCCGGCAAGAGCGCTTTGCTCAATGCCTTGCTTGAGGCCCCGCTGCTCCCCACCGGGATAACGGCAAAAACCGCTGTGCCGACTGAAATCGTCTATGGCGATAATATCGTTATTGCGCTTCGCGACGGGCGCGAGCAGCGACTGGGGCTTGGAGAACTGCGCGGCGGGGCCGACCTTACCGGGGTAACGCTGCTGCGCGTTTTGTACCGGCACCCTCTGCTTGAGCGCATTCAGGATGTCTGCCTGGTGGATATGCCGGGAATCGATTCGGGCATAACGTCACACGACAAGGTGCTTCACAGCTACCTTAAACGCGCGCATGCCTGCATCCTTGTCTTTACCGCCGACGAGCCGGTGGTGAAGGAGAGTGTCGCCGACTTTCTGGCGCAGCTGCGGCTTAGGGAGATACCGGTAAGTACGGTAATGACAAAATGCGATAAGCTGACGCCTGCTGAGCTTACCCGCGCCAGACAATACCTGCAGGAGAACATCAAGCAGACCCTGGGGCTTGATAACACGGAGCTGTTGTGTTTAAGCTCTCGGGGGGGTGTGGAGCCGTTCTCCCGGCTTCTGCTGAACATGCAGGAACGCGCGGGCGAGACGGCGGCGCAAAGGCTGGCTGCTGCGCTTGCCGAGGCGGCCTTGCCGCTTTATGATTATCTGTCTCTGCGGCTTACGGCGGAACAACTGCGCACGAATGAGCTTGAAGACGGTATGAAATCGGCGCTTGAGAACATCAAACGGCTGGATGCGCTGTTTAAAGAGGAAACCGGCAGATTTCAAATACAGGTGGAGCAAGCCCTGCAGCTGCTGACTAAAAAACTTGTGCAACCGGTAAATGATATGGCCGCGCCGATTGAGGCCATGCTGCTGGAGGGGCAAGACCCCGCTTCTTATCTCGACGATACGCTCTGTATGGTACTTTCCTCTTATATAGCCGGAGGGTTTGAGCCCTTGGCGCGCGGCTACTTAAAGCATGTAAGCACCCTTCTGCGCCTATACGGGCCCAGTCTTCATCAAAGGCAGGCGGTTAACACCGCTATTTCATTGGACAAATGGGCGGAAAGCCGTAACGGCGCACAAACCTTGCCGTCGGTACAGGCGGTACTGGGCAACTTTAAGACCACCCAGCCGCTGCTTGATGATTTAACAGCTCACCTGCAAAATCTGCCTCGCGCGAAGCACCGGCAGGAGGTTCGTGACATGGTGGCCGGGCTTTTGCCGCAGCTGATGCACGCGGCAGAAGATTGTCTGACGGCGGGGATACAAATAGGCCTGGAAAATAGCATCCGGCTGGCCGAAGATGCGGTATCCCACTACGAAGCTGTTTGGTTTCGCGCGTTTCAGGAGATTACAGTACAACGGGAGCCTTGGTGGGATATCCCCGAGCAGCCGCGCGAGGAAGCAAACGCGCTGGCGAAGGACCTTGCCGCGGTGAGTACCGTGCTCACGTACATTGGGAATGATACTGATTTTGAAAAGAAATAGAACGAAAATTTCTTTCGGAATAGGCATGTATTCAATCTTTTCTCGAATTTATTCCCTATAAATATACGGCTTAAGGCTGAAGGGTTAAACGCCCCTGTGGGGGAAGGTGTTGCAAAATGGTACAGAAAACCGAGACACAGCGGCGGCAGATTGAGGGCTTTTCGGCTTATCTGAATAAGCTCTGCGAAGCTGTATCCGCTTACCCGAAGCAGATGGCCGTATACAGCCTTGAGCAAATTAGAACCGAATTTATCAAAAAGGCAGACGACCTATACCGTGAGAACCGCAATTTTCAGTTCGCCGTTATCGGGCAGGTGAAGGCGGGAAAGTCGTCTTTTTTAAACACGCTGCTGTTTGACGGCACCCCGGTATTGCCCCGCGCCCGCACACCCAAAACCTCCGTGCTTACGCGTATCGAGTACGGCGAACGCAACGAGCTATCGGTGGAATATATCTCACAAGAGGAATGGGCAAACCTTTTGTGCCTTGCTAAGACGCAGCTTATAACCCCTCAGTCACGCGCGGCACGCGATTTGGCGGAACTGGCGAAAGCCGTTTGCACCCCGCTTGAGCGGTGCTTTGCCACAAAGTCGGAGACCTTCTATTTTGACCGGTACACCGAGCTTACCGAGCGGCTAAACGATTACATCAGCGAGGACGGCGTCTATACCCCCGCTGTAAAAAGCCTTGTCCTGCGCCTTGCGTCAGATAACCTCAAAGGCATCACCGTGGTGGATACACCGGGGCTGAACGACCCGCTTTATTCCCGCACGGAGCAGACGCGGCAATACCTTGAAATCTGCGACGCCGCTTTTTTACTCTCCCGCTGCGGCTGTTTTCTGGACGCAAACGATCTTCGGCTGCTGGCACTGCAGCTGCCTCAAAAGGGAATCGGCAGTGTCGTGCTGGTCGGCAGCCAATTCGACAGTGCGCTGATCGACACCCTGCCCGATTTTAGTACGCTGGAGAAGGCCGTTACCGCCACCGCAGGCGCGCTGCGCACACACGCGCGGGCAGCCGTGGAGGAATCGGTTCGCAGCCTGCGGCGGGAGGGTTTTCCCCCTGCCGTACTAAAGGTTATTGAACGTTGCGGCAAGCCGGTGTTTGTTTCCGCGATGATGGAGGATGTGCTTCGTAAGAGCACGCCGGACTACACCGAGCAGGAGACACTGGTACTTAAGCAGTTAAGCCTTTGCGGTGCACCGACCGGGGAACAGTTGACACAGATTTCGAACTTTGGCGAAGTGACGGCGCTTTTTAATGAGCTGCTCTTGCAGAAAGACGCTTTGCTGCAGCGCAAGGCGGAAAGCTTGGTGCTTTTTGTCCAAAGCGAGCTAAAGCTGCTGCTCACAGGGCTGTACGGCAGCGCCAAAGAGGAGCTTTCCACAACAAGCGCCCGGCTTGACGCCGTAAAAAAGCGCGCGGACGAGCTGGCGGAACAGCTAAACAACACGCGCGGCACAGTGGACACAGTATTTGAGGAATACCTTTCGCCACTGGACGAAACCTTATCAAAAATCCTGCTGGACCTGCGCGACCTGCAAAAGGACTGGGCCGAGCCGGAGATGAAAGAGAACTTCGAGGTGCATACGCTCACAAGGCAGGTTTCCGCGGCGAGGCCTATCCTGCCTTGGACATGGGGAAAACAGCGCACGGAGTACTACAACCAAAAAGCCGTTTATACCTATCTGGATGCCGATGAGATACGCCAGAATTTAAGGCTGCTCGATCAGCTTACCGCCCGGCTGCAGCAGGAGGCCTTTGCCCGGTTTGCCGATACCCAGCACCTCGCGGCAGGCCTTTATAAAGCGGCACAGAAATGCTGTGCGCAGGAACATCTGGCGGGTATCAGTGAAAGGATTAACGAAACGCTTACGGTCGTGCTGGCCCGTATACCTGCCTTTCACCCTTCCGGCTTGGAGCAAGCGCAGGACCTGCTTTTACTGCCCGTAAAGGGCGAGGTGCGCGACCCCGCCGTGCAAAGCAGACTTTGCGAGGCCTCGTCAATCGCCGCCGCGCAGATTCTGGTCGGCTGCCGGGCCGCTGCCGGCCGGTATGCCTCCCTTCTGCGCTCGGTCGCTCAGGGCGCGTCGGCAGATATTACCGCGGTGCTGTGTAAAAAACTATTCAAGGAGCAACGTTCCCTGTTAAAGGAGCAAAACGAGCTTAGGGAAGCGCTGGCCCCGCAGCAGGAATTCTGCGAGCTGCTGAGCCGGTACGTATGACGGCATAGAGTAAGCTGCCGCTTAGTAGAGCGCTCCGTACTCGGCAAAATCCTGTTTGAGCATGGCTTTGCCCATCTTCAGGTTCTCGCCGCGGATGCTGTCGAGAATATTCTTCATGGTAACGGGATGTCCCTCATCTGCCGCCAAAAACGCGGCGTTGAGGGCTATATTTTTTATTGCCCCGCCCGAAAGCTCAAACTGCCGGGCAAGGTACCCAAAATCGATATCCTGCAGCGGTACCTCCGGCGCAAAGGCATACTGCCATATCTCGAGCCGCTGTGCCTCGCCGGGCAGCTGAAACTCCACGAGATAGCGCATGCGGCGCATAAATGCCTCATCGATGTTCTTTTTATAGTTGGTGGCAAGCAGAACAATGCCGTCGTATTGCTCGATGCGCTGCAGAATATAGCTTACCTCGGTATTCGCATACTTGTCCTTGGCATCGTTTACCTCACTGCGCTTGCCGAAGATGGCATCCGCTTCGTCAAAAAACAGGATGGTGTTGCTCTTTTCGGCGGCTGCGAAGATCTCCTCAAGCCTTTTTTCGGTCTCGCCGATGTATTTATCCACCACCTGCGAAAGGTCGATGCGGTAAAGCGGGATATTCAGCTCGGTTGACAGGGCGTGCGCCGCCATGGTTTTGCCCGTGCCGGGCGGCCCCACAAACAACGCGGAAACATTCTTGCCATAGGCGTAGCGGCTTTCCATCGCCCACTGGTCGTACACCAGGCGCTGGTGGCGCACATGCGAGCAGATGTTTAACAGCTTGCGCTTCTGCTCATCGGGCAGCTTCAGGTCATCGAGGGTATAGCGGGCATCAATCAGCTTGATGCTGCCGCTTGCGGGCGGCGGCAACACCTGATTGCAGGCCGAAGAAACCTCGGCTTCCGAGAACGGCGTGCCTATAAAGCGGTGTGCCAGCCGTTTGACTGCCTTGCAAATCTCCAGCGGTGTAAGGTGAAACTTGGAACCGGCAGCCTCACAGTCCACCATTCCGCTTAAACCAAGCTCGCCGCAGTAACCCTGCCATAATGCAATGCGCTCGTCGCGGTGCAGGACGGGCAGGTCCAGCCGCTCCACATAGCGGCTGAGCAGCGCTATAAGTTGTGTGGAATGGTCGGTGCAGACGAAAATGGGCGTATTCAGGCTGTAAAGTGTCTGCAGAAAATCACGCTCAAAGGCGCGCAGCTCGCTCTCGCTGTGGCAAGTATCCCCGTTTACACTTACAAAGCAAACACCGGCACGGGAAAGCATGGCTTCACGCCGCACCGCATGGCTGATTGCCCGAAGCTCCTGTAGGCTTCTGCCGGCAATTGCGCGATAATCCACCAGCAACAGCGGAAGATTAGCCGTATGGCAGGCCTGCCGCACTAAAAAGCGCCTGCCGGAACCTTCCTCCCCCGCAAGCTGAATGAGGGGAGCGCTCTGCTCCCAAGTATAAAGGGATGCCTCCAGCCGCTTTAAAAGCGCCTGCCGGGCATATATGGGCGGGCAGGTCAAACCGGGCGGGATAAGCTGTACCCCGTCGGCCTTCAGTCGTATATCCAGCTCGTCGTCACCGGTTAAATAGCAAAGCAGCCGCTCGTCGGCCGAAAAGGGGTGGCGAAAAAACGGCAAGGATGAAAGCTTAACCTCCAGCAGCTGTGAAAGTTGCCGGTAGGCAGTGCGCATACGGTCAAGAGGGCAGCTGCGCCCGGTAAGCTGTGCCGCAAGCTGCAGGGTGGGCCCGCCGAACGGGGAAAGAGCCGCGGCACAATCTCTGTTTACCGCCTCGGCAATACACAGCGTAAGCACCGCGATGTAAAGCTCGGGTTGCTCGGCCTTTTCCACCAGCCGCTCAAAGCGGGTTTCGCCCTTGGGTGCCTGAGCGGCAAGCGCGCCGGAGATTGCCTCGGAAAGCGCGGGAATATATCCGCCGGCGGGCTGCTCGCCGTTAATAAGGCAGGAAAGCTGCACGGCGGCAGCCTGCGCGATGGCCTCGAGTAAGCGCAAGATAGGAACCCTCCTTAATGTTGAGCCCGGGCGTGTCTTTCGTCAATCTCGCTCATGATATTGGAGTAATAGGTCTTCCCTTCAAAGCCGAACCGATTGGCTTCCTTTGCCATCAGGTTGGCGTGGATTTGATCCTTATGCGCGTTCCAATCACCTGCTTCTAGGAACCGGTTCCCCTGTGCGAAGTCCTTGGTGCTGTCTTCCTGCATGGCCGCCTGAAGGGCGTCTGCGGCCTTGCGCAGGCGGGAGCACAGCGCGTCGATCTCAACCGGCCGCAGCACGTCGCTCATGGCAAAGCGTACGGTTTCGGGTTTGCCCGCAAGCTCGATGACATTCTGCGCCATGGTTTTATCCATATAGGGGATGGTCATGGTATTATTGCCGCCGTTTTCCGAGAATGCCGGCCTTGCGTTCCTGCTTTTGAAGTTGTCGTGAATTGCGTCCTTCTCGCCAAAGGCTAAGTCGTTATCTATGCCCTGCACACCGCTCATCGTACCGCCGTTTAACTGATACATCATGTTCTTCAGGTGGCGGTCGACCTGACCGCAGATGTTATCCAGCAGCTGCAGGCAGATGGTGGCGCGCTGAAAGCCGCCGGAGGTCACCTCGGCGCTGGTATGGCCCTGTATGTTTCTTAAGGCATCTTCCTCTTCAACGCCCTCGGCCTTTGCCATGAGGTTACCAAGAACCTTGCGTCCGGTCTTCTGGTCGGTGACCTCCGCCGTTTCGGAATGTGCAATCAGATCCCCCACACCAAGTAGCTCAGCCATTCGGCTGGTGGCCACGTTGCGTTTGGAAACATTAAACTCATTTGCGGCGCCGGCCTCCGCATGAAGACCGAGATCATCCAGAATACCGGATGTGGTAAAATGACCGGCCGCGGTTTTGCATAACCGTTTTATATAGGGCAGCATCTCTTCGATTTGATCATCGGGGGGAACCTGCTCCCCCTTGCGATATACTTTTTTTACGAATTGCTTCCAGGCTTCAGGGTCGTTTGCCGTGGCGGGGTTCGTATCCGGGTTGGTGTCAAAGTAATCGTCAAACCGCCCGATGATCTGCTCAAGGTTGGTCCGAAGGGTAGCGTGCTCCGGTCCGTCAGGCAGCGACATTTTACTTTTGGCATCCTCAAAGAAATCGAACGAGGTGCGGCCCTGAAAACCCATGACGTTTTCTTCGCTTTTAAAGAAGTAATCCTTGCCCTTATTTTTAAGCTTATACACAACGCTGGCGTTTGCGCCGCCCACATCGGAGTTGATATTGTTTACCGTGAACTTGAGCATACGACCTTCGGCGATAAGGTCGCTAAAGCTGATACCGCTGCGCTGGTCAGCGGGGATATTAAAGACATCGGAAACAGCGCGGTCAATGGCCTCCCTGTCCTTTACCGCGAAGTCATAAACCTCACCAACGATACGCTGCCTTTCCCGGCCTGCGGAGGTAAGGACGACCCGGCGGTTCATATACTGCTCGCAATCTGCAATCAAGGTATCGTACAGGCCCAAAAACTCCTGCAGCTTTGCCGCGTCGGCACCCACATCCCCCGAAAGCTTCCGCTTGCTTTGTTCGTTGACCCGGCTGAGCGTACCAAGAAGGCTTTGAAAGCCTTCGGAATTTTCTCCTCCGCTCATGGAGAAGATGCTGCGCAGCCCGCCTTTTTGCGAGTGCTCCAGGCTTTTCTGCAGTGTGCCCAAAGGGGTCTCCCGGTCCGGTACCGCCGCCGAGGCCGGATTGTAGAGAGGATTAACAAATTCATGCTCATCGGGCTCATAAAGAGGATTATTGTGCACAACTGTCGGCCCCGGGCTGTGCGACGGAGTTGCAGGCTCGGAAGAAGACTGGCTGCTGCCGGTTATCTTGCTGATCAGGCTATTTAAAAAACCCATATCTGTCGTCGGTATGACACGAGGAACTCTCCTGTCATAGGCTCCTTTCTGTTGGTGGTATCGGCGAAACGACCCGCAGGCACACGCGCCCGTCAGCCCGCCGTGATGTAGCCGCCGAGTGTAACGCCGTCTACCATAGCGGTTTCGGGCGTGGTGAGCACGCTGTTTACACTGAGATAGCAGTGGGTATCGGTATAGCTGCACCGGCGCAGGCACACGAGCTGGAAGGAGGTGCCCATGGGGCTGTGATCGGCAATCAGCCGTTCCAGATTCTCTTGCGAAACCGTGAGTTTTTTATCGGTGACGTCTATAATCACGCAGAAGCTGCTGCTGCCCTCGCCGTAAAGCTGCCGGTTGAGCCTTTTACGCACCTCGGAGGCGGGCAGCGCGTTCCACTGAAAATATTCCACAATGCGCGGGCGAATGCCGCAGACAAGCTCGACAATCGCCATAAGCGCCTCACAGGTGCCCTTTTTACCCTGAAAGAGGTCAAGATTACGTATCACGTGGCGCAGCTGACTGTCGTTTAACAATCCGCCCCTGTTCTCAAGCCCTACCCAAGCGGCCAGTTCCGCAAGCTGAGCGCCCTGTACACACTCGTAATCGAGCTTTCGGGGCAGCTCATCCACCCGGCGCTCAAGGTCGAGGTAAAGCGACTGGAAGACTGCGATGTAACGGTCGAAGAACTCATCCTGCCGGTAGATCTCCGGCAGATACTGCGTAAAGCTCTCCCTCGGGAACTCCAGCCGAAGCCCGTTTAAGCTGCCGCTGCATTCGCCCGAAGGGTAAACGCCCACATACACCCACACATACCTGCCTGTAAGGGAATGCAGCAGGATATCCGACGTATTGACCGCGCGCACATGTCGCAGCTGACGCAAAGCCAGCGCCTTATCCTCCGGCGGCACCGAAGGGTCGGCGAGATATGCATGAAGTAAGGTCTGCCCGTCAATCGGCGCATCCTGTATGTCTGCGGTCGCGACAATCACCTCAAGCTTTGCGCCCTCAAAGCTGCCGTCGAGCTTTAGCCGGTTGTAGGTGCAATCCGGGTCGCCCGTATCAAACACCTGCGTGATGTAGGCGGCGTGGCGCAGCGGCGCTTGCATGACCAGTGAAAGGCCTTCATCCTCCCGCAGGTTGTGCTTGCAGCCGGAAAGCAGCGCGCGTTTATAGTAGTTCACATATTTCAGCGCCTCTTTCATACGCACAGTCCTCCTCTTTTATATGAATTCGATACCTGTCTCTTTTAAATAAGCCAGGCTGTCGGGATGCAGCACGATATCACCGTGCCCGTTTTTGCCGCCGCCCGCGCCTGAGTATTCAAGCGAGAGCTGCGCGACAGCCTTGACACAAGGGTGCATCTCCAAGGATGAAAACAGCTTTCCGAAATCCACACAGCGGCCGAACGCGCCGACAGAGGCGCCGTCCACCAGCCGCGCAATCTCATCGAGCACCTGCTGACGGGCGGTTTGGTTGCCTTCGGTAAGCGCGATACGCCCGTACACGCTTATCCCTACATAGCGGGCCGGTATGACCCGCAGGTTGATGGTAATAAGCCTGTACTGCTCCAAATTTTTTGTGATGATGCTGCGGTAGCGCTTATCAAGCTCCGGCAGGCGGTTCGCAGATTTGGGCTTTACGGCTATGAGCACGGTATTCGACTCGTATGCGGCGCCGGTGGCGTTACAATAGTCGCGCATTGGGATCACCGCCACGCTGTCGATCAACAGGCCGGGGGTTGCCAGCACCAGATTTTTGATATCCTGCAGGGTTACCGCGCGTGTTACGGCGCTCATCTTCTCCTCCAGCAGCGGCTCCAGCTCCTCGGAGGTGCGCATACGCTCGCCGCCGAAGGCGTTCTCCAGATTGGAAAGCGAGAGGATACCCTCGCTGCCGTCCTGCATGTGGTTTAACTGCCCGCGCATGACGCAGCCCTCATCCGCCTGATACCGTTTTAAGGTAACCGCCTCTGCCGTCAGCCCCGCCTGCGGCTGCACGCCACACAGGCTGTCGCCGAACACCACACAGCCCTCGTGGGCAAGGCAGGCAAATACCTTATCGTCATAACCCGCCAATGACAGATCGGCGCATTCGTCATAAAGCCACAGCACACGCCGCCCATCGGTATCCACCCGGCTGAGCGCGAGGCGTATTTCATATAGGTTTGCGGTATCCAGCTCAAAGCGCTGCAGGGCACAGCCGTCGGTAACGCCAAGCCGGAGTGTTTCGGGCGCGCCGCCGCGAATAACGGAAACCAGCACGCGGGCGCCTTGCCCGGGTGCCTGCCCAAAGCGCGTTTCATCAAAAGCCACCCTGTAAAGGCCGCTCTGCCCGTCCCTTTCAAGCGCGCAGAGGTCGGTAGGCGCGGGGTAATGGCGGTACCATTCCCGCCAGAACTCCCCCTCAGCAACCGCTACCGAAATGAGGTCGTCCTCCCCTAGGGCGTAATCGATGGGCAGAACCCCCGAGCCGTCGTAGAGAAGCTCCAAACCCTGAGCCTGCGTGTCGGTCTGTACCGCTACCGCGCAGTTTGGGGTTACACACCCGACGCGCGGGCGAAGGTCATACACACCCTCCCTTACATGGCAGCGCAGATAATATGCGGGTTTCATCCCCTCCCGCGCAAAGACGCCGGAAGAGCCTATTTTAAAGGTGATAAAGCCGCTGCGCAGCAGCCCGCAGGTTTCGTCCTGTACAACGCTTACCTCGCGCCACTCCGCTCCATCAAAGCATTCCCATGCAAGGTTCACCAACGTGAAGGTGTCGTCAAAGCGGTTTCGGCTGTTTTCCGCCACCTCGACAAAAAGCTTCAGCTCCTCCGGCAGAGGGCATTCAAAGCCGAAATAGGCGTAAACGCTCTTAGCCGGGTTGTCGGTAAGTACCGGCGCGTAGGTGCTGTCGGCGCCCGCAAAGGCGGTGAGGTTAAACAGGTTTCCGTCTTCCTCCCCGTAGAGTACCGTCAGCTCATTCGCCTTCATCCGAACACTGTCGGTAAGCTCAAACACGGTATCCCCCGCCCAAAGGCGCTGCCCGCGCGTAAGCCGAATATCACTACCGCTCAGGGCGCTGAAGGCTACGCGGCAGCGCGCCGCGGCACGGCGCGGCGTAATGCCCAGCAGCTTTAAAAAGTTAAGCCGGTGTGCCTCGCCGGTGGCGTTGATATAGTAGTTTAAGCTGTCGCACAGCCACGCGAAGGCCTGCAGGGTGGTCATACCGGGGTCGTGATCGTTAAGGTCCGTCCACCCGCTGACCATCGTGGGGATCATGGCGCGGGCGTGGCTTACCATCTTTTCATAATCCAAATCATCCAAACGCGGTACTGTAAGCATCAATAGACCATTCCTTTCCGGGTATTACGCGGCCTCGGTGAAACCGGCGGAATACCTTGCCTCCCCAAACATCAAAGCGATAGCCCTCAGGCCTGCAAAAGGTCCACATAAACGGTGTGCTCCCCGTTCACAGCCATCGCAAACGGGTTACGTATCGTTTTGGCGATTTCATCGTCTACCGCAAACTCACGCCCGCGTGTCCGCGCGGAGATGACGATGCGCGTAACGGTGAGCCCGGGGCGTTTGAGCTTAAGCCACGCGAGCAGATACCGCACGGTAGGCAGCGTGCCAATCTCCCACCCGCTCCCCTCAAAGCCGCCGGTAAGCGGGTCGATAAAGGTTCGGATGTCCTCCATGGTTTGCTGCTGCAGCTCGTACATATCCTGCCCGGGGCCGCAGCTTACCCATGCGCGAACCGAGAAGCGCACAAAGTTCGGCTGCGAAAGGATGAGGTTTTTACCCAGCGGCAGGATGCAGCCCGACTGCTCCAGCTTTCTGCGGATGGTATCCCGCACGGCGGAGAAGATGTGGCTGCCCTTATCGTACTCGTCGATGAGCAGCGCCACGGTGATGGCGTCGTCATCGGCCTCGCCAAGCCGGTTGACGCCGCTTAAGCACTTAATGCGGCGTACGCCGTAGGATACCTGCAAAATCATATCAAAGTAATCCCGCTCGGTTACCGCGCGGCCTCTGGTGCGCAGCATGTTGGAGATAACCGCGGCGGAGGTTTGCTCGTTGTAGCCGTCGTAGCCGCCGTAGGCGGGCATGGGGTTTGTAACGGACGAGATGCCGCGCAGCGACTCGGACATGGTGGTGATGGTGTCGCTTTCTACATTGGCGGCAGAGCCCTGGTAGCTTTCGTATTCCACCAGCACGGTGGGCCCCTCCTGATGAAGCGGATAGGGTGCAAAGGCGTTCTTTGAAAACTCCACCGTACCGGCGGAAAGGTCGATATCACAGCATCTGCCGCGCTGGTCCCAGCCGGTGCGGCGGCTCCAGCGCACCCAGTTTTCCTCGTTCTCGGAGCCCAAATCCTCCTCATTGACATAAACCGCTATCGAGACAAGGTTCTGCTCCGCGAGCGCGATATGAAGCGGCGCGTCGGGGTCGGTGAGGTAAAAGGTCTCGGTACTGCTGCGGCGGTTTTCTACACGCGCCATGTTGGTAAGCACCGTGCGGATAATCGGCAGGGTCTGTGGGAGCTCGCCGCGCGCGACCATCCGCACCCAGTAGCAGTCGCGGTCAAACAGCTTGGTTTTTGCACAGTCGGTGGGCACCGGCAATAGCAGCGTGCCCGCGTAAAGCAGCCCGCCGGTGTTATCGATTGCCTGCATCTGCTCAAAGCCCCGCTCGGAGAGATACTCTACGGTATAGTGGACAGGGGTATCCTCGTCGTTTTCTACCTCGAAATAGAGCGAAAGCGGCATCCCCTGAGGGTTCTGGTCAAAGCCCAGATACATAGAGGGGCGGGTGTGCTCGCGGTTGTAAAACAGCGGGAAGGTACGCTTTAAGCGAATATTATCGGTGACATCCACCACCTCAAAGTTGTTTCGCGTGCAGGCGGTGTCCGGCAGCAGGCTGCCTTGTGTGTATCGGTAGGAGAAGCTTAAGTTGCTGATGACAGGGCAGTACTGCACACAGGGGATGCTGTAAAGATGGTCGGCCTTGTACAGGCGCAGCCGCAGGCGGCCCTGCCCGTCCTCGGGCGCTATATCCTTGGGCAGCGTAAACCGAATGGAAACCTTGCCGCTCGCCGAGCCGTTGAAAAGCAGCGCGGTATGCTCATCGTCCAGCAGGCGATGCCAGCCGTTCTCGGTGCGGTACTCCAGCAGCACATAGTCGGCCTTTACCTCCACCGCGTCCAGCCTTGGCGCCTCCTGCGGGCGTCTCATAATAATCTTATAATCGGGGTTGTTCTGCACCTCGGGCAGCTTCTGCTCTACCGTTAAAAAGTCAAGCTCAAAGCCCATTTCCACCTCGGCACCCCTGCGTGCAAACGCCGAGCGGCACTCGATGGTACAGTCCGCGAATATCTCCATCGGGCTGCCGAAGGGCGTAAAGCGCCCCACATTCTGGGCCACCTCCGCGCAGAGCACCTCGTCGGCTGGCAGGCCCTCCTGCGAAAATACCAGCTCCACAGAGCACAGGCTGATATCACTGAGCGCCAGCGAACGCACACACAGCACATAGCATGGTTTACCCGCAAGCTCGGTTTGAATAGGCTGATAGCTGGGCAAAGTAAGCCATATCAGGTCGTCGCGGCGCTCCGCCTTTTCAAAGCCGCGCTCTCCGTCCGGCTCAAGCATTGAGTAACGCACATCTTCCGAAAGCAGGGCCTGAAGAACACTTTCCCGCGCCTCGGGGTCCTGCGTTTCTATTCTTAATCCGATAGAAAGGCCGTCCATCGCATCAAAAACGCCGTCAAAGCCCAGCAGCAGGCGGTGTTCCGCCTCGTTTTCCTCCATAAGCCCGAAGGCCGTAAAGCCTTTGCTATCCTCCGCGCCGTCCTGATGGTCCAAAAGCCGCACGATGCGGTCGCTGCCCTTATCGGTGGAGCAGACGCTTACCAGCCGCGCGGAGGTCGTGGTGATGGCATAGGCGGTCTCAAAGATCAGCCTGCGGTAGGCGACGGGGTCTTCCGCGATAAGGCGTGTGCCTTTGGGCACGTGAACCGGCTGCTCCATGCCCGATACCTGTGTAAAGCGCACATAGCTTTTGGCGGATTCCACCGGTTCTTCCTTCAGGCGGTCAAACAGGTTTAAGTATTGTATTTTGTATTTATGGATAGCCTGCGAAAGGCGCTTTTCGCTTTCGCCGAGCATATCGTCAATAAGCATGGCCACGGCCGAGCCGGAGTCGGGTTGCTCCTGTGAAAAGTTCCATTCGGGCAGATAGGCGCGCGCCAGTGCGGCAAGCGCCGTATGCCTTGCAGCCGCCGGTTTATCCATGACGTATACCTCCTTTATTCCTGCCCTACGCCCTCGTAGAGGTAGAAGGGGAACACCAGATTGTTGGGGTTGTTGGTATCGCGAACCGTGTAGCTGACATTAAAGATGAGCTTGCCGTCCGCGATATTAGAATCGTCAATCTCTACGCCGATGTTGATGACGCGCGGCTCCCAGCGCGTGAGCGCGTCCACCACCTCGGTAGAGATGAGATTCACAGCGGCCTGGTCGGGCAGGTCAAACACATAATCGTGAATGCGGCTGCCGAATTCAGGCAGCATCATTCGCTCCCCCTTACGCGTCATCAGGATGATATAGATCGCCTCACGGATATCCTCCTCGGCATCCACCATCACAAACCTGCCGGTGGCGGCATCCACACGCGGCGGAAAGGAGAACCCGCGCCCTAAAAAATCTCTTGTACCGGCCATAACCGCACCTCGTTTCTCATGCCCTATTCAGAAAATCGGCGTTGTGCTAAAAGGCACAGCCTTTTTATATTTCACCTGTTACTTAGTTTGGCAAGGCTCAGTTGATCTTGACCATTCCGCCGGAGATGGAAGTCATCGCGCTGCCCTTGAGCTCTGCGGTCTGCTTGCCTTCCACCTTTAAAACCCCGCCGGAGATGTTCAGCATCTGGCCTCCGTTTACATCGGCCTTCTGGGAGGCGGTAATCTTGAGCTGCCCGCCCTTTATCTCTAATGCGCCGGATTTACCGTCCATCGATATCTCGCAGCTGCCTGTTTTTAAGACGATCTTCGCGTCGGCCTTCACCTCTACCGTACCGGTTTGGCAGTTGACGCTGATGCTGTTTTTTGCGTTCTGGTCCGAAAAGGTTATAATCTGCTTTTCGTCGCCGGCTGAAAGCGTAAGACCTTTGGGGGTCTTGGCGGTTATCGCCTCCTTGCCCTTCTCATCCGAGAGGGTAAGCTCGATGCCAGCCTTTGTTTTTATCTTGCGCATGGCGTTTTGCGCATGAAAGCTGTCCTTTTGCATCTGTGCCTCCGCCGGGAACATGGTGCCCAAAACGAAGGGCTTCTTTAAACCGGGGCCGATAAAGCCCACCAGCACGATATCCCCTACCTCCGGCATGATGTAGCTGCCGTAGGTTTTACCCGCGTAGCCCTGCAAAACGGGCATCCAGTCACAGATGTTCTTGCCCTTCTCCCACGCTGTAAACTCCACCTTAACCATGCCGATGAACTGTTTATTAGCGTTTTCGGTTACGGTTCCCTGTACAAAGCCGCCTACACTGAGAAAGTCGGTATTGGAACCGAATTCGCCGTTTGTCCGAAACAGGTCTACTATCGAGTTCATAGATGATCGATCCTCGCTTCTATGTTTGTAATAAACCCGCCCTCGTTAACGCGGTGACGGACACCGGTAATATAGTAGCTCTGGTCGGCGCGGTCCATCACGCCGGATATCTTGACGGTTCTGCCCGGCACAAGGTCCGGCAGGCCCTCGCATCTGCACTCAATCAGGCCAAAGCGGTGCTGGATGCCGCTCATCAAAGCGGTGGCGCGGCTCTTCGCCTGCGCTGCGGTTTGGGCGGCCGCGTCGAGATAAACGCGTTCGGTGCCCGCTATCATGCGCTTAGGCGCAGCCCCTTTGCCAAACTTGCCCGTCGCCTTGGCGACGCCCGAAACCTCTTTATCGGTTTTAGGGTCGATACCCACTACCTTTACCTGGTTCACCAGCTCGGCGCCGCGCAGCGATAAATCCGCCGAGAGCAGCCCGCTGCCGAAGGACAATGTCATAATCGGCTGCCCGAAGGCCGGGGTTTTGCGGAAGTATGCCTTGCCGCACACGATAAAAAACTCAAAGCCCGCGTACTGCGCCTGACGGACGATAAAATCGTAGCAGCTCTCCATGTTGAGGGTGATCGGCTGGTCTTCCTTCGCCATTCGGTCTACCTGATTCCCTTTCAGGTAGCCGCCCACAGGCTGCGACTGCAGCAGGGTGGTAACGGCCTGCGAAACCATGGTTTCTTTGAAGATCTCAAGCCGCTGGACTTTCATCAGCAGGCATTTGGCGTCCATGCACTCTACGTGCACATAGGGCGCGGTATTCTCCTCAAAATGATAGCTCAGTTCGGTAATCAGCCCCATAAAGACCAGCTCGGTGGCGATATAGCCGAGATACACCTCTACCTTGGCGCCCAACTCAAGCAGCGATACGGAGCCTTTGGTGTCAAAGTCGCTTTTGGAGGCCACGTACTCACCCGAGACGTCAAAACTGCAACCCGAGGCGGGGTATTCGCTCGTCAGGTCTACCTCCACCTCGCTGATCTCGGCGTGGTACGATTCTATCAGGTCTCGCCCTTCTACCTTTATCCGCACGGTTGGTGCCGCAAAGTCACGATATTTGGTTTTAAGAAGCATGTAAGCCGTGCTTTGCATCATCAAATCCATGGATTCACCGTTCCTTTTTAATCCATCTTAACGTAACCGGTGCAATGTCTTAAGGTGCCCTACTTAATGGACGGCACCTTTAAAACAGCGGCGCGCCCCATTTTGCGCGGGTTTAAAATGCCGTTTGCGTCGGCGATTACCTTCCACATACCGGGGTCGTCGTATTCCTGTTCGGCCAGCATCCAAAGCTGGTCGGTCTCGGGCAGCATGCGCTCTTTGGTTCGGTTGGGGGAGGAGAAGGTGCGCTGCATCTTCTTTTGCAACACGTCGGTTTCCTCACCGCTTATCTTTAAATCCAGCTTCGCCCGCACCGGCGTGCCGGAGGAGGAAAACATCGTGTAGCTGATGGAGGAGTTTTCCACATAGCCCATAAAATCGAGCTTTCCCCACACGAACCGCACCTTCAGCGGAGCGTGCTCCTCGTCGTTATATTTTAAAAGCGTGGCAATGTCTTTACACACCACGTCGGGCGTCTTGCTGCTGAAAAAATTGAATTTCGGGATCATTGCAAGCAGCCCGCCGTTTTCCAAGTCGCTGATGGTATCGAAATACAGAGCGAGTGAAAGGGTGGCAAAATTGCCGGACGCCGCCTGCATCTTGTTGATATCGGGGTCGCGGCCCACCGGACGCTTTTTGCTGAGGCTTACGGAGCGGGATATCTGGTATTCGGACGGGTTGAACTGCACCGTAACGGGCGAGCCCATAAAAAGCCCCTTTTTAACCGGGTAAAGCTTCGCCTTCTCCAGCTTCGCGGGGTTTATAAGCTCCATCGCCATATTGGCAACCTTACCGGCGGCGGATTTTGCCATAGCACCTAAACCGGCCATGGATTACCACATCCCTCTTCTCATTTTTTCGGAGCGAAAACGCTGCTCCAGCTTGCGGTAGATTTCGTCGGAAAGACGATTAATCTCTCTGTCCACATCGCGCATAGTTTCTTCTTCACTTGCGTTTTGTGCCGTCGCTTTCATCATCGACTGCGGGGCGTTTACAGAGATATTGCGCGAAACCGTTTCACTGACGGTCGTAGATTGCACGTTTTTGGCATCTCGTATCACGGTCGGGATATCGAGGCTTTCATCGGTTTCTCCCCTTGCGGGCGCCTTAACGGCTTCGGTACGGTGCAGCGTCTGCGCGGGGCTGAAGGGCGAATATGCGGGAGCTTTCCCTGTACTGCGTGTGGCAGGAAGCCTGCGGTTGTTTACCCCGCCCGCGTCCGAAGACGATACGCCCTCCGGCCTTTGCAGATGCCGCAGCGCTGCGGGTGTTCCATCGGGCGGCAGATTCTGCGCGTTAGGCGTTAGGGCGGGGGGCATATCCTGCGCGTTAAGCGTTGGGGCGGGAGGCATACGCCCAGTCTGCCCCTGCTGTTGTAGCGCCTGTGCGGGAAACGGCCTAAGGACATTGCGCACCGGCAGGGTCTCGGCCGGTCTTCTTGTCACGGTGAAGGGCAGCACGCCTTGCCTAAGCTGCGCCGCCTGAAATATCGGCTGAAGTGCAGTCGCCTGCGGCGTGCCCGGTGTATTACCGGTTTGTGTACCGGGCTCAGGCTGCTGTACGGGCAGGACACGGCCCGTGAGGGGAAAAGGCCTTTGCTGAGGCCTATCTATATTGGACACGCGGCCTGTTGCAGGAATGGCTGCAGCAGGTTCCGGGTAGGGGATTTCTTTATTAATCGGCGTATAGAGCGTAAAGCTTGCCCGTTGCGGCGAAGCCGTCCTTTGCTGCGCGGGAGGAATATCTTTCGACACTTCCGCCGGCGCGTGTACAAGTGGCTGCTGTACAAAGGGAGCATCCTGCCGTGCAATGGGGCTTTTGGTATTGGTTGGGCTAAGCGGGGTTTGCACAGCGGTTGTCTTAGACTTATTTGTCTCAGACTTATCCGAATAGGCAATATCCTTTACGTTGGCAGGGGGGGTACTCGCTGCCGTGTCCGACAATAACAACTGCGGCGCATTGATGCCCGATGGGCGTACAAGCGGGGTATTTCCTGCCTGACTGAGTACCTGTGAGGAAACTGCCGAATAAAAATCTAAGAGCAGTGACCTATTGGGGGGAACTACCCCCACGCGGTAATAACGGGCAGATGTTTTCATAGGAGCGACTTGTGGTATTGCAGACGCTTGCGGCGGCTGCCTTTCGGTTTCGGGCAAAATCATTTCGGCGTTAGCGCCTTTGAGTACCGCAGGCCCTGCCACCTTTTCTACCAAAGGCGGGACGGGGGCTCTTTCACCCGATAAACGCACTGCCCGCTCAAGGAAGGTAAGTAGTTGTGCATTGTGATTGTCTTGCCAAATCAGCTTGGGAGGTGTATTCTGCCGTTCTTCTCCCTTTACCGGCGGGCTGTTCCGGTCGCTGCCGGGCTGTGCTGCGGAGGCTTGCAGAAGCAGCGGCGGTATGCCGTGCTCGTGCTGAAGATGAACCGTATTCCCCTGCGTTGTGAGCGACACAAAACGCTCGGTTTGTAAAGCGCCGCGAAGCTGTACCGCGGCATTTGTGGATACCGCGCCTGCCAATCGGCCTGCGAACCGCAGCCCGAGCTGAACGTTTAAAATAGTGTTCTGCTCTATACAGCGATGGATATGCCAGATGTTCTGTATGGTTTGGCGCAGTACCGGCGGTGCACTATCCGGCCCTGTTTGCCCGCCGCCCTCGCCGCTTAATAACACCATCTGTGCATCGGAGGATAAACCGGAGGCGAAATGGGTGTACCGGGCGATGATAGACCGGCTTAAGTCGGTATTAATGGTAAGCAACACGCCGTTTCACCGCTTTTCTCCGCTGGGGGTATTTGATGTGAATGTCTATTACGCTTATGAAGTATCAGAAGAACGGATTGATACCAAGCAGGCTTTCCGCGCCGCCGATCAGAATAGCCGCCATATCGTGCTCTTCCATGGTTTCGTAGGCCAGCTCAAAGCTTTGGATGAGAACCTCGCCGCTCATGGAGTCGAGCGGGGCATACGAGAGCTTTTTCACCACCGCTCCGTGAACCTCAAAGATCTTGCCGACGCTGCCGTCGCGTTTATGAACGGTGATAAAGATATTGGAATGGATGCGCTTGCCCACATCGAGCTCCGGCGCAAGCAGCATCGTTACTAAACCGCGCCCGGCGACGCCGCGCTCCATGATAAGGGTTTTTTCCTGCGTATTCGGCTTTCTTAGGCTGTAAACCCTGTCGTTCACGCCGCCCTCGTTCAGCGGTTCGGTTTCAACCGCTTCCTCAATGTTTGTAATCTTGGAGAAACCAAGACACATCATCTGAATGTACACCTTGAATTTAAAGACAGGTATAGGTTCCGGGTGAAGGTCGAGGATTAACTTTTTAAATTCCATAACGCCGTGCCTTTCCGGTTTACGTTAAAGGTTAAACCTATATTCATTCAGATAACGCCGTTAAGACGCGCAAAGCTTATACCTCAAAGATATTCTTCGGCGTTTTATTCAGCTCCTTGTGTATATCCGAGATCTCTGCGCAAAACCTGCGCCTGGTTTGATGATCCAGCGTTATAACGGTCGTAAAATCCCAGTGATAATAATAGGAGATAAAGGAGATTTCTTTATAAAGCTCCTTTTCGGGGTAAACCGTTATTCCGCTGTCGTAAAATTTACGGGCTGCTCAAACTTGCACCCGCAATCGGGACAGATACAGGTGTTGTTTACAGGCTCCAGCGCGTTGATCTGCTGGTACATCCCCTGCAAAAACGCAAGGTCGGCGGAAAAGAACTTTTCTACGATTCTGGGGTCAAGCTTGGGCAGGGAGCCAAGGGAAACGATCACGCGCGAAAGCAGGATGACGGTGAGGTAGCCGGGGTTCTGCACCACGCGCGGGTCACGCAGCGGCAAAATCTCATCGGCGGCGGTGGCAAGGCGCATGACCCCGTGCTTATGCAGAGTGTCGTTGGAATCAATATAGCCGCGCGGGAGGTCAAATTCAAACTCGGTAACAAACTCTTCCATACCTAGGTTCCTTTCTCCGTTTTTCGGCATACCGGCTTACGGTTTGCCGTTATACTTATTTCAATTAGAAATATAGAAAAAATTCGAGCAAAAGGTTTAATTTATGCCTTTTGTGAAGAATTTTTACGTTATATTTCTTATTGGAATTGGTATTATTCCCGGCGCGGGACATGTTCCCCCGCGCCGGGTTCGGTTTTACGGAATTACTGCTCTCTTCTCATCTCTTCAAACGCAAGCTCCACGCTCTCAAAGGCGATTTCGCTCGCGGTTGCGTTAAAGTCGGGCGCGGTATACTTGCAGGGCCATGCGTTTACCAGCGTCCAGCTCGCGATATCGTTGTGCTGGTCGTCCTGCAGGTAGATGCTGATGTCCTGCACCCTGTCCTCGGCCGTGGCCTTGGTACCGCTCGAGATGCCCGCTACCCACTCGTAGAAGGACATGCTCTCGCTCATGCCCCATTTGAGCGTAACATTGCCGTACTTGGTAAGGCCCGGCATCTTTCTGGGGGAGTTGATTGGCTCGGTGCCCTCGCGGTACTCGATTACGTCCACAGACGCGTCGAAGCCGCTCACCTCGGAGAATGCCGCAACGTCTATGCTGTCAATCTCCAGCCGGTAGTTATATTTTTTATACGGGTAAGTGTTCACTGCCATCGTTTAATCCATCCTTTCGATATTAGCTTGGGGGAAAGCGGTCATCAGCCTTCGCGCATATTCTGGGTGATGCGGAAGATTACAAATTCAGCGGGACGGCTGGGCGCAACACCGATCACGCAGATGAGCCTGCCGTTTAAGATATCCGACTGGGTCATGGTGTCGTGGCCGATGTTTACAAAGAAGGCCTCGTCCTCGGTGGCACCAACCAGTGCGCCGGAGCGGTACATGTCGCGCAGGAAGGCGGCGATGGTGCGCTGAACACGGAGCCACAGCACCTCGTCGTTGGGCTCGAACACCGCCCAGTTGGTCTGGGACCTGATGGTTTCCTCTAAGAAGATAAACAGGCGGCGTACGTTGACATACTTCCACAGGCTGTTGGAGGAGCAGGTTCTGCCGCCCCATACGCGGATGCCCTGGCCGGGCAGCGCGCGGATAAGGTTAACGCCCGCGGGGTTTAACAGGTCCTGTTCGCCCTTGTTATAGAGGCAGGAAAGGCCCATCGCGTTATTCACAACCTCGTTTGCGGGGGCCTTATGTACGCCGCGGGTATTGTCGGTGCGGGCATAGATGCCGCATACAGACCCGGACGGTGGAATATAGGCAGGTTTCTTGGCGGCAGCGTCATAAACCTGCAGCCAGGGATGATACATGGCGGCATAATCGGAATCGATGATGGCGCGATGCTTGAGCAGGTCCTGCGGCTTGGTCATATCGCCGGGCAGATCCAGCACGGCGAAGCAGGAGGCGGAGTTCTGGCAGTGAGCCACCAGCGCCAGCTGAACAGCGGCGGAGGTGATACCGGGGATAGCCATAATGCTTACGTTGCTTACCTCTTGGAAAGCGGCAAGGCCCGTACGGTTGCCGGGGGCGTCGCCGCCGCCGATGTATACGGAATCGGGCACATCCTTTACCGAGCCGTCGGAGCCGCCGGTAAGCGCGAAGATAACGCTCTGCGCCTCGGCGTCGCCTGCAATGCCGAGCATCGGCGGGCAGATATCGGTGATGGCGGTGGTCTTTACATTCACCAGCGCGCTGCGGGAAAGCCTGTTGTCGATGTAATCGGCGCTCTGAAGGTTTAAGGAGACGCCTTTGAACTGCTCGGCAGCTTCGCCGCAGATGATGTCGATATCCACCTCGCAGGTAGCGAGCACCTTGCCGGGGATAAGGCCCTTGTCTACGATATCCTGCTCAAACTCGTTCTCAAAGCTGAGGGTCGAGCCCTGCACCTTGGTAACGCGGTTGTAGCAGAGCACCTTGCCCTTTTCGGTGAGGGTTACAACATCGCCTACATTGAACGCGGAGGCGTTCTTAACGGTATATACCTTGGTCGCGGCCACAACGTCCTCGGCTACCTCCAGCACCTGGGTTTTGCCCTTGGAGGTAGCGGTAACCGCAACGCGGATGTCGTTGCCCCATTTGCCGGGGTTTTTAGCGGTCATGACAACCGAGCTTCTTACAGCCTGCGCCTCTTTTGCGTCCTCAGGCGCAACGCGCATCACAAAGCAGCGGGCGCCGCCGTTTGCAAAAAACTGCTCTACCGAGTAAGGCAGGAAGCGGTTTTTGCCGTAGGTGGCCTCGGAAAGATAGCCGCCGAACTTGCGTACATACTCGGCGAAGCTGGTGATATACTCCGGGGTTCCCTTTACGGCGCCTTTTTCGGCCATGCCGATGAAACCCGCGGTACTGGTGCTTACACCCTCCATTGCACGCATGCCGGACTCAAATTCCTCAACGTATACTCCTGGCGATAAATATTCTGCCATTTTTTGTTTGACCTGCTTACCTTGCAGGCCGTCCTCCTTTACTGAGTTTTCTTATTAATGGTCATGCCATAACGGTGGTTTGTCCGGGACTCAGAACCCCGATGCTGCCGCCATAGGCACACATCAGCTTGCAGGTGTTGTTGAGCGCTGGCATCCCTCCGATCAGCGTTTTAGGGCATCCCGGCAGCCATGTGCCGGCAGGTACCGGTATGCAGGGTTGCGGTGTGAGCACCCCCAGGGCCGCAGCCGTCGCGGCGGCCACCATAGGGTTGGACATCGAGGTACACATCCCAAACGGCAGGATATTCACCATCGGTTTCATATCCATGATGTTTGCGGCGGGCATCCCCGATAAAACCTTATTCTGCGGTGTTACCATCAGCACTGAGGGCGCTAAGCCGAAGGTACAGTTTAACTGGGCGCCGTTACAGACAAGTATCCCCATTGCTTCCCCCCCTCGTCGTAATATTCTATCTTCTCTATCTTTTCTTTTATTCCTTTTTCAACCGGCAGTACGAAATGCCCGCCCGAGTCGCACCTGCCCATGTAGGCGCGCACAACGGCCTCGCCTGCCGAATGTTTGCGGGTAAGCGACGGCTCTATGCGGTACCCTCCGTCCTCGTTTGCGCCGGTTATTACAAACAGCTCGCGGTTCTTGCCGCTGCCGACGGCGTAACGACGGCGGTAGAGCTGCTTTGCGGTGTAGCCCTGCAGGGTAATGCTCCCGCCGCTCGCCGCTGCCAATAGCAGCGGGGGGGATTCGGGGATAAAGGCGAACACCGTTTCGCCCGGCTTGTGGGTTCCCTCTATGCGGTCGCAGTCGGAGAAACGGATATCGCCGCGCCGCAAAAGCCGCCTGATCAGCACGGGGTTTTGCGGGTCCACCGCCTCGGGGTCTACCTGAAACTCCGCGCCTTCGTAGTAGGCGCTGAATACCGAAACGGTGCAGGGGCGGGAGATACCCGTAAAGATATAGTAGCCCTCCGGTTTGCGGATTGGGGATACGCGCTTGCCGTCCACCATAAAGGCATGCCCGCCGCTTAGAATATCCTCGCCGCTAAAATCATCCTGCAAAAGCAGCGCAAAGGATAGCTTGGTTAAGATCAAATTCCGTTCCCCCCTTTCCTGTTATAGCACTCGCGGGCCAAATGCCGCAGACTGCCGAAAGAATCCTCATGACTGCTCGGCCTGCCGCTGCATCAGCGTAATCTCGGACTCGGTCACGCGCACGAACAGCTCCGAACGTGTGGACGACAGCATCACCGGCGATACCGAGAAATATACGCCCACCTGATACGGTATATTGAGCGCCGACCAGATCTTGCTTTTATCCTCAAAGCTCAGGTTTAAGAAGGTTACGGCGGCATCGTCGTCGGGGTTGCCCGCTTGGGAGGGGGCCTGCGCCATATCCACCACCGGGTAATCCGAGAGCACCTGAAGCGCCCGCCCCAGGATGCGCTGTTCGGCCTCCGCGCCCGCCGCAATCTGCGCCTTGCTGTTTAAGTAGAGCATATAGCACAGCGTAAGCGGCCTTGGTGGAAAGCTTCGGCGGTTATTGGTGCTGCGCACCATGGCGCTTGCGCGGTACTCCCCCATCTCGCGGATATCGTATAAAAAGAGGCCAAGCTGAAAATCGGCGTTTTTATCCGCGGGGGACGCAAGCTGAATCGATTCGGGCGACTGCACCGGCTCGGGGCAGAGCTGCGTCCGCAGCGCCTTGAGCACGCCGTTGCTCACATCCGAGATAACGGCAAAGCCTGCCATAGTGTGACCTCCTTTCAGCGTTCCACCGAGAAGTAGAGCGGTGTTTTATCCGTCGGCTTCTGGTAGCAGTAGTGGTAGATGATATCGTTTACGAGAAATGCGCGCCGGTCTACCTTTTCGGCGAAGTTGATGTTGGAGAGCCGCATAAACAGACGGTTCTGGCGGTCTACCTCAAACATAATCTGCGCGAAGGCGGTGGGCTGCTTCTGGCGTATAAAATCAATCGCCACACAGTCTTCGATGGATGGTGGAATGTTATCGTCGTATTTTACCGCTTCCGGCGGAACCTCCGCCGAGAATCCGGAAAATACCGTAACCTTCTTCACCTGCACCTTTTCGGCGTCTAACTCTTTTTCGCTCTGCCACACATTGGCGTCAATCTCGAAGTATACAGTTAGATTCTTTTCGACAAACTCCGGCATCGAAGAGCTTTGAGAGGATGCCGATGCCTCGGACGACGAAGAAGACGAACTGCTTGCCGACGACGACCCTTCGGACGACGAACTGCTTTCCGAAGAGGAATCGTTATTCTGCGGGGGCGAGCTTGAGCTGCTGCCGTCGTCCACATACCAGGACAGCGGCGTAACCCGCAGGGGCCTGCGCAGATAAACAAGCTGCGAGCTTGGCGGTAAAGGCTTATCGGCGGTGCTGGTGACGGCCTGCGAAGAGGTGCTAAGATCGCCGGGCATGTAATAAAACGGGCTGTCTTCTCCCTGCTGCACAGGCTTCTCCCAGGTGTCTATCTTCACGCGGCACTCGAGCGTTACAATAACGCCCGCCTGCTCGAAAACAAAGGTGCTGTCGACGTCTGAATAAAAGATTCTCGGGGTCTCGGCAAACGCCTTGCGGATATCGGCGTAGTTGGAGCTTAAAAGCGAGCGGTAGTTGATCTCACCGTTTAGCATATCGCCGGTGTACAACAGCTTGCCCGCCTCGCTGTAAAGCTGGCCGCTGCCCTGCGGCTTGCCCTGATAAAAATCGCCCTTGTAATGCATAACGCCGTCGGGGTAAAAGCTGGTTCCGGCGCCGTGGTAAAGCCCCGCGGAGAAGACTCCCTCATACAAAAGCTTACCGTCGGCGTTGTATGCCTTGCCCTCGCCGTCATACTTGCCGTTTAAGAAGCTGCCTTCATAAAGCAGCGTAACGTCCTCGGCAAACAGGCTTCCCTCGCCCTGATACAGGTTGTTTGCCCAGCTGCCCTCGTATTTCTTGCTGCCGTCCGGGTAATATGAAATACCGTTTCCACTGTATTTGTTCTGGGCAAAACCGCCCTTGTAAAGCAGCTTGCCCTCGCGGTTCCAAAGCGTGCCGTTGCCCTCGCATACCCCCGCCTTGATATCGCCCGTGTATACCACCTTGCTGTCGGAGGCGCGTACGTTGGCGACGCCGGTAAACTTCTGCAGGTCCATATCGTCGTAGTCGTAGGTAATATCCGTTGTAACCGCCGTCGGCGCCGTAACAGCCGCGGGCAGCTTGGAGGCGAACATCGTGAAGTAGATGAATACGCCCGCGCACAGCACTAAAACAATGGTGAGCAAAAGCTTTTTATAAATCCACCACCGCCCTGCCACATAGTAATCGCTGCGCGACTGCGGCTTGAGGGTAATGAGCGACTTTACCTTCTTGGTAAGGGGAGAGATCAGCTTTGCGGTGATGATATTGATATTGAACATCCGCTGGATGCGTACAATCAGCATCCTGAACGGGTTGGTCACCGCGGTTGTAATACGGCGGAATATGGATAAAAACAGCTTAAACAATCGGCCTCACCCCCTTTGGCGGAATAACAAAGTACTACTGCGGTATTAGCTGCAGGTTCTTTTCGCAGCTGAAGATATAGTGGCGTGTGACATTGTCGTATTGGTTCTGGCGAAGTACCAACGCGAAAAGGCTCTTGGCGTCGTACCAGCGCCCCTCTAAGTACAGCTGCATCGCTTTATCGAAGGTTGCGCGCGTTTCGTTGATGAGGCTTGTTTGCTCCACCGAGCACGCGTCGTAGAATTCGTATAACCCGTACTGCTCGCGTTCGCCATCCTGCGGGTAACCGATAAACCGGTTGAAATAGTGGTCTTTCTCTATATCCTCCATCGCGGCTGCGGTAACCAGCAGGCGGCTTGTAAACCTGCGCAGCTGCTCCTCGTGCTCGGCGAAATAATCTACCTCCGCAGAGAAGAGTGCTGGCACCATTCTTTCCTGCCCGCCGCAGATGGCGTAGCGGATGTGTGTTTTATGTACCACGAACTGCGCCTGCATGCGGTTTTGAAGCGGCAGGCCGGCGTTTAAACCATCGATGGCAATCAGCGCCGCCAGTGCGATATCCACCGCCGTATTGCCGTTTGCGCAGATTACCCGCACCCGGCGTAAATTCATGCTGTCGGCAACCAGTGTGGCGCCGAAGCGGTCGGCCGCGAGGTTGATGGCCGAAAAGAAGCTGCCCGTCAGCTCCTGCTCCTGCGAGGGGCGCATACCGGCGCGGTTAAACTCCATGCCGGCGCAGATGATATGGCACTCGCGGTCTACGCTGCTGCCCAGCTCGATCTCGCCGAGGTTTTCTTTGCCGAGAAGCTGCAGCATCTTGGGCGGGATAAACCGAAAGTAGGTGTCGTTGGCCTGCCTGAGGCTGTAAATCTGCGCCTCGATATCGGTGGCCATCTTATTGAACATGCGGATAATATCGGAAAACTCGTCGGTTGCGTTGTTTTCAAGCAGGATGGTGCGATTGCCTTTGGAAAACTGCGTAAGCCCGTTTTTGATCTCGCCGATCGGCCTTAAGATACGGGTAAACACCAATGTCAGGATGAGGCCGATGGCGATGATAAAGCTCGCCGCAACAATGACGTAGTTACGCAGGTAGGTGTCGGTGTAATCGTCGAGGTTCGCGGCAAGGATACCGGTCTCCAGCAGGTACACCGTGCCGCCCGAAACACCGCCGATGGGGGTGATGCAGACGATGCGGCGGCCGAACGCATCGTTGACGACACCGGTTTGCTGCTTGCCGGTATAGGCCGCCTGCCGGTAAAGGTCGGAGGCTGCAGCGTTTAATCTAATATCAAACGGATAGAAACACGGGTATACCGCATCCACGCCCACAAACAGCTGCTCGCGTTCGTAATAGGCGGAGGAGGTGTAGGTTTGGCGGGTTTTCATCTGGCGGATGAGGTAGGAATAGGCCTCCTTGGTGTAGTCGTAGGGGTATTCAATCTCATCGAAGCTTTCGGCGCCGAAGAGGGCGGTAAGCATATTGCCCTCATCCTCCACCTGCTTTTGGAAGCTCGTCTCTACCGAATTGCGGTAGGTGGTGTAGGAAAACGCGCCGAAGATGCTAAGCGCCACAATCACCAGCGGAAGGGTAGAAAACATAAGCTTTAACAGAATGGTGCGCCCTTTGCCCACCACATAGAAGAAGCCGTGAATCGCCTGCAACACAAGCAGGATACCCGCCGCCCAGCATAGCCAGCGCAGCACCGCCTGCAGCACAAGCATCAGCATATTCTGCCGCAGCGCCGAGATTTCGCTTGCTTCACCGTTTTTGCAGATCAGAAGGTCAAACGCACTGCGCGCGGACGAACGGACAAGCGCCGAAAAGTTCAGCGGGTCGGTCATCGACATGCTGCGTATGTTTACCGGCGCGTAGCTGGTGTTGCCCGAAAAAGGCTCCGTGCCGGGCTTTTGCTGTGTTGTTTCCCCGCTTGCAAGCGTAAGCTGCAGGATATCGCCGCTTTCCTGCTCACCGATATAGACGCTGTCGGTGTTGCAGGGGGCGATAAACAGCGGGTACATCACCTTGGTAAGTGTCCGCGCGGGGTAAACCTCACGCGCCGCCTGCTGCTCCTCGCTCGTGACAAATACCTTGCCCGACCGGGAGGTATAGGCGATATTCGTACCAGCGATCACCGCCTGATAGATGCCTTCCTTATCGTTTATGGGGTAAGTGCGCACACTTTGCGGCTTGGGCATTGCGCGGGCCGCAAGCGTAGGCGGGTCGTAGGCCTCCCGGGTGAGAGTCTTTTCATCCGTATCGGTGCCCATCAGCACGACCGCACTGGTGACGCTCAGCCAACGGTAACGCATCTTCGTTTCACTGCTTAGCTCATGCCGTACGATCAATTTACGAAAGATGCCGGATAGATTGTAAAGCGCAAGCTCCTGCCGCTGCAGCTTACCCGTTTTTGAGTCGGACAAATCCAGCAGCAGATATACGGTGTTAGCGCTGTCTACGCCGACATCGGCTACCGAAACCAGCTTGTTATCCTGAATACGCGGCATTGAGGCGCTCTGCCGAATAACACCCTGACTATCCACCACGCGCAGCTCAATAAAGTTGTTCTCGTAGCTGACGAGCAGGGCTTGGCCGTTTACGGTTGCAAGCCCGCCGACATTGTCTATCTCCGTATCCGTGCCCGTCGCTACCTGCATGGCGGTTATAAACAGGGAAAGCACAACGGTAATGATCACTATAAATTTATTTACAGAACTCATTGGCAGGCACCTCTCAAAAAGCTGAAATATTGGCTTACCGGGTATCATTTCAGCGGTGATTTCGCTATATCGTTTCGTCCCCCAGATAAACCTCACCGATATTCGCAAGGCCTACATAGGTTGTGTTCTGCTTAGAAAGGTTATTATAGGAGATGCGCACAACAATCTGGTATCCGAGATAGATAAGCGTTGCCGAGATGAGCGCGGCAATAAACAGCTTCATTGAATTGCTGCGCAACCAGTTTATTAAGCTTTGTGCCGAGCTGATGACCCTTCTGAAACCCACATTGGGCTCGGTGGGCTGGTCGGGCAGCATCTTGATAAAGGAAAGGATGCCGCTATAGGAGGTAAAGCTGTTCATCTCCACCTTTTTGTAAAACACCTGCAGCTCGCTGGGGTATTCCGAAACCTGCCCGTCATGGCGCAGCTCGTACTCGCCCGCCAGTATTTTAAACGCCGCCTCCGCGGCCGCCTGATAAAACCGGCGCGGCTCGCAGGCGGGGTTAAACGCTTTAAAGTCCAGAAAATAGTTATAGTAAACGGTAAGGTCGGGGGCGATGTTGACGTTGCGGTCGTTTAAAAAGAGTAGCCCCACCGCTCCGGCTGCCTGTGTTTCCGCAAGGGCAGCCAACAGGTTCTCCGCTATTTGCTTGCGGCGCGCAAAGCTGGTGGCGTAGATGGCTTCCTGCCGGGTAAGGTTATTCTCGTTGCGGTACAAAAACACCAGGTTTAGGCTCTCCCCGCGCGGAAAGAAGCCGATGTAATCGTTATTGGAGGCAAACAGCCCCTCCGCCGCAATCATACCCGCGATCTGCTTGCGCACCGCAGGGCTGGTGATGGAGATAACGGTATAAAACACGCCGGTTCTGCGCTTAAGGTCTACACAAACCGAGATCTCGTTGACATCGTTTTTCAAGACGGTGCGCACCGTCTCCAGCTGCATGTTTAAAGCTTCCGTCACGGAATGCTGCACCCGCCCTTCCGGCTATTTATTCTTTCTTTTTCTTCTGGGTTACAATCGCAAACACATGGCTGAACACCGACGGGTCGCTGATGGCTTCCACGCGGATCTCGTAAACCCCTTCGCGGGCGGGCGCGGTATAAAGGCCGTTCTGGTCTACCGTACCTCCCTCGGAATCCAGCATGCGATAGGTGCACGGCTCGCTGGGCATATTGATGAAGACCGGCGAGATGTGTGCGGTGCCCTTGGGCGGGATGACGATTGTATCCGGATTGATGAGGATCATGCGCTCGCCTTCCTGCTGTACCTTGATCTGCTTGTTGATCTCACTCAGCTTGATGGCAAACCAGCGGATACGCAGACTGATTAGCCCTGTCGTGGCACCCAGCTTAACGCCCACCACAAAGGTTCCGCGCTCCGGCAGCACCTTGACGGCGACCGAGAGGTTGTAAAGCCGCTCCTGCTCGGAGGAAGCGGCGTCCTGCTCGAAGATGGAGGCGTCGCCCAAGATGACCTCGCTTACGTCCCCCGTCTGCTCGTTGGCGGTGATATACTCAATGCCTGCCTGTACATAGACGGGGCCTTTGCCCAGCCCATGCATGATCTCATCCGAGAAGGCAGGCCTCTTCTGGTCGTTTTCAAGGCCGATGGAAAGGTTAATTACGCCGCTTGCCGTGGTGCGCATACGGTCGGGCTGTTCGGTAAGCACCGTCTGCTGCTGAGCCTGCTCGCCGGAAGGGGCGGCGGATAGCTTTTGCGGGTCGGGGTAAAACTCCTCGATGCGGCGCAGCGCCATAAGCTGCTGCGCGTTGTAGCTGTATTGGGTAAACGGCGGCGGCAGCACGTGATCGATAATCACCGAGGCCTTTTGGCGGATGAGCAGGATCTTCGCAATCCACAGCCGCTCGTCGTAGCTTTCGGTTAACACCTTGTCCATCGGCTGCGCGTAGAAGCTTGTGAGGTAGAAGTCGGTAATGCTCTGCTCCGCCGGGCGGATGGTGGTTTCGAGCTTGCGGTCGATGGTGTAAACCTCGTCGCCGCGGCGAACCACCAAATCCTCCACCGTAATGGCAGAACTTGCGCCGCCCCAGAGATAGGGCTCCGGGTATAGGGTGTAGTCAAAGGTACGGCTCTCGCCGTGGATAAGCTTAACGTTGTTGATGGCCACATCGGTCGCTGTCTGGCCCTGCTCGTTGCAGAAGCCGGGGCTTTCGAGCCTGCAGGTGAAGGAGTACTCACCGGTGCCGGCGTTCACCCTAGCTATCTGCAGGCGAACCCGCACCGCGCCGCAGCGCGGCAGATAAAAGGGGGCAAACAGCGTAACCTCCACATCCTTGTCGGCATACAGCACCATGCGGTTTACATACCGGTCAAGCTCCTGCGGAATCTTCGCCGCCATGCTTTCGTCGAGCAACGTCAGCTTGTAGCTTTCACAAACCTTGTTATGGCGCACAGTCCCGTTTTCGTCGCTCATAACCGAGTAAACCTCTTCATCGGGCTTCTCGTCATAGCTGATGCCCAAGTACGCGCAATTGGTGGAAAGCTGTGCGTACCCTTCGATGGTGGAAAGCTTGACAACCTGTGTCTCGGGCACCACGATCTCGCGGCCCGAGGCGTCGAATGCGCAGCCCGCCTGTATGATAATTGAGGAATCATCCGCCATCACAACACCAAGGCCCGATACAATGCCGTTGGCCCCTTCAAGGCGGTTTAAGAGCCTGCGCTTGTCGTTGAGGTAACGCTGCTCCGCTTCAAAATCTCTGGCGGTAAGCAGCTTTCCGAAGTAATAACTGTTTCTTTCAAACGGAAAATACTTTCGATTAAGCATATTAAAACCCTTCCCTTTCCTTGTATAAACCGAGAGGATTATGCCCTGCGGCAATAACGCCAAGTGGGTCGCCGCCGCAGAAGCACAATGTCTGAATTCAAAAGACCTTTTAAACCTTCAACCTGCCTTATGTTGAAATGGGCCGTGTTGATATCAGCCCTGGGCCTGTTTTTTCTTCTTTACGTGTTTTCTTCTTAACACAAGGATGAGGATAAGGACAAACAGCAGGGTTACGGCTGCGGATGCAATAACGATCACCGTAAAATTCGTGGAAATATTCCCTCTGCTTAGTTCGGGCACCGTGACGGCATAGCGGGAGAAATGGTTCGTCATAAAGTATGCGACGCCGCCCGAACGGCGGGTGGGGAATGCCTCAGCCGTGCCGTCGTCGTTGATTCGGCAGACGACGACAATACCGTTTTGGTACTCCGCCGGAATCGGGATACCTACCTCCACCTGCCCGGTGGGCTGGATTGCCTCGCCGCCCTTTAGGAGGTTTACATCATAGAGCGCCGCAATGTTATAGCCGAGCAAGGAATTAACGGCCTTTTTTTCGCCCGCGGAGCTGTCTACCTGTTTGATATCCAGCTGCGCGTCCTGTGGCACAATCCCGTCGGTACAGCTGAGCACAACGTTATACTGCGGTTCTGTAATCACCACGTCGGTATAGGTATTGCCCTGCCCGCTCTTGGCGTAGGTTCTGCGGCTCTCCAACCGGTCGGTTTGGGTGGTTTGAACCTGTGAGGCGTTATCGGTCTCCTCCTCCACAGGTACCGGCTCGGTAACGGTGTAGCTTGCGGAGTTCACCACACTGTCGTCCAACCCTTCCATCACCGCGATGGCCTTGATGGTTACCGGGCGCATGAGCGAGATCGGCGCGGAGTACACAAGGCTTGATTTGCCGGGCTCGCTGCCGTCGGTGGTATAATAAATCGCCGCGCCTCCTGTTTCGCTTTTCAGTTCAAGCTTGGTGCCCTGCTCCACCTCACCGCTCGGCACGCTCATGGTTACGGCTGCCGCCTGCCCCGCGCGGGTATAGGTATACTCAACCACCTCGCTTGCTACCTTGTCCTTGGCAATCGCAATCGCCTTGAGCACGATAGAGTCGGTAATGGGTATCGGCTTCGTGTAAAGGGTGCTGGAGGTGGTTGGGGTAGTGCCGTCGGTGGTATAGAAGATGTCGCCCTCCTTGCCGGTAAGGGTTACCTCCGCACCGCTTAGGGTAATCGCCCCGCTGGGTATGGAAGCGGTGGGCGACGGGGTGCGTTCCGTCAGCTTGTAGGTAAACAGGCTGATGGTGCCGTTCTGTGAGCCATCGGCCACCACCAGCGCGCGTACAGTGAAGGTGTCGCCCGGGTTCCCGCTCGCCTTTACCGTGTTTCCGCGCGAGGTTTTGGAACCCGCCGCCCACTTAAACTCACCGTCGTAGGTCGAAACGCTGTCATCGTCATCGTCTTCATCGTCTTCATCCACATCGTCGGTGTATACATTCGCCGCAATCGGGACATTGCCGTCCGTGGCATAATAGATTTTGCCGTTTGTCACGCTGGTGGAAAGCGTAATGGTCGTTCCCGCGATGATGGTTTGGCCGGAAACGGGTACAGCGGTAAGGTAATCCTCCTGCTTGCAGATGGTATAGGTATACGACGCCACCTCGCTCGGGGAGTAGCCGTCGCGGGTCGCGTATGCGCGAATGGTAATGGATTTTCCGTAATCCGCGTCTAGCACCACACTGTCGCCGTAGTTTACGGCCGAGGCCTCCTCGCCGCCGGCTGCGACCGCCGCTTTAGGGTCGCTGCCGTCAATGGTGTAGGCTATCGAACCCTGCGCGCTCAGCTTGATGCGCGTGCCCTTGCAAACCGCACTGCCGGTAGGCAGCGAAGCCAACGGTGCCGGCAGAACGGGGGACATCGTAAAGGCATAGGTTTTAACATCACTGCTGACGCCCTCTTTCTCCGCCCTTGTGATGATGGTGACATCCTTCTTGATGACGGGCGGGTTCTCGGGGTCGTAGATATACACCTGATCGGCACTGGCACCCGGCTGGGTGACGCCGTCGGTGGTATAGTAGATGGTTGCGCCCTCCGTGAGGCAGCTGAGCTTCACCTTCGTATCCTTGATTACGGCGCCGCCGCTGGGGTTTGCGATGACCGCCTTTACAGGGTCGGGCAGGCGGTAACGGAAGGTTGTGGGCGGGCTTGACTCCAGCTCGTCGCTTATATGTACCGCTATGGCATTGATGGCAAAAATACGCTTTGTGACCATATCCGACGTGATATCGATGTTATCGGTAAACTCCAAGGTACTTTCGTTCTGCGGAACCCAGCTCTTGGATGCGGGGTCGTAGCTCACCGCAGGAAGGGAGGAATCCAGCGTATAGAATATCTTCGTGTTTGCGGAGGAGGCGAGCACCACGCCGTCGCCCACCTTCAAAGCGGCAAGTTGCGCATTATCGGTTGGCGGGTAGGCGGTCGGTGCCGAAACCGCCCCGCGTACCTTATAGGTATAGGTGGCCGTGGCGCTGTTTTTAAACTGTGTGTTCGGCGAGATGGTATAGGCCTGCACCGTAACCGATTCGCCCGGGGCAGCACTAAGCTTTATTACCTGTGGGTTTGTATAGGTAACGGTATAGCCGGAATCTGCCGAGTAGGATATCTTTCTTATGCCATAGGTGTACAGCAATCCGCTGGTGGTAACATCACCGGTGCCTACAAGATACTTAATATCCGGCAAAGCGAAGTTCGTGCTGCTGTCTTCGCGGTAGGAGACGTAATCGGTGCCCGCAATCGGGCTTCCTGTAACGGGAACCTCGCTGCCGAACTCATTATAGTCGGTGTTGTTCGTAGCGTCGGTGTATTGATAGGTAACCCGCTTGAGTAAAAAGGTTCCGTTGGAATCCAACTGCTTGAGGGTATCATCCGAGAGGCTGAGCAGTAGCTCCTGATTCGGGCGTATCTGCCTGGCTTGGTCAAGGCTTGCCGCGGGCATGCCCAGATTCTGCATGATGCGCACGATGTAGGTAGCCACCGCACTGCTGCGCTTGGTAACGGAGTTATAGATCATCGCCATAACCGTAACGCTGGTACGGCCGCTTACGCTGGTGAGCTTCACCGGGTTGTTCGGGTCGTACTTGGTGCTGCTGGTTGTAGGCGTGGAGCCGTTTATGGTGAAGTAGATAAACTCGCTCGCACCCGGCGTTTCAAAATGGATGGTGCTTTCGGCCGGGTAGGTTTGCTCGTAGGAATAGTTTTGCTTGGTATCGCCGAGCAGCAAAACAGGCGTATCAGGCGACTGGAAGCTGGAGTCTCTTCGATAGAGGATGGTTACGATATCGCTGGGTGCCTTGCCATTGACACTGTCTACCGCAAGCGCCCGTACCTCGAAGGTATCGGAGCTTTCGGGGAACAGAATCTTATCGCCGCTTTTAAAGAGCCTTGTTCTGCCGTCCTCGGTGGTGGTGCCGGGGTTTTGGGCGGTAGTGGCGGTGCCGTCCGGCGTGATGGTATAGTAAATCTGCGCAGGGTCGGAGCCGCTGTTCGTAATCCAGATACCCTGCGTCGGGTCGATCGTTTCACCGGCGCCCGGGTGGATAAACGGCCTTGCGGTAACCTGACCGCCCGAACTGCTTATCTCCTGCACCGATGCCATAAACCGATTGGTGGTATCGGTGGTAAACGGCAGCTTGCTGGCCCTTACACTTTTTACCGTAATGGTGCCCGCACCGCGCTCGTAGCTGGTGCCGTGGGCATAGTTGTAATACTTCAGGATGGTATCTTTGTTGCTGGGATTGATGGATGAGATATAGAAGCTGTTTGGCGGAGGCACCATGCCGGAGGAGGTATCGCCAATCAGATAAGGCATATTGGAGATCAGGATACTGGAAGGGCTTTGGGCTGCCGCTACGGTTCCGTCCAGCGTATAGGTAGCCGTTCCGTCGCTTTCGAAGGTAAAGGTGTATTTTAACTGCTTGCTGGGGAGATAACTCTCTTTGTAATCGGTATCGGGTGAATTATTACCTGTACAGTCAGTATAGAGGTAAAGAACATTATTTGTTTCCGAAACAGCGATTCCCTGCGAAGCATCATATTTTTTCCATGTTGAACCATCGGTGCTGTACTTAAAGTAATTTTTTAGGCTAGAAAGTCCGGTAATGCCAGTTTGGGAGGGCTCGGTAATCTTGACAACGGCTGCTTTGGTGGTGGCGTCGTTGGTATGGGTGGTTGTGACGGCACTGCTTGTTTGCGGCTGTATGGAAAAGCTGCCCGAATATTCGCTTCCTCCGGGAGGCGGCGTACTTGTAACCGTAATGGTTTTTGTTGCTGTATTGGAAGGTACCGTATAGGTGTATGAGTTTGTTGTACTTAGCGTTTCACTGCCAGACTTCCAAGTGTAGTTGTTGCCGCCGCCCGTTGCCTGAAGGCTTAAAGACTGGCCTTGCAGCGGCTTAAGGGGTAGTGTCGGCGGGCTGTTTTTTTCAAGGGTAATGCTGATCGGTTGTTGTTTAACGGTAACGGGGAAATCCTTTGTAACGCCCTTGCAGGCAGCGGTAACGGTAATAGAGTCTGCTGCGAAGGTTGAGGGTATTACAAGCCCGCCGGTGGCTAAAATCTCCACCGCGGCGCCGGTGTTATCCTTGGCGCTCCAGGTAACGGCCGGCTTATCAGTAGCAACCGTCGGCCCCTTTACTGTTGCGCCGAAGTAATAGGTGCCGCCCTTGTAGTATTCGGTGGCACTTGAAGTGACCTCAACGCTGCCGACCGCGGCCTCGGTGATGATGCCGGCAGGGGTAGCCATGGTTCCCTTCACGGGCACATTGATATCAAAAACCCAGTTGGCATCGGTGGTAGCGTCGTAGCTGCCGTCACTGTTGGGGTAGTTGGGCGTTATAGCCAATGTAGGCGATTCCGATTTGGCGTCTACATTAATATTGGTAGGGGCGTTTACCAGCCATTTTACGTTGGGAAGGTCCTCTAATGTATCTAACCAGTTTGTGCCGAGAGTGGCCGCTTTAGGTGCCGCTGAAGCACTGCCGCTGTTTTCGGCAACAGGAGCGGTAGGCATTATCGTGCCGGTATAGGTTACGGTGCCTATACCGAAACAGTTGCTTACCAGTGCAGTTGCGTTCTTTGCGCCGACAATCTTGCCGGCGTATTGCGGTACTGTTAATGGTAAATAGTCAGTATCAGCAATACTATACGGAAGCAGATGGTTAAATTTAAAGGCAGGTTGATATACAAAGCAGTTTTCCAGCTTGGAGCTGTTGGCGGCATAACCGCTGATTCCGCCGATATAAACCTGAACGGTTTGAACGGCAACGTTCTGATTACCGATATCTACCTGAATCATAAGGTCTTTTAAAGCCTGATACCCTACCGATTGCCCCCGATAGGAACAATCCCGTACTGCCGAGCTGTCGCCGCTTATAAACCCGATAATGCCGCCGAGATAGGCCTTACTCTGAGGAAAAATCGAGACAGGGGATTCAAGGCTCAGGCTGATATCGGAATAACAGCCTGAAAGAGTCGACCCGCCGCTTGCACTGTCTGCACTGGCGGGATCTCCGGCCAGATAACCGGCAACGGTACCATAGTAACGGTTGGAGGTAAAAATCATAGGAGTGACCGGATATGTAATGGTTAATTTACAATTTTTGTTTACTCCGATGACGGCGACATTTTCCAGCTTGGAGCTGCGTAAAACCGAACCGGCAATCACGCCCGCGTTGTATACGCTGCCGCTGTTAGGAAGTAAAAGCTGCCCCTTCAACTGCACGATCAGGTTTTTTACGCAGCCTTCATTATTTACTTGACGAAATAGTCCAGCATCAGCGCCTAGTGCAGCACCGTTTCCGTAAAACTGGCCCCCGTCGGGAATGGTGATGATATGGTTTTGCCCGTCAAAGGTACCTTCAAAGCCTTTGACGGACGGAACGGGTTTTGCTACCGCTCCATCCGCGGGGATATTGGAAAGGTCAATATCGTTTAAAAGGCGCACGGTTTTACCCTTAAACAGGGCCGTACCGTCGCTGCCGGTCGAGTCGTTGGCAAAGTGCAGCCAGTCGTTTGCCGTTGAGAGTTCGACGGCTGCTGTACTGTCCGCCGTTGGGCGCACGTATTTGTCGGTCGCAGCATCCGCATACAGGACAGGAGATCCCCAGCTTCCGGGAAAGGCCACCGGTACGACAGCAATAAGGACTAAAACCGTTATAAGCATCGCCAATAGACGTTTTACCGAATGTGTCATTTGTTCTGACTCCTCTCCTGCGGGTAGATACGCGATAGTTCAGCGGGGAATGCCTTGCCGAGCTTTTGATATTCCGCGCGCGCGGCCTCGACGATGCGGGCCATATCGATCTCCCCGCCCTCGGCCGCCGCCAGCCTGGCCGCATTGAGCGCACAGGCGCTGATGGAGGAGCCGGAAAGCTCCAGCTGCTGTGCAAGCAGCATAAAATCAAGCCCTTTTACAGGCGCCTGCGGGGGGAATACCGTTTTCCACAGCTCCTCTCGCAGCTCCTCCTCGGGTTTGGGGAAATGTATCATAAAACCGATGCGTCTGCGAAACGCCTCGTCAAAGTTTTGCAGCAGATTGGTTGCGAGCAGGATAATGCCGTCATACTGTTCGGTGCGCTGTAAAAGATAGGCAATCTCTGCGTTGGCGTAGCGGTCCTGCGCGTCGGAGGCATCCCCCCTGCGGGAAAACAGGGCATCCGCCTCATCAAAGAACAGCACACAGTCAGCGTTCTGCGCGTCGTCAAACACGTGCCCGATGTTTTTTTGTGTTTCACCGATGTATTTGCTGATAAGCTGGGAAAGGTCTACGCGAAAAAGCTCCAGCCCAAGCTCGTTTGCCACTACACCGGCAGCCAAGGTTTTGCCGGTGCCCGAGGCGCCGTAAAACAGCGCCGTAATCCCCCGCCCATAGGGGATTTTATCCTCAAAGCCCCATTGCTTCCACACCTTGTCCTGCCCGCGCGCAAACGCGCAGAGGTTTTCAAGCTGCTGTTTCTGGGCAGAGGGCATAAAAAGGTCTTCGAGATGCTTGTTGATGCGCAGCCGCTGGGCCGAACGGGAAAGCATAGCGGCACTTTCCTGCCGCAGCACCTGGCGAAATCTATCCGCCACAAGCCGGGAATCGGCAGGATCCTCCGCAAGCAGACGGGCGGATGCGTTTACTAAAACCCCGACAGGCACCCTGCACAGAGCCGCCGCGCGGGCAAGCTCCGGCTGCGGTACCACCGTACCAAACAGCGCCTGCAAAGCGGCGCTGCGCTCTTCCAAGGTAAGCTCGGCAACCTCGCGCTCAAAAAGCGCGCTACAGTCCTGCGGTACCTCGGGGGATTGCCTGCAGGACAAAAGCAGCACCGAAAACCACTCAAATAATCCGCTCGCGAGCAGCTGAGCGTTGTCGTCGTAGTTCTCCAAACAAATAAGCGCGTTAAACAATATCGCAAAGCCCGCAAGCTCCGGCAGGTTCTCGGTTGTCAGGCTGCAACAGTCCGCAATCAGCAGCGTATAATCGCGCCTGCGCGCAAGCTCCGCAAACAGAAAGCGCTTACCGCAGCCTTTGCGCCCGACAAGTGCCAGCGCGGCGGGCAGCGGGACTGCCGCCTGTTCGCAGCGGGAAAGCATCGCGTCGCACTCGTTAAGAAGCAGCGGCGCGTGGAACAACTCACGCTGTGGGCAAGGGTCAAGCCGTACATAGCTTGGCAGCCTCGGCGGCTGGCTGAGCAGCGCGGCACAGGCGGCGCTTAATAGCGCGTCCGCCTCCGGGCGAAGCAGCAGCGAAAATGCCTGCGCGTAAGGGTGCCCCAGCGTTCGGCACAGTGCCCCCAGTTCGGCCATTGAGGGGAACGGGCGGTAGCCCGCGGCGCGCCACAGGCACCACGCGAAGGCGGCGCACTCGGCGTCGGTTAACTCAAACGAGGCACACACCGCATGAAAGGGGGTGTCGGACAGCCCTTTGAGCATCCCGTGCAGGTCACCCGCAAGGGCTTTGGCATCGCCCTCCTCCGCCAGCCTGCCGAAATAGAGTACATCGCTTAGCCATTCAGTTGTAGCGGGCTGCGTATGTATGAGGCTCATTTCTTCTTATCCTCTTTCGGCTCCGGCGGCTGCGCCGTAAGATTATCCGCTTCCGGCGGCGGTGCTGCCATGCGGTTGCGGTAGTATTCAAACATCTTTGCCTTCTGCAGGTCAAAGACTAGGTTTATTCGTCTGAAAAAGAGGCGTGAGCCAGCCTGCTTGCGCCATATGAGCGAGCCCATGAGATTCAGCTGGGCCGATAGCTCAAGGCGCTGCGCGCGCACCCCGGCAAGCTTTATGGCATCCTGCTCCCGCTGCTCCTGCCTACTCAGTGCCCTGTCGCGCTGCAGCATCGACTGGCGCTCCTGCTGCTCCTGCTCGGCATTGACAAAAGGCAGCGTCTTGCCCAGCGCCTCCATGTTGGCCCGCATCAGGTAGGGGCGAACCGAGCGTTCGTTCCACGGCTTATTTTCGGCCTTAAACAGCAGCACGGCACTGTTGCGCCGCCTGCGCGCCGTAAAAGCCCGGTTCTCGCCCTCCGTTTTCAGCTGGCTCATGCTCTGCTGTTGGCTGAGCTGGCGCTGCTCACGGGAAGCGGCGGTATCGTAGATGGAGGTTTTGATATTCGCAAAGATAAAGCTCTTCGCCCTTTTAGGGTCGTAACCCAACTGGACCCTGCCGTATAGGGTATCCCACTTGAGCAGGCGGTCGCAGCCGACAAAATCAGCCGCCGAGCGGTCTTCGAAATAGCCCTCTATCCTCTCGTGTTCCTCGAAGCGGTTTTGGGTAACATGGGCGGGCGTGGTGAGGCGCGCAACCGTTTCGGCGCGCTTTTTCTTTTGCAGCAGTTCATTCTCCCGCACCGGCCTTACCCCTTTCTCAATTTTTACAATCCCAACACCAAGTATGATAATACGGTTAATTTGAATTACTACTGTACTAAAGTATGGTTTTTTAAATTATTTTTAATTTTTTTGCAGTATTAATGGCCTCTACGCGGTTATTGGCCGCGAGCTTTTCAAAGATATTGGAGGTATGAAATTTCACGGTTGTCGGTTTGATGCCCAGCTGTTCGCCGATGGTGCGTCCAGTTTTGCCGTCGCTGATCATCTGCAGAATCTGCAGCTCGGTAGTGGTGAGCTCCGGCGTATAAGCGCTCTCTTCGGGCAGCGTCTCGTGGCTGTAAAGCTTGGGGAAGAGCATGGAGTAGGTTCTCGCCGCCTCGATAACCTCGCTTAAATAGGGCTCGGAGATTCCCCCGCTGCGCATACTGTCCTTGGCAAGCTGTGTGAGCAGTTGAAATACAACCCGCCCGTCGTCGGCGATAACACGTATATAGCGGTAGGGCTCGGCGAGCAGCAGCGCCTCCTCCAGCTTGTCGAGGGCCAGCTCGCGGCTGCCCAGCAGCTCACACGCAACGGCGCTATGTACAAGGCACTCGATGGTATCTAAGGGGCGGAAATCCTCGCGCAAAAGCAGCAAAAGACTCTCCAGCAGCGTAACCGCCTCCCGGCAGTGCGAGAGCGCGATAAGCGCCTGAGCCCTTATCATCAGTTCGTAAACGTTGGAAAGGCAGCAGTCGCCCAAGCCGATCAGCGTGCTATCCTCCAGCCAGTCACGTACCGGCTCTAGCCGCCCCGCGTGAATATCAAACTGCGTGCATAACGCGCGGTATCCGGCGTTTAGCTGAAAAGCGTCCTTCTCCTTTATAAGCCGCCCGAGGGTTGTGAGAATCTCCTCGGTGCGCCCGGGGGCGCTGTCCAGACGGGTAATGCGGGAAAGCTGCGCATACCCGGCAAATACAACCTCGATATTCTCATCCGAAAGCGCGGCGGCAACCGCCACCGAGGCATCGTTAAGCTGGTTTTTCTCATATAAAATCTCCGCGATGGCAGCGGAGCAGACCCCCTCGCTCCCCTCCGGCAGCACCGAAGAGAGCAGCGGCTTTACAATACTGGAGACGGCGCGGTAGTTGCGCCCCCATTCCGAGAGGTCTTTTGCACCGCGAAGTACGCTGGGCCTGCGCATGGTGACCGATATCATCCTTGGCCCGAGCTTATACGTAACGGTTTCGTTGTGCAGCACCGAAAGCAATAATAAAAGCTGCGCGTTATCGGTTTGAGGCATCATCATGCCGGCAATACAGGTGTACTGCGCAAGCTGTGCCCGCTCCCGCGTCCCCTCTTTGTTGGCGTCGCGCAAAACGGCAAGCTGTGAATACCATTGGCGCGCGGAGCGCGTTCTGCCCCGCCGCAGCTCCGCCGACATGGCCAGAAAGCACATCTGTGCGGATTTGCGCTTTACCTCCTCCGGTATCTGGGCAAGGCACTCCTCAAACCGGGCAAAATCCTGCTCCTCCATCTCATCTACTGCATATTTGCCCAGCAGCGTACCCGCCTGGGCATATCGCTGCTCCTTTACAAGGCCGATTATCTGTTCATAGTCTTTCATTCTCCGCAACCCCTCCGATTGTTCCACCGCTCAGCAGCAGTACGTTTATAAGTTCTTTAACGGTAGCCCGAACGGCTCCGTCTCCCCAGATAACATAGTCGCCGTCGGTTACCACCGTTTTAAACAAAGCTTCATCACGCAGGCTGTAAAAGCGCGCGGTGTCAAGCTTTTTGGATAAATCGATGATAGCGACACTGCCCGAAGTCATCTCTAAGAACAACCGGTAGTCCTCTAGCGGAGTGATAGATTTCAGATATGCCACTCCCGATCCCCCCACACTACAGATGGCGATATTTTTACAAATTTTATTATAATGTTCCACTTTTTATTTTTCGTCACCCATATGGGTGATTTTTCAAGGAAATAAGTAGAATTTACACTGATTTTGAAGGATTTTGGGGCAGAACTTATATATCTCTTCCAACGGGCTTGACTCTATACTGCTAAAAATTGTATATTATTTATAATTTGGTAATCCCATGCAATATTTAAAACAAAATGGCCCACTATTATTGAAGGGGTGATAGTTTGAAACGACTTCTATTTTTGCTGGCGGCGGCTCTACTTCTGCTCACAGGCTGCGTAAGCCAGACGCCCGTATCGCAGTCGGACGGCTCCGAGGCTGCGTCGTCGCAGGGATCCTCGGTAGTATATGAGGAAGAATCTAATGCATCATCTTCAATGCAAAACCCGAATGAAGAAGTCTACACGCGTGCCGCTGCCGAGCGCATTCAGGCGATTACGATAAACGACCTGACTACCGCGGACATGCTTCGGCGGCTTGAAAAGATGGGCATTGATGTGAGTGTAGAGAACATCAAACCGATGGATGCGACAAACCTTCGCTTTGATCTGTACTTTAAAACAGCTACAGGGGCTGCTTTGCGCCTGCCTGTGAATGCACCGTGCGGGTATGATACACTTGAAGACCCCGCGAGTTTTGAGGGAGAGGTGATAGGCAATTTTGATATAATCTGGGGCGGCATTTCGATAGCAGACAGTAATACGATAGCCGTTTCGACGCTTCAAGATATGTGGTTCTACGACGCGGCTACGCTCAAGGTACAGCCGTTAAAGCTTGACTTTTCATGCTTTCACGGGATGGAATTTTTCCTGCTGGGGGCAAGGCGTGACAAGGCGGCCGGAATTGTTGTGCCGGTTTTGTTTGACAATACCGAAGGTATTGCCTTTTATAATGCAGACGGTTCGTTAAACCGCATTGAGACCTTTGATGATACCGGCCCAAGTGAGCAATGGTTTTATACCACACCAAACAATAAAAAGGTTGGCTACAACACGGTATACTATCAGGACAAATTAGAGATTGTTACGCCGGATGACTCTTATTTAATTTTCACCAATACCACTCAGAGTGAAGTTAATTGCTACAACATCAGTAAAAAAAGCTTCTTCGGGCGAGCCTATCCGGACTTTGCCGCACAGGATGGAAACCGGCGTGTAGTGCTGTACAATTTTAATTTATGGTTTGACAATTTTGATGATGCTGATAAAAACAGGCTGGCACTGTATTATGAGAACGGTGAACTCCGTTCCGACTTTTTCTTTGATGGTACGGATATAAGCCCTTCCTTTGGCAAGCCGAATATTGAAGGCTATATGGGGCTGCGTTATCAATGGAACCCCACACAACCTATCGTGAGTGCAGCCTGTAGCTTCAGTGATCTGACGATTACGCTGGATTTTGAGAAGAGCAGTGCCAAACTGGATTACAACATTTTGCCGAAACATCTGGAAGAGGCTTTTGCCACATCTCCCGACAGTAGATATAGCCTGTATGAATCGAGCTGGGACGGCGGCGGTGATATACTGCTATCCAATATTGTTTTAAAGGATACCCAAACTGGCTCCCTACGTTTTGTTACCCTTTCGGGCGGGATGTACGGCGGCTATGAGCATATCGGGTTCTTCACAAACGGGGACATCTACGATCAAAAGCTTGAAAGCTTCCGCGTCTTTTCCCCCGACCCCGCCATGCCTTCCCCGCTGCTTGACTTTGCGCTGCCGCTCGGGCATTTGGAGCAGGAGGGCTTTACCCGCTACCTGCTTACCTTCCGTCGGGATCCCGCCACCAAGGCGTTCATTATCTTATATACCGAGGTGCCCGACGGTGTGAGTTTATTTGATAATGCCGATTCCGAGAGCGCCATATGTTCATACAAGGTTGGGTTTTGCGACGCAAAAGGCAATTTGCTCGAAAGCTACGATACCGGAAAACAGGTGCTCACGGACTTTTTCGGGCTGTTGGACATGGGCTTTCAACTATCCGGCGACGAGCTGACCGTTACCGGCGAAGGCGGGCAAGGCCATAATAGATACAAAGGCGTATTCAATTTAAAGACGCATAGCTATAAAGATATACTTTTTGAGTTTTGAGGACGCTATGTCTTAAAACAGGAAACACAAAGAGGTACAAAAATGACACACGCCAAAAGCAAACGGCTCGCACAAATTTTAAGCATCTTGCTGATTCTCGGGCTTACCGGCTGCGCGGCACAGGCTCCATCCGATTCCGCCGCACAGCCTTCCTCCGCCAAAAGCACCATCGAGGTGGTGGATGAGCAGCCCCCGTCCGCCGAAACGACGCTGGAGCAGGTGGCGGAGGCCTTGCGGCCCGTGGATGAGGAGATCAACAAGGCATTAAATAAGGACAAGGATATTCGCCCCACCCGAGCGCAGTACATCGAGCTTGTGGAGGCGGCAGCGGCGCTGGGCGTACCCGCAACCTCGCAGTATGCCAGTTTCGGGATGGATATGCGCAACTACCGTCAGGTGGTGGAGTTTTGTAACGCGGTACAGGCGGGCAAGGATGCGCAGACCGCCTTTTACGACGTCTACCCCGGAGGCGTTTATGAGTATGCCTTTCAGGCACAAGGCGGCGAGCTGACGCTGACGAAGCAAAACCGGACTTTAGACGCAGCCGTGCCCGACGAAGCAACCATTGAGGTGCTGGACGACCTAAAGCTGTGGGAAAACGGCTGGATGGTCTGGCACCCGAAGGAGGAGGGCGACCTTGAGAGCAGCTATGCAGGCGTGCGCGTGCAGCCGCTGGGCGAGGAGGCTTACGACCTGCTTCAAAAATACGTCTGGCACCTGCAGGGCAGATATACCGGCGTTATCTCCCACAACTGGGACGAGCAGCACCTAAGCCGCCTGAACTGGGACTTTGTCTTTGAAAGCCTGCTCAACCGAGAGGGCACCACCCTAAACGGCTTCGGTGCGGAGGGCAGGCAGATAGACAGCATTGTCGCGTTTGATATCCCCGCCGCGGAGGTGGAGGGACGCCTGACGCGCTTCTTCCCCATTACCGCCGAGCAGCTGCATCGGCTGCCCGCCTACAACGCGGACACCCAGACCTACGGATTCTGGGGCTTTCGGGGCGGCGGCTACAGCCCGGTGGTGGAGGTGACCGAGAAGGTGGAAAACCCCGACGGCAGCTTTACCCTGCGCGTGAACCTCACCGCGCCCGAGTTTAACGAGGAGCATATGTCCACCAGCTACCTCACCATTCTGCCAGAGAAGGACGGCGGCTACCGCTACCTCAAAAACGTCACCGATGCAAAGGACGACAACGCCGCAAGGTGGGATACTGTGGGCGGCAACGCAGGAATACTGCCGGAGGATGCGCAGTAAATCTGGTGCGTTGATTGACGGGGACAGCGTTACCGTTTGAGCTTTATAGATTATCTTGAATAGGACGACGCCGGACAGGGATTTCCTTGTCCGGCGTTGATTTTTGTATTTTTAGGGGTCTGGGGACGCGGGATTATATGTCAGAACACAGGCGAACACAGTTCGCCCCTACGGGATTGTGCGGTCCATAGAAACAGGAATTATACCTATCCGTTGCCATGGCAGGTGGGGCAGGGCGAACACATGGGTTCGCCCCTACAATGCTGCGTTACAATGCATGTAGGGGCCGACCTATGTGTCTGCCCTGAAATGAAGACAACATCTTAAATAGCACAAGCCGCTGCAACATACCCCCCTGCCCCCCTTTCGCGCATTGGACGCAGCCAGGCAGGACACTCGTCACGCAACAGGGGGGAAAGGTTGCGCTGGGGGCTTCGCCCCCAGCGCCGGTTGCCCCTCCCGTTTTGGCTCGCTTGAAGAATTCGACACGCCGCAGAAACGGGAGGGGTTGGGGTGGGGTTGTACGGGCATAAAAATGCCGAGAAATGACGTGATTTCTCGGCATTTTTGTAGTATTGGGGATTGTTGACAGGAAGATAAGATTGGGGTATGCTTGATGTATTAACTTTATTTATGGGGATGATTTAAATGAAAAAATTATATAGTGTTTTAATGTTGGCTGTATTATTATCATGTATTATGGCATCATGCAGTACTGGCAAATCCAATGATATTACAAGCATTACTGAGAGTAGTATAACTGAAACAGAAACAACAACACAATCTGAAACCACAACCACAGCGGCTGTTACAGAACCAGAGGAAAAAGAATATGCGTCTGAAATGCTGGCTGTTGAAAAGGATAGCATTATTGTAGGTAAGCTATCGCCTGAGCATGAATTCTATAATGAAGTTGTGACACTTGACCCTGAATGTGCTGACTATATAAATGAAATATCCATCTATGACAAAGAAATTGATGATACTTTTGTTATTCACCTGTCCTTGCCGCCTGAATATGACAGTTCAAAAAAATATCCTATGATAGTTATGACAGACGGTGTATGGAGATTGAGCGACCACCCGGAATTAAGACCGCTGATGAAAAACGGAGAAATCAACCCGGTAATCATGGTAAGCATTGGTTATCCAAACGGATATGATTACAGAACAATCAGAGAACGTGACCTTCTTAAAGACCCTGAAAGCTATTTACATTTTATTATTGATAATCTCGTTCCCTATCTTTCAGAGAAGTATTCTGTTGACAGCGAAAACATGACACTTACAGGTCATTCATACGGTGGATACTGGGGCTTTTATGCGTTATTTAACAGCGATACTATCGGGAAGAATACCTTTAAGAATTACTATATAGGAAGTCCATCTTTTCAGGCATCAACAGGTAAAGAAAATATTGCTTCATTTGAGGAAGCATATCATTCCAGAAACACAAAGCTTGACTGCAATGTATATGTTACAGCAGGCAGTTATGAAAACACAGGCTTTATAAACCCAATTACCAATTTCGTTGATTTACTTAAAAAGAGAAATTATAACGGATTAAATCTTACTTATGAAATAATTGACGGATATGGTCATGATAATGTTTTTAAACCTTCAATAAAAAATACTATGCTTATGTTTTATGGCAAACAAAATAATCCGGACCAAAACAAATAAATTGTTGAAAACAGTGGTATTGTTCGAAACTCCGAGTTCCCTATGAACTTCGCATTACGAATTTGTCTCGGTCTTATGCTGGCGTTTGAACTTCCCATTATGTTTATTATATACACGTCTCCGTTACACACTCCCCCAACTCTCCACAAATCCGAGGTACCAAACCATGACCTACACCCAAGCATTAGACTACATCCATTCCCTCCGCCGGTTCGGCAAGAAGGCGGGGCTTACCAAGATAACGCGGCTGCTCGCCCTCTTGGGCGACCCGCAGAAGAAGCTGAAATTCGTGCATGTGGCGGGCACCAATGGCAAGGGCAGCACGGTGGCCATGACGGCCTCGGTGCTGCGGGCGGCGGGCTACAAAACGGGGCTGTTCATCTCCCCCTTTGTGGTGGACTTTACCGAGCGCATGCAGATTAACGGGGTATATATCCCGCAGGAGGACCTCGCGCGCGTCACCGAGCTGGTGCAAAAGCAGGTGGCGGTCGTCTCCGCCGAGATGGAATGCCCCAGCGAGTTTGAGGTGGTTACCGCCATCGGGCTGTACTGGTTCTGCGAGCAGGGCTGCGACATCGTCTGCCTCGAGGTAGGCTTAGGCGGGCGGTTTGACCCGACCAATGTCATTGACCGCCCGCTGGTGGCTGTCATCGCCAACATCGGGCTGGACCATACCGACATCCTAGGTGACACCATCGAGAAGATCGCCTTTGAAAAGTGCGGCATCATCAAAGAGGGCGGCACGGTGGTGTGCTACCCCGACCTTGTGCCCGAGGCGCTCGCCGTGGTGATGCAGGCCGTCGCCGAGCGCGGCGGGCGGCTGATTATGGGCAACCAAAACGCCGCCGTTGTGGTGCGCGACGAGGTGTTTCAGAGCGTCGTGCGGTACGGTGGCCTCACCCTCACGCTGCCGCTGGGCGGGCGGCATCAGGTACTAAACCTGATTACGGTGCTCTGCACGGTGGAGGAGCTTAAAAAGCAGGGCTTTGCCGTTACCGATGAAGCGCTCACACAGGGCATCGCGGCGGTGCGCTTCCCCGCCCGCATGGAGACCCTGCGCCTAAACCCGCGTATCGTGCTCGACGGCGGGCACAACCCGCAGGGGCTTAAAACGGTGGCGGAGACGGCGGCGTGCGTATCGGGCACGCGGGTGCTGATACTCGGCTCGCTCGGCGATAAAGACTATCGCGAGGGCGCCCGCATCCTTACGCCGGTATTCGACCGTGTTTTTACCGTTACGGTGCACAGCGCGCGCGGCATCGGGGCGCAGGCGCTCTGTGAAGCGGTGCGCGACTATAACCCAAGCTGCACCCCCTGCGAAGACCTTGGGCAGGCCCTTACGCTTGCCACGCAGGCGGCGGGGGAGGACGGCTGCGTCTTTGTGTGCGGTTCGTTGTTCTTAGCCGCCGAGATTCGACCCATCCTGCTTCAAAAGCCGCAATAATACGGCATAATACAAAAATGCGCGGTGTCCTTTCGCGCAATATTTTGCAGATTATCCCTTATCCTTAATACAGCGATTCCTTTTAAGTAATCACTTAAAAGCGCTGTTGGGTAAGGGATTCTTTTTTATGCCCAAAAATTCCGTCTGAATGGGTTTAACCTTTACATACAGCCCGCATTAATCAGCGAAAGGAAGTTGAAGGTATGCCGGTATACATCACCTTTGAAGACGACATGATGATGGCGAAGATCATCGGCGACATCGACCATCACACCGCCAAGGATATCCGCGAGGATATCGACACCGCGCTGTTTGACCATAAGCCAAAGGTGCTCTACCTCGATTACAAGGAGGTCACCTTCATGGATAGCTCCGGCATCGGGCTGATTATGGGGCGGTACAAGCAGATGCAGCTTTTGGAGGGGGAACTTCGGGTCATCAACGTGTCGGCGCAGCTTAAAAAGGTGATGCGCGTTGCGGGGCTGGACAAGCTGGCAGTCATAGAGAACGGCGGAAAGGCTCAGTGACGGGCAGCTTGTTGCTCGGCCTGTGAAAAATCGTCGGGGCTCGGCCCCTCCTGCCGCTTCGCGATACCACAATTAAATGTCAGAAAGGCATGATGTAAGAATGAAATGCATCAACGAAATGAACCTTACCTTCCCCAGCAAAAGCAGCAACGAGGGCTTTGCCCGCGTATCGGTCTCGGCGTTCTTTTCGCAGCTTGACCCGACGGTGGACGAGCTGGCGGACGTAAAAACCGCCGTGTCCGAGGCGGTAACCAACTGTATCATACACGCCTACCAGCATGAGATAGGCCTTATATACATAAACGCACGCATCTTTGAGGGCGGCAGAATCCGCATCAAAATCCGCGACAGGGGCTGCGGCATCTCCGATGTCGCGCAGGCCATGGAGCCCATGTTTACCACCTGCCCGGGCGGAGAACGGGCGGGCTTGGGCTTTGCCGTGATGCAGTCGTTTATGGATAAGGTCTCGGTGGTATCCCGCGTGGGCAAAGGCACCACCGTCACCCTGACAAAGATTATTAAATCTAGGGGCATGGCTGATGACTGAGGCAACACTGCAAAGCAGGGACGAGGTGGTGGAGAGCAACCTCGGGCTTGTGCATTCCTGCGCGCACCGCTTTAAGGGGCGCGGTATTGAATATGACGATCTGTACCAGGCGGGCTGCATGGGGCTTATCAAGGCGGCCGACGCCTTTGACCACACGCGCGGTGTGCGGTTTTCCACCTACGCCGTGCCGGTGATCTTGGGTGAGATGCGCCGTCTCTTCCGTGACGGCGGCACCGTGAAGGTGAGCCGCACCTTAAAGGAGCTTTCGCTGAAGGTGACGCGCGAGCGCGAACGGTTTGCGCAGAGCACGGGCCGAGAGCCCACCATCAACGAGCTTGCCGAGGTGATGGGGCTAGACCCCGCCGAGGTGTCGGAGGCGCTGGGTGCCTCGCTGCCCCCCGTTTCGCTCACCGAGGCGGACGACGAGGGCGGCGGGCAGTACGATATCCCCGTGGTGTCGCACGAGGAGGAGATTTCCGACATTCTTTCGCTCAAGTCGGTGGTATCCTCCCTCGAGGCAAGCGACCGGCAGCTGATCGTGCTGCGCTACTTCTGCAACAAAACCCAAACCGAGACGGCAAACGCGCTGGGCATGACGCAGGTGCAGGTATCGCGCCGCGAAAAAAAGATCCTCTCTGCCCTGCGCAAGGAGCTGACGGGGTAGCCCGTTTCAAGCAAAACCCGGTATAACACAAAAGCAAGCTGCAGGGATACGACATGCCCCCGTGGTACCCTGCATAGAAAAGCGCCGCTGAACGGTACAGCGGCGCTTATTTTATCTTGGATTTTTACTTAAAAACTGCGTAGAGGATAGCCGCTGCGATAATTACCCAAAACAGCAGGATGGGTATGGCATAGCGCAGCGCCTTGGGCTTACCGTCCTTCCACAGGTCCTTCGCCTGCTCGGTGCACTCGTCCATGATCTGCTTGGGGATGAGCTTAAGCGCCAGCCACAGCAGCAGCGGCAGGATGACAAGATCGTCCAAGAGCCCCAGCACGGGGATAAAATCGGGGATAAGGTCGATGGGTGAAAGCGCGTAGGCGATGGTAAGCCCCGCCATAAGCTTGGCCAAAAACGGCGTATCCCGGCGCCGGTAGGCAAGGTAAACCGCCGAAAGCCGCTCGGTGAGCTGCCGTATCCGTTCCTTATACCGCCCCATAGGTTAAAAAAGCTTCTGAACAAGCTGCAGGATATCCGCCGCGATCTCGTCCACACTGCGCAGCGCGTCCACCACCACGATGTTCTCGCGGCCCTTCAGGCGCTCAAACACCTCAAAGAACTTGCCGCGTATCTCGGCAAGCTGCTCGCCGGACTGCTCGTATATCTCTAAGTAAAAGCGGGACGCGTCCACCCGCTCCTTGCTCTTTTGCGCGTCGAGGTCTAAAAAGAGGCAGAGGTCGGGGCGCAGAATCTCGGGGCAGTTTAGGTTTGCGTCCATCACCCAATTAAGATCGGTGCCCACGCCCTGATAGGCAAACGAGGAGTAGTAGTAACGGTCGCAGATAACGTCCACCCCGTTTTTAAGCTGCTTCATAATCCCGTTGATGGCATTGCTGTTGTGGTGTATGCGATCAGCCAAAAAAAGCGCCGCAAGCTCCGCCGTGGAGCGCGGTGTCGCGCCCGCGAGCGCGTCGCGGATAAGGCCGCCGAGAGAGGTCTCGGTAGGCTCTGCGGTACGGTACACCCTGCGCCCCTGCGCGCGAAGGCCCTGCTCCAAAAGCGAAATCTGCGTGCTCTTGCCCGAGCCGTCTATCCCCTCAAAAACAATAAAACGGCCCCTAGCCGCGGTACTGCTGTTCATCTGCGCGCCCCCCGCATTCCATTTCTACGGGTTATTCTACCACAAAACGCGCATCTTTACAACTAACCGCCGAGGGGCTTCAGGGTAACGTCTTTTTTTCGCAGGTGTCTTTTTCGGGCGGCGGCAGCTGCAGGGTGGTAGCGCGCGCCGTCAGGCTGGGGATGAATATTTTGTGTACCGTTTCCCCCTGCCCTTCGACGGCCTTTACAACCATCTGCGCAGCGCTGGCGCCCATCTCATAAATCGGCTGGTGCACCGTGGTGACGCCCATCAGCTGCGCGAGCGAAAGGTCGTCAAAGCCCACCACCGAGATATCCTGCGGCACCTTCACATCCAGCTCCTGCGACCGCCGTATAAAGGATATCGCCATCACGTCGCTAAAAGCAAACACGGCGGTAACCTTGCTGCCGTAAAAATATTCGGCCGCCCTCGCGCCGCCCGAAAACTGAAAGTCGCCCTCAAAGCACCACGCCTCGTTTACGGCTAACCCCGCCTCCGCCATCGCGCGTTTTGCGCCGAGCATCCGCTCCTGCGCAAAGGATACCGTTATCGGGCCGGTAATAAACCCGATATTCACGTGCCCGCTGTCGATAAGGTGTTTTACCGCAAGGTAGCCCCCCGCGGCGTTGTCGAGCGAAACGCTGCCCACGCCCTTGATGCCGAAGGGCCGGTCTATCATCACAAGCGATACGCCGCTGCGCTCGGCTGTGCGGCAGGCATCCTCCATCTCCTGCTCGCCGCAGTCGTTGGCTGCCGCAAGGATGATGCCGTCCACGCCCTTATCGATGAGCATATCGATGTTTTTAAGGTCGCGCTCATAGAGGTTGCCCGAGTTGCAGAGGATCATATTGTAGTCGTTCCTGGCGGCCTCGTCCCCCACGGCCTTGGCAAGCTCGGCAAAAAAGAGGTTGGTGATATCGGGCAGAATCAGCCCGATGGTTTGGGTATGCCTTTTTACAAGACCAATCGCCAGCTGGTTCGGGCGATAGTTCAGTTCCTTGGCCGTTTGCAGCACAAGCTGCTTGGTCCTTTCGGAGATCTTGCTCTCCTTATTGTTAAGCACCAACGAAACGGTCGTGATGGAAAGGTTGGTCTTGTTGGCAATATCCTTTATGGTCGTCCTCATGCCCGCACATCCCATCTATTTTATGGCTACATTATAATTGGTATTTTTAGGCATGTCAACACAAATCCCACAATAATCTTAATTTGTAACTGATTTCCGTAAAAATTTACGTATCTATACGGTAGTTCCCTAAAAAACGCAGGTATTCCAGCTCGGAATTCAGGCTTTCGAGCAGCTCACGCACATTATTCTGCCGGATATTGCCGTCAAACTCGAAATAGAACAGAAACTCAAACGGCACCTCGGGGATGGGTCGCGACTCGATCTTGGTAAGGTTGACGCCCCTCGCCGCGAAGCGGGAGATCAGCCTGTAAAGCGAACCGGGCGTATGCGAGAGCTTGAGCACCAGCGCAATGCGGTCGGCATCTTGGTATACGGCGGGTGTTTTTGTAATAAGAATAAACCTTGTGTAATTATTCTCGGCGTTCTGTACCTCGGTATCGAGCACCGCAAGGCCGTAAAGCCGGGCACAGTCCTCCCCCGCCAGGGCCGCCGCCGTTTTATCACCCTGCTGCGCGACATACTGCGCCGCCGCCGCGGTGGTAGAATAGGACTGCGCGCTGAGCCTGCGGTTGTGCGAAAAGAACCCGCTGCACTGCGCGAGCGCCTGCGGGTGGGAGTACACGCGCCGAATGTCGCTCATCGTCGCACCCGGCACCCCCAGCAGCGAATGGGTGATCTTAAGGTTATAGCTTTTGACGATATAGCAGCCGTCCTGACGCATCAGGTCGTACACCTGCGTTACCGAGCCGGCGCTGCTGTTTTCGAGCGGCAGCACCCCGTAAAGGCAGTCGCCGCTTTCCACCGCCGCGAACACGTCCTCGAACCGCTCGTAGCATATCCGCATCGGGTTATTGACAAGATGCCCCGCCGCAACATAGGAATAGGCGCCCTCCACGCCCGCGCACGCCACCGTGGCGCCTTCGGGCACCGGCTGCGGGTTCTCCGCCGCCTGCCGCAACAGTTGTGAGAGCGTGCCGTCGGGGGCAACTACCTGCTGGCTCGCCTTGCTGATGTCCATCAGCGCTGCAAACAGCATCTGCGCGGGCACGCGCAACTCCTCCCCCGCAAGGGTGCCGATGCGCTCAAGCAGCTTTTCCTCCCGGTCGGGCTGATAAACAGAGAGGTTGTGTTTGGTTTTATAGGCGGCGACCTCCTGCACCAGCGCCATGCGCCGCTTAAAAAGTGTGAGCAGCTGCTCGTCGGTTTGGTCTATCTCTGCCCTTAACTGGGTTAAATCCTTCATATACTGTTCTTGCCTTTCCGGCTGCGCGATACCGTATAGCCTACCGCCAAACGGGCGCAGCCAAAGCTTGAAAAATCGTGTTAATACTTATTTCAATTAGAAATATAGAAAAAATTCGAGCAAAAGGTTGAATTTATGCCTTTTGTGAAGAATTTTTACGTTATATTTCTTATTGGAATTAGTATTTTTAGCGGTTTGCCTGCAGGCAGATATCGGCGAGCGCAACCGCGGCGGCGGCCTCCACACAGGGGACGGCGCGCGGCACCACGCAGGGGTCGTGCCTACCCTGCACCTCAATCTGCGCATTGGTCATCGCGGCAAGGTCTACGGTTTGCTGCTGCTTCGCAATCGAGGGGGTGGGCTTAAACGCCGCCCTGAAAACCAGCGGCATGCCCGAGGTAATGCCCCCCAGAATGCCCCCGTGATGGTTGGTTTTGGTTTTAACGGCGCCACCCTTGATGATGAAGCTGTCGTTGTGCTCGCTGCCCGTCATGCGCGCCGCGGCAAAGCCCGCGCCGAACTCCACGCCCTTGACGGCGGGAATGCCGAACAACAGCCCCGAAAGTACACCCTCCACGCTGCCGAACATCGGGCTGCCAAGGCCCACGGGCAGCCCAACCACGGCGCATTCCACCACGCCGCCTACCGAGTCGCACTCCATGCGCTTCTGCTCAATGGCGGCAAGCATCTGCTCGCCCTTGGCACCGTTCAGCACCGGCAGCGGCTTTTCCCAAAGCGCGCGCAGCTCTTGCGCGGTGACGGCGGCCTCGTTAAACGGGGTATCGCTTATACCGGCAATCTCGCTGATATGCGCGCCGATAGTGACCCCCTTCGCCGCGAGCAGCTGCCTGCACAAGGCACCCGCAAACACGAGCGGCGCCGTCAGCCTGCCCGAAAAATGCCCGCCGCCGCGCGGGTCGTTATACCCGCCGTAGCGCACAAAGCCGGTGTAATCGGCATGGCCCGGGCGGGGCTTGAGCGCGATGGAGGCGTAATCCTGCGAACGGGTATCGGTATTGCGGATGACGCAGCAGATGGGCGTGCCGCAGGTGACGTTGTTGAGGATGCCCGAAAGCACCTCAGGGGTATCGGCCTCCTTGCGCTTGGTGGAATAGCCCTGCCCCGCGGGCGCGCGCCGCGCCATAAAACGCGCTACATCATTAAAATCTATTTCTATGCCCGCGGGAAAGCCATCGATGACCACACCGATCCCCTCGCTGTGGCTTTCACCAAAGATGGATATTTTAAGCCTATCGCCCCATGTAGATGACATTGCAGTTTCCTCCTGATTTATATCAATCGATAGCGGGGAACCTATGATAGGGTTCTGCGGCGGGCAGCCCCCGCCGCATAAATACCAACCCATCGCCCGCTTCGTCTATTAAAAATTTGCCTTTGTAAGGGTACTGAGATCTTCAAAAAAGTTGGGGTACGACTTGCTCACGCACTCGGCGCCCTTGACGGTAACGGGGCTTGTGCACTTAAGTGCCGCCACCGCGGCGGACATCGCGATGCGGTGGTCGCCAAAGCTCTGCGCCTCGCCGCCCGCAAGCGCGGGCTTGCCGGTGATGATCAGCCCGTCGTCGGTCTGGGCAATCTCGGCGCCCAAGCCGCCCAGCATCTGTGCCACCGCCGTCAGACGGTCGGATTCCTTGATTCGCAGCCGCGCGGCACCTTTTATAATAGTAGTGCCCTTTGCGCAGGCCGCCACCGCCGCCAGCACCGGCACAAGGTCGGGGATGTCGGCGGCGGCGATCTCGATGCCGGAAAGCGGCCCCGCCTTTACCGTCACACCGCCCGCGTCCTGTACAACCTGTGCGCCGAAGCGCTGTAAGAGCGGCAGTATGGCACGGTCGCCCTGCAGCGAGTGCTCCGTAAGCCCCTCGCAGCGAACCTCGCCGCTTAAAGCCGCAGCCGCCAGCATAAACGCCGCGCCCGAGTAGTCACCCTCTACATACATTGTACAATTTGTATAATGCTGCCCGCCTTTTACAAAATATCCGGTCGGGGCCTCGGCCACCTCCACCCCGAAGCTGCGCAGGGCGGAAACGGTCATATCCACATAGGGCTTGGACTCCAGCCTGCCCTCGATGACAATCTCGCTGTCGCCTCCCAGCAAGGGCAGCGCGAACAGCAACCCCGTGACAAACTGCGAGCTTACCCCGCCGTTTATGGTATACACCCCGCTTTGCAGCCTGCCCGCGATGCCGAACGGCATGGTGCCCGCGTAGTCGGTGGTGATGCCGTGCTTACACAGCTCATCCAGCAGCAGGTGAATGGGGCGGCTGGGCAGCCTGCCCTCGCCGTGGAACACGGCGTTTACCCCCAGCGCCGCCGCGACGGGCAGGATAAACCGCAGGGTGGAACCGCTCTCTTTGCAGGTGATCTGCGCGTGCTCGGGCGGGTGTTCTATCCCGTGTACCACAGCACCTCCGCCTTGGCGCAGGATGCTCGCCCCCAGCGCCGACGCCGCCTGAACGGTGGCGGCGATATCGTCGTTCTCGGCGAGGTTTTCAAGGCGGCTTTCGCCCTTAGCCAGCGCCGCGGCGAGTACCGCACGGTGCGAGGCCGATTTCGAGGACGGCGCCGTAAAGTGGCCGCTGATGATAGAGGGGTGTACGATTTTATCCATTGATTGTTCAAACCTTTCCGGTCTATTCCTGCTATGACGGCCTATAAGGTATTGAAACGAGCCTTTGCGAATCGCGGTAGGCAGGGAGACCGCTAGTGCCTGTTAAGTACTCGACGGGCGATTGATAATCGCCCCTATGCCCTCATCGTATTTGCATTGGGGCATTGTGGGGCGCACTGTGTTCGCCCGCTGCAAAAGCGCCGTCTTAAATATCTAAAATAAACTTGAATTTCTCGTTTTTAACGGTATACAGAAAGGAATTACCAATCTTCTTAATGAGTACAAGGGTTATGCTGTCGCCGTCACGCTTTTTATCACTTAAGCAGTGGGGGTAGAGCGTCGCCAGCATATAGTCGGTGTCGGTGCGCAGGCCGTAGCGCTGAATACACGCCGCAAGCCGTGCGGTGGTGCCCGCCTCGGTAAGCTGCTTTTGCTCGGAGACGGTTGTCATCAGCACCATACCCACCGCCACCGCGGAGCCGTGGGGGATGGTGTAGCCGCTTTCGGCCTCGATGGCGTGGCCGAGGGTGTGGCCGAAATTTAGCACCCCCCGCAGCTTCTTGTCAAACTCATCCAGCTCCACTACCTCGCGCTTGATGTCGATGCAGCGGGTGATAACAGCGGCAGTGTCGGTGTAAAGCGCGCCCTGCTCGAGCCGCTCAAACAGCGCCTCATCCCAGATCGCGCCGTACTTGATCACCTCGGCGGCGCCGTCGGCAAAGGTCTCCTTCGGCAGGGTTGCGAGGGTGGACACATCGCACAGCACCAGCGTCGGCTGCCAGAACGCCCCCACGAGGTTTTTGCCCTCGGGGATATCCACCGCCGTTTTGCCGCCCACCGAGGAATCGACCTGCGAAAGCAATGTCGTCGGCAGCTGCACATACGAAACGCCGCGCAGGTAGGTGGCGGCGGCGTAGCCCGTGATGTCGCCCACCACGCCGCCGCCCAGCGCGATGATGATATCCGAACGCGTCACCCCGCTACGGTTTAAAAACGAGTAGATACCGATCAGCGCCTCATGGCATTTGGAGTGCTCGCCGTTTGGAATCACATAGCGCGTCACCTCAAAGCCCTCGGCGGCGAGGGAGCGCTCCACCCGCTCGGCGTAGAGCGGCGCGACATTGTCGTCGGTGACGATTGCCGCCACCCGCGCCTTGCTTATTTTGCGTATATACCCACCGCTTTCGGCGAGCAGGCCGTCGCCCACAATCACATCGTAGGCGACGCCGGTATTTACCCGAATGGTGCTAAGCTGCATTGTTATACCATTTCCTTCCCGCTGTTCTCTCTATCCTTTATACAAAACAAGGGCGTTGTACATGGCCCTGTATGCTTACATGGTTTTGCCGAAGAAGGCGGCGGCGCCTTTGATCTTCTCCATCACCCCGTCAAACTGGTCGGGGGTCAAGGACTGCGCGCCGTCGGAAAGCGCCTTTTCGGGGTTGTTGTGCACCTCGATAATCAGGCCGTCGGCCCCCGCGGCGAGCGCCGCAAGCGAGAGCGGCTCCACCAGCGAGGTAAGTCCCGCGGCATGGCTGGGGTCTACCACCACGGGCAGGTGCGACTTCTGTTTGAGGATCGGGATTGCCGAGATATCGAGGGTGTTGCGAGTGGCGGTTTCAAAGGTGCGGATGCCGCGCTCGCACAGAATGACCTGTGTGTTGCCGCCCGCCATGATATACTCGGCGCTCATCAGCAGCTCTTCAATCGTGTTGGCTAAGCCCCGCTTGAGCAAAATGGGCTTTCTTAGCTTGCCCAGCTCTTTAAGCAGCTCGAAGTTTTGCATGTTGCGCGCGCCCACCTGAATGATATCCACCGTTTCAAATAGCGGGATGTGCGAAGCGCTCATGATCTCGGTGACGATCGGCAACCCGGTTTGCTCGCGCGCTTTGCTTAACAGCTCGATGCCCTCGGCGCGCAGCCCCTGGAACGCGTAGGGAGAGGTGCGCGGCTTAAACGCACCGCCACGCAACAGGTTCGCCCCCGCCTTTTTTACCCGGGTAGCCACCTCGCAGATCTGCTCCTCGCTCTCTACCGAGCAGGGCCCCGCGATCACCTGAAAATAGCCGCCGCCAATCTTTAAGCCGTTCACCTCCACGACCGTGTCGACGGGGTGAAACTTGCGGTTGGCGTTTTTGTACGGCTCCTGAATGCGCTTGACGCTCTCGACAATGTCGATGGAGGAAATCTGGTCGATATCCACCGCCGAGGTGTCGCCGATAAGCCCGAGGATGGTGGTCTGGGTACCCTTTACCGGGTGCACCTGAACCCCGTAGCCTTGCAGCTGCGCGATCAGCCTCTGTAATTTTACATCATCCGTGCCCTGTTTTACAAGTACAACCATAGAAATAACCGTTCCTTTCTTCCAGCAGCTCAACAATTTATCGTTGAACTGCGCCTTTCTTTGCATGTTTTGTGCGTCTACAAACAAAAAGGGCCGATGCTTTACCACTTTAAAGCATCAGCCCGTTATTTCCATTCGTATACGCCGTTACGAAGGTTGGAATGTTAACCGTCGGCTTGATGTTTTATAGCAGCAAAAAAAGCCTGCGCTAAAGAAATAGCCCAAGCTAATAAAGTAAAAAAACGAAATTGCCGCTGCAAAAACATTCGCCATGAGGCCGCATTCCCCTTTCCCCTAGGTTTGTTATAGTATATCCTTTCCTGTTTTGTTTGTCAACCGTTTTTTATTACGAATTCTGTAAAATATTTCGGTGTTTTGCACGGTTTTATAGACGCAGATTGCTTGATATTGCCCATGGCGGGTGATAGAATGAAGTTATCTGTATGATGCGTACTAAGGCTACCGCTGCCCGCGTGTCGTTTGATTGCGGCGAATTTTAGTCGGAGTTTGTTTAACACATACCTAACTTTCTTTTGGTAAACTGAACATAATTTATATTATCGGGAGGTTTTCTTATGAACAGGGCATATCCGTTTTTCATGTTCACGAATTGCAAGGCAGAGGAAGCAATCAATCTGTACGCCGAGGTTTTCAGCGATGTAAAAATCGAAAATCTTGTGCGCTGGACAGGTGACAACCCAATGGGGCCGGCAGGCAAGGTGCAAAGTGTGTTATTTACTATCAAGGGCACTACCTTTAGATTTATGGATTCGGAAGGCCACGCCCATAGTCTCACGCCGTCAACCTCAATTTACGTAAACTGTGATGATGAGGCTGAACTTCGGAGAGCGCACAAGATGCTTACAGACGGAGGATTTGAGTTAGTGGGGCTTGGCGAGTATCCGTTTGCAAAACTATATTGCTGGGTACAGGATAAGTTTGGGTTGACTTGGCAACTTTCGCTCTCATAAATGTCGAGGTATATTATCGTAGTATGAGCAAACTGTGTAACTCGGAGCATTCTCGGAACTTCCCATTATGGTACGTCGAGCGCTCTTGAAAACGTCCAATTAACTTTCCATTATGTTTACACAGTGCCAAGTAAGCAAGAACTAAATATTTAGCAATGCAATAAAAGGATATTCTCATACTTTAATTACCATACTCCTCAAAACAGGCCCCACTGAATAGCCAAAGGACAGGTGAATCATATGAATTACAGGGAAATCGGAAAAACCAGGCGGCAGGGCAGCATCATTGGCCTTGGCTGTGAGCATCTGGACGGCAGGCCCTACGACCAGATTAGAGAGACCATCGACACGGCGCTGGAGCAGGGGATCAATCTGCTCGATGTGTTTATGCCTGGCAGGGAGATAAGGGAGAATATCGCCAAGGCGCTCGGAGACCGACGTAACAAAGTGATGATTCAGGGGCATATCGGCTCCACGGATATTGGCCAGCAGTACGACATCAGCCGCAATCTGCCGGTGGTTCGGCGGTATTTCGAGGATTTACTACGTATTTTTGGCGGCTATATCGATTTTGGCATGATGTTTTTTATCGATTCCGAGGAAGATTATAAGGGCGTGTTTGACACAGGTTTCGCCGATTATGTGCAGCGACTTAAAAAACACGGCGATATCGGCCACATTGGCTTTAGCTCACATAATCCGGAAATGGCGATGCGTGTGATAGAGACAGGGTTGCCGGAGATACTTTTGTTCAGTATCAATCTGGCGTTCGATCTTTACCCTGCCGAAACCTATACGCTTGATGAGCTGCATAAGGGGCTCAATCCGGCGGCATTTCGGGGAATTGACCCCAAGCGTGCTGCCCTTTACAAGTTATGCGAGCAAAAGGGTGTGGGTATTACCGTGATGAAGTCGCTCGGAGCGGGCAAATTGATCTCGGCCGAAAACACTCCCTTCCAAAAGCCCATGACCGTCGCGCAATGTATCCACTATGCCTTAACCCGTCCTGCCGTGGCAAGTGTTCTGTTAGGTTGCAAGACCGGTGCAGAAGTGCTGGACGCCGTACATTATCTTGACACGAGTGACAGTGAGCGTGACTACACCCCCGTGCTGGGCACGTTGCGCAACGATTTTAGGGGTAACTGCGTGTATTGCAGCCACTGTCAGCCATGCCCCGCCGAAATCGACATCGCAGCTGTCAACAAATACCTGGATATTGCCCGGCTGGATGAGGGGAATATCCCGCCCTCCATCCGTTCTCATTATGCGGGGCTTGTACATGGTGGCAAGGATTGCATCGGCTGCGGAAACTGTGAGAGCCGCTGTCCTTTTGATGTACCTATTATCGACAATATGGCCGCTGCCGCACGCATTTTTGGGTAATGATCGGCAGAAACGAGAAATACCATTTAATTTCCATGATTGAACTGCATGTATTTTATATTGTAGTATAATAAAAAGCAAGGACTCCTAGGAAATCCTTGCTCAATTTTCAAACCGTAATAATATTTATTGCGGATCGATCTTTTCTAATACCTTCCTATTGTTTTTTGCACGAAGTTCATTCTTAACTTCTTTATTCTTGGCTTTCATTTTCTTTCTGTCATTGACAACAGAGATGTTTTTCTTTTCAGTGCCCATGATGAATGTCTCCTTTCAGTTTATATTGCTTATTTAGTATCCGCAAAAATAAAATATCGATACAGTTAAATTATGTTAGTTATGCGCATGAGCATTATCGGGAAATGGTCATTATCAGCGACTTCTCATTATCCATACTATTTTAATCTGTTACCGCCGTTTAATTTCGCAGTTTGTTTACCGTATGACAACTTATATTTGATAAACTAAACTTAATTTATATTATCAGGAGTTCATGATAGGGCGATAGGGTAAGCAAAAGATTTTTTTACATATCGGACGGTGATTATTTTGATTGAGTATTTACAATTTGTTTTGCGGGATGAATTTAGAAACTGGTTGAAAGATAATTGCATGTCGAGTAGCGGTATTTGGGTGTTATTCGGTAAGTCAGGTGGGCCAAAAACAATAAAGGCAAGCGAGGCGCTCGAAGAAGCCCTTTGTTTTGGCTGGATTGACGGTCAGATGCAAAGTATTGACGATAAATCCTACATAAAATATTTCTCTATGCGAGGGAAAAACAGTAAATGGTCAGAAAAGAACAAGAGGTTAGTAGAAACGCTTGAAAAACAAGGGGCAATGACCGATTACGGCAGAGCAAAAATAGGGGAAGCCAAGAAAAACGGCCAATGGGACGCACCTAAACCTTCGACAATTACGGATGAACAAATAGAGGTTTTATCGGATGTATTGGAAGAACATGAACCAGCCTACACAAATTTTCTCGCAATGTCTCCATCTGTAAAAAAGACTTATACACGGGCATATTTTGACGCGAAAACGGAGGTTGGACGCAATAAACGTCTCTCGTGGATGATTGAACGGTTAAATAAAAATCTTAAACCGATGTAACGGCTTATCTTAGAAACAATTTAAACAAATAGCTCACCTTTGTTTCCAAAGTTGTAGAATATATTTTACTTTCGCTTATGAGCATACCCTGTAGCAGGCCCAATCGAGATGAACTTCGCATAATGTTTACTTTATACAATATAATGACGTCGTCTTCCCTACCTTTTGAATTGCACATATGTTGATGACATTCATTGAGAACATGACCATATTATTTATATTAACGGAGGTGTGCTATGGGTTTTAATGTACCGGCATTCTTATTCACAATAGGGTTCTGCTTTATATCATTAGTCATTTCAGGGATAGCAGCAAACAAAAAGGGCAGAGAGTGGCTTGCGAGTCTAAACCACCCTGATAACTCATTCTTGCCAAAGGTGATGCCTATTCTCGGGTTCGCTTTTTACATTTCCTTTGGCTATGTTTTGTATCATCTGTTTGTCAGCAGTGATATTGTGACCATTATATTAGTGGCTTCTGTTATACAAATAAATGGGGTAGCCGCATTTTTGCTTTATAAGGTCAGACGTCTCAAATTGTTTCTCGTTATCTCTCTTGCACTTCCTATCCTTTTATTAGTAACAATTTCTCTTTTGGTGCAATCAAACACGATGTTGGCTATAATCCCCACAGCGTATCTTTTATGGTTAATATATGACTTTTCCTATTTTTACCGTCTTTGGAAATTGAACGGGCAAGTTTTAGAATGCACGGTATAAGCATAATGCAAAGTAGCTAAATTTCAATTTGTCGGTTTTATTGTGCGCAAAATCAAAAGTCGACCAAGTTTAATAGGGGTTTCGCATTATGGTACGTCTAGCATTCTTGAAACCACCCGCTGAACTTCGTATAATGTTTATAACACGTATTCTTCACTTCATATAGGCAGGGATTTTCGCCGTAGGCGACACCTTATCTGTGTAGCCTGTTTTTCTTCATCCATCATCATTTTACAAAGGAGGGGACCGCTGTGTTTAAAAAACGCCTGCTCGCTTTTTGTGCCGCCGTTTTATGGATGGTGGCGACACTGAGCGGTTGCGGCAGCGACGAAGCGCGCACATTCCGCTACGACATCGCCGCCGAACCTTTAAACCTCGACCCTCAGCTTGCCAGCGACCCTACGTCGCTGCTCATCATACAAAACACCTTTGAAGGTCTTATGACACACGACAAAGACGGCAAGCTGACAAACGGCGCTGCCAAATCCTATACCCTTTCGGACGACGGGCTCACCTACACCTTTACGCTGGACGAAAACGCCTATTGGGTATACGACGGCAAAAAGCAGGAGCCGCTTACGGCGCACGATTTTGTATTCGCCTTCCAGCGTATCTTCGACCAATACACGAACTCCCCCTACATCAAGGAGTTCTTATGCATCAAGAATGCCGACGAGATCATGGCGGGCACGATGCCCAAGGAGGCGCTGGGGGTGTACGCCACCTCGGCGACCGAGCTGAAGGTGGAGCTTGCAAACCCCACGGCGGGCTTTTTGGAGCTTACCACCACCACCCCCGCCATGCCCTGCAACCAGCGCTTTTTTACCGAGACTAAGGGCAAATACGGTATCGATATCGATAACCTCACCACCAACGGCCCCTTCTACCTTTACTCGTGGAAGAAGGGCAAGAGCCTTGTGCTGGCCAAAAGCGACCAGTATGCCCACGCCGACGAGGTGCTGCCCGATACCGTCGGCCTCTACCCCGGTTTTACCGAGGAGGAGGTACTCGATCGCTTTTTAAACGGTACAACCGATGTGATGAGTGTTACGGGCGATAAGATAGAGTCGCTGGTAACACAGGGCTACGGCTACGCCCAGTTTCAGGATATCACCTGGGCGCTGGTGTTTAACCCAAACGACCCGGTACTCTCTAACCGCAACATCCGCCTTGCGTTCGCGGACGCGTTTACCAACGCCTCCTACCAGAACCAGTTCCCGCTGTGGCTTAAAAACGCGGGCGGCTTTGTGCCGCCGGTGGTGTCGTTCGGCGGGCAGCCCTACCGTCAGGCCGCGGGGCTCGACATCATGCAGCCCTACCTGCCCGAAAACGCGCTTACGCACCTGCAGGACGGCCTTACCGAGCTTGACCTGTATAAGCTGCCCAACATCACGGTGCTTTGCCCGGATACCGAGCCCTTCAGCTTTATGCTGCAGTTTGCGCAGGAGACCTGGCAGAGCGACCTTTCGGCCTTTGTAAGCCTTTCCAAGCTGCCCGAGGCGGACATCCAAAAAGCCGTTAAAAACGGGGAGTTTCAGGCGGCGCTCATCCCCTTTCGGCCGGATACCGACAGCGTGTCTGAGATGCTCTCCGCCTTTACCTCCGACTCGCCGAAGAACATCATAAAGTACAAGGACCCCGGCTACGATACCCTGCTCACGCTTGCCTCCTCCTCCCCCGAGCAGCAGGCGGGGGAATACCTCATGCAGGCAGAGCACAAACTGATAGACGACGCGGTGCTCATCCCGTTTGCCTATCAAACCAGCTTTTACGCACTCTCCAAGGCAAGCTCAGACATTGTCATCTCGCCGTTCGGCGGCAGGCTGCAATTTAAGTACGCGCAGAAAGCCAATAAATAGCTAAACATAAAATAAGCGAAGCGGCAGGAACGGCTTTAATAAAGGCCGTACCTGCCGCTCTGTTTTTTGCGCGGTGTTTTCAACATGTCGCGTATGGCATGTTGAAAAGTAATTTTATCGCTTTTTTAAAGAAGAATTAATATTATAAATTGATCTGCACGCTCTTGCCCGCGGGGACATACTGGCGGTAGGAAACCCCCGCCGATACCATCATGCGCTTCGCGGCGATCACGCTCGCGCTGTCGGCATACTTATCGCTTAGGTAGATAACCTCTTTAATGCCCTTTTGAATGATGGCCTTGGTGCACTCGTTGCAGGGGAACAGCGTGGTATACACCTTAAACCCGTTTAGGCTGCCGCCGTTGTAGCTTAAGATGGCGTTGAGCTCGGCGTGGCAGACGTACACGTACTTGGTATCCAGCTCATTACCCTCGCGCTCCCAGGGGTACTCGTCGTCCGAGCAGCCCGCGGGCATTCCGTTATAGCCCACGGTGGCAATGCGGTTGGTGTCGCTGACAATGCAGCAGCCCACCTGTGTGCCGGGGTCTTTGCTGCGCATGGCGGAAATGATGGCGATACCCATAAAGTATTCGTCCCATGAAAGGTATCCTTCGCGTTTTGGCATAGCTGTTCTCCTTCTTTCTATATCGTTTAGTAGGTTCCTGTAAAGATATCCTGTGCGAGCACCCACTGGATGGCGCGCAGGCCGTTTTCGGGTTTTAACATGTACATGCCATCCGGGTGGCAGATTTTTATGTGATAGCCCGGCAGCGACGGGATAGCGGGCAGGCTTTTGCTCGGAATGCTGATGGTAAACGCTTCGTTGCTTTTGTGGCGGACCCCTTGAAAGAAGAACCCCTCGCGGTTGAGCACCGCCTCGCCCCTGCCCAGGAAGCGGTAGCCCCCGTGCAGGCGGTTGTGCAGCCAGATGCGCGCGCAGGTGCGCAGCTCGAAGCCCTCGCGCTGAATCTGCCCTTTAAGCTGTTCAAGCTGCCAGCGGTACCAGTCCGCGGGAGACCTAAACCGCGATGCGCCGCCCTTTGCATCCTCAAACAGCCCGTAGCGGTTCAGATACACGGCGTGGCCGCAGCTTGAGCACCACAGGCGGCTGTGCTTGGCGCGCATGGCAAACTCAGCGCCGCATTCGGGGCAGATATACAGGATGGTGTGCAGTCCCTCGGCATTCTTGGCGCCAAGATAACGTTCCTTTCTGCACTCCTGCACGGCGTACTCGTCGTAGGCCACCACGTCCTTGATCCCCTTTTCGATCTCGTCGCAGGAGAGTACATCCAGCTGCTCGGGGGTATATAAAATGCCCGAAGATACCGTCACCTTACCCGGGCGGATATGGTTGCGCCATTTGGGGAAGGTGAAGTAGGAGCCTTCGATATGCAGGTTGACGACCGGCACGCGCAGCTTCTTCACTAGCTTTGCAATACCCGGGTGGATATAGGTGCTGATGCCCGCGAACGAGGTTTGCCCGCCCGGAAAGATGAGCACGCTGCCGCCGTCGCGCACTACGCGCAGGATGCTTTGGATGGTTTTTACGTCGCTTGTAAACTGCGACTTTGGAATGGCGCCGATCTTGCCGAAGAACCAGCTCAGCGCGCGGTTGCGGAAGTAGAACTCCGCCACCACCGCGTTCATCTTATATCTTTTCAGGGCCAGCATGGCGGTGATGCCGTCGAGGTTGGACGGATGATTGCATACCGCGATGAACGGCCCCTCAAGGCCCTTGATGCTCTTGTTGTCGTATCGCGCCCGAAAAAGCAGCCGCCAGCAAAGGCTAAAGACGGCGACCGCCGTATTATAAACCCAGCTTGCCGGGCGAAGATATCTGCCCTTCTCTCCCATACCGTTTACTATACCCTCCCCAAGACGTGCGCCCGCATCCGCGGGTACGAGCAAGAATATCCGGATAGGCCCCTATCGGACGGGTTCTATCTCAAAGCGGCGGGTCCGATGTGATGAACAGCAAGCCCGCCAACCAATGCGATAATACAAATTTACTGATGTTTTTTTGTATAACGACTTTTTTATTGTACCATAAGAACGACCAAAATCAAAGATGTTTACCCAAAAGCTGTATAACGGGCAAATAGAGGGGGCAGGGGGTTGGAAGAATGGGAGGTATACAAAAGCCGCACAAAGCGTACTCTGTGCGGCTGAATGTATGCTTGAAGAAGCTTTAATCGTCGGCGAACCATTCTTCCCAGTTGATATCGTTTTCCGGCTGCTGGGAGGAGGCGGGGGCCGAGGAGGAGGAGCTTGCTTCCTTTACCCACGGCTTTTCGTAGTTGAGGTTTTTGATCCAGTTGATCTGTACCGTGGTGTTGGCGGCAAAGCTGTTGTTGATGAACAGTACCTCTTTGATGCCGTTATCCTTTACGAACTTGTCAAAGTCCTTCTCGAAGTAGCGCTGGTCTATCACATACACGGTATCGTAGTTGCAGGCGAGATAGGGCGCGAAGGCGTTGCCGAACGACTCTTTTACCACCGCGATCTTGCGGCCCGTACCGGCGTTGGAATGGATAACAAACAGCGGCCAGTCGCCCGAAAGGAACATCGAGTAGGTGTTGCCCCCGTTCGCCTTCATGGCGTACAGCGGGGTGGAAAGAGGCGTGTTCCTCGCGCCGGGGCGGTACAGCTCACAGGTGGTCTCGTTGGGGACGAGGTAATAGTCCATATAGTCGGGGTGGTCCTTGAGCTTCGGCTCCTGCGTGGTGCGGTAAAGGCTGCCTACAAAGCTGTCCTTGCGCCCCTTGGTCATCCGGTCGAGCGGCGTGGGGGTAAGGCCGACGTCCTTGCAGAAGCCGACATAGGCGTAATAGGCAGCAAGGGGCGTCCAGTGATGGTCGGTTCTAAAATAGAGGTATTCGTTTTTATGGGCGGCCAGCTCGTCGTAAGCGCTGCGGATCGGCGTGATGGTGGGGCCGAGCGCGGAGTAAATCAAATCGATATTCGCCTTCTGCGAGCCGGAAAGATGCTGATAATTGGGTGGTAGGTTAAACTCCGACTGGGTGGGCACCACCAGATTGTAGATTTCAACATCGCTGCCGAACTGCTCCTGATAGCCCGTAATCACCTGCGCGTAGCGCTTGCCCTCCTTGCCGTTGGTGCCGAACAGCGACATCGCCCTGTCGCCGACGACAAACACGCCGGCTTTCATCTCGCCGTCCAGCTCCACCGTACCGCCCTCTCCCGGGTCGGCGGCGCTCTCCTGTGAAGAGCTGCTCTCCCCGGAGGACGATGCCTGCGACGAAGCGGGCAGAGAGCTGCCGGAAGAGGCAGGCTGCGAGGGGGTAGGCTCCTCCGGCTCGTCGGATACTATCGGCACCGTGCCGTGGATGCTCACATCATCGGCGTTAAAGCCCTTTAAGTCGTTATATTGCGCCGCCAGCTCCACCAGGCGCTCACGGTAGGGGAAGGTGTCGGCGTAAAAGGCGTCAAACTGTTTTTCATACTCGCCGCTTAAGATGGCGGCCAGCGAAAACTCGGGCATCTTCGCAAGCGCGCGCCCCTCAAACTCGGAGATTTCAGGCTTGGGCAGCACAAGCGCCAGCAGGCCCACCACCGCCGCCGTCACCGTCATCACCGCGATATTAATGCAAACCGGCAGTGTCACCCGGTTTGCGGCTCTGCGAAAATGCAGCTTCGCAGTGCGGGGCTTCTCGCTTTTAATCTCAATATACGGCATTTCCTGCGTTCCTCACAGTTCATTCGAGGTTATATAGGGTAAGGTTAAAACCTGTAATACAAGAACGGGTTAAAGCTCTGGCCCACCAGCAGCATGGTGCAGACGCCCAGCAGCGCCACGTTCACCGCGACCTGCGCGGAATCGATGGCGGTGTAAACCGGCGAGTCCTCATACAGCCGGTCGTACAAAAACTGGCGAACCTTGGGCACAACAGGCAGCGCGCATACCACCGATACAACGAGCCAGATAGAGTTTGACGAAAGGGTAATGCCCAGCGCGCCATCGAACAGCGGGTTTGGGCCTATACCGAATAAGATACCCAAAAAATTTCCCAACCGCGACATATCGGTAAAATAAAAGAGCGCCCACCCCATAACGACGGCAAAGATAAGGTAAAGCCACGAAAAAAACTTGGGGATGCGGTCGAGCACCTTGAGCAGAAAGCGTTTTTCAAGGATAATCAGCAGGCCGAAATACAGCCCCCACAAAATAAAGTTCCAGCTTGCCCCATGCCACAGGCCGGTTAAGAACCACACGATAAACAGGTTAAAATACTGGTGCTTGCGGTTGCCCCCAAGCGGGATGTACACGTAGTCGCGGAAGAAGCTGCCCAGCGAGATATGCCATCGCCGCCAGAACTCGGTGGCGGAGGTGGATATGTAGGGGTAGTTGAAGTTTTCGTGGTAATGAAAGCCGAAGACCATCCCTAAGCCGATCGCCATATCGGAGTAGCCCGAAAAATCGAAGTAGATCTGCAGCGTAAACATGATAAGCCCAAACCACGCCCCCGCTACCGACAAGGCAGCAAGGTCTCCGTCCAGATACTGCTTAACAAAGGCACCCGCGACGTTCGCGATCATCACCTTTTTGGCAAGGCCAACGATAAAGCGCGTGATGCCCTTGCTCACCTCGGGCGCGGTGATGCGTCGGTTGTCTATTTCCTCGGCAATATCGCTGTAGCGCACAATCGGCCCCGCAACAAGCTGGTGGTACATCGACACATACATAAGGAATTTCATCGGGTTTTTCTGTGCGGGCACCTCACCGCGGTAGACGTCCACCATATACGAGAGCATTTGAAAGGTGTAAAACGAGATGCCGATGGGCAGGGCTATCTGCGGCACGGGGATGGCGGTGTGCAGCAGCGCGTTTAGGTTCTCCACCAAAAAGCCGCTGTATTTAAAGACGCACAGCACCCCCAGATTGGCAGCCACCGATACCGCGAGCGCGGCCTTCGCCTTCCATGTTCCGCGGTGCCTCTCTATGGGCAGCGCCAGCGCATAATCAAACAGCACGCTCATGAGCAGCACCCAGATCATCACAGGCTCGCCCCACGCATAAAAAAAGAGCGAGAACAAAACCAGTACCAGATTGCGGTACATCTTATTCTTGGAGATAAAGTACAGGATAATATTAAGCGGGAGAAACAGGAATATAAAAAACAGGTTTGCGAAGATCAAGGCCTTTCCTCCCCTACATGGTCGTAACCGTATGATAAAGCCCAATTCTTATTAGGGCGCAGCTGCAACAACTTAAACGTAACATAACCCCCAAAGACCGCAGTATCCATATAAAGACAAAACCACTCAAAGTTAATTATATATAGGTTCGGGTCAGATTTCAATACAGGGGGCCGTGTAACGGCAGATAAATTTTCCCTTTTAGCAGGGTAGGCCTTGTATATAGTACCAGTGCACGCAGGCATGGTTTTTCATGCATAGATATGAAAAACCGCTCCGATGAGGGAGCGGTTTTTGTAGGACATACTACGTTTACGGAGGGGATAATTACTTGGAAGCAGCCTCGGAAGAAGCAGCCTCAGAGGAAGCAGCTTCAGAAGAAGCAGCGTCAGAAGCAACCTCGGAAGAAGCAGCATCAGAAGCAACCTCAGAAGAAGCAGCGTCGGAAGAAATTACCTCGGAAGAAGCTGCTTCAGAAACAACAGCCTCAGAGGAAACTGCCTCGGAAGATACAACGTCAGACGCAACCTCCTCGGTGGAAGAAGCAGCAGCGGTGTCGCCGCAAGCAGCAAATACGAGCGCGGAAGCAAGTACGATAGCAGAGATCGAGAGAACTTTAGCAATATTCTTCATAACAAATCCTGTCCTTTCCTTTTCCGCCTTTTACGCGGAAGAGAGGCAAAAAGCCTCCATGTTTATATAGTTCTACTACTTCGTGGTTTTGAACAACACAACAAGCTTTCGTTTGTTTATGTTTCTCAAACCGTTCTACATTATAGCTCATTGGTATGGGTAAAACAACTATTAAAACGACGGTATTTATAAATTCTTTACGTAAATTTCTATATATCTTTACCGAATTTCATTGTGCGATATTGCCAAGAATGGCAAATAATTATGGCTTTATGTAAACAAAAATGGCTTATCCATGCGCTTTTCACGCATCTGTTACTGCAAATGTAACTATTTCTAATTTATGGCGCCATCGGCGCAAAAATTTACCCTTTTCAGTGTAAAAAAATACAGCTGAGAAGGGTTGTATAAAGAAAATTTCGGTGAGCAGTGCTTCCACTTTGATAAGTTATTGACAAAGTTTCTGCTTCGCTAGTCACGGATGGTCTTTAGATACCGCCTGAGGCTTACCCCCTGAAAATGCAGGGTAACAGCGTATACCAGCAGGCAGATACCCACCGCAAACCCCAGCGAGGCGGCAAGCGGCAGCCTTTCAAACAGCAAAAACGAAAGCCTTGCGGCGAGGGCAGCCGCCAAAAAGGACAGCAGCGGTTTTACAAACCAGTTGTGCGTACGCAGTGAAAGCCCCGTCCGGCGGAGGATAAAGAAGGTGTTAAAGCAGGCGCCGAACAGCGCGCTGACAAGGTCGCCTATTACGTAGCCCCACATCCCCACGTTGGGCAGCGCCACCACAAACCAGGTAAACAGCATATGGATGAGCGAGCAGAGCACGACGCTCATCGAGGCGGTCTTTTGCCGCCCGATGCCGTTTAATATGCTGCCCGTGACAATCTGGTAGTAGGTAAAAAAGGCCGCCGCCGTCAGCGGCACCATGTAGTTGCCCGCGGCGGGTTCGTTATACAAAAGCCGCGCAAGCCCGCTGCCCAGCGGCAGCAGCACCGCGCAGGCTGCAAACGCGATAATGCCGGTGGCGTGTATGCCCTTTGCCGCCTTGCGGCGCACATCCTCCTGCCGCCCGAGCGCGCAGGCCTCGGCGAGCTTGGGTACCAGTACCGAGGTAAGGGGTATGATAAACGCCGCGGGCATCATCAAAAGCGGCATGGTCATGCCGGTCATCACGCCGAAATCCCGCAGCGCCTGCGTCTGGTCCAGCCCCGAAAGCATCAGCCGGCGCGGCAGCACCACGGTGGTGGCGCTGGAAAGCAGGTTGTTTAAAAGCCCAGCGGCCGAAACGGGCAGCGCCGCGTATAATAAGGTTTGCGGGATGCGCTCCGCCCGCTCTTTGCCCCACCGACGCAGAGAATCGGTCGGGGCACCCCGATTTTTGAGAAAGCGCTTGCGAATAAAATACCATAAGGACAAAAAGCTGACGCTGAACAGCTCACTTACAAGCATGCCAATGATAATCAGCGCGGCGGAAACGCCCGGGCTTGCCCCGTCAAACACCGTGAGCAGCCACAGCACCGCCGCCATGCGTATCATCTGCTCGCACAACTCCGAGAGTATCGGCGGCAGGATATCGCGTATTCCCTGAAAATGTGCTTTGTAGAGGTTTTCTATCCCGGTAAGGCACATGTAGGGCAGCATGATGAGCAGCGCCGCGCGCGTGCGGGCATCGCCCAGCATCCCAGACGCAATCGGCGAGCTAAATACAAAGATCGGCACCGCCGCCAGCGCGAACTGAAACAGGTAGAGCAAAACCGCCGACCGCATGGCCACCGACAAGGCGTGCGGGTCGTGCAGCGCCTCGTATTTTGCCGACTCCTTGGTTAAAGCAAGCGTCAGCCCCCACAGTGCAAACGACTGCACCACGCTGTAAACCGGCATGACAAGGCCGTATACCCCCATGCCCTCGGCGCCGATCAGGCGCGACAGAAAGATGCGGTATACAAAGCCCATCAGCTGCAGCCCGACGGAGGAGGCGGTAAACATCATGGCGGCGTAGAACACCGATTTTTTGCGTATCCTCAAACGACATCCCCCCACAGACATGTATATGGTCCCCACCGCCTGATAATACTGCCCCCTTAAAAGCAGTTACTTGCCATAAGGGAGAAACTTGTCTAATATAAACGTAAAATGTCATCAAAGGCAGTGTTTTTTTAAATCGGGTATGCTATAATAATTTTATATATAGAGTAAACCCATATGATTAGGGGACAGGATGGAAGAGGTTTTAACCCAGGAAGGACATGTCAAGAAAATGAGCCTAGCATTCGTAAGAAAAGCCACACCCTTCGACGCACCAAAGATATACAACCTGATTGTGCTTGCCTATGCCGAGATAAACAGTGAATTAAACCTCCCCGGGGGCGTTGCGGCGCTCAAGGAGAGCAGTTGGGATATCTTAAAGGATATGGAGAAGAAAACCGTGCTGGTATGCGCCAGAAACGGTAATATCATCGGCACGGTGCGGTACCAGATTCTCGAGGATAAAGGCGGCGCCAAGACCGCGTACATCAGCCGCTTCTGCGTGCTCCCCGAGGAGCAGCATTCGGGCATCGGTACCCAGCTCATACAGGAGGTAGAGGCCCAGTGCCGCGCGCTCAAGGTAGATGCGCTTGCGCTGCACACCCCCGCCAAAAAGACGAAGCTGGTACAGTTCTATTATAAAAACGGTTTTTATATCCGCAGCACAAATGACCAAAAGGGCTATGTAAGGGGGCTGTTTCTCAAAGAGCTTACCCAAAAGCAGCCGGACCTGTCGACGCTGGACGGCCTGTAATCAGAACACTAAAACGTTTTCATTCCCCTTCGGTATCAATTGTGAAAGGCAGGATGCAGATGGAAAAGCGGTGCACCGTCTGCCCGCGCCGCTGCGGCGCGCTGCGTGAGAACGCGGCGGATACCGGCGCAGCGAAGCAGGATCATCCCCCCGGCGTATGCGGGATGGGGGAAAAACCCGTGGTGGCGCGCGCGGGTGTGCACCTGTGGGAGGAACCACCCATCAGCGGCACTAAAGGCTCGGGCACGGTGTTTTTCAGCGGCTGCCCGCTGGGCTGCGTGTTCTGCCAGAATAGCGCCATCAGCCACGGGCGGTTTGGCAAAGAGATTACCGTCACGCGCCTGCGCGAGATCTATCTGGAGCTTGCGGCACAGGGCGTGCACAACATCAACCTTGTAAACCCCACCCATTTTACCAAGGCCATCGCACAGAGCCTTGAAGAACCGCTGCCCATCCCCGTGGTGTACAACAGCGGCGGGTACGACCGGGTGGAGTCTTTGCGCCTGCTAGAGGGCAAGGTGCAGGTTTACCTACCCGACATGAAGTATGTCCTGCCTGAGGCAGCCGCGCGCTACTCCAAAGCGGCGGATTATTTTAAGGCAGCTTCGGCGGCCATTTTAGAGATGTACCGGCAGACGGGGGATTACCTGCTGGATGAGAACGGCCTGCTCACGCGCGGGGTGCTCATCCGCCACCTGATATTGCCCGGGAATATCCGCAACACCCTTGCGGTCATCGATTGGGTGCGAGATACCTTCCCCCGCGGCAGCGTGCTGTTCTCGCTCATGAGCCAGTACACCCCCTGCGGGGATTTAAGCGGCTACCCCGAAATCAACCGCCGCATCACCAGGCGCGAGTATGAGAAGGTGCAGGCCTACCTGTTTGAAAGCGGCATTGAGGACGGCTTTTTGCAGCAGCGCACCTCGGCGGGTAAGGAGTTTATCCCGCCCTTTGACCTCAGCGGGGTATAGTACCTTGCGTCATTTTATAAAGTACTAAAGCAAGTGGGCATTTCGCGTCAAGACGGGATGCCCGCGTTTTGTTATGATGAAGGCCAAGGAGGTGATTTACCATGCAAGCATGGGAATCGATTCAAAAGACACTCGACTGGCTCGAAGCACATCTGGATGAGGAGCTCTCCGTCGAGGCACTCGCCGAGATGGCAAACCTCTCGCCGTTTTACTACCAGCGGCTGTTTGCGCGGCTTGTGAAACGGCCGGTGATGGAGTACGCAAGGCTGCGCCGCCTTGCCCACGCCGCGGAGCATCTGGCGCGGCACGAAAGCCGCATTGTGGATACGGCGCTTACCTTCGGCTTTGCCAACCACGAGACCTTTACGCGTGCGTTTAAAGACGCCTACGGCCTCACCCCCGAGGCCTACCGCGCAAACCCCCGCCCGCTGTCGCACTTCTTAAAGCCCGACCTTTCGATGAACTACCGTCTGGTGGACGAGGGCGTTCCGCTTGCCGCCGAGGGGGTCGTGCTGGAGGTAACGCGCAAGGCCCTGACCATACCCCGCCGTTTTACGGGGTACTGCGTGCAGAACCCGATTGCCGACACCCCGGGCGTCGACCTGCTGGGCGAGCTATGGGGCCGACTGCACCGGCACAAGGAGGACATCCCGGGGCTATTGCCGGGCGGCTGCGAGCTGGGCGTCTCCTTTGCGGGCACCAAGGAGGGCTGCTTTAGCTACTTTGCGGGCGCGGAGGCAGGCGAGGTCGCCCCGCAGGGCTTTGAAGGCTACACGCTGCCCGAAGGGGACTACACCGTGTGCGCGTTTGAGGCCGAAAACTTCGCCCAGCTTACCACCGAGGCGCTCAACAAGGCGCGCGATTATCTCTTTGGCGTGTGGCTGCCGGGACACGGGCTCACCTGCGAGCCGTTCATGGCGGAGCTGTACGCCGCCGCCACCCCCGAGACCTGCGGCATGGAGATTTGGCTTAAAACCATGCCCGTATAAAAGGTAAGCAAAAAAAAGGCGCATGAACCGGCATACCGCCTCGGTTCATGCGCTCTTATTTATGCGTTACTACCCTATTGCTCATAGCGCACAAGCGCTTGATACAGCCTTGTGCGGGTGTCGACGATCGCGTCGAGGGTGATGCCGTTCTCGTTAAAGCTTTCCTCCAGCAGCTTGCCCTCGGTGCGTACCTGCGCGGCAAGCCCGCCCTCGGCGTAGGGGATGGTCACGCGCAGGCGGCGCGTGGTCTCCTTGAGGGTAGAGGCGATGGTCTTTAACATCTCGTCAAACCCCTCGCCGGTTTTCGCCGAGATGAACACCCGGCTGCCGTTGATTGGCAGCGGCTTTTCAAACACCAGATCGCACTTGTTGTAGACGGTGAGAACGGGGATATCCGACGCGCCGATCTCTTCGAGCAGCGTGCGGGTAACCTCCAGCTGGGTTTGCGTCTCGCTGCTGGTGATGTCACAAACGTTTAAGATGATGTCGGCGCCCGCCGCCTCCTCAAGGGTGGATTTAAACGCCTCGATGAGCTGGTGGGGAAGCCTGCGGATAAGCCCTACGGTGTCAATCAGCACGATATTCCGCCCGTCGGGCAGCTTTAAGGCGCGCGCCGTCGGGTCGAGGGTAGCGAACAGCTTATCCTCCGCCAGTACCCCCGCGTCGGTGAGGGCGTTGAGCAGCGTCGACTTGCCCACGTTGGTGTAGCCGACGATGGCGGCGGTGAGTACGCCGTTTTTCTTGCGGCGCTTACGCAGATCCTCCCGCTGGCGGGTAAGCTCCCTAAGCTCCTCCTCCAAAAACGAGATGCGGCGGCGGATATGCCGCCTATCGGTCTCCAGCTTGGTTTCGCCGGGGCCGCGCGTGCCGATGCCGCCGCCGAGGCGGGAAAGCTGGGTGCCCAACCCGAGCAGGCGCGGCAGGCGGTAGCGCTGCTGCGCAAGCTCCACCTGCACCTTGCCCTCTTTGGAGACGGCGCGCATGGCGAAGATATCTAAGATGAGCATGGTGCGGTCGATGACACGCACCTTAACGATCTCCTCGATGTTGCGTATCTGGGTGGCGGAAAGCTCGTGGTCGAAGATAACGAGGTTCGCCTCGTTCTTTTCGCAGAAATCGCACAGCTCGGCAAGCCTGCCGCTGCCAAGGCAGGTGGCGTTATCGGGGGCGTCTCGCTTCTGGGTAACGGTTGCCAGCACCTCGGCGCCCGCGGTTTTTGCAAGCTCGGCAAGCTCCGCCAGCGACACGTCGATGTCATACTCGCCCGTATCCGCCGCCGCCAGCACCGCCCGCTGAATCTCCTCTTTATTTTCATACATACGGATGTTTTTCCCTCGTTCTCTCATTTGCGCACGGCGTACGCCGCGCGCGGCATTAAGGTTAGTATAGGCTTTTTTGCGGCAAAGTGTCAAGCGGCGCACAGGAAAAGACAGGATACGCCGCCAAAACGAAAGCCCCCGGTCTTTTGACCGGGGGGTTGATACAAACAGCCATGTTGCCGCCACATTTATTAGTTCTTTCGCAGCAGCCAAGTGACCCCCGCAAGGGTGTCGGCGAGGTCGTCACACTCGTTTAACTGGCTTTGGATATAGCCGTCAAACATCGCCTGCTTGTCGGGCAGCCGCTCTTTCAGCTCGTTTGCACGCGTGATGATGGCTGCCGTGTTGTGCTCGTTTACCGCTGCCATCTCGTCATCCTGCGCGGGCAGCGCCTCGACAAGCGTTAAGCCGCACGCCGCAAAAAGCTCCATCCACCGGTCGTAGGTGGGGTAATCGCAGTAATCGTACCGCGTCTCGCCGCTTGCGCCCTCGCGCGTGTAGGCGTCGTCCAGCAGGAGATACCCGCCTTGCCCGATGGTTTGGCAAAGCTTTATGAGGGTGGCGCGCTGGTCGCCCAGCACATCGCCCGCGGCACCCCAGATTACCACGTCGTACCCGCGCTCGCTTGTTACCGCCTCGTTCGCGTCACCCGCTTCAAAGTTGCACAGCGCCTGCACACCGTGTTCCTTTGCCTTTTGCGCCGCATAGGCGATAAACTCGGGGACGATGTCTACCCCCTTAACGCGGCAGCCGAGCGCCTTCGCCATCTGCACGCTCACGGCACCCTTGCCGCACGCAAGGTCGAGTACCCGAAGGGTATCGGGCGCCGGAATGTGCCGCTTCACAAGGGCAATCATGTCGGCGGGGGAGCTACCGATCTCCCACAAATCCTGCAGCAGGTAAGGCAGGTAGGGGAGCAGGCCGGTATCCTCCGCCGTGAGGGATTTCGCCAGCTTTTCGTCCAGTTCGCTCATGTCGGTACCTCCTAAAGCATCGGCAGGGCTTGCCGTTTATAAAGATGATACTTACACATTGCTCCTGCGGCGGGTGACAATGCCTGCCGCACACAGCCCCAGCCCTACGGTGAGGGCTGCAATCAGGGTAAGCAGCGCGGATGGGTCTCTTACGCTCTTTCCCATCAGACCCGTAATAGTGGAATCGATGAAAACATCAAGCAGCGGCGCAAGAAACGCCCCCACCGCCGCGATAAACCAGCGATTGATTCTGGTAAAGGTAAAAAGGCTTACGATTACCCACAGATAGGCTATACCCGCAAGCGACGCGGGCAGCCCGAGAGGGATCAGCCAGCCCGCCGAGCCGCTTACCCACTGTACCAGCGCGAGAAACGGGAAGATGAGCACCGTAAGCGCCGCCAGTGCCAGCACAAACCGCAGCTTCTCCCCGTAGAGCAGCGGGGCGATGATACACCACGCCAGCACCACCGAGCCGGTGACATAAAGCGACCAGCCAAAGCCCCCGGTGATGACAAAGTCGCACAGGCTGCACACAAACACCGCGAGTAAGAATGTTAAGGTAACGACCATCAGCGCAATGCCCTTTTTGCTAAAGCGCTGCTGCTTGGTCGCCTGCTGGGCATAGTTGAGCGTCGTTTCCACCATATGCTCCACGTTAACCGCCGAAGCTTCCCCCTCGGCGGCCCGCTCTCCGTTTAGCAGCTCGGTTACCGTTACCCCCAGCTGCGCACAGAGCTGCGGCAGGATGGTGATATCGGGGTAGCTCTGCCCGCGCTCCCATTTGGAGACGGCCTTGTCGGTGATATGTAACTTATCCGCAAGCTCCTTCTGCGTCAGGTTGTTTGCTTTTCTCAGCTCGGTAATAAAACCGGCTATCTTCTTATTATCCATCGTTCTACTCTGCCTTTCCGATTTTTAAGGTCTGCGAACCCTGAAAAAATCGTAGCATACTGCCGCCACACATACAACCGACGGTTGGAAGAGCCTCGGGTAAACCGGCGGTAGAGTGCCCGTAAGCGGCATAGTGCCGCGCTTTTTTCGGAAAGACGGCCAAACGGGCACCCCATGCCCAGCAGAGGCGATTTTTTGTTTGAGCCTATTCGTAGTACTCGTTTTCCGGTGAAAACACGGAATCCAGCGCAATCACACGCGGCCACATGCCGGTTGCCTCGATGGTGGAGCCGTTGATGATGCCAAGGTGTGCGTACAGGTGACGGAACTGCGCCAAAATAAGGGTCAGGCGCGTGTACTCGCAGTCCTTTGGCCGCTCGGCAAGCTGCTCGTCGGTAAGGGTTTGAAGGTAGGATAGTATCCGGTGCTCGATGTCGCCCAGATACTGCTCGAGCTGCTTACGCGAAAGCACCTTGATGCTCGCAATATCCAACGAGTTTAAGTTCGGCTCGTGAAACGGCGGCTCTGAAAAATGCGCGGGATTGATATACCAGCAGTCGAGCGAGTGCAGCGTGTGGTAGACATGCTTCCAGATCGGCATATGGTATACGGTCTCGTCAAGGCGGCAGGTGTGCAGACAGATCTTCATATTGTGCAGCAGCACGTGGGTTTGCTCGGTGATGATCTCAACCAGTTGCGTACTCATGCTAGCACCCCTTAAAGGTTATTGCAAATCAATTCGCGGCGGCTGCACTTAAGCGGGCAACGCACCTTGGGAATTGACTCTTATCGGTATAAAGCGATAATATTATACCATGAACGCAGCCGCGTTTATGGTATAATCGTCCATTTCCGCCGGTTGCCCCGCAGGGGCGAGGCGGTGGACATAAAATGGTATAATAAGCGCGAAAACAGCCTTCTTACTTTATCAGCCTGTAACGTGCTTATTATACCATTGTTTTCTTATTTGTGCAAATTTTGCGGCATTATCCTGAACAAGGATACCGTATGAAATTGTATGCCCTGTGGTAGTGTTTGACACTTGTTTGGCGGTTTTGCGTCAAAGTTACCAGTGGCAATATTTTTATGAAAAACCTATTGACATTTACATCCGCTGTGGTAAAATAACCATTGGTAATTACCATTGGTCATAAGATGTCAAAGATTGATCTGAAGCCCCTAAAGGCCGCCCGCCACGGGGCAAAACGCTCTCTTTGGCCCTTAAAGGGGAACGGCATGACAAGAAAGCATATCGACAGAGAACAGATTGTAAAAACCACCATTCAGATGATTGACCGAAACGGCGGCACCAAGGACGTCACCCTGCGCGAGATCGCCAAGGAGCTAAACTGCGCACACACAAATCTCTACAACTATTTTAATAACCTCAACGAAATTTATTGGGAAGCGCTGGGGCAGGTCATACTGATGATGCTCAAAGAGATAGAGCGCGGCGACGGCGAGGCGGTGGAGCCGCAGGAAAAGCTGTTCGCAAACCTTGAGCGGCTGATGGATTTTTATATCGACCACCCGGGCTGGTACCGGCTTACCTGGTTGGAGCCGCTGACGGGCTCCCCTCCCCCTACCGTCGCGCCGATACTGGCGATGCCCTCCCGCCAGTTTGCCGAGGCGCTGATGCTCGCGTGCAAAGACCCGCTCAAACCGCAGGCCGCCGCGCGCATCTGCGATATTTTGTTCAAGTATATCTACGGCGAGCTGGGAATATTTATCTACCAGCGCAGCGCCTTTACCGACCGCGCAGTCATGAAGGTATACGCCGCGCAGAACGTTCGGCAGCTGCTTACGCTGCTGATGGGCTCAGACGCTTAGCCAAAGTTCATCCGGTAAGCATAGCACCCACGAAGAGTATCCGCATAAGACACCAACTAGTTAATCTGTATAGATAAACACGACTTTTTGAGAGGATGAAAGATATGAAACAATTTTTAATCGTTTTAGGCATCGCGGTAGGGGCTATTATCCTGCTTATGATCTGCGCGATGGTGGCAATGGTTATTCTGGTAAACTCCAACAATGCCTACAAAGGCGACAAGCAAACGGTTTTAGAGGGCAAAAACGGCAAAAAGGCTCTGGTCGTGTACCAGCCCTCGCTTTCTAAGGTATCCAATACCATTGGGGAGAGCGTGGCAAAGGGCCTTAACGAAGCGGGCTATACTGTAACCGTTAGCTACCCCGGCGAGCACCTTTCGGGCGACGTTTCGGCCTATGACGTGATCGCGATGGGCTCCACCGTGTTCGCGGCGCAGCCCTCCAAGCTGATTTTGGAGTACGCGGCGAAGATGGAGCAGGCGGCAGGCAAAAAGGTGCTGCTCTACTCCATGGGCGGCGCAGCCGAGATGCCGGAGCTGGACACCATTGCCTCCAACATCAAAGACAATGTACAGGTAAAACGGCAGAAGATTCTGTCGAGCGATAAGAACGCCGCGCAGGCGGCCTACGCGTTCGGCCTGTCCGCCAACGAAGCATAAAGGGCATGAGCAAAAAGATTGCCGTAAACCTGCTCACCCTTTCGCGCATCATATTGAGCGCCCTGTTTGCGACGCTGCTGCTGACGCCCGACATACATAAGGCGCTGCCCATCGCGCTGTACGCATTCGCCTGCGCGACCGATATCCTTGACGGCAGGCTGGCGCGCAGATGGGGTGTGACGACCCGCTTAGGCGCCAAACTGGACGTGATTGCCGACCTGACGCTGCTGCTCGCCGCGTTTACCGCGATGGCTGTGAAGGGCATGATGCCGTGGTGGATGCTTGCGGTGGCGGTACTTAAATTCAGCGAGTTTTGGGCAACCTCCCGGGTACTTATAAAGGTGCAGGGCGGCGCGGGTGCGCTGTTCTTTGATAAGTTGGGCAGGCTATCCGCTATCCTGATGCTTGCGCTCCCGCTTTTGAGCCTGCTGCTCTATACGCTTTTACCCTATCCCGCCGCGTGGATAATCGCGGTGTGCTGCGCACAGGGGCTTACCCTGATGGCGGCGGTCTCAAGTGTCTACCGCGTCAAGCGGTGCGTAGACGGTGTAACACACTCCCGCCGCGCGCAATGCTGTATACCTGCCGCAAACCCTGTGTCCGATAAGACCTAAACAAACAGAATCCCCCGCTTTCGCGGGGGATTCTGTTTGTTTAGGTCTGCATGAATAAAGAAACATGCTATGCCTTCGGCTTTGCATAGACGCCCACGCGTTCAATGATCTGCTGCAGGGTATGGTACAGTTCGGCTTCCGGCAATGCCAGCAGTTCCTCATCCCGCACCACTACAAGGGCTGCCCCCTTTGAGGTATTTACAGCAATAGCCCCCGCCGGAGCCTGCCTCGTAACCGGTAAAATCAATAGCATCAGTACCGGGAGCATACAGAGTATCTTTTTCATCCTACGCACTCCTCATCTTTGAATTTCAGCCCTGTTCAGCGGCTTTTATCTCGATATACCTTAGAAAAACCCGTTCCTGCTCACGCATAACCTGAAAGGTGATGGTATAATATCCATGTTCATTCCATCCGGGTTCCCCTTTAAACCCTATTCTATCCGTCAGCAAAAAGGTGGTTTCGATTTTCGCGGTATCCTCTATAATTTCTAAAGTCAGATTTTCAAAAGAAAACGCTCCGCCGATCTCATATTCAAGACCGGATTCATACTGTTGTTTTTGTTCATTAAAGTTAAGAGAACTGCTTTCTAAAACCCAGTCTTCCACACCGAACACTTCATGTACGATCTGCTGAACATTTTTTAGTGGGAACAGATACAACGCATCTTCCGTCTTACTGAAGAAATCATAAAATAAATAATTAGGGCTTTCTAAAAATCTTACCGTCCATAATACAAAGTTGTTTATTTCTCGTTGAGAAGGCGCTGTTTCACCGTCAAGAGCAGTACTAAGCAAAGAACCATCAATGAGATGGGCGGTTAGCAGCTCCGCTTGTTTTTTCGCTTCATCAAGCTCTTCCTTTGTAAATGTGGGCTTTACGCTCTCCGCTACACTGCTGCCATCCGATACCGCTTGCGCGCTGTCGCTTGCTTGCACTACACTTTCAGAAGCCGCGGAACTATCCAGGCCTGTTGAATTTTTATCGCATCCCACCAGCAGCAGGACCGTCCATATCAAAACCAATAATAGTCTTTTAATCATATAAACTCCTTTACATAAAATAACATTAATCTTATTATACACGAAAGGATTTATCTGTAAATAATAACATGGATATCCTTTGCAAAGCAAGATAACTGTTTCCTAGATAATTGCATAATTCGCCGTAAAATGGTACTATAATTTTAAAGATAGCCCCTGTGTTTGGGCGTATACTATACGGCAGATCCATCGATGGTTCATATCGTTTCAGGATGATGAAAGGAGCAGTAAGGTATGGAAAGCAGAGCGGTTAAAATCAAGGCCAGGCAGAACGGAAAAATGTCTATCAGCGTGATTCCCGGGCACTTTGCAACCAACCATTCCCACGTAAACTATTACATCGACATCACCGGAATCAAACACCACAGCAAGGCGGCGAGGCTGGCGGCAGAGGTACTCGCGGCGCACTACGCAAGCGCCACCCCCGTAGACACCATCATCTGCATGGACGGCTGCGAGATGATCGGCGCTTTTATCGCGCGCGAGCTGGCTCAGGCGGGCACCCGCTCGTTAAGCAGCGACAGCGATATCTGCGTGCTCACGCCCGAGTACAACGCAAACGGGCAGATGGTGTTTCGGGATAACCTGCAGAAGATGATCTGGGGCAAGAGCGTGCTGCTACTTATCGCCTCGGCGACCACCGGCAAGACCATCCACCGCTCGCTCGAGTGCATCCAGTACTACGGCGGAAACACGGTGGGCATCGCGGCGGTGTTCAGCGCCATCTCGGAGATGGCAAGCCTGCCCGTACACGCCGTATTCACCCTCGCCGACCTGCCCGATTACCAGACCTTTTCGCCGCGCGACTGCCCAAGCTGCAAAAACCAGCTGAAGATCGATGCAATTGTAAGCAGTTCGGGGTATACTAAAATCGAATAGGCTAGCTAGTCGTTGGTGAATTGTGATAAAAGATACCCTGCAAGTCGTCCCAACTTTAAAGGGTTTTAACCCCAAGAAAAAGTGACAAAACCTGCCCGCGCCACTTGAAAAAATGGCCTGTTTGTAATAAAATAATACAAGGATTGTTTATAGTTTAACAAGAGAAGCTTCCTGTCGGCTTTAACCGCTCAGGGTAAATGAAAGGGAGACTTGCAGATGAGTTTGCTTAACAAAAAAACCGTTGACGACATTCATGTAAACGGTAAAAGAGTACTGGTTCGCTGCGATTTTAACGTACCGCTCAAAGACGGCGTGATCACCAACGACAACCGCATCACCGCGGCGCTGCCCACCATCCAGAAGCTGATAAAAGACGGCGGCAGGGTTATCCTGTGCTCGCATCTGGGCAAGCCCAAGAACGGGCCGGAGGAGAAGTTTTCACTTGCTCCCGTAGCGGTTCGCCTTTCCGAGCTGCTGGGCAAACAGGTAGTGTTCGCAAACGACGACGAGGTGGTTGGCGCAAACGCCAAGGCCGCTGTTGCCGCGATGAAGGACGGCGACGTGGTGCTGTTGCAGAACACCCGCTTTAGAAAAGAAGAAACCAAAAACCTGCCCGAGTTTAGCAAAGACTTAGCCTCTCTTGCCGATGTATACGTAGACGACGCGTTCGGCTCGGCGCACAGAGCGCACTGCTCCACCGCGGGCGTTACCGAATATGTGAAGGAAACCGCTGTAGGCTACCTCATGGGCAAGGAGATTAACTACCTCGGCAACGCGGTAGAGAGCCCGAAGCGTCCCTTCGTGGCCATCCTCGGCGGCGCGAAGGTTGCCGATAAGCTCAACGTTATCGATAACCTCTTAACCAAGGTAGACACCCTCATCATCGGCGGCGGTATGGCGTACACCTTCCTTGCCGCGAAGGGCTATGAGGTTGGCAAGTCGCTGCTCGACGCCGAGAAGCTCGACTACTGCAAGGAGATGCTCAAGAAGGCCGAGGACAAGGGCGTGAAGCTGCTGCTGCCTGTAGACGCCCGCATCGCTGCCTCCTTCCCCGACCCGATTGACGCAAAGATCGATATAGAGGTTGTTGCCGCGGACAAGATCCCCGCCGACAAGCAGGGCCTCGACATCGGCCCCGCCACCGAGAAGCTGTTTGCGGACGCTGTAAAAAGCGCCAAGACCGTGGTGTGGAACGGCCCGATGGGCGTGTTTGAGAACCCCGTACTCGCAAACGGCACCATCGCCGTAGCCAAGGCGCTTGCCGAGGCCGATGCCACCACCATCATCGGCGGCGGCGACAGTGCGGCGGCGGTTATCCAGCTCGGCTTTGCCGATAAGATGAGCCACATCTCCACCGGCGGCGGCGCGTCGCTCGAATACCTCGAGGGCAAGGGCCTTCCCGGCATCGACGTGATTCAGGATAAATAAGCGGAAGTGATTATGAAGGGCAGGCTCCATGCCTGCCCTTCCTTTTAGAGGTGGCAACGTGAGGAAGTATTATATCGACAACCTGCGCACCCTCTGCATCCTGCTCTTATTTCCGTATCATACCTTCATGATGTACAACCCTTTTGAGTCCTTTTACATCCACGGCCCGGTGGTGCAGCCCCTGACGGCATTCTTACTGGTTACATGGCCATGGTTTATGCCGCTGTTGTTCGTGCTGGCGGGCATCTCCGCGGGCCACGCGCTGGAGCGGCGCTCCACCAAGGAGTTTATAAAGGAACGCGTGCTCAAGCTGTTTGTTCCGCTTTTCTTCGGCATATTGCTGCTTGTGCCCGTGCAAACCTATTTTGCCGAGCGGTTTCACAACGGCTATACGGGCGGCTATTTTGAGCAATACCTGCTGTTCTTTACAAAGCCCACCGACCTTACAGGCTACAAGGGCGGGTTTACGCCCGGGCATCTTTGGTTTATACTGTTTCTGTTTGCCATTTCCCTGCTCGCGCTGCCGCTCATGCTGTGGTATAATAAGCGCGGCAGACCCATCGACGGTGTAAAGCTCACCATCCCGAAGCTGCTGATACTCTTTCCCGTGCCACTTTTAATGTCATTGATACTCGATTTTGGCGGCAAGAGTGTCGGGCAGTACTTTGCGCTTTATATGCTCGGCTTTTTAATCTTCAGGCAGGATGTGGTCATCGACCGGCTGGAGCATTACCGCTGGCCGCTTACGGCCGTGGGGGCACTGCTGCTGACAGCCCGCTGCGTGTTATTCTTCTTCAACTACAGCTTCGGTTGGCTGCTGGACGGTACGCTGCAAGGCATTACGATGTGGGTTTGCGTCATGGCAATGCTCGGCTTGGGCAAGCGCTATTTCAACAAGCAGAGTAAAATCTCGGGCTATCTGGCGGGGGCGTCGTTTGCCGTCTACCTGTTTCACCAGTCCTGGCTGGTGGCGGCGGGTTACTACATCTTTAAGCTTACCGACGTTGTCGCGGTGCAGGCGCCGCTGATTATGCTTCTCAGCTTTGCATTTACCCTGCTTACCTACGAGATAACAAAACGTCTGGCTGTTACCCGGTTTATTTTCGGGATAAAATATATAACAAAGGAAAAAGTTAAGGTTTGAAAGCTTAGGCTTTCACGCCCGGGGTTGTGCCTTGCAGACGCATATAAAATTTTTTTCATCAAAGCGCACAAGCCCCAAGAAAGGAAAGGATATTATTATGAACGCAGCACTTCGCAAAACCGTAATCGCAGGCAACTGGAAGATGAATAAAAACCGCGCCGAGGCGAAGGCCTTAATCGCTGAGATGGTGCCCCTTGTAAAGGACGCCGCCTGCGACGTGGTACTCTGCGTACCCTTTACCAACCTCGAAACCGCACTCGACGCCACCAAGGGCACCAACATCAAGGTTGGCGCGCAGAACTGCCACTGGGCCGAGAGCGGCGCCTTTACCGCCGAGATTTCCGCCGGCATGCTTAAAGAAATGGGTATCGGCTATGTGATCATCGGCCACTCCGAGAGAAGACAGTACTTCGGCGAGACCGACGTGACCGTGAATAAGCGTGTGCGCGCGGCCTTAAACGCCGGCTTAAAGGTGATCCTCTGCGTGGGCGAGCTGTTAGAGCAGCGCGAGCAGGGCATCACCAACGAAACCGTATCGCTGCAGACCAAGATTGCCCTCGGCGGCGTGACCGAAGAGGAGCTGAAGAGCATCATCATCGCCTACGAGCCGGTATGGGCGATCGGCACCGGCAAAACCGCCACCGCCGACCAGGCCAATGAGGTAAACCACGCCATTCGCGAGGTAGTGGCTTCCCTGTACGGCAAAAAGGCGGCCGACGGCCTCACCGTGCAGTACGGCGGCTCGATGAACGCAGCGAACGCGGCGGAGCTTTTGGGCAAAGAGGACGTAGACGGCGGCTTAATCGGCGGCGCCTCCTTAAAGGCCGCGGACTTTGCGGTAATCGTAAACGCCGCAAAATAAGCGAACTATCCTAAAATTCAGTATATATCGTGTTATGCCAAAAACGCCGAGCATCCGTTTTTCTTGTAGGGGAGCGCACTGCGCTCCCGCATGTTAACCTGCAACGTTTGGGGATACAGGGGTACACCCCGCAGCCCTGCCCGTTCAAGGGGTGCCATCTGCGGGCGAACACAGTTCGCCCCTACATCCATTATCGGTACCGTTTTTTGCATAGCCTTATAGGGAAAGGATGAATACTATGACCAAACCGCTTGCACTGCTGATTCTTGACGGCTTCGGCATTAACAACAGCGAGTACGGCAACGCCATCAAGCTTGCGCGCACGCCGAACATAGACAAGCTCTTTTCACAAAACCCGCACACCCAGATCGGCGCCTCAGGCATGGATGTGGGCCTGCCCGACGGGCAGATGGGCAACAGCGAGGTAGGCCACACCAACATCGGCGCGGGCCGTATCGTGTACCAGGAGCTCACCCGCATCACCAAGGCCATTAAGGACGGAGATTTCTTTCAGAATAAAGAGCTGCTCGCGGCCGTAGAGCACTGCAAGGCAAACGGCTCCGCCCTGCACCTCATCGGCCTGCTTTCCGACGGCGGTGTGCACAGCCACAACAGCCACCTGTACGGCATTCTGGAGCTCGCCAAAAAGGCGGGCCTTACCAAGGTATTCGTGCACTGCTTAATGGACGGGCGCGACGTACCCCCCACCTCGGGCGCCGGGTTTATCAACGACCTTGAGGCCGAGATGGCGCGCATCGGCGTGGGCAAAATCGCCACCGTGATGGGCCGCTACTACGCGATGGACCGCGACAACCGCTGGGACCGCGTAGAGAAGGCGTACGCCGCCATGGTATACGGCGAGGGCGTGCAGAACGAGAAGGCGCTCGACGCGGTGGAGAAATCTTATGCCGCCGAGGTAACCGACGAGTTCATCCTGCCCGTGGTGGTAACCAAGGGCGCGACCGTTCAGCCCAAGGACAGCGTGATCTTCTTTAACTTCCGCCCCGACCGTGCGCGCGAGATCACCCGCACCTTCGTAGACCCCGACTTTGCAGGGTTTGAGCGCCGCACCGGCTTTGTAAAGCCCTATTACGTTTGCTTTACACAGTACGACGCCTCCATGCCCAATGTGCATGTGGCGTTTACCCCCCAATCGCTTGCCAACACCTTTGGCGAGTACATCTCGCAAAAAGGCTTAAAGCAGCTCCGCATTGCCGAAACCGAGAAGTACGCGCACGTGACCTTCTTCTTTAACGGCGGCGTCGAGAAGGTATATGAGGGCGAAGACCGTGCGCTGATCGCCTCCCCCAAGGTGGCGACCTACGACTTAAAGCCCGAGATGAGCGCCTTTGAGGTGACCGACGAGGTTTTAAAGCGCATCGCAAGCGACAGCTACGACGTAATTATTTTAAACTTCGCCAACTGCGATATGGTAGGCCACACCGGCGTTCTGAGCGCCGCCGAAGTGGCGGTGGAAGCGGTGGACACCTGCCTTGGCAAGGTGGTAAGCGCTATCGAGGGCAAGGGCGGTATCGCGCTGATTACCGCCGACCACGGCAACGCCGACCAGATGATGGAGCCGGACGGCTCGCCCTTTACCGCGCACACCACCAACCCCGTGCCGTTTGTGGTGGTCGGCAAGGATTGCACCCTGCGCGACCACGGCAGGCTGTGCGACATCGCCCCCACCATGCTCGAGATTCTTGGCCTGCCCAAGCCTGCCGAGATGGACGGCGTTTCGCTGATTGTGGGCTAGCCCCTGCAACAGGTATAATCAGTTATAAGCAGTCTATAATAGTACCAGACCGTTTCTTTGCGGTCTGGTATTTTTGTGTACGGCCCCTGCCGTATCAAACCGCTATCTATTTTGAACAGACTGAGAATTTTCGGCATATCACTTGCCGGGCTATTGAAAATACTTTGGGTTCCGATTATAATAAAAATAGAATAAGCAAAATTCGGCAATTTATTTTATAAAAAATTACTATCGGAGGAAAAGAAAATGAGAAAAGGCTCTATCCTTGCCGTTATCGGCTTTATAACTGTGGTAGCAGGTATTGCCGCAGCGGTATATTATTTCGTAAATAAAAAAGGCCTTTGCAGTTGCTGCTTTGGCAAAAAGGATGACAACGACGACGTAATCATCGTGGAGAACAGCGACGACCTCGGCGACTTCACCCAAACCGTAAGCGATATCCCCGACGACACCGCGCCTGTCCGCGAGACAAGCACCGACGCCGAATAGGCGGTAAATACTTAAATACTTTAAGGCCGCATCGCTCTTTATAAGGGGCGCTGCGGCTTTTTTTGTAACTATGGCGTAAAATCGTGATGCCGTAAACCCTCAAGAGTACTCCTGAACATCCGTTTACAGGCCTTGCTGCCCTGCATATTTCTTAAATAGTCAGTTTGCGCTCTTCTTTTCTATTATTCTACAAATCAGGGCAATAATTATTTGGGAAATATATTGAAAGTTAACAGGGAGTAGTTGTATAATAATTTTATATATAGGTAAATTGGGTCTATGTCCGCCTGGCCGTCACAGCTTTAAACCTTCATCAGGCTGACTTGATAGATATGCGCTCCGGGAGTATTTGGACGGACGGGGGAACTGCACATGCCTCAACAGCCTAAGAAAAAACCTTCGGTGAATATCAAGCCGCCCGACAGCTTCACCGCTGTCACGGCGCCGGAAAGTTCCGTGCGGCTTGGCACCGTTATCAATCTTGAAAAGCTCAAATATCTTCAGGATTTCATCGTGAAGACGCTGCATATCGACTGTCTTGCGCTTACCGCGGAGGGCCTGCCCGCCGTGGAGCCGTTCGGCATCGCCGCCACCTGCCGCAAAAGGGCGGCAACCAACGCCGAGGCCTGCCAGTATATAAAGGCGCAGTCGCTGCAAAAGGTGCGCGATACCGGCCTGCCCTGCAGCGGCGTATGCGAGCTTCAGGTGCGTTTTACCTACATTCCCGTTTTTCAAAACGGGCAGATCATGTTGTTCTGGCAGCTTACCGAGGATGAGGGGCACTACAAGATAAGCCCCGATCGTTTTCATCTGGCTACCCGCGCACTGACGATCTTCAGCGATATCATCAGCGCGCTTTTGGACGATAAATATGGCATGCGCACGCAGCTGCTTAAGCAGAACTCCCTTACCGCGGAGCTGAAGGAGGCGCTGGCCTACACCGTTTTTGAGAACGAGGTGATGGACGGCATCGCCTCGGCGCCCGAGCTCGGCTCGGGGATATTAAACGCGCTCTCGCTAGTGGGCGAGCACTTCGGCCTTTCCCGCATTACGGTGTTCCGTTTTTTGCCCCGGCTCGGCGAGCGCGGCATCATGTTTGAGTGGAAGGCGGCGTCTATGCGCCCGCTTACCCTGCTTTTGGAGGGCCAAACCGCCGAAAGGCTGGGTACCTGTTATACGGAGCTTTCCTTAAACCAATTTGACAAGTACGGCTTTCTGTACACCGATACCCTGCATGAACTGCCCGAGGTACTAAGCAAGCTTTTGCAGGACGACCACACCGGCGAGGTTTTGCAGGCTGCCGTGCGCCATAACGGCGTGCCCGCTGCGATGATTACCTTTGAGAAGGACGCGCTGCTGCCCAAATGGGGCGCGAGCCGCCTGACCGGCTTAAAGGCCGCCGCCACCGTTTTATCCGCCGCGGTGCTGCAAAAGCTCGGGTTTGATTACGCCCAGCGCTCGCAGGATCTGATGTACACCATCGCCGACAGCAGCGGTGCCTTCACCTACGCGGTGGACGCCGCTACCGGAAGAATCCTGTTTATGAACCACGCCATGCAAAGCGCACACCCCGAGGTAAAACTCGGCGACAACTGCTCGAAGATTGCTAACCTCGATGAGGGGCAGCTGTGCGCGTACTGCCCTTTAAACCGCTTTAAAAGCTTAGAGGACAAGCTGCACTATGAGGTGTACAACAGCAACATCAACATGTGGCAGGAGCTTCGCGCCTCCCGCTTTACGTGGTTTGACGGCAGCGACGCCTGCCTGATCAGTACCACGGATATCAACAAGAAAAAGCTGTTCGAGCTTGAGGTGGAAAAGCTCGCTTACTACGACGCGCTTCTGGATATCCCCAACCGCGCCTGCCTGATGCGGGTGCTGCAGTCGGTATTTGACGGCGGGGAGGAAGCCGCGAGCGGCGCTATCTTAATCCTCGACCTTGACGATTTTAAGTTTGTAAACGATACCCTCGGCTCCCAGTACGGCGACGAGATGCTGCGGCGCATCGTGCAGTATTTTAACGAGTGCCCCGAGCTGGTGGGCAAGGTGTTCCGCTTTGGCGGCGACGAGTTTTTTGTGCTGCTGCAGGGCTACAGCAAGGAGGAGGCCATCGACCTCGCGGACGACCTTCTAGTGCGCTTCAGCCGGCCCTGGCGGGTGTTTGACGTGGAGTGCACCTGCACCCTCAGCCTTGGCATTTCGGTCTTCCCCACGAGCGGCAACAACCCAAAGCAGATCATCGCCAACGGCGAATACGCCGTGTATGACGCGAAGGCCGCGGGCAAAAACCGCTATGTTTTATACGATGAGGTGCTCAGCAAGAAGATCGAGCGCCGCCACAAGATACAGGAGATCATGCTCAAGGCCCTGAAGGAGGCGCGGTTTGAGGTATACTACCAGCCCATTTACAACATTGAAAAGGGCTGCTTTACCAAGGCCGAGGCGCTTTTGAGGCTCCATGACGACGAGCTTGGATTTATTCCCCCCGACGAGTTCATCGGCATTGCCGAAGAGGTGGGGCTCATTAACGATATCGGCCTGATGGTGGTAGACCGCGTGTGCAAAAACCTCTGTGAGCTCGCCGAGAAGGGCATCCACCTTGAATCAATGGCTATCAATATCTCGCCGCTGCAGCTGGTACAGGAGAACTTTGTAGACAGCATGTGGAGCATCATCTCGCGCTACGACCTGCCGCCCACCATTATCGAGTTCGAGATTACCGAGAATGTAGTCATCCGTTCGTTTGAGTCGGTCAAGAAGGCCATGACGGAGCTGCAGCGCTACGGCATCAACTTTGCGCTGGATGATTTCGGCTCGGGCTACTCAGGGCTTAACTACCTGATGATGCTGCCGATCAGCTGCTTAAAGATCGATAAATCCTACATCAACGAGTTGGAGAGCAGTGTAAAGAGCCGGAAGATGCTCGCGAAGATCATCGAGCTGGTGCAGGATTTTAACATGCAGGTGGTGGCTGAGGGCGTGGAAAACACCTTTCAGGACACGATTTTAAAGGAGTTTAACTGTAACTTTATTCAGGGCTATCTATATAGCAGGCCTCTGCCAAAGGCCGACTTCGAATCGGTCGTATTGCGTAAGAGTCAGCCCGCTTGATAAAATCACGGTGATTTTGCCCCCGTTGTATCCCGTAAGCGCTTTTTATTGTGATTGAATGGTATATCGGCTTCTTAAGGCCGATTCAAGTCGTAGTACCCCTGCAAGAACCCGCCCGCACCCTTTGTGGCCGGTTTACCGCTGCGCCTGTCCCGGCAAGGCCGCTTGTTCGGACAAAAGGGCGCGGCGTTTCTCCCGCGTTCGCACAGTCGATTTTTGTTGAATCAGGGCTAAACGGCACTGATACACCGTACGCAGGCCCATCCGCCATCCTATAGAAAGTGAGGGTACGAATGAAGATTTCATCCCGAATATTTTTAACGATAGCTACGACTATCCTCGTGCCCTTAATTGTACTGGCTATACTGTTTAATATAGGCTTTGAGCAGTTTTCCGCCTCCCAGAACTACGCGGCGCTGTCGGACTTGGCGCTCACCGTGGGGCGGCAAACGGAGGACTACTTTGAGTTCAAGCGCGAGGCGGTGCTCTCCGCCAGCTTTAACCCGGTTTACGCACAGTCTCTTGCCTCGCCCGGGCAGGCGGCGCAGGCGGCCTACGAGGACCTTAAGCTGCAGCTCAAGGCACTTGCCGACGGCAAAGACGCCTTTCTGCTCGACGCCATGGGCAAGGTGACTGCCTCCACAAGGCCCGAACGCGTCGGCGAGGCCTACGTCGACGCTGACGTGCTGGAGGAGATACGCAAGGCGGGCAACTATTCCTCCGCCATCCTCAGCGACACCGACAATAAGCCCTACTTCTTTGCGGCGGCGCCCGTCGCGTTAAGCAACGGCAACGGCGGCTACCTGGCGGTGGAGTTCTACACCAGCTTCTTCTCCAACCTCGCCAAAAACAGTGCCGTGGGCACTTCCGGCTACCTGTTCTTTATCGACGGCAGCGACCGTGTTTTTGCGCATAAATATCAGGAGCGCCAGACCACGGCCGCCTCCTTTGACCGTATCAACGGGTTTTATCAGAACTTTTTAAAGATCAAGAACGTTAACCCCTTCGGTACGGACAGCCTGGTACCCGGAAGGATCGAGTACGCCTACAACACCGACGTAGACCTGCGCGGCGCGTACTACCCGCTTAAGGATATCAAGGGCTACCTGTTTGTTGTGCGCTCCCTTGAAGAGATACTCGCCACCCAGAGAGGCCTCTCGCTGACCGTCAACCTGTTTCTCCTCGGGTTTGGCCTGATTGCGGTTCTGGCGGCGGTGTTCCTGATACTCTCGTTTAAGCGCCCTGCCTTTAAGATTCTGCGTTCAATCGACAGCCTGATGAAGGAAAGCGGTTATATCCCCTGCGACTACAATGCCAACAACGAGCTTGGGGTGGTTGCGCGCGAGTTAAACCGCGTAAGCGGCGAATTCAGCAACGCCATCAACGACCTGCGCGAGGGCGAAAAGCGCTACCGCATCGCGCTGGAGGCGGTAAGCGACATCGTGTGGGAGTACGATGTACAGACGCAGAAGTATATCTTCATGGCCAAGGACAAAGGGATGCTGGGCTCCAGGCGGGTAGAAAACGCCGAGATTACCGCCTGCTCCTGGGCCTACGCCACCGACCCTGAGGTGGAGGAGCAGCGTGACCGCGACTTTAAGCGCTTTCTTTCCGGCGCACTGCGCAACTACCGCGCGGAGTACGAGACCCTCGATATCCGCGGCAACCCCGCGTGGGCGGAAAGCATCGCTACCGCGATTAAAAACAAGGACGATAAGATTGTGAAGGTGATCGGCTCGATCACCGATATTACCCAGAAAAAGCTCTACGACCTTAAGGTACTGCACTCGGCGGAATACGACAAGCTTACGAGCATCTACAACCGCGCCACCATCGAGCGCCGGGTAAAGGAAGAGCTCAAGCTGGGCGGAAGATCGGCGCTGATGATGATCGACCTTGATAACTTTAAGATTATCAACGACACCTTCGGCCACCAGTTCGGCGACCAGATTCTACAGTTTGTCTCCTCGAGCATCTGCAAGGTGGTCACCTCCAAGGACCTTGTGGGGCGCATCGGCGGCGACGAGTTTATCGTATTTATCAAGGAGGTTCCCTCCGAGGAGGCGCTTGAGGAGACCGCGGGCAAGATTGTGGCGGCGCTGCAAAGCGGCTACGAGAAAGAAGGGGTGACACACCGCCTTTCGGGCAGCGTGGGGGTTGCGCAAACCGGTACCTTCGACGCCGACACCTATAAAGAGCTGCTTGCCTGTGCGGACTTTGCCATGTACAGCGCCAAGCGACGCGGCAAGAACAAGTTCTGCGTCTTCTCTGAGGCGCTGCACAAGGAGAAGGTGAAGAACGACGCGGTGGCGGAGCACCTCAAGGGGCTGGAGAGCAACGACATTCTAAGCCTTACCTTGATCCCCGTATTTTGTAACAACAACGAAAAGATCGTGCGCTTTTACGCCGATATCGACATGCACATCCCCGAATACCCCGACCTCACGCGCGACGAGATTTATAAGATCGCCGCCGAGAGTAACCGTCAGGCAAACCTTTTGGAGCTTACCTTCCGCAAGGTGTGCCGCGCCATTAAAACGGTGGCGCCCTACAACGATTACAATACGGCGATTACCTACTGCATTCCTGTCTTTACCCTGCAAAACGAGGCGGTACTTGCCGTGCTGGCCCGCGTGGCCGAGGAGGAACAGATAGACCCCAAGGGCCTTGAGCTTGCCATCGACCCCAAGACCGTCGGCGGGTTCGACCGCACCTCCTACAGCTTTATCACCGGCCTCAAACGTATCTCCTCCGAGATAGAGCTGATGGGCTTCGGCGGGATGTATACCAGCTACAACGTGGTGAGCGATTTTCATTTTGACGTGGTACACTTCGCCGACGATATGGTAACCAAAGCCGTACATAGCCGCAAGTACCTGTCTATCCTCAAATCGATGATGGACATCGCGCGCCAGACGGCGACGGCCTGCACACTGAGCCTGAGCGCGTCACAGCGCGAAAGTTTAAAGGGCAAGCTGGATATCTGCTTTACCTATTCCACGGGCGAGCATATCTCGTTTGAAGAGTTCTGCGACATCATCAAAGAGAAGCGCGACATCACCAATAAATACGACTGCACCAGTTACAAAAGCCGTCTTCTTGAAAACACCATCATGGGGCTATAATGCGAATTGAACGGTAAAAATAATTTAGTATAATATATTTCACAAAGGAGGCACTGCCTGTGGCAACCAACTACACTCACAACCAGCCTGAGCTTGAAGAAGACACGATGAAGGACAAGTATCTTACCTTTCTGGTGGGCAACGAAAACTACGCGGTACCGATCAAATACGTCATCGAGATCAACCGCGTGCTGCCCGTCACGCCCATGCCCGATTTCCCGGGCTATTTTGAGGGGATCACCAACCTTCGCGGCCGCATCATCCCTATTATGAATATCCGCAAGCGCCTTGGCATGGAGGTAATCGATTATACCGACACCACCTGCTTTATGATCCTGACGGTGGGCGACAAGCCGTACGGGCTTATTGTAGACAGCATCTCGGAGGTGGTGAACATCACCGAGGGCGCTATTACCCCGCCGCCGCTTGAAGAGAGCGCTGTAAGCCGCTACATACTCGGCATCGCCAAGGTAAACGACGAGATTCGTCTTGTGATTAACTGCGAGGCTATCTTTACCGCTTAACTGCAACTGCGAGAATACCGGCGGGGCGGCACGCCGCCCCGCCGTGCAAAGAACGAGCAAATATGTTTAAACCGCGGATAAAAACTCGAAAATAAGACTTGACGAACTGTTTACTTCCGTGTATAATAATTCTTGCGCTGTTCAAGGAATCCATGAAGGCCATGAACGGTATGTATGTGGGAGCATAGCTCAGCTGGGAGAGCATCTGCCTTACAAGCAGAGGGTCATAGGTTCGATCCCTATTGCTCCCACCAAAATGGCCTGGTAGTTCAGTTGGTTAGAACGCTAGCCTGTCACGCTAGAG
>JAEWAB010000006.1 GCA_023391875.1 Bacillota bacterium | reverse complement strand
AATAATAATATTGTTTCTTTCTGCACTTTCACATTTCACATAATATGGATATGAGAATAGCAAACCCGTCGAAAGACGGAGACGCAAAGCCACGGGTCTAACGGATACTCTATGACAGCCGGGTTACCACATTTAAATTTGTATTAACGTGGTACTCTACATGGGTGCTGCGTTTTTTATTGCCTGCTTTACAGTTTGGCGCAATTAAATCTGCTATATATTTTAAAGTGTGTTGATGATAGCGAAGGTACCCAGTAAGGCAGATCCTTGACAGTTACAGTTTGAAGGGGGGATTACACAATTATAATCCAATACATCACCGAGACGCAGCTCACAAAGAATCCGCACATGTCCACCCCCTTGCGCGCAGGGTGGTATACACCGAAAGCTATTAACTTACCTCGCTATCGCTGAAAGTGTGCCGGATGTACTTTAGCATAAGGCATCCGGCACACCATAAGCCCATAGAAAGGTAAATGACATATAGTATGGCTACAATCGCGTCGTAGCCGAAAATGCCTCACAGGAGAAAGACAATATGAGCAAAAACCTGACTTTTAAGCCTATTGGGCCGTTTGATAAGCCCATAGTTAAAAAGCCCTTGGCGGCATGTTGTGAAACGGATATTTTGGCAGGCAATGTTTACAACGCCGACGGTGAAAAATTGGTATCGGCCTATACCATTGTTACGGAGTTTATCAAAAACCTACTCGCTCAAAACTGTATCCGCAGTGTGACGGTTTACTGCGGCGTGCAGGAGGAGCATTTAAATAACGCTGACCCAAACGAATACTATCGCCATATCTACGACATTAAGACAACCATCACTCAGCTTTCCGCGGGCTGTATGCTCGACTGTGACCGGCTGACGGAACTGTTCCCCGATATTATGGGTACCCTCAGCAAGGATTGCTTCGCTGTCATAAACGGGCATCTTCAGCAGCTGCAGCTGATAGACCACTACACCTACGGCCATAGCCTGAATGTCGGGCTGTACGCGATGCTGCTGGCCGGCTGGCTGGGCATGACGAACGACGAGTGCGCCATAGCGCTGCAGGCGGGGCTTTTGCACGATATCGGTAAGGAAGAGATTCCGGCGGATATCCTTAAAAAGCAATCGGCGCTGAGCATGGAAGAGTTCGGCCTGATGAAAAAGCACCCGATCTTCAGCTATATGAAGCTCGTGGATTGTTCTTCCATAGACCCGTGTGTTCGTCAGGCGGTACTGCACCACCACGAGCGGCTGAACAAAACCGGCTACCCGTTGGCGACCAACAATATCGGCGCTTATGCCAGAATGATCGCGATTGCCGATGTTTACGACGCCATGACCTCAGACAGGGTTTACAAACAGGGGGTTACTCCCTTCAGAGCGTTTGAGTTCTTTCAGCATCAGGGTGCCGAGCTGTTTGAGCAGCGGTATTTAAAGGTGTTTATAGACAAGATGTCCTCCTTCTTGGTTGGCGCGACAGTGGAGACCACTGCGGGCGATACGGGTAGAATCGTCTATTCGCCGCCCACCGCGCCGTTTCAGCCGGTGGTTGCACATCAGACCTTTCCGCTTAGGCTGCTGCAGAACAGCCACGCGGAGATTGCAAAGGTATCGGCCTTTGGATAACGGATAAGACAAGCTGTCGGTCATAACAAACGTCTGCGAACAATCTCACCACAACAACACGAATTCCTCACCAACTGAAAACTTGGATGGCTTATCTTTATAAAAGGGACTGCCTTCCGCCGGACGATTTGGTCTAGCGGAAGGCAGTCCCTCTATCTGTGAAGTTTATAACTTATACGATAATTTTGGTCCATCGGCCCCTCGAAAAACGTATATAGTTGCAGGTCAGACGTATGATCTGGTCGATGATCAGCGAAAACCATGCGCCCAGCAGCCCGAACCCCAGCGGGTAGCATAAAAGCCAGGTCGCCAGCGGGCGTACAACACCGATGGAGACAAACGATACTAGCGCGACGAATTTCGCGTCACCCGCCCCGCGCAGGCAGCCGGATACCACGACGTTTGAGGTCTGGAACGGGCAGGTAAAGGCGATGATAATCAGCAGCAGCGCACCCAGTGATATGATCTCGGGCTCACTGGAGAACAGCATAATCCACTCTCGCCGGGGCAGGATGAAGATACAAAACAGCACGGCGGAGACGCTCAGCGCAATACGCTGTGTCACCTTACCGTACAGGATGGCGAGATCGGGGCGCTTTGCCCCAAGGCTCTGCCCGACCAGTGACGAGGCGGCAATGCTCAGGCCGTCACCGCACGCAAACGAGAAGTTTAATATATTCATGCCGATTTGGTGGGTGGCAAACGCAACGGTACCAAGGCCGGCCACAATCTTTGCATAGGAAAAGAAGCCGATACGCATAAAGATCTGCTCCACAAAGGCGCTGGAGCCAAGGCTCGCAAGGGTTTTAATCGTTTTAGAGTCAAACTGCCAGCTGCCGTATTCAAACAGGCTTAAAAAGCCGCCGTGGTGGGAAACGGAAAAGACGGCGATAACAAGGCTTACAAACCCGCCGATTGCCGTGGCGATGGCGGCGCCCGCAACGCCGAGCGCGGGAAAGCCGAACTTGCCGCCGATCAACAGATAGTTAAAACAGATATTCACAATATTCGCGCTCAGGTTGGTTATCATCGAAATCTTCGTGTTGCCCGAGCCCCGCTGCGCCGCCGTTATGGTCAAGCCGATACAGCTAAAGACATTGCCGATCATAATAATTCTGAAATAAACCGATGCGTCGGTGAGAATGTCCTCTCCGGCCCCTGCGAACAGCATTAAGGGGTCTGAAAAGGCAAACCCCAGCGCGGAAGCAACCACAGATAGGATAATACTAATCAGTATCGATTGCTTTAAGCAGCGGTTGGCGCCGATAATGTCATTTTCACCTCTTCGTCGCGCAACAATGGTGGTAACGCCAAGGTTCAGCGATACAATCACCGACAAAACAAGATACTTGGGCTGGTTCGTTATACCCACGGCGGCGATGGCACCCGCCCCGAGCGAGCCGACCATGATGGTATCCATCGAGCCGATCAAGCTGATTAAAACCGCCTCCAGCGCACTGGGCCACGCAATGCGATAGGTAGACAGATACATGCTTTTGGAGGAAGGAAGGTTACCCATTACCTGATGCGGTTTTATCATATACCGGATGCTGTATATGCGCTTGAGAAGATTTGTCATGGCAACGCCTTTCTGCAATGCTTAGTGAGATTAGAGTGCGTTGTTTGCAGCGTCCTTTATGTTGCTGAGAGACCATACGGTGACAACGACTATTACAATCGCACCGCCGAGTAAGGAAAAGGCCGAGGGCTTTTCACCCACACCGATAAATACCCATACCGGGTTTAACAACGGTTCAAGCATGGCTAACAATGAGCACATGAGCGGAGAGGCGATTTTAATCGCCCTGCCATATAATATGTACGGAATACCGATTTGCACGACACCCAGTAAAAGTATTGAGGCCGCCGAGGGCAGCGTCATTGCTGGCGGCGACAGTAAAATGAAGGGGATAGAGCACGCGAATGTAATAAGATGCCCTGCGAAGATCGAGCTTAAATTGTCGTCTAAGCTGTCGCTCTTGTTGCCGAACACAAAGAATACGGCAACACCGATACCGGAAAGGATCGCTAAAAAATCTCCCAAAAGGCTGGTGGGACTGCTTGCGCCGAATTTATCGGCAAAGCAAAGCAGAATACCCGCCATGGCCACAATCACGGCAAAAAGGTCTTTTCTGCGCGGGCGCTGCTTGTACAATAATATGTTCAGCAGGATGATGAAAACGGGGGAGGAATACTGCAGCACGATGGCATTGGCCGCGGTGGTAAGCTTTGTCGCGGGCACGAACAGGATGATGGTCATAAACAGAAATACGCCCGTAAAGAAGTTCTTCCTGTTCAGCTTCAGCTTTAAGCCCGCAAGGCGGATATAGATATATACAACCGGCAGAGCAATCAGGCTGCGTACCCCGGCGATAATAATCGGGTTCCAGGGTATTAGCTTGATAAAGATGCCGCCGATACTCCACATAATGCTGCAAACGAGCATATAAATAACCGCTTGTTTGTTTGAAAGCGGTTTTGGAAAATGATTATTTACCATATTATACCCCGAAAATAAAATGATGTTTGTTTCATTGTTTATCATTGAATTGCCAAAGAGGGTGTCAAAAACCGGCGAAGGTGATGGAGAGTATTACGTAGCTTTGCGCTTCCTTATTCAGCAATCGCGAAAAAGAGAATTATATTGTCACGACGTTCTATATTTTACAACAATTTTACGGGTAAAACAAGCGATATTAGCAATTCTCGTAATTTGTATAAAAGGTATTGACTTGCAATGAAAAGATGTTATAATGAAATCCATAGTTCACTACTAGGTGAGCTAACCATCGTAAGATGGTTGACCCATAGCGTTTACAATGACGATGAAGAGAAGAGTAAGCATCTTTTGCCCACACAGAGAGCCTGCGGCTGCTGAAAGCAGGTTGGGGAACATATGCTGAACATGGTCTTGGAGTTGCGTACCGAAGCTTGTGCTTAGGCTACGACGGGCTCGCCCGTTACAGCGATAGGGTATAACGGTCTTGATGGCTTGTACCCGATAAGGCTTTCACCGTGAGGTGCGGGCAAAACGAGGTGGTACCGCGTGGCTGTTTAGGTCCTCGCCCTCGGAATAATATTCCGTAGGGGGGAGGGCTTTTTTCGTGCCCGGATATCGGCCGGCGGTATTTAAGGCTCTTTATAAAAAGAGCGGCATACTAATTGTATGCAGTACGGGTACAACAACATATTCACATGTGAAAGAAGTATGGGCTTATGTTTAAGATTGAAAACCTTACAAGAATCTATAGCACGGGCGACACTCAGGTCAAAGCGCTGGACCGGGTGAGCATCGACATTGATACGGGGGATATCTTCGGCATCATCGGCATGAGCGGCGCGGGCAAAAGTACGCTATTGCGCTGCATGGGCATGCTCGACACTCCGGATGAAGGCAGTATCTTAATCGACGGCGTGGATGTGCTGTCGGTTTCCCCCAGGCAGCTTATCGAGGTGCGTAAGCAGATCGGTACCGTTTTTCAGGGTTATAACCTGCTTATGCAGAAAACGGTGGCAAAGAACATCGCTTTCCCACTCGAACTTTCCGCTACCCCCAAAGAGAGCGTTCAAAAAACGGTGGGAGAGCTGCTGGAGCTTGTAGGGCTTTCTGATAAGGCGCAGGCCTATCCTTCTCAGCTTTCGGGCGGGCAGAAACAGCGTGTCGCCATCGCGCGTGCGCTGGCCTCCAACCCAAAGGTTCTATTATGCGACGAGCCCACCTCGGCACTGGATTCCCTTACAACCAAGTCAATTTTAAATCTCCTGCGGGAGATCAACAACAAATACAAGGTGACCATTGTCATCATCACCCACGAAATCGGCGTGGTCAAGTCTATCTGCAACAAGGTAGCCGTCATCGACAACAGCGTTGTGGTAGAGCAGGGCAACACCCAAACGGTGTTTGCAAACCCGCAAAGCCCTGTTACACGGCAGCTGCTGCTTATAGGAGGTGATGCGCAATGAATCTTGAGACGTTAATCAGCTATGCGCCCATGCTGGCCAAAGGCACGCTCGAAACGCTCTACATGGTTAGCCTTTCGGTGCTGTTCTCTTACATTCTGGGCTTACCGCTCGGGGTACTTGTCGTAATAACCGGTAAGAATTCCATTGCGAGCATGCCAAGGCTGAATGCCGTAGTAGGCTGGATTGTAAACATCGGCAGGTCGATTCCCTTTATCATCCTGATGATTGCGCTCATTCCTTTTACCCGTTTTGTGGTGGGGAAGAGTATCGGCTCCACGGCGGCATGCGTACCGCTGATTATCGCGGCCGCACCCTTTGTGGCGCGAATGGTGGAAACCTCGCTTGAGGAGCTGGATCACGGCGTGATAGAGGCTGCAAAGGCCATGGGCGCCACCAATTGGCAGATTATCTATAAGGTGATGATCCCCGAGGCAATACCTTCACTGGTTCGCGGTGTATCCATCACCACCATTACCATGATCAGCTACTCCGCCATGGCGGGTGCCGTTGGCGGCGGCGGTCTCGGCGACATTGCAATCCGCTACGGCTACCATCGTTATGAATACGAGGTTATGCTCATTACCATTGTGCTACTGGTAATTATTGTACAGGTGATTCAAAGTATCTTTAATCTTGTGGCACGCAGAATTGATAAACGAAATAAATAATTGAAAGGGATTCTTTAAATGAAAGCATATAAAAAAATCGTATTGGCCGCTCTGCTTGCGGCTTCGTCCTTAACCGTTTTATCCGCCTGCTCCAGCGCCCCCGCCGCCAACCCCAGCAGCGAAGAAGCATCCGCACCCGCGAGTTCGGAGGCTGCGTCCGCCGCAAGCAGCGAAGCCCCTGCGGCAACGGCCGTTTTAAAGGTAGGCGCTACCCCCGCACCCCACGCCGAGATTCTGGAGTTTGTAAAGGATCAGCTCAAAGAAAAGGGCATCGATCTTCAGATCATAGAGTTTACCGACTACGTACTCCCCAACAACGCGCTCGACAGCGGCGAGCTTGACGCAAACTACTTCCAGCATAAGCCCTACCTCGACGACTTCAACGCCAAGAATGGCACCAAACTCGTTTCCGCAGCAGCCATCCACTTCGAGCCGCTGGGCGTTTACCCCGGTAAGTCTGCCGACATCAACGCCATCCCCGACGGCGCCGAGATTGCCGTTCCCAACGACACCACCAACGAAGCCCGTGCGCTGCAGCTGCTTGCCAGCCTTAAGATCATCGAGCTTAAGCCCGATGCGGGTCTGCTTGCCACCGCGTTGGACATCACCGCCAACCCCAAGAACGTAAAGATTGTAGAGACCGAGGCTGCTCAGCTGCCCCGCACCGTGCAGGACGTTGACTTTGCGGTTATCAACGGCAACTACGCCCTTGAAGCCGGTATCGCCGATAAGGTGCTCGCAACCGAGGATAAGAGCTCCGAAGGTGCTCAGGAGTTTGCCAACATCATCGCTATAAAGGAAGGCGACGAGGGCAGGGAAGACATTAAGGCGCTCATCGCGGCCCTGCAGAGCGACGAAACCAAGAAGTTTATTGAAGAGAAATACGGCGTATCGGTAGTTCCCGTATTTTAATGAACCGGTAAATTATCATATTGAAAGGCCTTATCCCCGGTAATATGGGGATAAGGCCTTTTGCATGTATTGATAAAGATTTGGGCGCTAAACAGTATGGCTGGCGATGGTCTCGATTTTGGCGTTCATCCATTCCAGCAGTTCGGCGTAGGTTTCCTGGCGGTTAAGCTCGTTTAAAACCTCATGGCGGCAATCGTCGTACAGCTTCAGCGAAAGATTTTCTACCCCCGCCTCGCGCAGAAGGTCATATACCTTACGTACCCCATTACCGTATGCGCCTACGGGGTCTTCCTTACCCGAAATCATATGAATGGGCAGCGTTTTCGGCACCTTTTTCGCCCACGCCTTGGTAGAGATTTCGTTTAACAGCAAAAACAGGTCGCGGAACCCGGAGGCGGTAAAAACATAGTTGCAAAGGCGGTCTTTGTCATATCGGTCTACGATCTCGGTATCACGGGTAAGCCAGTCATACCTGGTGCGGTGCTCGGTATAGCGCTTGTTGTAAGCGCCAAACGCAAGGTTACTTAGGAAGGTGCTTCGTCCGAACTCACCCAAACGGCGTATCTCGGCCTCGGCCAGTACCACGGCAATCTTGCCGAGCGGGTTTGGGCCGCCCGTACCGCTGCAGATATAGCCGCTTAACTCGCCGCCGTATTTCGTAATATAACTGCGCGTAATAAACGACCCCATGCTGTGGCCCAAAAGAAAATAGGGGATATCGGGGTAACGCTCGCGCATGAGCAGGTACAGCTCGTGAACATCTTCAACCAGATAACGGTGGCCGTCGCGCGGCGCAAAATACCCCAGCTTTTCGTCACTGGGCGCAGTTCTACCGTGGCCGAGGTGGTCGTTGCCGCACACAGCAAAGCCGTTTTCGGCAAGGTATTCGGCAAACTCGCGGTAGCGCCCGATGTATTCGTTCATGCCGTGGGTAATCTGCAAAACCGCCTTTGGCGGTGAGACAGGGTTAAACCAGAGTGTAGCCTTCACAGTGTCAGTTTTATCTGTGCTGAAGTAGCTGAGTTCCTCCGTTTGAATACCCAACATGTCCACCATCCGATTCTGTCATCTATATTACTGATTAATAACAGCCTTCTTGGATGAGATAACGGTAACGTCTCCTTCTAAACCGATCATGTAGTAGTCAATCTGCGGCATTACGGCCCACAGCTTATTTAAGATAGAATTTACGGTCTGCGGCATACCTGAAACCACATTCACCGCGTTATACTCGCGAATGCAGTTTAAGATGGTATCGAGCACCTTGTCGTTGTAAAAGATGTTCATCACCGCGTTATATTCCTTGGAAACCCGAAATAGGTGCTCAATTGCTGCGATGTCGCGCCTGCTGCCGTTATCCACGTTAATGACATACAGGTTGGTTTTGGTTTTGTCGGCAATCTCACGGCCGCGTTTTATAATTCTTTCGCAGTTAATCTGGTCGGTTACGCAAACAATGGTCGCAGATATGTATTTATTATAGATATCGAAGTCGGTACTGATGCTGTAAGGCTTGCTCAAAATGATCACTCCGGTTCATTTTTTACGGGCGGCATTACCGATAAAGCACAAGAAAGACACAGAAAAAACACAAAGTTTTCCTGTTATGCCCAACCCACTGATTCGATTATACTGTGTAATTGTGAAAAGTATTTTTCCGTCTTATGAAATATATTAAAAGATTCCGATAATTTCGCCGAACAACCATTTTTGCTTAATTACATTGTAACACAAAAACAGATTATCGCAAGTATGCAAATGGTAACAATGCATGTAAATATTTATAATTGTTATCTTTTTCTGTGCATAAACATGAAACATTTTCAAAATAAAGGGGGCGGCAAACGCCGCCCCCCAAATCAAGTCTCTAACGGTTCTTCATCTTCCTTACCACTTACGTCCAGCGTTTCATTTACCCGGTAACACAAAATCATCAGGCTGTCGCCAAGGTGAACATTCTCCACCACAATTCCGGGGTAAGATACCGCAAAATCGTAGTGCGAAAAGTTCCAAAAGGCCTTGATGCCCAGCTCCACCAACAAATCGCTCGCCTTGCGGGCGCTTTCCTTGGGGATGCACAATATGGCGACGAGCGGCTGATTCTGCTTACAAAACGGCACAATCGTGTCGTAGGACGCAATCTTAATACCCCGTAGCGTCTTGCCGATCACCTGCTTATCGGTGTCAAAGATGGCAATCAGGTCAAAGCCCTTGGCCTCAAAATCCATATGCGAGGCAACGGCCTTACCGAGGTTGCCGGCGCCGAGCAGGATGGTCTTATGCCTTTTGCTCACGCCCAGTATGTTGCCAATCTCAGCGTGAAGCTGTTCCACATTGTACCCGTACCCCTGCTGCCCAAAACCGCCGAAGCAGTTGAGGTCCTGCCGAATCTGTGAAGCCGTAAGCCCCATTTTTGACGAAAGCTCGCGAGAAGAGATCCGCAGGATACCGGCGGCCTTAAGGTCGGACAAAAAGCGGTAATAGCGGGGCAGCCGCCTGATAACCGACAGCGAAACCGATTGACTTTTTGCCACTGTAAATCGCCTGCTTTCTGAAAGATGATGAAAACCAGCTGTCAAGGTACCTGTTCAAAACCGTGTTGCAATTCTGTGATGAATGAAAGATGTGCTGGTTTATATGAAGGGGATGGATGCACAAAAATTACAGCGCTCGAATCGTCTGCATAACATATTCGCCGAAGGCCGGGCAGGTTGCCCCGGTTTCACGGCCGGTGACGGCGAGCTTTTTCTCCTCGTACATGCAGATGTCCAGCGCGCGCTCCAGCTTATCGGCCTGCTGCTGGTACCCGATGTGGGAGAGCAGCAGCACGGCGGCACGCAGCATCGAGCAGGGGTCGGCGTATTGCGCACGGCCTTCCTGCACCATTCTGGGGGCGGAGCCGTGAATCGCCTCGAACATCGCGTAGCGCTTGCCGATGTTGGCGCTGCCCGCGGTGCCTACGCCGCCCTGAAACTCGGCGGCCTCGTCGGTGATAATGTCGCCGTAAAGGTTGGGCAGTACGAATACCTTAAAATCGCGGCGGCGCTTCTCGTCGATGAGCTTGGCAGTGGTGATATCAATGTACCAGTCGTCGGTGGTAATCTCGGGGTACTCCGCACCGATCTTCTGGCAGAGCTTTAAGAACTTGCCGTCGGTTGTTTTAACCACGTTTGCCTTGGTGATAATCGAAACCCTGTCCTTGTGGTTGTTGCGGGCATATTCATACGCAAGGCGGGCGATGCGCTCGGTGCCCTGCGTGGTGGTTACGGTGAAGTCGAATGCGAGGTCGTCGTCCACATTTACGCCGCTGGAGCCGATGGCATAGGCGCCCTCGGTGTTCTCACGGAAGAAGGTCCAGTCGATGCCCTTTTCGGGTACCTTTACGGGGCGTACGTTCGCAAACAGGTCAAGCTCCTTGCGTATGGCCACGTTGGCGCTTTCGATGTTCGGCCACGGGTCGCCCGCGCGCGGGGTGGTGGTGGGGCCTTTAAGGATTACGTGGCATAGCTTTAATTCCGCCAATACGTCCTCTGGGATTGCCTTGCCCACTGCGGCACGGTTTTCAATGGTTAAGCCGTCGATCACGCGGAAGGATACCTTACCCCTTACAATCTCGTCTTTGAGCAGGTATTCAATCACGCGGTGCGCTTCATTGGTAATGGTAGGACCGATGCCGTCGCCGCCACATACGCCGATGACGATGTTATCCACCTTGCTGTAATCTACGAAATCGCCCTGCGCCTTCATCATTTCAACGCGCTTAAGCTGCGATTCAATCAGCTTCGCGTATTTTTCCGCAGCCGCCGCTATCTTTTGTTCCATTGTATTACGCTCCATTCATCCTGTTATTCGTATATCGTATATCTGGTTACTTGGATTGCTCTCTGGTGTAGTTGAGCAGCCCGCCCGCGAGCAGAATATCCTTCTGGCGCTGCGAGAGCACACAGGTGGCCTTTATCTCTTTGCCTAAAGCGGTGCGGATGGTTAACGGCTTGTCTGCCGCGATATCCTCCAGCACATGCTCAAGGGTGAGGGTGTCGCCGAGGGTGAGGCTGTCATAATCCGCAGCGTTTGCAAACTCCAGCGGGAGGATGCCCGCGTTGATGAGGTTCGCGCGGTGAATGCGCGCAAAGCTCTTGGCCACCACGGCCTTAATGCCGAGATAGAGCGGAACAAGCGCCGCGTGCTCGCGCGAGGAGCCCTGCCCGTAGTTGATGCCGCCTACGATAATGCCCTTGCCAGCGGCCTTGGCTCTGGCGGGGAAGTCCTCGTCGCAGCGGGTAAAGCAGAAGTTTGAGAGGTAGGGGATATTGGAGCGGTAGGGCAGCAGCTTGGCGCCCGCGGGCATGATGTGGTCGGTGGTGATGTTGTCGCCCACCTTCAGCAGCACATCGGCGGAGATGGTATCGGTGAGCGGCTCGCTCTTGGGGAACTCCTTGATGTTCGGGCCTCTGAGTACCTCAACATCCTTCGCCTCGGCCTCGCTTGCGGGGGGAATGATCATGTTATCGTTAATGAGAAATTCCTTGGGAATCTCAATCGCAGCGGCCTCGCCGAGGGTTCTCGCGTCGGTCAGCACGCCGGTGATGGCGGAAACCGCGGCGGTCTCGGGGCTTACGAGGTATACGCCCGCGTCGGCTGTGCCGGAGCGGCCCTCAAAGTTGCGGTTGAAGGTTCTAAGGCTGATACCGGCAGAGTTGGGCGACTGCCCCATGCCGATGCAGGGGCCGCAGGCGCATTCAAGAATTCTGGCACCCGAAGCAATCAGGTCGGCAAGCGCGCCGTTCTGTGCGAGCATATGGAACACCTGCTTGGAGCCGGGTGCAATCGAAAGGCTTACGGCAGGATGTACGGTTTTTCCTTTTAAAATCGTGGCAACACACATCAGGTCTAAGTAAGAGGAGTTGGTGCAGGAGCCGATGCAAACCTGGTCGATCTTCATGCTCCCAAGCTCAGAGACAGCCTTAACGTTATCGGGGCTATGCGGGCAGGCCGCCAGCGGCTCGAGGGTAGATAAATCAATCTCCACCAGCTCGTCGTACTGCGCATCGGGGTCGGAAGCAAGGGGTGTGTAGTCGCCCTCGCGGCCCTGTGACTTCAAAAAGGCACGGGTGATCTCGTCGGAGGGGAATATAGAGGTGGTGGCGCCCAGCTCCGCGCCCATGTTGGTGATGGTGGCGCGTTCGGGCACGCTCAGGGTCTTGATGCCCTCGCCGCCGTATTCGATAATCTTGCCCACGCCGCCCTTTACGGTTAAACGGCGCAGCACCTCAAGAATAATATCCTTGGCGCTAACCCACGGCGCAAGCTTGCCGGTTAGGTTTACCTTTACCATCTTGGGCATGGGGATATAGTAAGCGCCGCCGCCCATCGCAACCGCTACGTCCAGCCCGCCCGCGCCCATCGCCAGCATGCCGATGCCGCCGCCCGTGGGGGTGTGGCTGTCGGAGCCTATCAGCGTCTTGCCGGGGATGCCGAACCGCTCGAGCTGCAGCTGGTGGCAGATGCCGTTGCCCGGACGTGAAAAATAGATGCCGTGCTTCTTGGCAACGCTTTGAATGTATCGGTGGTCATCGGCGTTTTCAAAGCCGGTTTGCAGTGTGTTGTGGTCGATATAGGCAACCGAGCGCTCGGTTTTTACCCTCGGCACGCCCATGGCCTCAAATTCCAGATAAGCCATGGTGCCGGTTGCGTCCTGCGTCAGCGTCTGGTCGATTCTAAGACCAATCTCTTCCCCTGCTACCATACTGCCGCTGAGCAGATGGTTTTTAATAATCTTCTGTGCGATGGTGAACCCCACTGTATACTTCTCCCCTCAGTTTAAGTTGCTATAATGAAAAATCATGTATAAATATTCGCTTTTTGCGAATTTTGGTGATTAAAACAGGTTCCCGTCGAGGTTTTATACCGTAAATTCCTCGCTAACGGGTATATATAATTCTATAATAATCACAGAAGATTGTCAATCAATTAACTAATGGGTTTCCAGTTGCAAACAGGGCGGAGAAGGTGGCACAAAGACGCTTTATGCAGGGTATTCATAAGGCTTGGCGGCTATTTGTTCTGCAAAATCTTCTGGTATGCCACCACATCCAGATATTGCCCGAACTTTACGCCTACCTCTTTATAATGCGCGCATTTTACATAGCCGCTTTTTTCAAACAGCCTTATGCTCCTTTGGTTTTCGCCGCAGATCGTCGCCACGAGTACATGCATGTTCTGCCGCAGCGCAACCTCCTCAATAAACTGCGTCGCCTTGCCGCCGACGCCTTGGCCGTTACAGTCGGGCTTTAAATAGATGGTTACCTCGGCCGTCGCGTCGTAGGCTTCGCGCTTTTTGTGTTGGGTCAATATCACATATCCCGCAATCATATCATCACACAGGATGATATAAGCGTGATATTTGGGGTTCTCAAAGAACACCAGCTCGCGCATCTCCGCCTCCGTTAACGCATGCGCGTGAAAGGTAGCGGTGGTGTTGAGCACATAATAGGTATAGATATTCAATACCTCGGACAGGTGCTCCTCACGGATTTCTTCAAAACGAACGCTATTCACGGGTTAATCCATCCTTTCCTGCTTGAATGTTTTTAAGTAAAGGCGCCAGCACAATAAAAATAACAGGTTACCGATTATAAAAAGGCACGCGGTAAAATAGAAGGTATTCTGAATACCGAAGGTATCTGTGATAAAGCCGAGCAGCAGATACCCGATAATCGTGCCGGTGCTGTTTACCGAACTCAGAAAACCCATGGTAACGCTCATGCCGCCTTGTTTACCGATAACCGCCGAGATTGCCGCCGACGCGGAAAAGTGTAGGGCAATCGCTACCCCGATGACAATCAGCAGCAGGCCGATACCCCAGAAGCTTTTAAAGGTTAAGAATAATATCAGCAATAAAGAGGTGGCTGCGGCCGAAATCATCACCAATACGGCCTTATTGTATCTGTCGCTGAGCTTCCCAAGGGGGATTTGGGCTACGCCGATGACAATGTTGTTGATGGCAATAAGCACGCCGATGCTCTTCATGTTGAGCGCACAGCCCAAGGCGTATTCGGTAAAGGCCGCCCCGAACAGCGCCAGAAGAACGGCCGAAACGATGTTCACGCAGGCCAGCCCCCAAAGCCTTTTATCGCGTAGCAGCGCTTTTATGTTAAACTGGGTTTCCTGCCGCGTTTCACCTTCGCGGCTTGATGTTACCAAAGGTGTTTTCGCATTGCCCACGATTAAAATCAGTACGAGTGCCAATAGGGCGAGGATGAATAATGTCAAAAACGCCTCTTTGATTCCATAGCTTTCGTAGATAAAGCCACCCACCACCGGCCCGATGCCGCTTGCGGAGAAGGTGATCAGGTTATAAAGCCCCATATAACGCCCTCCCTGTCCCTGCGGGCTGATCTCGCCGATATAAGCCATTGCCATGGGCAGCATCATTGCTGAGGCTGCGCCGTGCAGCAGCCTTGCCGCCAGCAGCGACGGGATGTTCCACGATACCCAGTAGGCCGCCGCAATGAGCGGGTAGAGCATCAGACTGTATATGAGTACCTTTTTGGCACCCTTTTTTTGAGAAAGCCAGCCGATAGGCGTGCCGAATATCAGGCGTACCACATACATGCTGCTGTATATAATCCCGATGGTAAAGCTGCTCCCGCCCAGCGCGTGCGCGTAAGGCACGAACAGCGACCCGGATATGTAGGTTCCAAGCACCAGTAGAAACACCGAAATGCAAACGATGCTGAATTCTTTTCTCATGGGAACCTCAAAACACATATTCGCATAAAATATGACATTATTTTAACATACGCTAGCATATATTTCAATGTTTTCAAAACTATTGTATGGATTTCTTCCTTTGTTTTAAAGCTCAAAAAAGAAAATATGTTCTTTTGCGACGGTGTTTTGTATATCTTGCTATTGTTTAAATATAGAATAATTGATATAATATTTTTGGTTCGTTGTTTATGCACATTCCCATAAAGGCCTTGCGCATACATCCCTTGGCTACTGGAAACAATAGCTTTTATGATGTTGGAGAGGCGAGGGATTACAGTGAACGATGAACAAAACGAACAGAAGACTCCAGACGCTTCCGAAAAAGAGACAGCCCCAAGCACCACCAGCGAAGAGCAAACCGACCAGATTGTGCGAACCGGCTCGGTCACCCAAAGCAAGGGCGACCATACCATTCACTGCCTTACCATTGTGGGGCAGGTGGAAGGTCACTATATCCTTCCGCCGCAGAACAAAACCACAAAGTATGAGCATGTTATTCCCCAGCTTGTAGCGATCGAGGAAGACCCCGAGATTGAGGGGCTTTTGATTATACTCAACACCGTCGGCGGCGACGTAGAGGCGGGGCTTGCCATCGCCGAGCTTATCGCGGGCATGAAAAAGCCCACGGTTTCTATCGTGCTGGGCGGAGGCCATTCCATCGGCGTACCGCTTGCCGTATGCGCAAAACGTTCGTTTATTGTACCGTCGGCGAGCATGACCATTCACCCCATACGCTTAAGTGGGCTGGTATTGGGCGTACCGCAGACGCTCTCCTATTTTGACAAGATGCAGGAGCGCATCGTACGCTTTGTCTCGGAGAACTCGCATATCTCGGCGGAAAGCTTTCGCGAGCTGATGACCAAAACGGGGGAGCTTGTGATGGATATCGGTACCGTGCTGGATGGCGAGAAGGCGGTGGAGGCTGGCATTATCGATTCGCTCGGCGGTTTAAGCGACGCGATCAGCTACCTTTATGAGCTGATAGAAAAGGAAGCGGAGGAGCACAAGAAGAAAGGTACGAGAAAAAAAGGAGGACGGGTGACCGGCTGATGTATCTATATACCAAAGAACCGTATGAGCTTATTTTTCAGGACGCGACAGCGTCCCAGACTGTTACGAAGATGGTAAACGGCGTGCTGCTGGAAGGGGTAGAGCAATCCGACGGCATGCACGTGACTAGGGTGCTTTCTACCGACCCAAAGGTATTTTTGCGCAAGGAGTATGCGCCCGGCAGCATCGTTAAATGGATGTGATTCCTTTGGCGGCAGAGTTCTTAAATAGACCAATATGAATATAGCGCCTGCCTTGCAGGCTACATAAAACGGAGGGCATGGCTTTGACAATCTTAAACGCGATCCTGCAGGGTATTTTGCAGGGCATCACCGAATTCTTACCCGTCTCCAGCGACGGGCATCTTACGCTCTACCAGCACTTTACCAAAACCTCGGGCGAGGGCGCGCTGTTTTTTACGGTAATGCTGCATCTGGGCACGCTCGTTGCCGTAATTGTGGCTTACCACACATTAATCGGCGAGCTGCTGCTCGAGTTTTTCCGTATGGTCGGCGATATCTTCACGGGCAAATTTTCATTTAGAAAATTAAACCCCGACCGCCGCATGATCTTAATGATTCTGGTTTCGCTCATTCCGCTTATCGCCTTCTACTTTGTCAAGGATTTCTTTACGGCTATCGCCGAAGACAGCGACATTGTGGTAGAGGGTGCGCTGTTTCTCGTTACCGGCATTATGCTGTTTTTGGCGGACCGCTGCTACAAGGGCGACAAGACCGCCAAGAACATGAAATCTCCCGACGCGCTGCTCATCGGTACGATGCAGGGGCTTGCGGCCCTACCCGCGGTTTCCCGCTCCGGCTCCACCATCTCAATGGCGCTCTTGCGCGGCTACTCGCGCGAGTATGCGGTGGCGTTCTCGTTTATCATGGGCATTCCCGCAATTATCGGCGCCAACGTTTTTGAGCTGGGCGACGCGATGGCCCAGGGTACGCAGATAGACTGGGCGCCTATCCTTATCGGTGTAGCGGTGTCGGCGATTGTCGGCTTCTTTGCCATTAAGCTGCTCGCGTGGATGGTGAAAACCGATAAGCTCGCCATCTTCTCCTATTATACCCTTGCCCTCGGCGTGGTGGTGGTGATTATCGGCGCCATCGAGCACATGGCGGGCATGAACTTTGTGGATCTGTTAAGCTCTATGGCCGGTTAACCTCAGAAAGGTTAAAACCGGCTGGGCTTATGGTAGTATAACAGCGGAAGGAAAGAGTAAGGATGGCGCAAAAAAGGGCAACCGCCACAGCCAGAAAACCGGCCTCAAAATCCTCCTCCGGCAGGCAGAAAAGCGGCGCAAAGACATCGAAGGCGCAGGAGCATGAAAGCCGGCGCGCCTATGCCAGACGGCAGATGTACGCCGTGGTGCTTTTTGCCTTAGGGGTATTTTTCTGCACGCTTGTGTTCGTGCAGGGCACCAATCTGTGGACAGAGCTGCACAAGTTTATGTTCGGTATGTTCGGCGACGTGGCCTATGCCGTGCCGTTTATCACCATGCTGCTTGCGGTGCTGATGGCGCTCGACCAGAAGGCGACGTCCCCCGTGGCAAAGTGCTGGCAGGCGGGGCTGCTCACCGTCATGATCTGCGGTGCGGTGCAGATCTTCACCGTCGGTATTCCGGCGGGCGACACCTTTTTTAAGCAGGTTGCCTCGTTGTACAACGACGGCGTGGCCAAACGCGGCGGCGGTTTTTTCGGCTCGGTGTTCGGCTGGACATTATACGAGCTGTTTGATAAAAGCGGCGCTGGCATTACCATCATCCTGCTCATCCTGCTGTTTGTGATGATACTCACCGGCATTACGCTGCTTGATATCTTCAGAACCGTCTCCACCCCCGTCAAGAAGCTGGGCGATGTATATCAGGAGCGGTTTGAAGAAAAGGCGTCTAAGCCCCGCTTTAACATCGACGTGCCGCTGGATGAAGAAACCGAGATGCCCGGGCACCCCATCACGGCCGGGCAGGTGATATGGTCGAGTACCCCGCAAACCGAAAAGGAGCGCAAGGCGGCGCTTAAGCTAAAGCAGAAGGAAGAAAAGCAAAAGAATAAGGCGCTGATTGCCGAAATTAAGAATAAAAAGCCGTCTCAGCCCGACGAGGCCGAGGCGGGCGAGATCAGCAATATCGTCGAGCGCGCGGTACCCAAGGCGGCAGTTGTCGATATCCCGCCGGACAAGCCCGCGGCGCCCAAGACCAACCGCCAGGCATTTGAAAACGAGGCGAGAGCCTTTGAACAGAATATCGCGAAAAACGCCGTGGAGCAGGAGTCGCTCGATACCGGCGACGGCTATACATACCCGCCGATTACGCTGCTTGAGCAGGGCAAGCCGGTGAACACCGCCGACATCAGCGAGGAGCTTCAACAAAACGCCGAGCTGCTGGTAGACACCTTAAAGAGCTTCGGGGTGGTTACCAAGGTACTGGATATCTCGCGCGGCCCCGCCGTAACGCGTTACGAGCTGCAGCCCTCTGCGGGTGTGAAGATTGCCAAGATCACCAGCCTTGCGGACGACATCGCCTTAAACCTCGCAAGTGCGGGTGTGCGCATCGAGGCCCCCATCCCCAATAAGCCCGCCGTGGGCATCGAGGTGCCCAACAAAGAGGTAAGTGTCGTTAAGCTGCGCAGCATTATCGATTCCACCGAGTTTGTAAGCGCCAAAAGCAAGCTGTCGGTGGCCCTGGGGCAGGATTTAACGGGCGACAAAACCATCGCCGACCTTGCCAAGATGCCGCATCTGCTGGTAGCGGGCGCCACCGGCTCGGGTAAATCGGTATGCATCAACTCGATTATCATCAGCCTGCTTTACAAATCCACCCCCGACGAGGTGCGCTTTTTGATGGTAGACCCGAAGGTGGTGGAGCTTGGCATCTACAACGGCATCCCGCACCTGCTGGTGCCGGTGGTGACCGACCCGCGCAAGGCTGCGGGCGCTTTAAACTGGGCGGTTACCGAGATGCTCAACCGCTACAAGCTGTTCGCCGATAATCAGGTGCGCGACCTTGTGGGCTACAACGAGCTTGCCGCCATTAACGACGAGATTAAGCCGCTGCCGCAGATCGTCATCATCATCGACGAGCTTGCCGACCTGATGATCGCCGCCCCCAACGAGGTGGAGGACGCCATCTGCCGTCTGGCCCAGATGGCGCGCGCCGCGGGCATGCACCTTGTTATCGCCACACAGCGCCCGTCGGTGGACGTTATCACGGGCGTTATCAAGGCGAATATCCCCAGCCGCATCGCGTTCGCGGTGTCGTCGCAGGTAGACTCGCGCACCATCCTCGATATGGGCGGCGCCGAGAAGCTGCTTGGGCGCGGCGACATGCTGTTCGCACCGGTGGGCACATCCAAGCCCGTGCGCGTGCAGGGCTGCTATGTCAACGAAAAAGAGGTCGAGCGCGTGGTTTCCTTCATCAAGAAGGGCGCCGCCGCCGATTACGACGACAACATCATCGACGAGATAGAGAAGCAGGCGGCGAAAGAGAAGTCCGCCCCTTCGGGTGAAGACGGCGCGGAGAGCGAGGACGAGATGCTCCCCAAGGCCATCGAGTGTGTGGTCGAGGCAGGGCAGGCCTCTACCTCTCTTTTGCAGCGCAGGCTAAAGCTCGGCTACGCCAGAGCGGCGCGCATCATCGACGAGATGGAGCAGCGCGGGATTGTCGGCCCGTTTGAGGGCAGCAAGCCCCGTCCGGTGCTCATCAGCCGCCAGCAGTGGCTGGAAATGACCATGCGGCAGGATACCCCGCAGAACTAACGATTACGGATTGGAGCTTTCCATGTCAGGTTTTTTACCGATTTCCCGCAGCGAGATGCTCGAAAAGGGCATCGACCGCTTTGACTATATCTGTGTGACGGGTGACGCCTATGTCGACCACCCCAGCTTCGGCATCGCCATTATTTCGCGCGTGCTGGAGGCGCAGGGCTATTCGGTGGGCATCCTTGCCCAGCCGGATTGGCACAGCGTAAAGGACTTTAAGCAGCTCGGCGAGCCGCGCTACGGCTTTTTTGTCACCTCCGGCAACATCGATTCGATGGTGGCGCATTATTCCGTAGCCAAGAACCCGCGCTCGGAGGATAGCTATTCCCCCGGCGGCGAAGCGGGGCACCGCCCCGACCGTGCGGTAATCGTCTACTGCCGCATGCTGCGCGGCGCCTACCCCGATACCCCGATTATCATCGGCGGGCTGGAGGCCTCCCTGCGCCGCTTTGCGCATTACGATTACTGGGATGACGCGGTGCGCCCCTCGGTTTTAATCGACAGCGGGGCCGACCTGCTGGTTTACGGCATGGGGGAAAAGCAGACCGTCGAGATATCCCGCCGTTTAGTTTCAGGCGAGCCGGTGCAAGCCATCACCGATGTACTTGGTACCTGCTATGTCACCGAGCCCGAGAATATCCCTTTAGGGCTTACCAATCTGCCCAGCTTTGAGATGGTAAGCGAGAACAAAAAGGAATACTGCAAGGCCGCTAGGCTTGAGATTGACGAGCATGACGCCGTTTCGGGCCGCGCTCTTTTACAAAAGCACGGCAAAAGGGTTGTGATACAGAACAAGCCCATGCCGCCGCTCGAGCAGCAAGAGCTGGATAGGGTATACGCGCTACCCTATATGCGTTTTTACCACCCCAGCTATGAGCAAAAGGGCGGCGTGCCCGCCATTGAAGAGGTGGAGTTTTCCATCACCCACAACCGCGGCTGCTTCGGGCATTGCAACTTCTGCTCCATCGCGTTTCATCAGGGGCGCAGGATCACCTGCCGTAGTGAGGACTCGGTGGCAGGCGAGGCCGAATCGTTCGTGGCCAACCCTCGGTTTAAGGGGTATATCCACGATGTTGGCGGCCCCACCGCCAATTTCAGAAGGCCCTCCTGCAAAAAGCAGCTTACGCAGGGTCTGTGCAAGGGGAAGAAGTGCCTTGCCCCCACGTCCTGCCCGGCGCTGGAGGCCGACCACAGCGAATACCTGCACATGCTGCGCAGGCTGCGCGCCATTCGCGGCGTAAAGAAGGTGTTTATCCGCTCGGGTATACGGTTTGATTACCTTCTTGAGGATAAAAACGACGCCTTTTTTAATGAGCTTATCGAAAACCACGTAAGCGGGCAGCTCAAGGTTGCCCCCGAGCATTGCTCCCCCACGGTGCTGGACGCCATGGGCAAGCCGCACATCGAGGCGTACGAGGCCTTTGAAAAGCGGTTTTACGAGCGCACCAAGAGGATACACAAAGAACAATATCTCGTGCCCTATTTAATGTCCTCCCACCCGGGCAGTACCTTAAAGGACGCCGTGACCCTTGCACTCTTTTTAAAGAAGCACAACATCCGCCCCGAGCAGGTGCAGGATTTTTACCCCACCCCCGGCACCATCTCCACCTGCATGTTCTACACGGGGCTGGACCCCTATACGCTCAAGCCCGTTTTTGTACCGCGTACAAGCGAGGAAAAGGCCATGCAGCGCGCGCTGCTGCAGTATTTTAACCCAAACAACCACGCCATTGTGGTGCAGGCGCTTAAAAAGGCGGGCAGGGAAGACCTTATCGGCTACGGCGAGGGCTGCCTGATTCCCCCCTATATCCCCAAAAAGCCCAAGTCACAGGGCGAAGGCAAAATGCAGTTCCGCCCGGCGGGCGCTGCTCCGCGTAGCGGCGGCAAGCCTGGGGCAACACGGCAGAAGGCTACACCGCCCCGGGGCGGCAAAGGAGAGCTTCATGGCAAAGCGAGAAAACCAACAAGCCCAAAGGCACCTAAAAGGCCTGTTTAAACAAAAGAAGGCGGGGCTTTCCGCTATCGCTATAGCGGCTGTGGCGGTCGTTCTGCTGACTCTATCCACCCTTTCGCTGCTGCCTTTTTCGTTCCCCACATGGGGGGATGCCTACACATTGGTAACCGGCGAGCCATACGATACCGAACCGGTGCTTACGCCCGCCGAGATTCCCTCCGCCACGCAGCAGGAGAACCCGCCGCCCGAGATGCTGGGCGGAGCGCTGATGTCGGTTTACATCATCGACGTGGGGCAGGGCAGCTCCACGCTCTTTACCACAGGGGATAACAGCATCCTCATCGACGCGGGCGAGAACGATCAGGGCGATACGGTGCTTGACTGCCTTCAAACGCTCGGGATCGATCATCTTGACTACATGATCGGCACCCACCCGCATTCCGACCACATCGGCGGGATGGACGACGTGCTCAAAAACGTGACGGTGGATAACGTCATCCTGCCCAAGGTTCCCGACACGATCGTCCCCACCACCAAAACCTACGAGGACGTGCTCACCCTGCTCGCCGAAAAGAAGATTAAGGTGATTACCGCTACCCCGGGCAAAAGCTACGCCGTAGGCGCGATGAAGCTCGATATCTTCGGCCCCGCCTCGGATTTTGACGACCTCAACAACGAGTCGGTCGTCTCCAAGATAACCTTTGGCAAAACCCGCGTGCTCATTTCGGGTGACGCCGAAAAGCAGGCGGAGAAGGCCGTACTGGAAAAGGGCTTTAACCTTATAAGCGACCTCTACATAGCGGGGCACCACGGCAGCTCAACCTCCGGTAGCAAGGCGTTTTTGGACGCGATCAAGCCGGGCTATGCGGCCATCTCCTGTGGGGTAAACAACGATTACGGCCACCCGAGCGCTTCCACCCTGCAGGCATTTGCGGACAGAAATATTACTGTGAACCGCACCGACTTAAACGGCACCATCGTCTATACCACCGACGGCGAGAACATCGCCGTAAAAACGCAGCGTTGACGGTTCGCATCACCCCAAAGGAGGCAATCAGCCATGCAGGAAGGGCAGCTTTTATGCGTCGACAGGTTGGAAGGCGGCCTTGCCGTCTGTGAGGATGAGCAGGGGCGTCAGCAAAAAATCCCTGTAGCGTCCTTGCCGGGCGGGGTGAAAGAGGGCGACTGCCTGCGGGTGGATGCCCACGGCGGCGTGACCATAGATACTGTCGAAACACAGCGCAGGCGCGAGCGCTTAAAAAAGCTGCAGCAGCAGCTTTTTTCTGATACTTATTTCGATTAGAAATATAGAAAAAATTCGAGCAAAAGGTTGGATTTATGCCTTTTGTGAAGAATTTTTACGTTATATTTCTTATTGGAATTAGTATAAAGACTAGGCGAATATGATTAGACCATCCCGCCACCTGACAGGCGGGATTTTATATTGAGGGAGGCCACGATGGCAAAGATTATAAAGTCCGGCATTGTAAACACGGTAAAGGCAAGCTATAACCGATGTGTTCTGCGCATCGCGCTATATGTATTTCTGGCGCTTTTAGGTGCCGCGTTTGCGTTTTTTACATACGGCATCAGCCTTATTTTACTGGCGGCGCTCTTTTTTATCAAGCGCGAACGGGTGCAGATGCTCATCCTAAAGCACGGTATCGAGGGCGAGGTGGCCACCACCGCGGTGCTCAGGCGCCTGCCTCGGCACTATTACGTCTGCCCGGACGTCACCATCTCGGGCGACGGGCACTCCGCACAGATGGACCATGTGGTGGTTGGGCCAAACGGCGTGTTTGTGGTAGAGACCAAGAACCATAAGGGCGTTATCTACGGTGATGACGAGGACCACGCGCTGCTGCAAAAAAAGAAGACCGAAAGCGGCAGCCGGTACGCCAAGCGCTTTTACAGCCCCGTCAAGCAGGTGACCACACACGCGCGGGTTTTAACGCGTGTTTTGGTGCAATGCGGGTATGATATAGAGGTGCAGGGCATCGTTTACTTCTCCCACCCCCGAACCAAGGTGAAGGTGTACAGCGAAGAGATTCCGGTCTTTTCGGCAAGAAGGGGCGGTAGACGAAAGCTCTTGCGGTATATCAAACATTTCGGCGGCGAAAAGCTGCTGAAACCGTCGGAATGCAAAATAATCGCGCACAGAATTGCAAATTATAAATAGTACTGATATAATATTTATCTACAGAAAAATTGACAATATGTCTGTTAAATATCAGAATAATGCTTGCGAACCGATGAAAAGAGGATGGCTATGAACGATAAAGTGCTCTCATCACTGGCAGAGATGGAGAACAGGGTAAAGAACGCGCCCATACTCAGCCTTTCGGCGCTAAACCCTGAGGAGACACTGTTCATCTCGGTGGATATGAACAATGGCTTTGCCAAGCACGGCGCGCTGTATTCCGAAAGGGTGAACGCCCTGATACCCAAAACGGCTGCGTTTGCCGCGGCCTGCGAGGAGCGCGGAATGGTACTGGTGGCGCTGAGCGACCGGTACAACGAGCAGTCACTGGAGCTTACCGGCGGCTACCCGCCCCATTGCTTGGAGGGCACCGATGAGCCGGAGCTTGTAAGCGAGCTTAAGGCGTTATTCCCCACCGTCATCGAAAAGAACTCCACCAACAGCTTTTACAAGATGCACACCAAGGAGCTTTTAAGCGATTACAAAAACTTTGTTGTCACCGGCTGCTGCACCGATATCTGTATCTTTCAGCTTGCCTGCTCGCTTAAAACCTATTTTAACGAGAATAACGATGCGCGCGCCGTGATCGTGCCGGTGTCGCTGGTGGATACCTACGACAGCCCGCAGCACCCCGCGGAGCTTTTGAACGCTGTGTTTTTATGCAGCATGATGGATAACGGCATTCAGGTTGTAAGCAACATCGAACCATAACATTAACTACGAAAGAAGTAAGACACATGAGCGCAAATTGGGCACAGGTACGCAACCTCACCATGCTTACCGATTTTTACGAGCTGACCATGTCAAACGGCTACCTGCAAAACGGCATGGGGGAAAAGGTTGCGGTTTTTGATATGTTTTTCAGAACCATCCCCGATAAGGCGGGCTTCGCTATCTTTGCGGGCCTTGAGCAGGTAATCGACTATATCCAAAACCTTCATTTTACCGAGGAGGATATCGAGTACCTTCGTGATAAGCACCTGTTCGGGGAGGATTTTTTAACCTATCTTAAAGATTTCAAGTTTACCTGCGACGTATGGTCAATGGAGGAGGGAACCCCCATCTTCCCCTACGAGCCGGTGGTAACGGTGCGCGGGCCAATTATTCAGGCGCAGCTGCTGGAAACAATGCTGCTGCTTACCATCAACTTTCAGTCGCTGATCGCCACCAAATCCAACCGCATTGTACGGGCGGCACAGGGCAAGCAGGTTTTCGAGTTCGGTTCCCGCCGCGCGCAGAGCAGCGACGCGGCCATCTTGGGTGCCAGAGCATCCTACATCGGCGGGTGCCACGGCACCGCCTGCACCATTGCCGACAGGGAATATCATATCCCCGCCTCGGGCACCATGGCGCATAGCTGGGTGCAGCTGTTCGACAGTGAGTTTGAGGCCTTCAAGCGCTATGCCGAGGTTTATCCCGGCAGCTGCACGCTCTTGGTGGATACCTATAACGTGCTCAAATCCGGCATCCCCAATGCCATCCGCACCTTCGACGAGGTTTTAAAGCCGATGGGTTACCGCCCCAAAGGGGTGCGTATCGACAGCGGCGATATCGCCTACCTCTCTAAAAAGGCGCGCCGTATGCTCGACGAAGCGGGGTATCAGGACGTCGCCATCGTCGCCTCCAACGCGCTGGACGAATACATTATACGCGACCTGTTTCTGCAGGGCGCCCGCATCGACAGCTTCGGCGTAGGTGAGAACCTGATCACCTCCAAAAGCGACCCGGTGTTCGGCGGGGTGTATAAGCTGGTCGCGGTCGAAAACGAGGACGGCACCTATCAGCCCAAGATCAAGGTAAGCGAGAGCATCGAGAAGGTGACTACCCCTCATTTTAAAGAGCTGTACCGCTTTTTCTCCAAGGAGACGGGTATGGCGGTAGCCGACTATATTGCTATCCGCGGCGAAAAGCTGCGGGTGGAGAATGGCATCACCATCTTCGACCCGGTGGAGGTGTGGAAGAAGAAGTACCTCTCCAACATCATCGCAAAGCCCATGCTCAAGCAGATTTTCAGAAACGGTGAGCTGGTTTATGAATCTCCGGCCCTTGCGGATATCCGCACCTACTGCTTAGAGCAGATCGACCTGTTGTGGGACGAGGTAAAGCGGTTCGAATACCCGCACCGCTATTATGTAGACCTTTCCTTTAGCCTGTGGGATATTAAAAACACCCTGCTCGCACGCTATATGTCAAAATACTAATCCGATTTCATAAATACAGCGCCTTACTCATCAGCCCGCGTACAACGCGGCAGTGAGTAAGGCGCTTTTGTACAATAGTTTATAGATGATAATCAATATAAGGCGTTTACGGGTTTACAACGTTTTTAGGGCTTCCGGCAATAAACGATTTCAGGTTTTCGGCTGCCATCTCAATCAGCCTTGCCCGCGTTTCGATAGGCGCCCATGCCACGTGGGGGGTGATGACGCAGTTCTTGGCGGTCAGCAGCGGGTTGTCCGCCACAATCGGCTCCTTGGCCACTACATCCACGGCAGCGCCCGAGAGCCTGCCAGCGTTGAGCGCCTCTGCAAGCGCCTGTTCATCCACCACCGGGCCGCGCGCGGTATTAATGAGTACGGCGCCCCGCTTCATCTGTGCAATCTTCTCCGCTGAAATCAGCCCACGGGTACTGTCAAACAGCGGCAGGTGCACCGAAACGATATCACTCTCCTGCAAAAGCGTATCCAGCGGCACGAAGCGCAGCTGTTCATTTTCCAGTTCCGGTTTCACCGTGCGGCTGTAGGCCAGTACCTTTATGCCAAACGCCTGCGCGAGCTTGGCTACCTCGCCGCCGATGGCACCAAAGCCGACGATACCGATGGTTTTGCCGTAAAGCTCGCTTAGCGGGTAGCGCCACATAATGCTCTCCCGCTGCTGCTGCCATATACCGTTATGCACATCGGTGTTAAAGTCGCCCACGTGGCTGTAAAGCTCTAAAATGAGCGCAAATACCATCTGCGCCACCGCATGGGTGGAATAGCCGGGCACGTTGGCAACGGCAATGCCCTTTTCCTTTGCCGCTGCAATGTCAATCAGGTTGTAGCCGGTGGCAAAAACGCCGATCCATTTTAAGTTGGGCGCGCCCTCTATCACCGTGCGGCTGATGGGGGTACGGTTGCAGAAGATATAGTCCGCATCCTTAACCCGCTCTAGTATCAAATCGGTTGGCGTGGCGTCATACAGCTCGGTCGGGGCAATCGCCTCTATCGGGGCCCAGCTCACATCGCCGCTGCTTACCGCTAGGCTATCAAGTATCACAATCTTCATTACTGTCCTCCGTTCAATACACCAGGGGAGTTTGGGCAATCCATTACCCATAAAGGTATTCTGCTACGGGTTAAGGGTAAAAATGTATCGCTGCGTGGATTTTATCACCCTAGGCCTTTCCACGCAGCCGCTCTAAGGCCGGCAGCACAGCCTTCAGGATGCCGCCCGTAATAACGCCCATCACCACGCCCGATATAATCAGCACGGGGGTGTAGTAAAATGCGCTTGCGCCCAACACAAACGAAACGCAGGTGATCTGCGCCAGATTGTGGGTGAGCGAGCCGAATATGCTGATGACCACATACGACAGACGGCTTTTTAAAAGCAGCAGAAGCAGCATCACCGTTACCGATAACAGCCCGCCGCTTAAGCTTAAAACCGCCGCGAGTGCGCCGCGCGTAAGCAGTACAAACAGCGACTTAAGTACCGCGATGCCATAGGCCTCCTTCCAGCCTAAGAAGAACACCGCGTACATGGTGACGATGTTGGAGAGCCCAAGCTTTACCCCGTTTGGCAGCAGGCCGGCGGTGGGGATTAGCGATTCCAAGAACGCCAGCGCCACCGAAAGGGCAAAGAGCAGGCCGAGAAAGGCCACCTTTCTCGCAGGGCTTATACTTCTATTCAATCTGTCACCGCCTTTTTGTCTGCGTCCAGATGATAAGTATAGTTGGGGTTGTCACTGGGGGTGAAGATGGCCTTGGCGCTGTCGGAAAGGTAAACGTTATAGTTCTTATCCACGGCGATAACGCCCACCTTCAGCTTGTCAAAAAGCGCTAAGGCCTTGTCGCGTCCAAGTAAAAACAGGTAGGTGGAAAGAAAATCGGCATACGAACCCTCGCGGCTGATGATGGTTACCGACATTAAATCGGTCTCGGCGGGGGCGGCGGTTTTAGGGTCCATGATATGGTGGTAGTACTTGCCGTCCTTCTCAAACACCCGCTCGTAATCCCCTGAGGTGGAGAGGGTGGTATCGGTTAGCTTTACGGTGCCGATGGTCTCATTCGGCGCGCCTCTTGGGTCCCGCACCCCGATTACAAAGTCCTTCCCGCCTGGCTTTTCGCCGATTACCATGATGTTGCCGCCGATGGAAAGCAATCCGGTGGTAATGCCCTTACTCAGGTAAAGGTCGCGTACCTGGTTGCAGGCCTCGCCCTTGGCAACGGCGCCTAAGTCAATCGCTTGCCCTTTATTTTTAATCATAATCGTCTGTGCCGCTTCGTCTAACAGCACATCTTTGTAGTTTACCAGCTTTTTCAGCTCGTCAAGCTCGCTCTGCGGGGGCACGCGCGGGTTGTCGCTGTTCACCCCCCACGCCTTGGTAACGGGCGCGATGGTAATGTCAAACAGCCCGCCTGACATCTCGCAGTACTGTACCGCCTTTTTTATAAGCGTAAAGGTGTGCTCTGACACCTGTACAGGCTTTATGCCCGCGTTTGCGTTGATATCGCTTATTTCAGAGCCGGTGATATACATCGAAAGCCGGTTTTCAAAGGCGGTAAGCATGCTCATGGTATCGCTCATCACCGCGTTCGCGGCGGAAGTATCCTTGCTGTAAAGCTGCTGGTCTATATAGGTGCTCATAGCAAAACCGCTGGTGGATACGGCTTTGGGGGTGTTTAAACTGATGATAAGGGATACTCCCGCAACCAGCAGTAAACCCACGGTACATACCAGTATAATAACCTTGGTGTTTAGCTTTTTCATCTGTTTCTTTCTACTCGCTTTTGGCTGATTATTTCATTCTGTGATAACATTATGTAGAATCAATTTTAAACGCTGCAAATGGGTACGTCAAGTGTTTAGGATAATGTCATAAGCTTACAACAGAAGATGAAAACAATTCCTATTTCCGTTGACAATACTATACTAATATGATATATTATTAACGAAGAGACATTACACCAATACATGGAGGTATTACGATGAAAAAAGTTCTTATGGCTGCGGCTGCCGCACTTCTTACGGTTACACTGCTCGCAGGCTGCTCCGGCGGGTATAAGGATGGTACCTATAAGGCCGAAGCCGCGGATTTTGAACACGGCTGGAAGGATTACGTTGTTGTAGAGGTAACAGAAGGCAAGGCGGCAATCAAAGAGTTTGATTCTCTCAACGAAGCCGGCGATAAAAAATCCCAGAACGCTGAGTACCGCGACGCGATGGAGCCTGTTTCGGGCACCTACCCTGAAAAGTATATCCCCGAGATCATCGCTTCCTTTGAGACCAAAGGCTCAACCGAGAAGATGGACAACATCACCGGCGCCACCAACTCCACCAATTCGTTTAAGGCTCTTGTGAATGCCGCGCTCGAGAACGCCAAGAAGGGCGATACCGCAACAGCGGTTGTGTCTGCGGCGTCTTCCAAATAATCACGTAAGAATACTGTGTTTCAGGTGCCCGGGGTTTACTCCGGGCGCCGCTTTGTTTTCTGGGGTTTATTTGATTCAGACAGGAACAAATAACGCCCGCGCTCTATGGAATAACGATATCTGCGTGATTTAAACACCCAAGATTGTATCCTGCCGTTTTTTGTGCTAAACTAAATATAATCATCTGAAATCGCGGCTGAAACGGAGGCATTAAGGTGGGTACCGATATTTTAGAAAGCTTGGGTATTAAGGTAACACGGCAGCGAAAGGCCATCTTGAGCATTATTCAGCAGGCCGATACCCCGCTTTCCGCCGACGAAATCTATGCACGCTTGGCGCAGGACGGCACGAATTACTCTACCGTGTACCGTACGCTGGCCACGCTGGCCGAAAAAGGCGCGCTCATCAAGGTGGGTGGTATCGGCGGTAAAACCTTATTTATGCTGAAAAACCATACCCATAAGCACCACTTAATCTGCACCGAGTGCCAAAAGGTGCTGGAGATAGACGAGTGCCCCATCGAGACGTTAAGCCGCGAGATTGCCGAAACCACAGGCTTTAAGATCACCGGCCACTGCCTTGAGCTTACCGGAATCTGCCCGAGCTGCGCAAAGCACTGTGTCAAGCAGGGCAAGGCGTAAAGGTGCCGCTAGCCCGTTTGAACTCTGTAATTTTATTGAATTTTTAGATAAAGGATGCTAGAATAATAACCAACACCTTGAAAGGAGTCGTGCCCTATGGTCATTCAGGAGTCGGGAGAAAATTATCTGGAAACGATCCTTATTCTCCAGCAAAAAAGCGGGTATGTCCGTTCAATCGATATAGCAGCCGAACTGGGTTTTACCAAGCCGAGCATCAGCCGTGCAATGAGTATCTTAAAGCAGAACGAATACATTACTATGGATAAGAACGGTCAGATACTGCTTACCGATAAGGGTAGGGAAAAGGCCGAAAAGGTGTACGAGCGCCATTGCCTTATCGCCCGGTATCTCACCACGGCCCTTGGCGTGGATGAAGAAACCGCGGATAAGGACGCCTGCCGCATTGAACATATTATCAGCCAGCAAAGCTTTGACCGCATGAAACAGTACGTCACCGAGCATTGCGGCTGATGCACAATCGGCACCAACGTCTGACATTAAAATATGTGGAAAAGGATTGAGTACCAAAAAGCCGAATATAACACCAGACATTGAATTAAACAGATTAACGTAGGAGTTTACAGCATGAGTGTTTTCACCATTCGCAAAGCAGTCCCCGAGGACGCGGGGCTTATCTACCGCTTTATCATGGAGCTTGCCGTATACGAAAAGATGGAGGATTGTGTTGCCTGCAACGAGCAGATCCTGCATGACTCTCTTTTTGTACGCAATGCCGCCAAGGCACTGATTGCCGAGGAGGACGGGAACCCCGTCGGCTACGCCATCTACTTTAACAACTTCTCCACCTTTACCGGAAAGCCGGGGCTATACCTCGAGGATATCTACGTCACCCCGTCGGTACGCGGAAAGGGCTATGGGAAGGCCCTGTTCAATCACCTCGCCAAGGTTGCGGAGGAAACGGACTGTGCCCGCATGGAGTGGGCCTGCCTTGATTGGAACGCGCCGTCGCTGAAGTTTTACAAAAGTCTCGGGGCACAGAGTATGCCAAGTTGGATTCTACACCGCTTAACCGACGACGGTATTCACAACCTCGCTCAAGCGGCGAAGTAGACCAACGGTACTTTATCCTCGCTGAAATTTTAACAGAAAGCCCGCCGCACTGAGTAACAGTTCGGCGGGCTGCATTTTAGTAAACTATATTTTGTTTTTAAACCAGACATCCTCAACCTCAAAGCTCTTGTTGTTAAGGTAGTTAAGCAACCCTGCGTCCTCTGTGAAGCAGAAGATGAGCTTATACGAATACAGCGCCTGATATTTAAACCCGCTGCCCTTGTTTTGACTGTTGGTGCCATACTTGGTATCGCCCAACAGCGGGTGGCCTATCGAGGCGAAATGGGCGCGTATCTGGTGGGTGCGCCCGGTGAGCAGCTCTACCTCGAGCAGCGAGCATCCGTTCTTTTCGGTAATCACCCGGTATTTCGTTTTGATGGTTTTTGCATCCTCAAACGGACGGGCCTTTACTTCTACCGTATTGGTGTCGCCATCCTTCTTTAAATAGCCGGTTAGAGTCACGCACTTGTTCTGCAGGGTGCCGTGCACGATGCACAGGTAGAACTTTTGCAGCTCACGGTTTTTGATTTTTTCATTAAGGATGCGCAGCGTCTCGGCATTTTTGGCCGCGATCACGATCCCGCCCGTGTTGCGGTCTATGCGGTTGCACAGGGCGGGTGCAAACGAATTTTCGTTCTGGGGGCTGTACTCTCCCTTTTCAAACAGGTATTTCTGTATGCGGTTGATCAAGGTGTCCACAGTCTCCTGTTTATCCTCGTGCACAATCAGCCCCGCGGGCTTGTCCGCCAGCAGGATATTCTCGTCTTCGTAGACAATATTGAGCTCGGCAGGGGCGAGCATAAACGGGTACTCCTGTGTGGTGTCGCTGAAGAATTCGTCGCCGATGTACAGCTCCAACACATCGTTTTCGTTTAAGCGCGTCGCGTTTTCGCAGCGCTTGCGGTTGAGCTTGATGCGCTTGAGACGCAGGTATTTATGCATCAGCGCGGCAGGCAGGCGCGGCACCGCCTTGGCGATGAATTTATCCACCCGTTGCCCGGCGTCGTTTTTGCCTATGATATAGCTTCTCAAAATAGTTCCCCCATCCTAAAGCATTTGGGCGCAACAACATTTAATATGTGTAAAGTATAGCTTTTGTTTGTCATTATCACCAATATAAACTGTAATTCATTTGGAAAAGTCAATAATTAAATTATACTCCCAAGTGGCAAATTCGGTCAATTATTTTTAACTTGCACTATACTAACATATGTTTTTGTTATATAATATTTTATAGTCGCAAATTGTAGCTATTGATTACTACAGCCCAAAATCAGAAAATACCTGCTGTTTTCTGATACGTACTGGTCTGCCCAATCGGCGGACAAACTTATATGCCGGAAGTCCGGCGGAATGGAGCATCTATGCTGACGAGAGAGCGTGTGGAAGAGATTTTAAAAGAAGCGGGTGTGCTGCTGGAAGGGCATTTTCTTTTAACCTCCGGCAAGCATTCGAACAGATACCTTCAGTGTGCGAAGATATTTCGCCATACAAAATACAGTGAGGAGCTTTGTGCCGCCCTTGCTTCTCTGTTTGCCGACGAGCGGGTGGATGTGGTGATCGGCCCCGCGATGGGCGCCGTACAGATGGCCTATGAGGTCAGCCGCAGCTTAAAATGCGAAAACTACTTTGCCGAGCGTGAGGATGGTAAGATGGTACTCCGCCGCGGCTTTGAGGTGACGCCGGGTATGCGCTGCCTGCTGGTGGAGGACGTGGTAACCACCGGCGGCTCGGTGGTGGAGGTAAAAGAGCTGGTTGAAAAGGCGGGCGGTATCGTGGTTGGTATCGGCTCGATTGTAGACCGCACCGGCGGTGAGATACAGTTCGGCGTACCCTATAAGGCCGTCTATTCGGTGAAGGTAGAGGCATGGCAGAGCGAGGATTGTCCACTGTGCAAGGAGGGCAAGCTTCCCGTCGTAAAGCCCGGCAGCCGCAAGCTGCCGATTAAATAATTCCCTCGAAGATCAACAACTGAACGTTTACGGGGCGGGTGAGGCATGGTGTCGGACATCCACGAGGGGCATAGGGAGCGTATGAAAAGGCGCTTTCTTGAGAGCGGGCTCGATTCGTTCAGTGACCACAATATCCTGGAGCTGCTGCTGTTTTACGCCGTTCCCCGGCGGGATACAAACGTACTTGCCCACCGGCTGATGGATAAGTTCGGCAGCCTTTCGGTGGTGCTGGACGCGCCGGTGGAGGAGCTGGCGACGGTTGCGGGGGTAGGGCAGGGCGCGGCGACATACCTTAAGCTGTTTTCGCAGGTTGCGCGCATCTATTTTAACGATAAGATGAAGGACGGCATTCTGCTCGATAGCTCCGAAAAGGTGGGGCAATACCTTATTCCGAAGTATATCGGCATTCCCAACGAGATCGTCTTGTTGGTGTGCCTCGATTCCAAGTGCAAGGTCATCGGCTGCACCACCGTCATGGAGGGCAGCGTAAACGCCACGCAGGTTTCGGTGCGCAAGATCGTTGAGACCGCGGTGCGCAGCAACGCCTCCTCGGTGATCATCTCCCACAACCACCCGAGCGGTCTCGCCATCCCCTCGCGGGAGGACCTGCAAACCACCGAAAAGATCAAACAGGCATTATTGCTTATTAACATTACGCTGCTCGACCATATCATTGTCGCAGATAACGACTGGGTCTCGCTCAGGGATTCTAGTTATCTATAGAAATGAAAAACAATAGTGCATATATTTACTTTTTATAACTGTTGTGGTAGTATTAACCTGTACTGTCGCGGCAGTTTTTGTTTTGCCGTGATGAGGCAACTATTCATAGTTATAGTACAGACGTACGTTCCGCTTTACAATTGACATAAATGGCTAGGAAGAAAAGAAGCGTTATTTACTTGCGGCTAACGCTGCAAACTCAGCGAAAGGAAGGATTCGGCTACATGCGTATAAAAATAACGTCCAATCCACAAAGGATTGTTTCAACAGTTGCTGTTGTTCTCGCGGTTACTATACTGCTGGTAGTCCTGTTTTCGTGTGCAAAGGCCCCCCTCAATGACTCAAGCAGTATACTGCAAGGGCAAACTTCAAGCGTAGATTCACTTGAAAACTCCCAAGAGAATGACGACAGCAGCGCAAACGCACAGCAGGCCAGCAATCCATTACCGCCCGTTTCCGCTGCTGCGGAGAGTGTGGAAGATGAGGTGATTGTTTATCAAGACGCCGATTCAAAACAGTATCACTCCCCGGTTGACACAAAAGATGTTACGTGGGAGCTTTTGAACGATAATGAAGTCAGGATAACCAGCAAGAAGCAAGAGGCCGTATACGCGGCGGAAGCCGGTACGGCCATTGTCAGAAAAAAGACCGGCTGGAACGCTCCGTTTAATTATGTGTTGATTTACGATGATAATGGCGTTTATACCGTTTACAGGAATCTGGATAATTTTGCGGTGGAATTTGGAGATAAGGTTGAAAAAGGCCAAAAACTTGGCGAAATGCATGAAGAGAACGGGCATTACTCCTTCAGGTTCAGTATTCGCTTATTTGAGGAGAGTGTTGAAATAAATATCCCCACGAGTTAATCCTTGTTTTTAATTCAAAACCTTGAAGGCGAAAAACTGTTTTTCAGGCTTATCCGTATGAATTACCCCACAGATGATTTACCGGCAGAATTGAATGGGGAATAAGCTGAAAAGAGCTGATACCGTAATGAATTATCGGTGTCGGCTCTTTCAGTTTTTGCGTGATATAGTAAAAATTTTTAAATTCACACTATACAAACATATGTTTTTATTATATAATGGAAAGGCATGCAAGAACGGCGAGTTGCGGTGTCCCATAATAGGGCGGAGGGCTAGAGAGCGGAAGATATGGACAAATTCAAACTCAAATCAGAATACATCCCCACCGGCGACCAGCCGGAGGCGATTCGTGCGCTTTCGGAGGGCATACGCCGCGGCGCGAAGGAGCAAACCCTGCTAGGTGTTACCGGCTCGGGCAAAACCTTTACCATGGCGAACATTATAGAGAAGATTAACCGCCCCACCTTGGTGCTTGCCCACAACAAGACCCTCGCCGCGCAGCTTTGCAGCGAGTTTAAGGAGTTCTTCCCCGAGAACGCGGTGGAGTACTTTGTAAGCTACTACGATTATTATCAGCCGGAGGCCTACATCCCCGGCACCGATACCTATATAGAAAAAGACAGCGCCATCAACGCCGAGATCGAAAAGCTGCGCCACTCGGCCACCGCCTCGCTCTCCGAGCGGCGCGACGTGATTATTGTGGCCAGCGTTTCCTGCATCTACAGCCTCGGCGACCCCATCGATTACCGCAGCATGGTGCTCTCGGTGCGCCCCGGTATGCAAAAAAGCCGCGACGAGCTGGTGGCAAAGCTGGTGGAGCTGCAGTATGAGCGCAACGACATCGCGTTCGAGCGCAACAAGTTCCGTGTGCGCGGCGATGTGGTGGAGGTATTTCCCGCCTATTCCAGCGACACCGCCCTGCGTATCGAGTTCTTCGGCGACGAGATCGAGCGTATCAGCGAATTGCAGGCCCTCACGGGCGAAGTAAAGGCGGTGCTCAGCCACGCCGTGGTGTACCCCGCATCCCACTTTATTGTTTCCAAAGATAAAATGGAAAACGCCATTGTTGAGATACAGGACGAGCTTACAGACCGTCTGCACTACTTTAACGATAACAACAAGCTGTTGGAGGCGCAGCGCATCGAGCAGCGCACCAACTATGATATCGAGATGCTGCGGGAGATCGGCTTCTGCAGCGGTATAGAGAACTACTCGCGCGTGCTCTCAGGGCGCAAGCCGGGCAGCATGCCCTTTACGCTGATCGACTATTTCCCACAAGACTTCCTTATGTTCGTGGACGAATCCCACGTGACCCTGCCGCAGGTACGCGGCATGTTCGCGGGCGACCGCGCGCGCAAGCAGACACTGGTGGATTACGGCTTCCGCCTGCCCTCGGCGTTTGACAACCGCCCGTTAAACTTTGATGAATTCTACAGCAAGATCAATCAGGTGGTGTTCGTTTCGGCCACACCCAGTGAACTGGAGCGCAGCAAAAGCGCGCAGGTGGTGGAGCAGGTAATCCGCCCTACCGGCCTGCTGGACCCTGAAATTACCGTAAAGCCCGTGGAAGGGCAGATAGACGACCTGCTTTCCGAGATAAACCTTCGCGCCGAGAAGGGCGAGCGTGTGCTGGTTACCACGCTCACCAAGAAGATGGCGGAGGACCTCACGGCTTACCTCGAAAACGCGGGCTGCAAGGTGCGCTACATGCACCACGACATCGATACCATCGAGCGCATGGAGATTATCCGCGACCTGCGCCTCGGCGAGTTCGACGTGCTGGTGGGTATTAACCTGCTTCGCGAGGGGTTGGATATCCCCGAGGTGTCGCTGGTGGCCATCCTGGATGCCGACAAAGAGGGCTTTTTGCGCAGCGAGACCTCGCTGATTCAGACCATCGGCCGTGCTGCGCGCAACGCCGAGGGCAAGGTGATTATGTACGCCGATACGGTGACGAAATCGATGGAATACGCCATCCGCGAAACCGAGCGCAGGCGCGGCATTCAGCACGAGTATAACCTCAAGCACGGCATCACCCCCACCACCATCAAGAAGGATGTAAGGGATTTAATCGAGATTTCGGCTCGTGAAAGCATTGATAAGACCTTTGAAAAGAAGATCAGCGCCCACGAAAAGGCCAAGCTGATCGACCAGCTTACCAAAGAGATGCGCGCGGCGGCCAAGCTCCTGGAGTTTGAGCACGCGGCCTATCTGCGCGATAAGATAAAGCAATTACAGGGCGGAAAATAACCTGCCAAAAGAACAAACGTTTACCAGTATTCGCACCAAAGTCTGGAGGAATAGCATTGTCAAAGGATAAAATCGTCATCAAGGGCGCCAGAGAGCATAACCTAAAGAACATCGACCTCGAGATTCCGCGCGATAAGCTCGTGGTGTTCACCGGCCTTTCCGGCTCGGGTAAAAGCTCGCTGGCGTTCGACACCATCTATGCCGACGGTCAGCGCAGGTACGTTGAAAGCCTTTCGTCCTACGCGCGGCAGTTTTTGGGCCAGATGGAAAAGCCGGATGTCGACTCGATCGAGGGCCTTTCCCCGGCCATCTCGATAGACCAAAAGACGACTAGTAAAAACCCGCGTTCCACCGTCGGCACCGTTACCGAGATTTACGACTACCTGCGTCTTTTGTACGCGCGCATCGGCAGGCCGCACTGCCCTGTGTGCGGCAGGGAGATTTCTCAGCAAACCATCGACCAGATGGTGGATAAGGTGCTCACTATCCCGGAGGGCAGCAAGATACAGGTTCTGGCGCCCGTCGTTCGCGCGCGTAAAGGCGAGCATCAGAAGGAGTTCGAGGCCGCACGCCGCTCGGGCTTTGTCCGCGTGCGCGTAGACGGCAGCATCTACGACCTTTCCGAGCAGATTAAGCTCGACAAAAACAAGAAGCACAACATCGAGATTGTGGTGGACAGGCTTGTGGTGCGGGAGGATATCAAGTCCCGTCTCGCCGATTCGCTCGAAACAGCCGTTTCGCTCGCGGGTGGCCTCGCCATTATCGATGTACAGGACAGCGAGGAGCTTTTGTTCTCGCAGAACTACTCCTGCCCCGAGCACGACATCAGCATCGACGAGCTGGCGCCGCGCATGTTTTCGTTTAATAATCCCATCGGCGCGTGCGAAAAATGCACCGGTCTCGGCACCTTCTTAAAGGTAGACCCCGACCTCATCCTGCCCAACAAGCGCCTCACCATCCGCGAGGGGGCGGTGCGCGCCAGCGGCTGGTATTACGGCGACGGCGGCACCATCGCTCAGATGTACTACGACGGCCTTGCCAAGCATTACGGTTTCTCGCTCGATGTACCCGTTTCCAAGCTCACCAAAGACCAGTTGGATAAGATTTTGTACGGCACCAACGGCGAGGCCATAGAGATCACGCGCAAGAACGAGTATGGCGAAGGAACCTACAAAGCCCCGTTTGAGGGCGTCATCAACAACCTCGAGCGCCGCTTTCGCGAGACCCAGAGCTCCTTTATCAAGGAGGAGCTGCAGGGGTATATGTCCTCGGTGGTTTGCCCTAATTGCCATGGCGACCGCTTAAAGCCCGAGTACCTCGCCGTAACGGTGGGCGGCATCAATATCAGCGAGTTTACCCGCATGTCGGTTACCACCGCATTGGAGTTCGTAAACGGCCTGTCGCTTTCGGGCAGGGAAGAGATGATTGCCGCGCAGATACTCAAAGAGATCAAAGAACGCCTCGGCTTTTTACAGAGCGTGGGGCTGGAATACCTTACGCTTTCCCGTTCGGCAGGCACCCTTTCGGGCGGCGAAAGCCAGCGCATCCGTCTGGCGACGCAGATAGGCTCGTCGCTGATGGGCGTACTGTATATCCTCGACGAGCCGAGCATCGGCCTGCACCAGCGCGACAACGACAAGCTGATCGCTACCCTTAAGCGCCTGCGAGACCTCGGCAACACCCTGATTGTGGTGGAGCATGACGAGGATACGATGTACGCTGCCGATTATATCGTCGACATCGGCCCCGCCGCGGGTATTCACGGCGGCGAGGTGGTGTGCGCAGGAACCATCGACGAAATCAAGGGCTGCGAGCAGTCCATCACCGGCCGCTATCTAAGCGGCAGGGCAAAGATTGAGGTGCCGAAGGTGCGCCGCAAGGGTAACGGCAAGTCCTTAACCATTCAGGGCGCGCGCCACAATAACTTAAAGAATATCGACGTCACCATCCCGCTGGGCACCTTTACCTGTGTGACCGGCGTTTCCGGCTCGGGCAAAAGCTCGCTGATCAACGAGGTGCTTTTTAAAGAACTGTGGGCAACCCTCGGCGGCAGCCGCGTAAAGGCGGGCGCGCACGACGCCATTCTCGGCATCGAGCACCTCGATAAGGTGATCGACATCGACCAGTCGCCCATCGGCAGAACGCCGCGCTCCAACCCCGCCACCTACACGGGCGTGTTTACCGATATCCGCGACGTCTTTGCACAAACCAATGACGCCAAGATGCGCGGCTTCACCTCCAGCCGTTTCTCCTTTAACGTGAAGGGCGGGCGCTGCGAGGCGTGCGAGGGCGATGGCATCATTAAAATCGAGATGCACTTTCTGCCTGACATCTACGTGCCCTGCGAGGTGTGCAAGGGCAGGCGCTACAACCGCGAGACGCTGGAGGTAAAGTTTAAGGGCAAGAACATCTACGAGGTGCTGGAGATGACGGTGGATGAGGGCGTGGAGTTCTTCGCCAACATCCCGAGGGTCGCGCGCAAGCTTGAGACGCTGCAGAGTGTTGGGCTCGGGTATGTGAAAATTGGTCAGCCCGCCACCACCCTTTCGGGCGGCGAGGCGCAGCGCGTAAAGCTTGCCACCGAGCTTGCCAAACGCTCCACCGGCAAAACCATCTATATCCTCGACGAGCCGACCACCGGCCTGCACACCGCTGATGTGCACAAGCTGATCGATGTACTGCAGCTGCTGGTGGAGTCCGGCAACACCGTGGTGGTGATAGAGCACAACCTCGACGTAATCAAAACCGCCGACTATATCATCGACCTTGGCCCCGAGGGGGGCGATAAGGGTGGCGAGGTGGTCGCGACCGGCACGCCGGAGGAGATTATCAAGTGTAAAAAATCCTATACCGGCCAATATTTAAAGAAATTATTGTAATACTACTATAAATAAATTATACTATTTTTTAAGGCAATGGCTCGCTTTTCTCTTTACATAACTATACTATCGTGGTATAGTTGATACAAGAGATTCAAGCGATTAAAATCAGTAATCAGAAAGGATGTTGAAGATTTATGGCTAAGTATGTTTGCTCTGTTTGCGGCTACACCTACGATGAGGAAAAAGGCGATCCGGATGTTGGTATTGCCCCCGGCACCAAGTGGGAGGATGTTCCCGAGGATTTTGTGTGCCCGCTCTGCGGCGCCGCGAAGGACATGTTCTCTGAAGAATAAGCGTGCGTAAAGGTGGCAGCAGGCAACTGCTGCCACTTATCATAGAAGGGAAGTTAAGCTGATGAGCGTCATCAAGATTACGGAGGATATCTATTCGGTGGGCGTCCTCAACCCCAGCATGAGGGTATTCGACATCATTATGGCCACCGAGTATGGTACGTCCTATAACTCATACATCGTAAAGGGCACGGAAAAAACCGCCCTGATTGAAACCTGCCATCTCACCTTTTTTGATGCCTACCTTGAAAACATCAAAGAGGTATGTAAGCTGGAGGAGATCGATTATATCATACTCAACCACAACGAGCCGGACCATTCCGGCTCCCTCAAAAGGCTTACCGACCTTATGCCAAAGGCACAGGTTGTGGCCTCGCAGGCAGGTGCCATCTATCTAAAGAACATCACCAATAAGCCCGAGCTGCAATACAAGGTGGTAAAGGACGGCGACACCATTGATATCGGCGGCAAAACCCTGCAGTTTATCAACGCCCCCTTCCTGCACTGGCCCGATTCGATGTTCACCTGGGTGAAGGAGAGCGGCACGCTCTTTAGCTGCGACTTCCTCGGCACGCACTACTGCGAGCCGCTGATGATTGATACCAAGATGGTGTACAAGCCCCTGTATGATGCGGCCTTTAAGAACTACTACGATGCGATCTTTGCCCCCTTTAAGCCTTACGTGCTCAAAGGGCTTGAGAAGATGGAGCACCTTGGCGCGGAGAATGTATGCACCAGCCATGGCCCCGTTTTAACCAAGGGTGGCTGCCTTGCCGCCTGCATCGAGCAATACCGCCTGTGGAGCACCCCCGAGGTGCATGAGCACAAGCGGATACCCATCTTCTACTGCTCGGCCTACGGCAATACCGGGCGGCTTGCCAAGGCCATGCGTGAGGGCATTCTTGAGGTGATCCCCGACGCGGTGGTAAATGTGTACGACATTATCGAAAACGATATGACGATGCAACAGAAGGAGCTTAACGAATCCGACGCGTTCTTGGTCGGCTCCTGCACCATCAACCGCGACGCCGTGCCGCCCATTTGGGCGTTGCTCTCGCACATCGACGCCATCTCAAACACCAAGAAGCCCTGCACCGCCTTCGGCTCCTTCGGCTGGAGCGGCGAGGCCGTACCGATGATCAAGGCAAGGCTGGAGGGGTTAAAGCTCTCCTTCTTTGGCGAGGGCTACCGCATTAACTTTGTACCCAGCGACAGCGAGCTTGCCGCCGCCAAGGCCTACGCGGTCGATTTTGCCAAGACGTTATAACACTCAGTAATACGATATTAAAGGGGCTACTTTCATGCAACGCATGAAAGCAGCCCCTTTTGTCGCTGTATGGTTTGTTTTACTGTCGCATTACGCCGCGATTTTTCCCTTGATGAACACCGAGAGCTTCTTATACACGAGCAGAGTAACCAGCGAGATAACCACGCCCTTAATCAGGTTAAAGGGCACAATGCCCAGCAGGAGGTAGGCGTTGATGCTGTCGATATAGGGGTTCACCGCCTTGCAGGCCTCAATGATCGCCTCAATCGGCATGATCTTCTCATAGAAGGGGATGAGCAGGAACTTGTTGGCCAAGGCGCCGACCACCATAATCGCACCCGTGCCCGCCGCGCAGGCCAGCACCGCGAATCTGCGGGTTTTGTTTACGTGGTAGATAAAGTAGGCCGTGAGCGCGAAGGCGGCAAAGATGATAAAGTCCGCAAGCTCTCCCACGCCGCCGGTCTGGCTGGAGAAAAGGTGTACGATGTCTTTGATCAGCGCAACGGTAATCGCCTCAACAGGGCCGAACATAAACGCCGCCAAGAGGATGGGGATGCCGCTTAAATCAATCTTTAAGAACGGCGGAAGAAAGGGCAGCGGGAATTCAAAGTACATCAGTACTGCGGAGATGGCTGCAAACATCGCTACATAGGTGATCTTTCTGGTTTTGCTGTTAAACTGCATAATAGCTATGCCTCCGTTAAATTATTCTCTGTTTTAGGCGGCGATTATGCCCAAAGCCATAACCGGCATCAAATAAAAAAGCCCTTGAACAAAATGTTCAAGGGCGAAAACAAACCGGCATTGATGCGTATGGTTTTGTTTCTTTCATCCGGACTATACCGTCGGTTTCGGAATCCAACCGAAATCTGCGGGGAATTTACCCGCTCGCGGACTTGTGGCCTAACGCCCATTACCGCCGGTGAGGACTTACACCTCGCCCTGAAACAGATTACACTGTTATTATATGTTTCCCATACGGCGGTGTCAAGAACAAATCACAATAAAAATTGCCCTGTCATACTATGCAATGGATGACATTTTATACAAAAGGAGTCGATTTTTGTGGCCGAAAGCATTAATATTCTACTTTTAATGATTTTCTCACTTGCGGGATTCTTCTGGGTGTTTCATTGGGCGCTGCCGCTGTTTATCTTTAACCACGATACCAACCCGCTTATCAAGATCATCCGGGTAAGCGAGCATCAGCAGGACGCCGAGTTTGTTCTGCGCGCCGTACAATACACCATATCCCGCGGAGGGCTGGAACGCAACACCGTTATCCTGCTGGTGTGCGGGGATAACGACGGCGAGGCGGGGGAGGTATGCAGGCGCTTTTGCGAGGAATACGGCAATATCCGTCTGTGCAGCGAGCGGATGCTGCCGCAGGAGCTTGCGCAGCTTGCCGGTTTACAAATGCAGGGTTAGGGATTATACTAAATACATATGTTTTTTAGTGGCTAAGCAACAGCGCCTATATAGGCAACAGTGGCGCTTCACATCTGGCTTGCATCGCTGAGCCGGAAAGGCAACGTACTTTATGCAGCAAGAGGAATTTATCGTTCTGGAAGGAACGGTTGAAACAATTGTATATCACAGCGAGGACACCGGATTTACCGTGATTGAGCTCAACTGCGGCGGCGAAATGGTTACCGCCGTAGGCGAGCTCGGCAGCGTCAACGAAGGCGAAGAGGTGCGTCTGATGGGCCAGTACACCACCCACGCGTCGTATGGCTCGCAGTTTCGCGCGGCAACCTGTGAGGTAAAGCTCCCGGCAACCGCTACCGCAATATTAAAATATCTTTCTACAGGTGCCATCAAGGGTATAGGCCCCAAAACAGCCAAGAAGATCGTGGCGGCGTTCGGGGATAAGACGCTGGAGATTATAGAGAAACAGCCCGGGATGCTCTCGGAGGTGGGCGGCATCTCGCAGAGCAAGGCTAAGCAGATAGAGAACGACTTTAAGAAGGTGTTCGGCATCCGCACGGTGATGGCCTACCTCGCACGCTTCAATGTGTCACCGTTTTACTGTATCCGCGCGTGGAAGAAGCTGGGCCCCATGACCATCGACATGGTGAACGAAAACCCGTTTGTGCTTTGCAACGACGAGATCGGGCTGGATTTTAAAGCCGCCGACGAAATCAGCAAGGCGCTTAGTCTGCCGCCCGAAGCCCCTGCCCGCATCTTTGCGGGTATCCTCAGCGAACTGATGGCAGCGACCCGCAACGGGCATACCTGCATGCCCTATGTTAGGCTGGTGGAGCGCGCGCAGGCGCTGCTGGATATCTCGGGCGACGATATAGAGAACGTCCTGTACGAGCAATCGCAGGCTCAGATGATCGTGTGCGAGCGGTTCGGGGACGCCGAGTACGTCTACCTGCCGCGGTATTACGACGCCGAGCGCTTTATCGCGAGCAGGCTTTCGCTGATTATCAAATCCATCCCCGACAACCTGCGCAGCTGGGACACTGAGATAGCAACACTCGAAGCCGAAAAGAGTATCCAGTATGAGCGCCTGCAAAAAAAGGCGATCGCCATGGCGCTTTCCAACGGCATCACGGTGCTCACCGGCGGGCCGGGCACCGGCAAAACAACCACCATCATGGGGATTATAGAGCTGTACAAGCGTCTCGGCAAAAAGGTGATGCTCGCGGCGCCTACCGGGCGCGCCGCCAAGCGCATGAGCGAACTGACGGGGTACGAGGCCAAAACCATCCACCGCCTGCTGGAGGTGGAGTACTCGCAGGGCGACCAGCCCTCCTTCCGCAGAAACAGCCGAAACCCCCTTAACTGCGACGTGATTATCATCGACGAGTTCTCGATGGTGGACACCCTGTTGTTCGAATCACTGCTCAGCGCCGTGAAGCTCTCCTGCCGCATCGTTTTGGTGGGCGACTCCGACCAGCTGCCCTCGGTGGGCGCGGGCAATATCCTGCACGACCTGCTGCAGAGTGATTGTGTCCCCACCGTCACACTTACCGAGATCTTTCGGCAGGCCGCGCAAAGTCTGATTGTCACCAGCGCGCATGAGATCATCAGCGGCGAGGTGCCTCAGACAGAGGTAAAGGACAACGATTTTTTCTTCTTAAAAAGGGAGCTTTCGCAGTCGGCCGCCACCGTGGTGTCGCTGTGCAGGGATCGCCTGCCCAAGGCCTACGGCTATTCGCCGCTGTGGGATATTCAGGTGCTCTGCCCCAGCAGGCAGGGCGAGCTGGGCACCGCCGCGCTCAACACCAAGCTGCAGGCGGCTATCAACCCCAAGCGAGCGGACAAGCCCGAGGTAAAATCGGGGCAGAACCTGTTCCGTGAGGGGGATAAGGTGATGCAGGTGCGCAACAACTACGATATTATCTGGACGCGTGACGACGGCGAAAACGGTGCGGGGGTGTTCAACGGCGATATCGGCATCATCGAGAGCATCGACCGCCCGGCGCAGCTGCTCACCATCCGCTTTGACGACAGGGTGGCCGACTATACCTTCGACCAGCTCACCGAGTTGGAGCTTGCGTACGCCATTACGGTGCACAAAAGTCAGGGCAGCGAGTACGAGGCGGTGGTAATACCGCTCGCGAAGCCCATCCCCAACCTCTATTACCGCAACCTGCTCTACACCGCGGTTACGCGCGCAAAGAGGCTGCTTATTCTGTTAGGCGACCCCGAAACACTCTCCTTTATGGTGGATAACAACCGTAAGACCTATCGTTACACCAACCTTCAGCAGTATATCACCGACGAAGTGCTGGGCTGAGAGAGGGGCAGAGGGATGACAACGGGGGAGCTTCTACTAAACTTTATCTTTCCCAGCGTGTGCAGGTTCTGCGGCGAGGTGATTGCCTACGACGCTCAGGTGTGCCCGTCCTGCGCTCAGAGTTTGGCGCTTATCAGCGGGGTTACCTGCGCAATCTGCGGCAAAGAGCAGGGTTTCTGCCGCTGCGAGGGTGGCGAGTTTGAGTTTAAGCGCTGCATCGCCCCCTTTTATTACGAGGGCACGGCAAAACAGGGGGTTCATACCCTTAAATACGGCGGGGTACCCTATACCGCTGGGTATCTTTCGCGGTACATCCTTCGGCTTATTAAAAAGCAATATAAAGGCGTCGATTTTGACCTTGCGGTGTGCGTACCCATGCACCGACTAAAGCAGCGGGAACGGGGCTATAATCAGGCTGAGCTGCTGTTAAAACATATCTGTGCCGCTCTGCACATACGGTGCTGTAAGCATCTGCTTGTGCAGGTAAAAAAGAATGAAGCCCAGCATAGCAAGCACCGCAGCGAGCGGGCGGAGAATGTAAAGGGCATCTACCGCGTGCACAGCGGGTATGATTTGAAGGACAAAACCGTGCTGCTCATCGACGACATCTTTACCACGGGCGCCACCCTGAATGAATGCACCCGAATACTCAAGGCGGCGGGTGCAAAAAATGTATATTGTGCAGTTTTTTGTACAACAAAACCGATAAAGCTTGAAAACCAAAACAATAATTAGTATAATAAAATATACGGTTGTTTCATATTAAAATATAAAATAGTGCTTAGATATATAGTTGCAATCGGTATATATCATCATAGAACCTGCGCAGCCTGCGAAAGCGGATTGTACCGCGGCACAGAGCGGAAAGGAACAAGTTTATGGTAATGGCAAACAGAGATATTGGCATCGATTTAGGTACGGCTACCGTAATTGTTTATATTGTCGGTAAGGGTGTTGTACTCTGCGAACCGTCCATTGTGGCGGTGGAAACAGTTTCGGGCAAGATCGTCAGTGTAGGTGAGGAAGCGTTTAAGGTGCTTGGCAGAACGCCCGATAACATCCGTGCGGTAAGGCCCTTACAGGACGGTGTTATCTCCGATTATGTATTGACCGAGCAGATGATCAAACACTTTCTTAAAAAGTCTTGCGGCAACATGATGTTCAAGCCGCGTGTGGCCCTCTGTGTGCCCTCCGGCATTACCGATGTTGAATCCCGTGCGGTAATTGAGGCGGCTATTACGGCAGGCGCTCGCAAGGTGTTCTTAATTGAGGAGCCTGTTGCGGCTGCCATCGGCGCCGGTATCGATATCTCGCGCCCCAACGGCTGCATGATTTTGGATATCGGCGGCGGAACCACCGATATCGCGGTTATCTCCTTAAACGGCATAGTGTGCAAAACCTCGCTGAAGATTGCGGGCAATAAGTTTGATAACTCGCTGGTAAAATATATCCGTAACAAATACAGCGTTTTAATCGGCGAAAAGACCGCCGAGCGCCTTAAAAAAGAGATTGCCTGCGTATGGAACCCGCAGCCCGATTCCGCGATGGAGGTAAAGGGCCGCAACCTGATTACCGGCCTGCCGCAGAAGATTACAATCACGGCGACAGAAACCTGTGAGGCACTCATCGAACCGGTATCCATGATTGTGCAGGCTATTCAGTCTGTTGTGGAACGTACCCCGCCGGAGCTGGTGGCCGATATCTCGGAAAACGGCATCGTACTTACCGGCGGCGGCTCATTGCTCAAAGGCCTTTCGGAGTTCATTACCGCAGAGCTGCGCATGAAGGCGCGCGTGGCGGAGGACCCCACCAACTGTGTGGCCATCGGCACCGGCAAGGCGTTCGAGTACATCAATATCCTGCAGGACGGCTTCTTTAATCCGTCCACCTATAAATATCAGTAAGCCGACAGTCGGTTATATTTTGTCATTAACGATAGAGAACCGTTTTAGAAGATTTTGTTTTATCTTTTGAAACGGTTCTTTTTCTTTTGTATTTTCACTTTTATGTCTGTATGATATATTTGTAAATTAAGTAAAAAACAACAGAAAGAACGTGGGGGTATATGATGAAAAGAATGCTTCGATCGGCAGGGGCGTTTTTACTGATTTTTTCATTTTCAGTCTGTGCGAGCACGGTACAGGGAGCAGCCTTAAACACCTCCTGCAAAACGGTCAGTACACCGTCTGCCACGGCGCAGGCCTTAAGCGCCACATCATCATACGTCACCGAGGCACAAACGCAGCCTGTACCGCAGGAGAGAGCGGACAAGCTGTTTTCGCAATTTTCAGAGGTGGAGAACAGCGCGGGCGGAGATACCTCGTCCTTCGCGCTTAAAAACGGCTATCTGCTGGAACAAGGTAACGCGTGTGTAAACCTTAATAAGGCCGGTACGTTTATTCAGGATACCATAAGCGGCAAGACGGCAGAGCTTGTTGTGTTTAAGTACGGCTATAGCGGCAGCCCATATGTATACCTGCTGCAATCAAAAAACGGAACCTGTACCGTTACCATAGCAGGGGATTGCCCGACCCAAAGCTTCGACACCAAGCTGCTCAAGGAGACCGAGCATGAGTATCAGATTGGGGAGGATGGCCGCAGCCCGTACCTGCCGCTTTACATTGGCAAGAGGGGCAGCAACGGTTACCCTGCGATATTTAACGACCGTAACGACCAGCCGTTTATGGTGGATGAGAAGCTCATCGACGCTATAGGGCAGGTAAACTATTTCGAATGGCTGGAGCGCGCTGCAACAGATACAAGAGCCACCCGCAGCAACCGTTTATCTATAGAGCATCTGCTGCGTGATTTAGGCGTTGATTACGATACCTTCGCCCGTGCCGTGGGGGCAGACACACCGTTCTATTCTCTCGACGATATCAAGAAGGACAACTACCGCGAGTATGTAAAGATCAAGACGGAGTCCAGCGCCCCCGAGGCAATCGGAAAGCTATGCTTTGAGGCATGGATGAACAAACATATGACCGATCTTGCAGAGGACGGTACCAAGGTGCTCTCCTATAAGCTGCATGAAATCACATCTTTCGCGGGAGACCAAAACGAGTTTGCGGTACGTATCCAATATGATTTTACTACGACAATAAATGAGTACGGGATGACGGCGCTCTTTTCTGCGAACGCCGACGCAGACGGCAAGGGCGGCTTTACAGACGCGACATTAGAGATGCGTATTCAAAAGGTAGGCCTCAACTCGTATGCCGTTAAAAGTGTCGGCACCGGCGGTATTGCCGCGGGGCTTGCCTCGCTACCGAAGCAGGAGGAGGACAAGGCCTTGGCGGCCAAGTCTCTTTCGTCTGTAAAGAGCAATGAGGAGAAAGCCAAGATCATCCTTGCGCAGATGAAGCAAAAGAATGCAGCCGCGTATGCGCTGGAGAACGGCTATGTATTAGAGCTTGCGGACAGCTGCGTGAACTACAGTATGGTTGTGGCGTTTGAAGAAGCGCTGACAGACGCGAAGGACTATGAATTGATAATAGGCAAACGCGGCCCGGTCAACGACGGCATTAACGGGTACAGCGTCTACTTTTTTAAGGTGGACGAAGCGGGGGAGTATACGGCTTCGAGATACGGTGATTGGTCGGGTGAGGAGACCATCGCTGGGAAGTCGCTCGCCGTCGATGAATCCATAAGCGGCAAGGAGTATCTTTTGGGCACCGATATACAGGGTGACCGCTGGCCGGTCTATGTGGGCAAGGACGGCAGCAGCCACTACACAAAACTATGCACACATACAGCATGGGAAAATACCATCGACAGTAGCCTCATACACTTAGTAGGGGATTATAACTACCTGCAGTGGCTGAAAACGGCGGCGCACAAATCCAGAACGCAAACCGGATGTACCGTAAATATCTATTACTTTTTGCAGGACTTTCACATCGATTACGATACCCTTGTCGGCACGGTGGGAGCCGGTACAAAGCTTTATGACCTAAGCCTCATCAAAAAAAGCGTTTACCCCGAGTATTTGAAGATTACAACTACCGCAACCGCCCCCGAAAAGATCGGCGCGATGATACTTAACGAATGGATGAAAAAGAAAATGGAGACCCCGCTTGAAGACGGTACCAAGGTGACCTCGTTTCATATTCAAGAGACGAAGGTATTTGCAGGGGATTTAGACGAATTCGCCATATGGTTTGAGTATGATTTTACCGCCACGCGTGATAAAAACGGGTCTACCCTGCATATGGCGGGGAGCACCATGAGTGACAGTAAAGGGCTTCATGCATACACTGAGATGAGAATAAAGAAGGTAAGTAAAACGGGATACGTGCTGCTGAGTGTCGGTACAGGCGGTGCCGGACAAGGATTGAAGGCCGTAAACCCATGAATATGTATAATTACGGATAAATATTTATAAAAATAATTGACAATATATGGATATTTGGCGTACAATAGCATTGAATCGGAAGAAGGGTGTGAGAGGGTGTTAAAGAAGATATTAACGGTTCTCGCCAGTATTCTTATTGCGTTTGTTTTAATTATTGTCGGTTTACTAACCTTTGTGATGCTGGGCAAGGATACAACGCTGAATCAGCAGATCGGCGATATCGACCTCGAGGATGTGGCGGACGGTATATATGCCGGCAGCTACAGCGGTTTTCGGTGGTCCAATATGGTTGAGGTAACCGTGAAAGACCATCAAATTACCGATATTAAGGTGGTAAAGCCGCAGATGTTTGCGAGGGAAACGACCTATACCGAGATTACCGACAGGGTAAAGAAGCAGCAGAACCTGAAGGTGGATGCGGTCGCGGAAGCGTCGGTCGATACCAAGGCCTTTTTAAAGGCAGTTGAAAACGCCGTTAACGGCCAGAAGTAATTTATCCCCCATTACGCCTAAGGAATACATAGATAAACCCCCGAACGTTTTTAAAGCGTTCGGGGGTTTTATCATAAAGTATCTGTGCAGGGTTACAGCGCGAAGTAATCTACCGCCGCAAGGAAGAGCTTTTGGTCCTTCTCGCCGGGTACGTTCTTAACGATATTCGCGCCGATGCGCTCGCTGTGGCCCATCTTGCCAAGGATTCGCCCGTCGGGTGAGGTAATACCCTCCACCGCGTAGGCCGAACCATTGGGGTTAAAGGGGATGTCCATAGTCGGGGTACCCGACAGGTCTACATACTGGGTGGCAATCTGCCCGTTCTGAATCAGCGTCGCCATCAGCGCGTCGCTGATGACAAACCGGCCCTCGCCGTGCGAAACGGCAATGGTGTGCAGGTCGCCCACGCCGTTGTACATGAGCCACGGCGAGAGGTTGGAGGCCACGCGGGTGTGTACCATCATCGACTGATGCCTGCCGATGGTGTTATAGGTGAGAGTGGGGCTGGTTTCATCCGTATCGGTAATATCGCCGAACGGCAGCAGCCCAAGCTTGATGAGCGCCTGGAAGCCGTTGCAGATACCCAGCATCAGCCCGTCGCGCTGATGAAGCAGCTCGCGTACCGCCTCTTTGATGCGCGGGTTTCTGAAGAAGGCGGTGATGAACTTCGCCGAACCGTCCGGCTCGTCGCCGCCCGAGAAGCCACCCGGGATGGCGATGATCTGGCTTTCGCCGATTGCCTTCGCCATGCCCTCAACCGACTGCGCAACGGCGTCGGGGGTGAGGTTGCGCACCACAAAGCACTCCGCCTGAGCGCCCGCAAGGGTAAACTGCCTTGCGGTGTCGTACTCGCAGTTGGTGCCGGGGAATACGGGTATCAGCACGCGCGGCCTTGCCACCTTCGCCTTGGGTGTGGCGCGCAGAATGGCGTTGTAGGAGTAAGCCGTCAGCTCCGGCGCGGAAGGCTCGGTGAAGGAAGCGGATGAATGTTTCGCGGCGTTGTAAGAGAAGGCCTCCACCGGCCCCTCCTTGCCCTTGGCGTTGCAGGGGAAGACGCTTTCGAGCTTATTCTGCCACAGCGCCTCGAGCGGCGCTATCGCTGTCTTCTTGCCCACGTACTCGATATAATAGTCGCTGTGTGTTACACCGATGATATTTAAGCCCTCGCCGCTGCCGGTAAGCTCCACCAAAAAGCCGCCGTAGCCGCCCGAGAACAAAGGCTTGTTATCTAATTCCTTCGTAAAGGTAAAGCCTATCTGGTTGCCGAGCGCCATCTTAAAGATGCCCTCCGCAACACCGCCCATCGAAAGGGCCCACACCGAACGCGCCTTGCCTTCGGCAATCAGTGCCTCAACCTTGTCAAAGCATTCCTTGATGCTTTCAAAGTCAGGCAGACGGTTTGCGAGGGCCTTGGGCTGGATAAGCGCCACATGGCTGCCGCTCTGCTTAAACTCGGTGGAAACCACCTTCGAGGCCTTGCCGCAGGAGATGGCGAACGACACCAGCGTGGGGGGGACGTCGATGTCCTCGAAGGTGCCGGACATCGAATCCTTGCCGCCGATAGCCGCAATACCCAGCTCCAGCTGTGCCTTTAACGCGCCCAGCAGCGCCGCAAACGGCTTGCCCCAGCGCTCGGGGTCGCCCTTGGTACGCTCAAAATACTCCTGTAAGGTAAGGTAGCAGCCCTTGCGAGAGCCGCCCGCCGCAACTACCTTAGCCACCGAGCTGATGATGGCGGTCATCGCGCCGTGGTAGGGGCTTTGCTCGGATACAAACGGGTCAAAGCCGTAGGCCATAATCGAGCAGGTGTCAGTCTCACCGTTTAATACGGGGATCTTCGCCGCCATGGCCTGCGATTCGCTGCGCTGGGTCTTGCCGCCGTAGGGCAGTATCACCGAGCCTGCGCCGATGGTGGAGTCAAACCGGTCCACCAGCCCCTTTTGCGAGCAGATATTTAAGTCGCTCACCAGCTCCGTCATGCGGGCGGCAAAATCCTTCTTGTCGGTTTCTTTTGCGGCAAAGGAGGGGGCCTTCACTGCGACGGCGGTTTTCTTGGGCGCGCCATTGCTGTTTAAAAAGTCGCGGGTGATGTTGACGATATTCCTGCCGTCAAGCTCCATCACCAAGCGGTCGGTATCGGTCACGTCGGCCACATAGGTGGCCTCAAGGTTTTCAGTATCGGCAAGGGCGATAAAGCGTTCTAAATCTCTCTTGCGCACCACGCAGGCCATACGCTCCTGAGACTCGCTGATGGCAAGCTCGGTGCCGTTTAGGCCGTCGTACTTCTTGGGCACGCGGTCAAGATAGATGTGCAGGCCGTCGGCCAGCTCGCCGATGGCTACCGAAACGCCGCCTGCGCCGAAGTCGTTACAGCGGCGGATGAGCCCAGTCACCTCGGGGTTGCGGAACAGCCTTTGCAGCTTGCGTTCCTCGGGAGCGTTGCCCTTCTGTACCTCGGCCCCGCAGCTTTCCAGTGACGAGAGGGTGTGGGACTTTGACGAGCCGGTGGCGCCGCCGCAGCCGTCGCGGCCGGTCTTGCCGCCCAGCAGCACAACCACGTCGCCAGCATCCGGGCATTCGCGGATAACGTACTCTGCCTTTGCGGCACCCACCACAGCGCCGATCTCCATGCGCTTGGCCACATAGCCGGGGTGGTAAAACTCTTTTACGTGGCCGGTCGCAAGGCCTATCTGGTTGCCGTAGGAGGAATAGCCGTTTGCCGCGGTGGTAACGAGCTTCTTCTGCGGCAGCTTGCCCTTTAAGGTTTTCTCAAACGGGGTGAGCGGGTCTGCGGCACCCGTTACGCGCATCGCCTGATATACATAGGCTCGCCCCGAAAGCGGGTCGCGGATAGCGCCGCCCAGGCAGGTCGCGGCGCCGCCGAACGGCTCGATTTCGGTGGGGTGGTTGTGCGTCTCGTTTTTAAACAGTAAGAGCCAGTCCTCCGGCTTGTTGTTCACATCCACCTGAATCTTTACCGAGCAGGCGTTGATCTCGTCCGACTCGTCAAGGTCAGGCAACAGGCCGTTCTTCTTTAGATATTTCGCGCCGATTACGGCGATATCCATCAGGGTTTGCGGCTTGTTCTTGCCCGCGTAGAGCACCTTGCGGCAGTTTAAATAATCGTTGTAGGCGTCTTTGATGTAGTCGCAGTCGATGTCGGCGCTCTCAATCTCGGTTAAGAAGGTGGTGTGACGGCAGTGGTCCGACCAGTAGGTGTCTATCATGCGTATCTCGGTAACGGTAGGGTCTCGTTTTTCGGTGTTCTTAAAGTAGCTCTGGCAGAACTTGATGTCGTCAAGGTCCATTGCAAGGCCCATCGACACCATAAACCCGCCGAGCTGCTCCTCGTTATAGCCGGTAAACCCGTTCAGTGTCGCCACCGCTTCGGGTACGGGCTGCTTCATCTCAAGGGTTTCAAAGCGTTCAAGCGAGGCCTCGCGCGATTCCACGGGGTTAATCAGGTAGCCCTTGATGGTTTCAAACTCGGTGTCGGTGAGTTTGCCGCTTAAAATAAACACCCGTGCCGATTTAATCAGCGGTCGGTCCTTCTGCGTCATCAGCGAGATACACTGTGCGCAGGAGTCCGCGCGCTGGTCAAACTGCCCGGGTAGAAATTCAACCGCAAAGATCCGTTCGCCCGCTTTAAGCTTTGGCAGCTCGTCGTAGACGTTATCCACCTGCGGCTCTGAAAAAATGGTGCGCTTTGCGGCTGCAAAATCGCCTTCACTCAAGCCCTGCGCATCGTAACGGTTGATTACCCTCACGCTGTCCAGCGACTTGATGTTGAGGGTAGAGCGGATGTCCCCCGCAATACCGCCGGCCTCCACCGCAAACTCGTCTCTCTTCTCCACATACACACGAAAAACCGTCATTTGAGTTTCCAATCCTTTCGCAACACATTCTATAGCCATCAATCCGTAAAAACGGAGGTTTCCCATTTGGTCAGCGTTACCTATTATCCCCCAAAAGCGTGCCGATGCACGCATCCTCTGCTACACCGGTTAACAATACCTGCTTGATAGTGCCTTGCAGGCTTCCTTCGCAGGCTACCTTAACGGGGGTGTAGTTCATGGTGTAGCCGGTGTTTACGCCGCCCTCGCAGGTCTCAAACAGCACCGGCATGGTTTTGCCCGCCTGCGAAGCGAGAAAACGCTTATGCGCCTGTTCGGCGGCCGCCAGCATGCGGTGGCTACGCTTGTCCTTTTCGCCTTTCGGCACCTGCGGCTGCAAAAGGGCCGCCTTGGTCCCCACGCGTGCGGAGTAGGCAAACACATGCGCCTTGGCAAAGCCGGTAGACTCTAAAAACGCAAGCGACGCCTCAAATTCCTCCTCTGTCTCGCCGGGGAAGCCCACCATGATGTCGGTGGTGATCGCGCTGTTGTCAAACGCGGCGCGAATTCTATTCACAATGGTCACGTACTCTTCGGTGGTATAGTGCCGGTTCATACGCCTTAAGGTTTCGTCGCAGCCGCTTTGCAGCGAAAGGTGAAACTGCGGGCAGAACTGCGGCAGCAGGGCAAGGGCCTTGATGTCCTCGTCGGTGAGCAGCTCCGGCTCGAGCGACCCTAAACGGATGCGCTCAATGCCCGGTATCTTCGCGGCGGCCTGCACGGCGTCTATTAAGCGCAGGCCGAGCTCCTTGCCATAGCAGGAAAGGTTTATGCCCACCAGCACCGCCTCTTTGTAGCCCTGCGCCGCCAAGGCGGTAAGCTCCGCCTGTATCTCCTCAAGCGGCTTGGAGCGCACCGGTCCTCTGGCGGTGGGGATGATGCAGTAGGAGCAGTAGCGCTCGCAGCCGTCCTCAATCTTCACAAAAGCGCGCGTATGCTCGGCAAAGCCCTCGGCGTGCATGCGTTCAAAGCCTTCACCGCGCTTATGCGGGGTGATATCGATGACGCGCTCGCCCGTGGCAAGGCTTCGCTTCACCGCGTCGATAAGCCCCTTGCGGTTGTACGAGCCGGTGATCACCTGCGCCTCGGGCAGCTTTTCGCAGATATCGGGGAAGGCCTGCGGCATGCAGCCGCAGAGCGCCACCACTGCGCCGGGGTTCTCGCGTTTCGCATGCCTTAGCGCCTGCCGCGTTTTCTTGTCGCCCGTATCGGTTACGGTGCAGGAGTTTATCACGCACACGTCCACCTGCTCGCCGAACTCCACGATGTCATAGCCCTCGGCGGAAAACAGCTGCTTTAATATCTGTGTCTCGTACTGGTTTACCTTGCACCCAAGTGTAAAAAACGATGCCCTCATAGCCTATCGGTACCGCGCCTTTCCGGCAAGCGACGAAAACGCGCCGGCCGTATGATGAATGTTTATCAACAATGCAAAATGCCGTTTTTGTAACGGCACCGTAAAATAATCATAAACTTTGTGAAAGCCTTAAAAATGAACCTAAAAAATGGGGCTTTGTACCCCCGAAAAAAACCGCCCAAACCATGCGCTTAAATACGGACAAACTGCCAAAATCATGCCGTGAAACTACACAAAAAAGAAAGTCTATTTATTTGTATTATAATAAATTATTGGCGTAATTACAATTAGCAGTTGACTTAAAATAATCAGGCTGATATAGTGTATTTGTAGGCAATATATAAGTAATTATTTTCATAGGAGGTTTTATTCAATGAAAAGTGTAAATATCATGCTGAATACCATTAATGACGTAAAGGACTTCGTAACCGTTGTGAACAAGTACAACTTCGACGTAGATTTGATCTCCGGCAGATATGCTGTTGACGCAAAATCTATCATGGGTATCTTCAGCCTTGATCTCTCCAAGCCCATTGCGCTGCAGGCCCATTGCGACGATTGCACAGAGTTTGATACCGACATCGCGAAGTTCATCATTAAATAGTTTCGCTTTTAATTGTACTTTAAGGCGCCATGCTGCGTGAGCGGCATGGCGCCTTTTCAGCTTGAACAAATTTCCGCCAAACGCTGCCGCACAATCATATCGTGCCACGCGCGGCGCATAAAATATAGAAAACAGACAATCATACGCTGTAAAGGTGGGTATGTGTATGCTTTCTATAAAAAAACGGTTGGTCGCCGCGATGACGGCCCTTGTTTGCGCAGCATTCTTTTTATGCCCGGCGTTGGGAGCCGAAAATGCCGCCGAGCCGGCAGTGCCGGTATCGGTTACGGCCCCCTCGGCTATTTTAATGGACGGTATCTCGGGCGAGGTGCTGTTTGAGAAAAACGCCGACGAGCAGCTGCCGCCTGCCTCGGTTACCAAGATCATGACGCTGCTGCTGACCATGGAGGCGTTGGACGCCGGCAAGATCAAGCTGGACGATACGGTCTCGGTCTCTGAGAACGCAAGCTCGATGGGCGGCAGCCAGATCTGGCTCGAGGTGGGGGAGCAGATGTCGGTAAACGACCTGCTCAAGGCCACGGCTATTTCCTCCGCCAACGACGCGGCAGTGGCACTCGGGGATAAAGTCGCGGGCAGCGAAACCTCGTTCGTCGCGCTCATGAACCAGCGCGCAAAGGAGCTGGGCATGAACAATACCGTTTTCAAGAACGCAACGGGGCTGGACGCGGAAGGGCACGTGACAACGGCGCGGGATATCGCCATTATGTCTAAGGAGCTTTTAAACCATCCGCTCATCAAGCAGTATTCCACCGTGTGGATGGATTCGCTGCGCGACGGTGCCACCTCGCTTGTAAACACCAACAAGCTGGTGCGTTTTTACGAGGGCACCACCGGCCTTAAAACCGGCACCACCGATTCGGCGGGCTACTGCCTGAGCGCCTCCGCCGAGCGAGGCGGCCTGGCACTTATCGCGGTGGTAATGGGTGATAAAACCGGCGACGAGCGCTTTACCTCGGCAAGAACGCTGCTCGATTACGGCTTTGCGAACTGGCAGGTATACACGCCCAAGCCGCTCGATAAACCCGTTGAACCGGTTAAGGTGGTAAACGGCACCGAGAGCACGGTGGAAGTGGAATCGCACCCCCTCAAGGCCGTCGTCATCAAAAAGGGGCAGGATAAGGATATCGAGTATAAGGTGGAGATTGTACCGGATGTGCAGGCGCCAGTCGCGCTGGGGCAGACGCTGGGTAGGGTGGTGCTTTACATCGGCGATAAAGAGATCGGCTCCTACCCGCTTACCGCCGTAAAGTATGTGGGTAAGATGACCTTCTGGGTAGCGCTAAAGATGCTGTGGGCATCCATGCTCAACATGCAATAGAGGTATAAGACCGCAAAAGGGCTGAGCAGCATTGCGATGCCCTTTTGCGTTATACTTATTACGATTAGAAATATAGAAAAAATTCGAGCAAAAGGTTTAATTTATGCCTTATGTGAAGAATTTTTACGTTATATTTCTTGTTGGAATTAGTATTGGTGTGGCAAAAAGCCGGCGGATTTTTACTTTCCTATCTCAAAAATTATATGAAAATTCGGTAGTAAACTGTTTAACAATCTGGCAATATTTTTGCGCCACACTTGAAAAAAAGATGATTTTAGGGTAATATAGAACCATAGAGACATAGGAAAAGGATGGACGTCTTAATACGTCGGGGGGCTCACATCGGCAGTGTCCCCTATAAGATGGAGGTATAGCATAAATGGCAATTAAGTATAACGGCAAATATTTGAAGGGCTTTCTGGGCGCACACGAAGTAGGGGCGCTTGAAGGCCAGGTAAAGGATGCACACGAAAAGCTACACAACAAAACCGGCCTTGGCAACGATTTTCTGGGGTGGGTAAACCTGCCCACCGACTATAACAAATTTGAGTTTGAGCGCATCAAGCGGGCGGCTGCCAGAATTCAGAGCAACTCGCAGGTGCTTATCGTAATCGGTATCGGCGGGTCGTACTTAGGCGCCAGAGCCGCCATCGAGCTGCTTCGTTCCCCCTTATATAATAACTTAAAAAAGGATACCCCCGATATCTACTTTGCGGGCAACAACATTAACCCCACCTATTTAAACGAGCTGCTTTCCATCTGCGAGGGCAGGGACATTGCGCTCAATGTTATCTCCAAGTCCGGCACCACCACCGAGCCGGCGCTGGCCTTCCGCATCTTCCGCGAGATCATCGAAAACAAGTACGGCAAAGAGGGCGCGCGAGAGCGCATCTTCTGCACCACCGACGCCGCGCGCGGCACCTTAAAGGAGCTTTGCAACCGCGAGGGCTACGAAACCTTTGTGATTCCCGACGATGTCGGCGGCCGCTTCTCGGTGCTCACCGCGGTTGGCCTTTTACCCATTGCCGTTTCGGGTGCCGATATCGACGCCATTATGCAGGGCGCTAAGACGGCGCAGGACGAGCTGTCGGTTTGCGATATGGAGAAGAACGACTGCTATAAATACGCGGCGGCGCGCAACTGCCTCTACCGCAAAGGCAAGTCGATGGAGCTGCTGGTGAGCTACGACCCCGCGTTTGCAATGATGGCGGAATGGTTTAAGCAACTTTTCGGCGAGAGCGAGGGCAAAGACAACAAGGGCCTGTTCCCGGGCTCCGTTACCTTCTCGACCGATCTGCATTCCTTAGGTCAGTTTGTGCAGGAAGGCTCCAGGTTGATGTTTGAGACCGTGGTAGACATTCAAAAGCCCAAGCAGGACCTGTTTATTAAAAATGACGCCGAGAACTTCGACGGCTTAAACTTCCTCTCCAACCAGAACATGAGCGTTGTAAACCACAAGGCCTTTGAAGGCACCGTTCTCGCCCATACCGGCGGAAACGTGCCCAACATCGTGCTTGAGGTGCCCGAAATCAACGAGCATGAGTTCGGGTATATGGTTTATTTCTTTGAAAAGGCGTGTGCCATCTCGGGATATCTCCTTGGTGTTAACCCCTTTGACCAGCCCGGCGTTGAAAGCTACAAAAAGAACATGTTCGCCCTGCTCGGCAAGCCCGGGTACGAGAGCGAAAAGGCTGCTCTGGAGGCTTTGATTAACGGATAATTCATCCGTCCATCGGCGGATGACGTTATAGCAAAATTATTTTGGAGGTATTCTTATGATTAAATTGATTGTCGGCAACAAAGGCTCCGGGAAGACCAAAACCTTAATCGAGCTGATTAACAAGGCCACCAAGGAATCCAAGGGTAACATTGTCTGCCTTGAAAAGAGCATGAAGCTTACCTACGACATAGACCACACCGTTCGGCTGATTAGCATTGACGAATACAAAGTTTCGGGCTACGACGCGTTTTTTGGCTTTGTTGCCGGTCTGTTTGCAGGCAACTACGACATCACCGACGTATTTGTAGACGGAATTTTAAAGATCGGCGGCAAGAACCTTGAGGAGCTGGGCGCAACCCTCGATAAGCTCGATGAGATCACCAAGGGCACCGACGCCAAGATTACCTTCACCGTTTCGTGCGATTCCTGTGAGCTTCCCGAAAGTGTAAAGAAATACCTCTAAGTCTTTGATATGTGTTTAGCAGCCGCTGCATTACATGCAGCGGCTGCTTTTTGCGTTGTGGTTGTTTATTTTTTATACATGACTTTACCCTGCGATAATGTTACACTTTATTAGAGCATATGATATAAAAACTACTGCTTGCAAAAAGGGAAGGGATTGATCACGTGAAGCATAAACATATCGTGAAGCTGCTGGCGGCGATTGCCGTTTTAACGGTGCTCTCGCTCTTTACCACGGGCTGTCTGCCGCTGCTTTGGGCCAATCTGTCGGAAGGCACCTTCGGGAAAACCTCCTCTTCCGCTGTTGAGAACCGAGAGCTTAGGCTAAAGGATGATTATTACGATTACATAAACGCCGAATGGCTTAAAACCGCCCAAATCGGCAGCGGCGTGCCCGCCATCGATAGCTTTGCAGAGGCCTCGATGCAAACCACGACCGACCTGCTGGATATCCTGATGGAGCTGGACGAGAAGGCCCCCGCCTACGAAAAGGGCAGCGACGAACAGATGCTCGCAAGCCTTTACCATACCTCCATGGATTACGAAGACCGGGATAAAGACGGCATAAACCCGATCATGCCCTACTTAAACGCCATCCAGAACGCGCAGGACATCGACGGGCTGATGGACGCCATGATACTGATGGATAACGCGGGTATCGGCTCGTTTATTATGTGGGGGGTAAGCGCCGACGTATACGACAGCCGCAAGAATTCCCTGTACATCGATACGGGGCATATCGGCCTGCCACAGAAGGAATACTACCACGATACCGACACCCAAACCCTAAAGATTCAGAGTGAATATAAAAAGTACCTCAAGGCGCTGTTTGAGCAGGTGCCGTGGTATAAAGCCGACGCCGAGCAGTGCGCCGAGGCGGTGTACGCGTTTGAGTCCGACCTTTCCGCTTCGTTTTGGGACGCGGAGGAGCAGCGCGAGATTGAAAAACAGTATAACCCCATGACGCTCGACGAGCTTGCGGCTACCAACCAGCAGTTTAATATTAAAAAATTCTTTGACGGTACCGGCATCGGCAACGCCAGTACCTATATCGTGCAGTGCCCGCAGTATTTTACCAAGCTAAACGAGATTTTTACCGCGGATAAGCTCAGTCTTCTCAAGGAGTATGTCACCGCGAAGGTGCTGCTGCAGACCGACTACTTTTTGACAAGCGACCTTGAGAAGCTGCACATCGATTTTAACAACACTGTAAACGGCTCCAACGGCAGCATGCTGGATATCGAGATTGCCTACAACACCGTAAACGACTACCTCGGCGAGCTGCTCAGCCGTATCTATGTAAAGGACTTCTTCAGTGAAGAAACCAAGAAGGATGTCACCGCAATGGTGAAGATGATTATCAAAACCTACGAGAAGCGCCTAAACGCCCTTGATTGGATGAGCGATGAGACCAAGGCCAAGGCCGTTAAAAAGCTGGAGACCATGAGCCTTAAAATCGGCTACCCGGATAACTGGAACGACTATTCCTCGCTGAGTATTCAAACCTATGAGGAGGGCGGCAGCCTTTACGAAAACCTTATAAACATCTACAAGCAAAGCTGCAAAAAGTCTCTTTCAGAGATCGACCAGCCGGTGGACGTAAGCGAGTGGAGCATGACGGCGCACACCGTAAACGCCTACTACAACCCCTCCAACAACGAGATTGTTTTCCCCGCCGCCATGCTGCAGGCGCCCTTTTACGATAAAAGCGCCACCTTGGAGGCAAACCTTGGCGGTATCGGCTCAATCATCGCACACGAGATTTCGCACGCTTTTGACGATGAAGGCTCAAAGTTTGACGAGAACGGCAACCTCAACAGCTGGTGGACGCAGGAGGATTTGCAGGTATATGAAGGCAAGACAAAGGCGCTTGTGGAGCAGTACGACAACGTGGAGGCAGCGGAAGGGGAGTACGTCAACGGCGCCCTCACGCTCGGTGAGAACATCGCCGACCTCGGCGGGGTCAACTGCGTTGTAGAGGCTGCGAAGGAGTATGGCAGCGGCGATTTGGATGCGCTGTTTAGGGCCTACGCCAACGCGTGGCGCTCTAAATGCACACCGGAGTACACCTCCTACATGCTCAAAGCCGATGTGCATTCGCCCGATAAGTACCGTGTGAACGAGGTGCTTAAAAACATCGACGACTTTTATAAAACCTATAACATCAAGCCCGGCGACGGCATGTACCTGCCGCCCGAGCAGCGTGTGAAGATATGGTAGCGGGTGTGGTGTATCTTTGAACAAATATTGAACAAAATACTATTTGCATATTGACAAACTTTAGAGAAAACCCTATAATATAACCCGTGGCGTTATGAGGTATTGTTATGTTTATTGATTTGCAGCAGCTCTTTGATATTGAAAATGAACGGGTTGAGATAAACTACGACCTTGATTTTTCCGGTATCGAGCTGTGGGGACAATGCCCCTTTGGTTCTCCCGTGCATATCACGGGTGTGGTTGAAAACCGAGCCGGTATAGTTACACTGGCGTATACCGCTGGCTTCGTGCTTTCCGCCCTCTGTGACAGATGCTTAGACAGGTTTTCGCGCGATGTGGCCTACCGTTTTTCCCATGTTTTAGTGCAGGGGTTAAACGAAGAGGATTCCGACGACTTTATCCTCGTCGAGAATGCAAGGCTGGATCTTGACGAGCTTGTTACATCCGATGTTCTTCTCAGCCTCCCTACCAAGATGCTGTGCAAGGATGACTGCAAGGGTCTGTGCCAATCCTGCGGCAATAATCTTAACCATGCAAGTTGCACCTGCTCCCGAAAAGAGTGCGACCCTCGCCTTGAGGCTTTAAAAAAGTTGTTGGATTAGGAAAATCGGCAGTTTTCGCCGGGCATCCTTACGTTAAAGATATAAGGAGGTGCACAACATGGCTGTACCAAAGAGAAGAGTATCCAAAGCAAGACGTGACAAAAGGCGTTCCAGCGTTTGGAAGCTTGCAACCCCTAGCTTTTCAAAATGTACACAGTGCGGCGAATTAAAGCTGCCTCACAGGGTTTGCCCCAACTGCGGTTATTACAAGGGCAAAGAGATTATCAAGAAAGAAGCTTAATAGCTTTACCGCGATAGAGAAGGGAAACCTTCTCTATTTTGTTATCCCCGTTTTGTTTAATTTCCTGCGTATTTAAGTCATAATAACTATAAGACGAACAATAATACTTTCAGAAAGCTGGTAGATTATGCCGGTAGCCATCAGCGCCGTTACAGAGCATTCTCCCGCACACCGGGCGGGGCTGTGCGTGGGAGACACGCTGTTTCGTATTAACGGCAACGACATCAACGACGTGCTCGATTACCGTTTTTACATGACCAACCGGGCCCTTACGGTGGAATATATCCGTTCGGGCTGCCTGCTTACGGCACAGGTTAAAAAGGGCGAGTATGAGGAGCTGGGCTTAGAGTTCGACTCGTTTTTAATGGACAAGCAGCACAGCTGTAAAAACCGGTGCATCTTCTGCTTTGTAGACCAGCTTCCCCCCGGTATGCGCGATACCCTCTATTTTAAAGACGACGATTCCCGCATGTCGTTTCTGTTCGGCAACTACATCACCCTCACAAACCTAACCGATAGTGATGTAGAGCGCATTATTACGATGAAGATCAGCCCTGTGAACATCTCGGTACACACCACCAACCCCGAGCTTCGCGTGCGCATGATGAAGAACAAGCGCGCGGGCGAAAGCCTAAGGTATATCCGGCAGCTCGCCGAAGCGGGTATTAAGATCAACGCGCAGCTGGTGCTCTGCCCGGGGGTAAACGACGGCGAGGAGCTTACTAGAAGCCTAAACGATCTCGCAGCGCTTTACCCGTCGGTGGAAAGCATCGCGCTGGTGCCCGTGGGTATTACGAAGTACCGCGAAAGGCTGCCCGAACTTACTCCTTACACCGTGCAGGCGGCGCGGGAGGTCATTGAGAGGGCGCACGCCTTTGCCGACGCCTTTGTTCGGCAAAACGGCACGCGTCTCGCGTACCCCGCGGACGAATTCTTTATCAAAGCGCAGCTGCCGATACCCAACTGCGACTACTACGGTGATTTTTCTCAGCTGGATAACGGCGTGGGCATGATCGCGCTTCTGCGGGAGGATTTCAAGTTGGAGCTGGAGGCGCTCGCCCCCGGCGGGCAGCCGCGCCATGTAACGGTTGCCACCGGCGAGGACGCGCGCCCCTTTATCGCCGAACTGGTTGACGAGTTGAAAGAAAGATGGCATAATTTAACCTGTGATGTGGTGACGATTCACAACGACTTTTTTGGGCACACCATCACGGTAGCCGGCTTGGTTACGGGCGGCGATCTAATTGCGCAGCTAAAAGGCCGCGATTTGGGCGAAGTGTTGCTCATCCCCGAGGTAATGCTGCGCTACGAGCAGGATATGTTTTTGGACGACGTGACCCTTTCACAGGCGGAGCAGGCGCTTTCGGTGAGGATACAGGTGGTTAAAGGCGGCGGAGACGCGCTTTTAAAAGCAATCTGTGGCTGCTAGATTATTAAAACAGGGACAGGTATTCTCAATACCGCATTTTGTGCGGAAGAATGGAGCAAATATGGCAAAACCGATTATTGCGGTGGTGGGCAGGCCGAATGTGGGCAAGTCCACGCTGTTTAACAAGATTATAGGCCAGCGCCTCTCGATTGTAGAGGACACCCCCGGCGTTACGCGCGACAGAATCTACGCCGAGTTTGAGTGGCGCAGCAAAAGCTGTATGCTGGTGGATACCGGCGGCATCGAGCCGTTTACAAGCGACGTCATCCTGTCACAGATGCGCAGGCAGGCACAGCTCGCCATCGACAGCGCCGATGTCATCATTTTGGTTACCGACATCCGCTCCGGCGTTACCGCCACCGATCAGGACGTCGCCAACATGCTGCTTAAAAGCGGTAAACCGATTGTGCTGTGCGTCAATAAATGCGACAACTTAGGCGCACCGCCCGCCGATTTTTACGAGTTTTACAACCTCGGCCTCGGTGATCCCATTGCCGTTTCCTCGGTGCACGGCCACGGCACGGGCGATCTGCTTGACGCGGTGTTTGAGAAGCTCGAGGATTTTAACGACGAGGACTATGCCGAGGAGTATATCAAGGTTGCCGTCATCGGCAAGCCGAACGTGGGTAAATCCTCGCTCATCAACCGCATCGCGGGCGAGGATCGCGTGATCGTTTCCGATATCCCCGGCACTACGCGCGACGCGGTGGACACCATCATCGAGAACGAGTATGGCAAGTTTGTGTTCATCGATACCGCGGGAATCCGCAGGCAGTCGAAGGTAGAGGAGAACATCGAGCGGTACAGCGTGCTGCGCTCCTATATGGCGGTGGACAGGGCCGACGTGTGCGTGATTGTCATCGACGCCACCGAGGGCTTTACCGAGCAGGATTCCAAGGTAGCGGGCTATGCGCACGATCAGGGCAAGGCGAGCATCGTCGCCGTGAATAAATGGGACGCGGTAGAAAAGACCGACAAAACCATGAATGAGTTTGAGAAAAAGCTGACGGAAGATTTCAGCTTTATGTCCTATGTACCCTTCCTGTTCATCTCGGCCAAAACCGGCCAGCGCGTGGACAAGCTGTTTGATATGATTAAGCACGTAAACGACCAGAACACCATGCGCATCTCAACCGGCAAGCTCAACGAGGTACTGGCCTATGCCACGGCGCGCGTACAGCCGCCCTCCGATAAGGGCAAGCGCCTGAGAATCTACTATATCACGCAGGCGGGGGCAAAGCCGCCGACCTTTGTGTGCTTCGTCAACAAGGCGGAGCTGTTCCATTTTTCCTACCAGCGCTACCTTGAAAATCAGATACGCGAAACCTTCGGTCTTTCGGGCACCCCGGTAAAGATGGTCGTACGCGAGCGCGGGGAAGGGAAGAGCTAGAGTCTCTTTCTGATTATACAAATCGTATTTCCAATTACAGACAGTGATGCTGATCGGGGTAAAATCCCATGGGGAGGACATGAATCAAAGATGGGTATTCAGATCGTATGGATTGTTGTGACGGCAGCGATTGCCTACCTGCTTGGCAGTATCAGCTTTGCGGTAATTGTTTCCAACGCGTTTGCGCACAAAGACGTCCGCGAGGTGGGCAGCGGCAACGCAGGCATGACCAACGTGCTGCGCAGCTTCGGCAAGCTGCCCGCGCTGCTTACACTGGTGGGCGACTTCTCCAAAGGGATTATTTCCGTTCTTCTTGGCAGGCTTATCTTCGAGCACCTTGCGGGGCTCGACCCGCTGTACGGCGCCTATCTGGCGGGCCTCTTCGCTATCATTGGGCACATTTACCCGCTGTTCTTCGGCTTTAAGGGCGGCAAGGGCGTGATGACCACTGCGGGCATGGCCCTTGTCATCGACCCGAGGGTTTTCATTATCGTTATCGCCATCTTTCTCCTTTTGGTGCTCATTACGCGCATGGTTTCGGTGGGTTCCATTATCGCCGCCATCTGTTACCCCATTACAACCTATGTGGTTTATACGCTTATGGGCCGCCCCGCTGGTGTGAGCACGGTGCTTACCGCCTGTATTGCGGCGCTGCTGGTATACATGCACCGGTCGAATATCAAGCGCATTTTAAATGGTACCGAATCAAAGTTTGAACGTAAAAAAAGAGTAATCCATAAAGCAGGGAGGCGTTTGGGTTGAATATAGCCGTGTTGGGCGCGGGGGGCTTTGGTATTGCCCTTTCGGTAATGGCTGCGAAATATGGGCACAGCGTCACGCTGTGGTCGGCGTTTGAGCAGGAGGTAGCGCTTTTACAAACCGAGCGCGAGAATAAAAAGCTGCTGCCCGGTGTTGTGCTGCCGCAGGAGGTATCCCTTACCACCGACGCAAACTGCGTGCTGGGTAAGGAGCTTGTGCTGCTGGCGGTACCGTCCTCCGTGGTGCATCAGGTAGCGCAAAGGTTTCAGGATATTATCCCGCCGCAGGCGGTGGTGGTAAACGTCGCCAAGGGGTTGGAGGAAGAAAGCCTTAAACGCCTTTCGCAGGTGCTGGGCGAGTTTCTGCCCAACAACCGCATCGTGGTGCTTTCGGGGCCTTCTCATGCCGAGGAGGTGGCGCGCGGCGTGCCTACCACCGTGGTGGCGGCTTCGTCAGACAGAGCGGCTGCGGAGTTTGTGCAGGACGCGCTGATGAACGCCACGCTGCGCATCTATGTCAACGACGACGTGGTTGGCGTGGAACTGGGCGGCGCTTTAAAAAATATTATCGCACTTGCGGCGGGTATTGCCGACGGCCTTGGCCTTGGCGATAACACCAAGGCGGCGCTCATGACAAGGGGCATTACCGAGATGGCGCGCTTGGGCGTGCTGCTCGGCGGCAAAACCGAAACCTTTGCGGGCCTTTCGGGTATAGGTGACCTGATTGTAACCTGCACGAGCATGCACTCGCGCAACAGGCGCGCCGGTATCCTGATCGGGCAGGGCCTTTCCGCGAAGGAGGCCATCGAACAGGTGGGCATGACGGTGGAGGGCTATCGCTCCGCCAAATGTGCGTACCTGCTGGCGCAGCAGGTGGGCATCGAAATGCCGATCGTCAACGAGGTTTATCGTGTGCTCTACGAGGGCAAGAACGCCAAGGAGGCGTTAAGCGACCTGATGGGCCGCTCCAAAAAGCACGAGAGCGAGGAAATCTGGCTCTACAGTACCGGCGGCAGGGAAACTGCCGACTAAGCGAATCTATACATCATTAAGGGCGCGAAATGGCAATGATACTGCCACTTCGCGCCCTGTTTGCGTTGCTTCTAACACCTTATCTGCCGTTTTCATATGATGGGTTACCTATAGATAGAGAAGGTGACTCGTTTGAAATTCTCCAAGATGCACGGCACCGGCAACGACTACATATTCGTAAACTGCATGCAGCAGACGGTTCAAAACCCGCAGGAGGCGGCGGTGGCCCTCTCCGACCGGCATTTCGGCGTTGGCAGCGACGGCTTGGTGCTCATCTGCCCGTCGGAGAAGGCGGACGCCATGATGAAGATGTATAACGCCGACGGCAGCGAGGGGCTGATGTGCGGCAACGCCATCCGCTGTGTGGGGAAGTTTTTATACGACAATCATCTGGTAACCAAGACCGAGATCGCGGTGGAAACCGCCTCGGGAATCAAAACGCTGAACCTTAAAGTATCAGACAATAAGGTGCAGGAGGTGACGGTGGATATGGGGGAGCCAGTGTTTACACCGGCGGATATTCCGATGTTTACAACCGGCGAAAGCTATATAAACCGCCCGGTGAAGGTCTTCGGGCGTACCATGTATGCCACCGCACTTTCGATGGGCAACCCGCACTGGGTGTTTCGTGTAAAGGATGTAGACTCGTTAGACTTAGACGCCACCGGCCCGCTTTTTGAGCACCATAAGCTGTTCCCCAACCGCGTGAACACCGAGTTTGTCGCGATAGAGGAAGACGGTATCCGAATGCGGGTGTGGGAGCGGGGCAGCGGCGAGACCCTTGCCTGCGGTACCGGCGCCTGCGCCGCGGCGGTAGCCTGCAACATAAACGGCTGGTGCCCCCGCGCGGTGGATGTGCGCTTAAAGGGAGGCACCCTGCACATCGACTGGCAGGAGCAAACCAACCGCGTGCTCTTAACCGGCCCCGCGCAGCATGTATTTGACGGCGAACTGATTATCTAGTATAATACAAACCATAAGCTGTTTAGCGCGGCAGTTCGTTGCACTGTGAAACTGCCTGAAATAATGGGATGCTCTTTTTAGAGCGCATAGATATACAACGGGAAGGACGAATGTAAAGTGGCGTACAGCAACCGGCATTATGAGGAATTAAAGGGTGCCTACCTTTTCGCGGAGGTGGCAAGACGCAGCGGCGAGTATAAAAAGCTTAACCCCGATAAAAAGGTGATTAGCCTCGGCATCGGCGATGTTACCCTGCCGCTCGTGCCCGCGGTGATAGAGGCCATGCACAAGGCGACCGACGACATGGCAAAGAAAGAGACCTTTTACGGCTATGGGCCTTACGAGGGCTATAAATTCTTACTGGATAAGATTGCGGAGCAGGATTTTAAAGCCCGCGGCGTGGATATTTCGCCCGACGAAATCTTTGTAAGCGACGGCGCCAAAAGCGATTCGGGCAATATCGGCGATATCTTCGGCGAGGATAATACGGTGCTGATCGCCGACCCGGCTTACCCCGTATACATCGACACCAACGTGATGGCGGGGCGCAAGGTGGTGCTGCAGCCCTCTAAGGAGGAAAACGGCTTTGTGCCGCAGCCGCCCGACTTTGCCAGCGATATCATCTACCTTTGCTCGCCCAACAACCCCACGGGTGCCGTGATGAACAAAGAGCAGCTTGCCGCATGGGTGGCGTACGCAAAGATGCATGGCGCGGTAATCCTGTTCGACGCCGCCTACGAGGCGTTTATTCAGGATGAGACCCTGCCGCATTCCATCTATGAGGTAGAGGGCGCCAAGGAGGTTGCCATCGAGTTTCGCAGCTTCTCCAAAACAGCGGGCTTTACCGGCATCCGCTGCGGCTACGCGGTGATACCCAAGGCTCTAAAGCTGCAGGGCAAGAGCGGAGCGGTTTCGGCTCACGAACTGTGGTTCCGCCGGCAGAGCACAAAGTTTAACGGCACCTCCTATATCACGCAGCGTGGCGCGGAGGCCATCTACACCCCCGAGGGCCGTGCGCAGATTATGCAGAGCATTGCCTTCTACCTTGAGAACGTGGCCATCATTAAGAAAGGCTTGGACGCCTGCGGCATAGAATACCTGCCGGGGTTAAGCTCGCCCTACATCTGGTTAAAATGCCCCGACGGCCTTTCGTCGTGGGATTTCTTTGATAAGCTTTTAAGCGTTTGCAACGTGGTGGGAACCCCGGGCGAGGGCTTTGGCGAGTGCGGCAAGGGGTGGTTCCGCCTCACGGGCTTTGGTGACCGAGAGAGCACGATAGAAGCCGTGGAGCGGTTTAAACTATTAAAACGCTAAATAAACAGAAATAACATAACAGAATGTTGGTTGTTTATACAGCCAACATTTTGTTGTATCATCTCTACAAATATACTATAATATCTTTCAAACAAGGTATGAGCGAAACAGGCAGAATATTGCATATGTGATTTTTACAGAAGTACTATATTGTTTGGTTATCTGCAAACAGGGCATTCTGATATAATAAGTGAAATTGGGTTTAAGCAGATAGTAGTAATGTATTTCATACGTTTAGGCGTTTACCCGCCATACCCCTGGGGGGCGACGGGAACGAACGATTATACTGCGGCGGTATTCATTCGCGAGAAAGGCATGGTTTTGGTTATGAGGCTAAGCAAGCTGTTTGAAGAAAAGAAGGTTGTTTTTTCGTTTGAGATCTTCCCGCCGAAGAAAACCTCGTCGGTGGAAACCATATACGCGACCCTCGACGCCCTCAAGGGGCTGAGACCCGACTATATCAGCGTTACCTACGGTGCGGGCGGCGCGGGAAGCGGCAAAACCTGCGAGCTTGCCACCGTTATCAAAAACAACTATCACATCGAGCCGCTCGCGCATCTCACCTGTATCAACGCTACCAAAGAGCAGATACTAACTGAACTGCACGCCTTTGCGCAAAACGGCATTGAGAATGTTCTTGCCCTGCGCGGGGATAGAAACCCCGAGATACCCCCCTGCGACGACTTCCACTACGCAAGTGAATTAGTGGGGTTTATCGCGGAAAACGGCGGGTTTAATATCGTGGGTGCCTGCTACCCCGAGGGCCACCCCGAAAGCGACACGTTAAACGCTGATATAGCTAACCTCAAGGAAAAGGTGGACAGGGGTGTTTCACACCTAAATTCTCAGTTGTTTTTTGATAATGAGGATTTCTACCGCTTCTTAGAGCTTACCCAAAAGGCGGGCATTTCGGTACCCATTCAGGCGGGTATTATGCCGGTGACCAATTCCCGCCAGATCGAGCGCATGGTGTCGCTTACAGGCGCCAAGCTCCCCTCGAAGTTTTCAAAGATCATGGCGCGTTACGGCGACGACCCCGAGGCGCTGCGCGACGCGGGCATTGCCTACGCGACCGAACAGATCATCGACCTGATCACGAGCGGGGTAAGGGGTATTCACCTCTATACCATGAACCTGCCGTATGTGGCCGAGCGTATATCCTCAAACATTGCGTCGGTGCTGCAGATCAGTAACCGATAATCTTAAACCGGAGACTGCCTTATGAAATTGTTGTTGCAAGGGAAAAACTTTGAGCCGGATATCCCCCAAAACGAAGCGGTGCGGTACTTGGGCTACCGCGGCATCGAGCCGGACGAATCGCTCCTTGCGGATATATCGGCCTGCGAAAAGTGGGTAAAGGAGGCCGCCACCCCGCGCTTTGTGTGTGCCGGGTTTGCTTTGCAGCGCACCGAGACGGCCCTTCTGCTGGAGGACAGCGGCATTGCGCTTGAGGGAAAATCGATTGCGGAGCATCTTGCGCAGTCGCAGCGCTGCCTGGTACTGGCGGCGACCCTCGGCAGCGGGATAGAAAAGCTCACACACTATATGCAGGTATCGGCGCCGCATATGGCCCTCATTATCGACGCCTGCGCCAACGCGATGATCGAGGATTACTGCGACAAAATAGCCGCCGCTACTGAAGCCGAGACCTGCGGACAGAACGAAACACTAACGTGGCGCTTCAGCCCCGGCTACGGGGATCTTCCGCTTGAGATACACACAAGGCTGCTGCCGGTGCTCAATACTGGGCGCACCATGGGGCTGTACGAAACCAAAACGCATCTGCTCACCCCTCAAAAGTCGGTCACGGCCTTGATGGGGGTTATTCACAAGGATACAGAAAAGGGTAAACACGGCTGTGAGGCCTGCCCGAACTACGCAATCTGCAATTTCAGACAAGGGGGCATCTCCTGTGGGGCTTAGAGAACGGATTCAGAACGACATCTTAATACTGGACGGTGCAATGGGAACCATGCTGCAGAGCATGGGGCTGCCCACGGGCGAATATCCCGAGGCCTATAACGTGACGCACCCCGATATCATACGCAAAATACACCGCAGCTACCTTGAAAGCGGCAGTAACATTATCTACACCAATACCTTTGGCGCCAGCGAAAAAAAGCTTGCGGCCACCCCCTATACCGTCGAGGAGATCATCACTGCGGCGGTGGCCTTGGCAAAGGCCGAAGCGCAGGCGTACGACGCCTATGTAGCCTTGGATGTCGGCCCGCTTGGCGAGCTGATGGAACCGATGGGCCCGCTTTCCTTTGAGGAGGCCTATAGCCAGTTTGCCCGGCAGATACGCCACGGGGCCAAACAAGGCGCGGACCTGATCGTCATTGAAACCATGACCGACCTTTACGAGTGCAAGGCGGCGCTGCTCGCGGCAAAAGAACAAAGTGACTTGCCGGTGCTGTGCACCATGAGCTTTGAGCAGAATATGCGCACCTTCTCGGGCAGCGACTACCGCGCCATGGCGCTCACCCTTGAGGGCCTGGGCGCTGATGCCATCGGCATCAACTGCTCGCTGGGGCCGAAGGAGATTCTGCCCATTGTGCGCGAGCTTATCAAGTATACCAACCTGCCTGTCGTGGTAAAGCCCAACGCGGGGCTGCCTTCGCCAGACAGATCGTTCTACGCAGTCACCCCGCAGGCGTTTGCAGACACTATTGCCGAGTATATCGCCTTAGGCGTCACGCTGGTGGGCGGCTGCTGCGGCACCAATACGCAGTATATCGCCGCCGTGAAGAAAGCCGTGGAGGGCTTAAAGCCGGTTAGGCGGCCGAAGACGGAGTACTGCGCGGTTTGCTCATCTTCACGCGTGGCGGAGATAAACCGTGTGTGCGTGGTGGGCGAGCGTGTAAACCCCACCGGCAAAAAGCTATTTCGTCAGGCGCTCATCGATAACAACATCGACTACATCGTCAAGCAGGCGGTAGAGCAGGTGGAGGCGGGCGCAGATATTCTGGATGTAAACGTCGGTATCCCCGATATCGATGAAAGCCAGATGCTCGTCATCGTAGTCAAGGCCATACAAGAGGTGACGGATATCCCGCTGCAGATCGATTCCTCCGACCCGAAGGCCGTAGAGGCGGCGCTGCGCGTATATAACGGCAAGGCGATCGTCAACTCGGTAAACGGCGACGACAAGGTGCTTGACACCATCCTGCCGATTGTAAAGAAGTACGGGGCCTCAGTGGTGGGGCTTACCCTGGACGAGCGCGGTATCCCCGACAGCGCGCAGCAGCGGTTTGAGATTGCACAGAAGATTGTCCGGCGCGCGGAGGCCTGCGGCATCCCACGCAAGGATGTATTCATAGATTGCCTCACCCTCACGGTGAGCGCGCAGCAGCAAAACGCCGCGCAAACCCTTGAGGCAGTAAAGCTTGTGAAGGAGCGCCTCGGGGTCAAAACGCTGCTGGGGGTATCCAACGTCTCGTTTGGACTGCCGGAGCGCGAGCTTATCAATAAAACCTTCCTCACCATGGCGCTGCAGAACGGGCTGGACCTGCCCATCATCAACCCCAATATATCGTCCATGATGGATGTCATCTACGCCTTTAATGTGCTCACGGCGCAGGATATAAACAGCGAGCGGTATGTCGAGCGCTTTAGCAATACTGTCAAGGCCCAGCCGCAGCAGCGCGCGGAGGATATCACCATCGCCTACTGCATCAAAAAGGGCCTGAAGGAGCAGTGCAGGGAAGAGGCGAAACGCCTCTTGCAGCACAACGAGCCGCTTGTCATCGTCAACGACTACCTTATCCCGGCGCTGGACGAGGTGGGCAAGGAGTATGAGGTAGGCAAGATCTTTCTACCGCAGCTTATACAGGCTGCCGAAACGGCAAAGTTCGCGTTTGAGGTGGTCAACGCCGCCCTGCCGAAATCGCAGCAGGGGAGCGACAAGCCCATTGTCCTTGCCACGGTCAAGGGCGATATCCACGACATCGGCAAGAACATCGTCAAGGTTATCCTTGAAAACTACGGCTATCGAATTATCGACCTCGGGCGGGACGTAGACCCTTCCGCGGTGGTGAAGGCCGCGCAGGAGAGCGGGGCCAGAATGGTAGGCTTAAGCGCGCTGATGACCACCACCATCAAGAGCATGGAGGAAACCATCAAGGCCCTGCATGCGCACAACGTCCGCTGCAAGGTGTGCGTTGGTGGCGCGGTGCTTACGCCGGAGTACGCGCAAAAGATGGGCGCCGACTACTACGCCAAGGACGCCAACGACGCGGTGGCGGTCGCGAAGGCTATCTACAGCGAGCGGTCAGCAGAAGTATAAGTAGTAGGCCGGAGCGGTGTCACGTACCCTTCCGGCATAATGACAGAATGGCACGGCAGCCTGAAAGGCAAGGGGAGCATCATGAAGATTAACTGGAACGAAAAGTACACGACGATTGCGGTTTACGCATTGCTTGTTATCTGCGGCGGCATCTTCTTTTACATCGCCGTCAGCCGCATTGAGATTACCTTCACCTTCTTAACAAAGGTTAAAAACCTGCTGCTGCCGTTTGCCTACGGCTTTTCTATCGCCTATCTGTTAAACCCACTATGCAATTGGCTGGAAAAAACGGTGTTTGCCTTCCTAAACAAAAAGAAGCCGCGTAAAAAGCTTACGCGCGCCCTTGCAATCGTTGTTACCTACATCGTAACACTCATGCTGATTGCGGGAGCCATTATGTTTGTTATCCCGCAGATGGCCTCTAACTTAAGGGTTATCAGTGTGAACATCCCGGGCTACTACGATAACATCCTACAGTTTATCCACGAAACCCTGACGAAAATGGGCGTGCCCGACAGTGTGGTTACAACACAGATCAACGAGCTCTACACCTATCTGCAGGGCCTGCTGAATAAGTCCTCCGAGCTTATCACCACGATTTTGCCCTACGTTTATGACGTTACCAAATCCTTTACCACCGTGATCTTAAACCTTGTGGTGGGTACCATTTTATCGATCTATGTGCTGCTCTCAAAAGAGCGCATCTTTGCCCAGTGCAAAAAGCTGCTGTTTGCGGTTTTAAAAGCACCTATGGCGGATAGGCTGATTGAGATCACGCGTTCCAGCAATAAGATATTCAGTGGCTTTATCTCCGGCAAGATCATCGATTCGCTGCTGCTGGGCGTACTGTGTTTCCTAGGCATGAGCATCTTCCGCTTCCCTTATGCGCTGCTGATCTCGGTGATTATCGCCATCAGCAACATCATCCCCTACTTCGGGCCGATCATCGGCGCGATACCCAGCATCCTGCTGGTGCTGCTCGTAAACCCCATGCAGGGCTTGGGCTTCGCGGCGTTTATACTGGTGCTGCAGCAGTTCGACGGCAATGTGCTGGAGCCGAAGATATTGGGTGAATCCACCGGCCTTACGCCGTTGTGGGTCGTGTTCGCCGTTATCGTGGGCGGCGGTTTGTTCGGTATACTCGGCATGTTTGTGGGGGTACCTCTGTTTTCGGTTATCTATTCACTCATCAAGGAGTACCTAAACACGCGTCTGGCCAAAAAGGGGCTCAGCACCAAAACCACCGATTATGCTTCTGAGCATCACAAGCTTTAAGCGCACTCAAAAGCGCTTTACATGGTAATTACAGGGCAGCATGGCGTGATACCGTCTCGCTTTTGGTGAATAACGCCAATGCTGCTCGCTGATAATTTCCAATAATTTGTGCAGAACATAGAAAGTATTATAGTATATTGCATTATTCAGTAGTGTGCTATATACTATAGGCACAGACAAATTTTTTTAACGTTAGTAGGTGTTATTATTCAGTACAGAACAATATATATTTACTGGCGTCTAAGGCTAAAACAGAAAGGGGTGTTCCCGCGTGAACGTGCAGTACAAAAAGGGAGTGCTGGAGCTGTGTGTGCTTTCGCTGCTCAGGCAGGGCGACAAATACGGCTATGAGCTTGCCGAAGCCATCAGCAAAGAGATTCCCGTGGCGGAGGGAACCATCTATCCGCTGCTCAGGCGGCTGAAAGATGAAGGTCAGTTTGACGTGTATATCAAGGACTCCAGCGAAGGGCCTCCGCGCAAGTATTACAGGCTAACCCAAAAGGGCAGAGACACGCAGGCGGAGCAATACAAGGAATGGTCGGTTTTCACCAAACAGGTAATAAAGGTGATAGGGGGCTTAGACAATGAAGAAAATTGAATATCTTGCGCAGCTTAACTCGCATTTGATAGGATTACCGGAACACGAAAAGATTGAGATTATCCTCGATTTTGAGGAGCATTTTTCAGCAGGCCTTGCCAAGGGCAAGACAGAGGAAGAAATCTGTGAGGATTTGGGCGACCCGCTTAAGAACGCAAGCCAATATATTTCCAGCGGCGCCGCATACGGCGCGGGCAGACCGCCTGTTTCCGGTGTTCCTCCCGTAGCCGCCGCGGCAACCATTCCGTATTATAACCCGGCGGCAGCGCAGGCACAGGTAAGAAAGAGCGAAGAAACAACCTACCTTGTGCTGTTCATCCTTTCGGTTATCTTTGCGGTATTTATCTATGTGACGTTTGTGCCGGTGCTTATCAGCGGCGGCGTCGTATTTGTTTCGGGTATCGCCGCGGGCTGGGTAGTGGGTTCGTGGATTATCACGGCCCTTGTACTATCGGTTGGCGTATTCTTAATGGCAATTTCTCTGCTGATTATACTGGCCGTTACATGGCTGAGTATCTGGCTTTATAAAAAATACAAAGGCAACAGGGAGGTTGTGGCACAATGAAAAAGGCAATCGTAATTACGGCTATTATTGCCGCCGTTTCACTGCTCTGCGTCATCGGCTTTGCCGTGGGAGCGGCAGCACAGGGCGTGCCAGTGGTGTTGGATAATATTAACGGCCGCATCGGCAATATCAATATCGGCAACCTGATTTCGCAGGCGATTAACGGCAAAGAGGTTCGGATGCGGTTTGACGACTTTGCGGTAAAGGACAGCGACAAAAAGACGCTGGATTTTTCGCAGGTGGATACGGTAAACATCTCGGTGGACGCCGCCAAGGTTATTATCGAGAAGACCTCGGGCAATACGGCGGAGGTACTGCTCGAAACCGCGAATACTATCCCCACAAGACGTACCCTGAAAGCTGAGGTTTCGGGAAACACCGCCGTGATAGAGTCTTTATACCATAATAACGGCGATCTCGATGTATTCAGCCTTACCCATACCAAGGTAACCATTCGCCTGCCGGAGAAGAACTATAACGGGATTAAGCTTGTACTCAATGCGGGCGATTTCACCATGGAGGATGCTGTAAGCAGCAGTGTAAATCTGGAGCTTAACGCCGGAAATGTAACCCTCAATCGCGTTCAAGGTGACGATTTTACTGTTACATGTAATGCCGGGAATGTTGAGCTTGAAAATGTAACCGGCAAAACGCTCAGCATCGAGAACAATGCGGGCAACGTAGAGATACGTAACGACAGCAGGTTTACCGATAAAATCGACGGCTCGGTAAACGTCGGCAATATTACCCTGAGGCTGCCGAAGGATATCGGGTTTGAACTTCAGTATGAAGCTGAGATGGGCAGCATCAACAACAGCTTCGGCGGCGAGGATAACGGGCATTTTGACATTGACAACCCTGTCTCCAAAACCGGTACCATCCGGTATGGCGACGAATCCTGCAAGATTACGTTAAACGCCGAGATGGGCAACATCGATATCCGATAAAATTACGCTTACTGATTGTCAGGATAGGCTGGGGGATATACAATCTCCGAGCCTATCTTTGCTTTTAAGCAAGTTTTGAATAACGGCTCATCTGAGGTGGGGATTCTATCCCTATTTCTAGTGTTGCGGACTTTTGTCTTGATTTTAACAAGCGTTTTGGTGTAATATAAAAGTAGTGAAAAAAGTAAGCCGCTGACGAATAGCGGCTCATTTTATGGGAAAGAGGCTTTGGCAGGATGATTAAATGCTGTATCTTCGATCTTGACGGAACATTGCTCAATACCTTGGATGATCTTGCCGCGAGCTGTAACTATGCGCTGGATCTTTATGGCTATCCGACCTACCCCGCGGATGCTTACCGCCATTTTGTCGGCAACGGGGTAGGTGTCTTAATAGAGCGCACCATACCCAAGGATGCTAATGAGGAGCAGAAGCAAAAGGTCCGTGAGGCCTTTGCGGAACACTACGCCCAGCATTATCTCGATTTAACCGTGCCTTACGAAGGCATAGAAGCGCTTTTGCGTATCTTAAAGCTTCAAGGTTATCAGGTATGCGTGGTGAGCAATAAACCTCACGATTATTCTAAAGAGCTGCTCTCAAAGATTTTCGGCGAGAAATTCTTTAGCGTTATTATCGGCGCAACCGATGATATGCCAAAAAAACCCGCCCCCGATGGGGTGCTCAGCTGCATGAAGAAGTTAAACCTCAAGCCGGAGCACTGTGTCTACATCGGCGATTCCGATGTGGATGTATTAACTGCCAAAAACGCAGGCATCGCCTCCATCGGTGTTGCGTGGGGCTTCCGCGGTGAAGAGGAGCTGAAAGCCGCCGGTGCCGGATATCTTGTACATACCCCCAAAGAGATTGCACAGCTTTTAGAGAAGCTTTAATTCTCTCCAATACGCTATAGAACAGCAAGACGCCTCCCGCCTATGCCTTGATCGGTATCGGCGCGGGGCGTTTTATTTTGTTGTTTAAAGTCGGCAGTACTGTGAATCTGTTAATTTTTCGGTGATTTCATTGTTGCTTTGTGTTATAATGGCAATAAGATTTAAACGGATTAGCCATAACAGAGGTGTACCATGGACTATTTTCACGTGGATGTGTTTTCGTCAGCGCCGATGAAAGGGAACGGGCTTACGGTTGTCTTCCCCAAGCAACCGGTCAGCGATGCCGAGATGCTGCAGATCACCCGCGAGTTTAAGCAGTTTGAAACCATCTTTATCGGTGGTATTGATGAGAGCGGTGCCTTTCCTGTAAGAATCTTTACGGTGGATGAGGAGCTGCAATTTGCGGGTCACCCCATCCTTGGGGCGGCGGCGGTGGTTCACAACCGTTTTTACGCTGCCCAAAAGGAGATAGAGATTCATTTTAACCTGTCGGGGCGCAGGGTCAAGATAGAGTCAGTATGTACGGATTTCGGTTATCAGGTGGTCATGAACCAAGGTGCCCCAACGTTCATCGCGCGGGTGGATAAAGCCTATTATCAGGCCATAGCGCAGGCACTAAGCTTAAGCCCGGACATGATAGACACCGCGCTGCCCGTGGAGGTTGTCTCCACCGGGCTGCCGTATCTGCTGGTGCCGCTTGTAAACGGGCTGTGCGACGCAAAGATTGCTATCAAGGACTTTGAGGGCTTTCTTGCGGGCTTTGGCGCAAAATTTGTATATGTGTTTGACGCGCAAACGCTGGAGTGCCGCACATGGGATAACCTTGGGCTTACGGAGGATGTCGCAACCGGCAGCGCCGCTGGCCCATTATGTGCGTACCTTGTGAAAAACGGGCTGAAAAATGCGGGCGAAATTATCCGGCTAAAGCAGGGCAGGTATACAGGCAGGCCAAGCATCCTAGAAGGTTGGGTTTCGGGCAGCGATGGTACAGCCGAGGTGTTTATTCGCGGCGACGTTTCATTTTTTGCGTCGGGCAGTATTCGATTATAGCCTGAGATAGCATAGATGCCTGCGCGCTGGCTACAATAATTCTTAATACGAAGAATATTGAAGGGAGCCAAAATCATGCAGTTAATACCACGTTTCTTGTTTAACGCCAAGTGTGCGGAGGCCATCGAATTCTATAAGGAAGGGTTGGGCGCGACCGTGGATTACGTTACCACCTACGGGGACGTACACGCGGGCAGGCAGGCGCAAAGTGACCTCATCATGAATGCCCAGTTGGATATCGGCGGCGTAAAATTCCATCTGGCCGATGTGATCAGTGAAGACATCAGCGCGGGGAATCATCTTGCCCTCACCCTGATTATGCCCACCGCCGAGGATGTGCAGGCCGCGTTTGCGAAGCTAAAGCAGGATGGAATGGTTATTATGCAGCCGCAGGAAACCTTTTTCAGCCCCTGCCATTGCGCGCTCAAAGACCGCTATAACATCGTCTGGCAGTTTAATTGTCAAAGTAAATAGAACCATGGCCGTATCAATGATATAGATAAAAAGGCTTGATAAATTTATATCAATCAAGTATAATAATAGTAACAAGGATGCCCAGCGGTAAGATTCGTTCTGAACGCGCGGCATGGATACAATTCAATAAATCACTTGCTCGCTGACACTCGAAGAGTTATCTGAGGTGAAAGGGTTGCAGCCAATAACGTTTAGCGGTATTGCGCCCTTTTTTAGGGCGCATTTTTGTTTTTAATAAGGATTATGTCAGACAGAAAGGGTGGATTGAAAGATGGATACCCGCGTAGCGCTCATCGGCATTGTGGTGGAGAATGCCGAATCAGTTGAAAAGATGAACCAGATTCTGCACCAGTACGGCGACTATATCATCGGCAGGATGGGCCTGCCCTACCCCAAAAGACAGGTCAACATCATCAGCATTGCGGTGGACGCGCCCGCCGATGTGATCAGCGCGCTGTCCGGCAAGCTTGGTATGCTCGACGGCGTAAGCTCCAAAGCCATCTACTCAAAGCTTACCGAGAAAAACATTGCGGAGGAAAGCCCATGAAGGAACTGATAGATAAGCTGGAGCGAGAGAGGTTGCTCACCCAAGATGAGTTTGTACGGCTGATAAACGGACGTACGCCGGAGCTTAATGACTACCTCTCTGAAAAGGCCCGGGCCGTGCGGCACAAGCATTATGGACAGGACATCTACCTGCGCGGCCTGATCGAATTTACGAATTACTGCAAAAACGACTGCTATTATTGTGGTATCCGCAAAAGCAATGCAAACGCCGCGCGTTACCGGCTCACCAAGGAGCAGATTTTGTCCTGCTGCGAAACCGGGCATGAGCTGGGCTTCCGCACCTTCGTACTACAGGGCGGCGAGGACGGCTATTACACCGATGAGCGGCTGGTCGATATTATCTCAAACATCAAAAGCGGGTATCCCGATTGCGCCATCACCATGTCTATCGGTGAGAAAAGTAAGGAGAGCTATCAGGCTTACTTTGACGCGGGCGCCGACCGCTACCTGCTTAGGCACGAAACGGCGTGCGACTGGCATTACGCCAAGCTGCACCCCGAATCCCTGTCGCTTGAAAACCGCAAGCAGTGTCTGTATAACCTGAAAGAAATCGGCTATCAGGTGGGCTGCGGGTTTATGGTGGGCTCGCCCTTTCAAACGCCCGAATGCATCGCCGAGGATATGCTGTTTATTCATGAGCTGCAGCCGCAGATGGTGGGTATCGGGCCGTTTATCCCGCACCACGATACCCCGTTTGCGTCGCAGACCGGCGGTACGCTGGAGCTTACCCTGTTCTTGCTGGGGCTTATCCGCCTTATGCTGCCGAGCGTGCTGTTGCCGGCAACCACGGCGCTGGGCACCATCCACCCGCAGGGGCGGGAAAAGGGGATACTGGCGGGTGCCAACGTGGTAATGCCCAACCTCTCGCCGGTTGATGTGCGAAGCAAATACCTGCTTTACGACAATAAAATCTGCACGGGAGACGAAGCCGCCGAGTGCCGCTTCTGTATGCAAAGGCGTATGGAGAGCATCGGTTACCATGTTGTAGTCGACCGCGGAGATCACAAGCCCGCTGAGTAGCGCGCTACCACATCCACTGAAGGGAAAGGTGCTAAAGCCTGACCCGATTAAGAAAGGAAGAATACTATGTATAACCCTAGTTCGTCCAAGGCCGAAGAGTTCATCGCCCACGACGAGGTGATGGATACCCTCCGTTATGCGGAGCAAAACAAGAATAACGCGGCGCTAATCGACAGCATTCTTGAAAAGGCAAGGCTTCGGAAGGGGCTTTCCCACCGCGAGGCTGCGGTGCTGCTCGACTGTGAAATCAAAGAAAAGAACAACGAGCTTTTTGCCCTTGCCGAGCAGATTAAAAAAGACTTTTACGGCAACCGCATCGTGATGTTTGCCCCCCTTTATCTCTCCAACTACTGCGTAAACGGCTGCGTGTACTGCCCCTACCATATGAAGAACCAGCACATCGCGCGCAAAAAGCTCACGCAGGAGGAGATTCGCAAAGAGGTAACCGCCCTGCAGGATATGGGGCACAAGCGCCTTGCCATCGAGGCAGGCGAGCATCCGGTACTTAACCCGATTGAATATATCCTCGAGAGCATCGACACCATCTACAGCATCAAGCATAAAAACGGCGCCATCCGCCGTGTAAACGTCAATATCGCCGCGACCACCGTAGAAAACTATAGAAAGCTCAAGGACGCGGGCATCGGCACCTACATCCTGTTTCAGGAGACCTACCATAAGGAGAGCTACGAGAAGCTGCACCCCACAGGCCCCAAGCACGACTATGCCTACCACACCGAGGCGATGGACAGGGCCATGCTGGGCGGCATCGACGACGTTGGTGTAGGCGTCCTCTTTGGCCTTGAGCTTTACCGCTATGAGTTTGCGGCGCTGCTCATGCACGCCGAGCACCTTGAAGCTGTATTTGGCGTAGGGCCGCACACCATCAGTGTACCTCGCATCCGCCGTGCCGACGACATTGACCCCAATGTGTTCGATAATGGTATCAGCGACGACATCTTTGCAAAGCTTGTCGCCTGCATCCGCGTTTCGGTGCCCTATACCGGCATGATCGTCTCTACGCGCGAAAGCCAGAAGTGCCGCGAGCGGGTGCTCCACCTCGGCGTTTCGCAGCTAAGCGGCGGCTCCAAAACCAGCGTGGGCGGCTATGCCGAGCCGGAGGCGGAGGATGAGAAGTCGGAACAGTTTGATGTCAGCGACACCCGCACGCTCGATGAGGTGGTAAACTGGCTGATGAGGCTCGGCTACATCCCCAGCTTCTGCACGGCGTGCTACAGGGAAGGGCGCACCGGCGACCGCTTTATGAGCCTGTGCAAGAGCGGGCAGATACAAAACTGCTGCCACCCCAACGCGCTCATGACCCTAAAGGAGTACCTGCTCGACTACGCGGGGGAGGATACCCGGCGTATCGGCGAAGCGCTCATACAGCGGGAGATCGGCAATATCCCGAAGGAAAAGGTAAGAGAGATTGTTTTAAAGAACCTCAAAGAGATCGAGATTGGCAACCGAGATTTCAGGTTTTAACGGAGGAAGTCTATGAGCCTTAATAATACTCCATCCGCCGACCGGGTGCACATCGGCTTTTTCGGCAGGCGGAACGCGGGCAAATCAAGCGTTGTCAACGCCGTTACGGGGCAAAGCCTCGCCATCGTTTCGGATGTAAAGGGCACAACGACCGACCCGGTGTACAAAGCCATGGAGCTTCTGCCGCTCGGGCCGGTGATGATCATCGATACCCCCGGCATCGACGATGAGGGCGAGCTGGGCGCCTTGCGCGTAAAAAAGAGCAGGCAGGTTCTTAACAAAACCGATATCGCTATCCTGATTATAGACGGCACCGTCGGCAAAACGGCGGAAGACGAAGCGCTAATCGCCCTGTTTAAACAAAAGAATATCCCTTACATCCTTGTAAACAATAAAGCGGACCTATGTGAGAGCGTGCCGGTCGGAGTGCCCAACGAGGTTTGGGTGAGCGCCAAAACGGGGGAGAATATCCACGCTCTTAAAGAGATGATTGCGCGTCTTGCGCCTTCTGAAGAGCCGAAGCTGCGCATTGTTGCCGACCTGATTAGTCCCTCCGATTTCGTGGTGCTGGTGGTGCCCATTGATAAGGCGGCGCCCAAGGGCAGGCTCATTCTGCCCCAGCAGCAGACGATACGCGACATCTTGGAGTCCGACGCGGTGGCCATTGTGGTAAAGGAATATGAGCTGCGCGAAACGCTGCAAAACCTCGGTAAAAGGCCCAAGCTGGTGATAACGGATAGTCAGGTTTTCGCAAAGGTTTCCGCCGATACCCCAAAGGACATCTGGCTTACCTCCTTTTCCATCCTGTTTGCGCGCTATAAGGGCAATCTGGAGCTTTCGGTAAAGGGGGCGAAGGCGGTGGATGCCCTTGAAGCCGGTGATACCGTGCTCATCTGCGAAGGCTGCACCCACCACCGGCAGTGCGACGACATCGGTTCTGTCAAGCTGCCACGCTGGATAAAACAGCACACCGGAAAGCAGCTAAACTTTGAGTTTACCTCGGGCACCGAGTTCCCCGACGATCTAAGCCCCTATAAGCTGATCGTACACTGCGGGGGGTGCATGTTAAATGAGCGGGAGATGAAATACCGTCTGCAGTGCGCGAGCGACCAAAGCATCCCCATTACCAACTACGGGTTGCTGATTGCCTACATGCAGGGGATACTCAAACGCAGCGTAGAGCCGTTCCCGCATATCGCCATGACCTTGGAGGGAGGTTGACACCATGCGTACCGAAAAGGATAAGCTCGGCGAGATGCTGCTGCCGGATGGCGCTTTGTATGGCTCGCAGACGGCAAGGGCAAAGGAGAACTTTGCACTGGGGGAGCAGCGCGTCAGCTTCGAGCTGATATACGCTATCGTCACCGTTAAAAAGGCGGCGGCTATCGCCTATCGCGAGCTTGGTATGGCAGAAAAGACTAAAACGGATGCTATCCTGGCGGCGTGCGACGAGGCGCTTGCCGGAAAGGCGGATGACGCATTTATTACCCATGCCCTGCAGGGCGGAGCGGGTACATCGACAAACATGAATGTTAACGAGGTACTGGCAAACCTTGCTTTATTGGTCATGGGCAAAAGCCCCGGGGAGTATTCGGTGGTGCACCCGCTGGATGATGTAAACCGCGGGCAGTCCACCAACGATGTTTACCCCACCGCGTTGCGCATAGCCGCCATCAAGAGCGTGCGGGCATTAAGCGACGAATGTGCCAGGCTGCAGGAGACACTGCAGCATAAAGAGCAGGAGTACGCGGGCATCTTAAAGCTGGGGCGCACCGAGCTGATGGACGCGGTACCCATTACACTCGGGCAGGAGTTCGGCGCCTATGCGCAGGCCATCGCGCGCGACCGCTGGCGCATCTATAAGGTCGAGGAGCGCCTGCGCCAGGTCAGCCTTGGTGGCACCGCAGTGGGCACCGGCAGCAATGCCAGCCGCCAGTATACCTATAAAGTAATCGATGTTCTGCGAGACCTCACGGGCATCGGTCTTGCTAAAGCCGAATACCCGATGGACATCACACAGAACAACGACGTTTTTGTGGAGGTCTCCGGCTTATTAAAGGCGCTGGCCGTGAACCTGATGAAGATATCCACCGACCTTCGCCTGATGAACTCGGGGCCGAACGGCGGCCTTGCCGAGATTACGCTTAAGGAGCTGCAGGCGGGCAGTACCATTATGCCGGGGAAGGTGAACCCGGTTATCCCCGAGATGGTTACACAGGTAGCGATACGGGTTATGGCAAACGACACCGCGGTGAGTATGGCCGCGGCAAACGGCAACTTTGAGCTGAACGCCTTTATGCCGCTCATCGCCCATAGCCTGCTTGAAAGCCTTTCGCTGCTCACTGGCGCGGTGCGGCTGTTCAGGACAAAATGCATCGAACTGCTCACCCCGAATGAGGAGAACTGCCGCGGGCATTTAGAACGCTCGCTTGTGCTTGTTACCGCGCTCGCGCCTGCCATCGGCTACGACAATGCCGCCGAAATCCTGCGGGAATGTGCAAACGACCCGAAAAAAATCAAAGCGCTTGTGCTGCAAAAAGCGCTGCTGAGCGAGGCGGAGATCGATGCATTACTGGATTATAAAAAAGCGGCAACCTATCATCAGCTGTAAATGAAGGTAGAGCATGGCGGCAGTTTCCAGCATATTGCGGCTTCGGGCTGGCATACTAGTTTTGAGGTGACAATATGCCAAAGAACAACAATAATAATCAGTATAAGAAGAAAACCTTTAAAGACCCGAAAACCGTTCAGCAAAGGCTGGCGAATTCCGATATGACCATACAAAGCGGTATCAGCCAGCCCCACAACGCTAAAAAAGTGGGCATGGGGCCCAATACCGAGCGGTAGAATTTTTTAAGCGGGTTATGGTATGATGAACGTCGGAAAGGCAGGGTAATGACCATGGGTGAGGAAGGCAAAAGGAAAAGCACCCGCAACAATAAAAAGGCGGATGGCAAGTTTCGCTCTAAGCACGTCAAGCACGACCCTCAGGCCGAGAGCGCCCGCGCTGTATACGGGCTGCACAATGTGAACAGGGAGAGTAAGGATGAGCCCCGATAACACCTTCGCCGCTGAGCTTCAGCGCCATCTGATGCAGGATGAGCAGCCATCGGAATACCTGAGTGATATAGCCTGTAAACCGGAGTTTACAGGCTATCCGTATAATATGCTGTTAAAGCAGAAAGAGACCGAGCAGTCGCCGGTGCACCACCCGGAGGGTACTGTGTGGAATCACACCATTCTGGTGGTGGATGAAGCGGCAAAAGTAAGGAACCAAAGCCAAAACCCCACCGCGTTTATGTGGGCGGCCCTGCTTCACGACATCGGCAAGCCCGTCACCACCAAGGTACGCAAGGGGAAGATCACCTCCTACGACCACGAGAAGGTGGGGGAGAAGCTGGCAAGAGAATTCCTATCTGCAATAGAACTGGATGCGGCGCTCATCGATACAATCTGCGGCTTGGTACGTTACCACATGCAGATACTGTATGTGGTGAATCACCTGCCCTTCGCCGATATCGAAGGCATGCGCGAGCATACCGATATCCGTGAGATTGCGCTGCTGGGCCGGTGCGATAGGCTGGGGCGTACTGGGTATGACCGAAAAAAAGAGGAAGAGAACATTCGCCTCTTCCTAACGCGCTGCAATATCAGCGATTAAGCCACTTTCGTTATAATATGATTTTATCCAAGGATGTGTAATATGCTCCTCTATGCGATTGTGACCATCACGCTGGCACTGGCTTTCTATACCGTCGGGGTTTGGAGCGAAAAGCTGCAGGGCGGCTTAAAGAAGTGGCATGTGATGGTCTTCTGGGTTGGCTTTTTGTTCGACACCACAGGCACCACCCTGATGGGCCGACTGGCGGGCGGCGATTTTACACTGAACTTTCATGGAATCACCGGCCTTGCGGCTATTGTTTTAATGCTTGCCCACGCAGTCTGGGCTACCGTGGTTTTGTTTCGGAATAACCTCAGGCAAAAGAAGAACTTTCACCGCCTGAGTATTATTGTATGGGTTATCTGGCTTGTACCATTTATCTCGGGCATGATACTCGGCATGTCGCGTTAAAGGAGTAAACGAAGCGGGAGTATTTTCACTTCTTGGGCGGCTTCCCGAACATACTGATAAGCTCCTTGGGCACAACGGCAGCCTTGGGTGCCGCGGCCTCACGGTTCAGCTGCTCAGTTTGCAGCAACTCGTGGCGTACCACGCGTATCTCACGCGGGGCATTAATGCCTATTTTCACCTTATCGCCGGATACATCGACGATAATCAATTCAATATTATCGCCAATCACGATGCCTTCGTTGATCTTTCTGGAGATGACAAGCATTGTTTACGCCCCCTTTTCTGTAAATAGGGGATAGCGAATGGGGTAGTCCGCATCTAAAACGCACTGAATGGCGCGATTGTTCTTTATATTAATAATGATAGGGCTTTTTAAGTTGACGGTGGTCTTTTTCATATCGTCCGGGATTACCGAAATCACCAGATAACGCAGGTCTTCGCGGCTATCGGCGCCCAGTTCGGCATAATCGTTCGCCGGGATGCCGGGTGTATAATCCTTAGCATACAAAAAGGGGTCAAATACAATAAAACAAAGCGAGCTGTCATCTACCGACTGCAGCCACATGGGGGCGATATCCTCATTGGGGTAGTGAATGAGTACATAGCGGGTCTGGTGTTCAAACGCAAGGATGCCTTTGGGGAAAAAGAGAATATCCTTTTCGTTAATCTCAAGCTCGCCAAAATCTCTGGTGGATATTATCATTCTGTTCAACTCCCTACCAAAATCCATACGAATTCTTCTACTTACCTTAATCAATGATTAGTATAAAACGGTGCGGAACGCGCACCGTTTTTTCTACAGATATGATAGCACATTTTATGCCATTGTGTCAAAAGTAGAAGGCTCGTAGTTCGGGTCCACACTCGGGGGAACGTAAATCGGCCCGCCGAGATACTCGATGATTACCGAGGGGCGCTCCAGAACGGTAAGCTCAATATTGGGTGGTATAAATTCAAACTCCGGGTGGGCGGATTCCCAGTCGATATTCAGATCGTCGGCGTCATACTGAATATTCAAGGTGCCGCCATCCCAGCTGATATTCGGTTCTTGTGAAGGAATGAACGCCAGCATGGTTTGAATGTCGCGATTAAAATACTTTTTGGCGATTTCGGGTATAGGGTTCTGGCTTGTAGGGGTATCGGCCAGATAGTTGCCCTCGTCCGCGTAGCGTGCCGTCGCCTCATAGGCAATCTTAATGCCGTCCTGCGCGGATTTTAAGATAGAATCCTGCGCGGTTAGGATGCCGATGCTCTTCTTGGTTTCCAACGTATCAATGCGTACCTTAATAGGGTCGGATGTAATCTTAAACCCGCCCTTATCGTGGGATATTGATAACTTTGGTATCCCGAAGCTATCTTCAGGCGACGAATTTTTCAGCTGAGCCTTTGAGGTTTTCAGCTGAATGGAGATGGGAATCGTCGTGATTTTAATCAGCTGCTCCATAATACCACCACCATTAAGTCAAAAAATTAACGCAGATAATCAAATAAAGAATTTTGTATCAATCTGGGCCCTATCTGCAGACATGCCTTATAGGTAGTCTCAGCGGTTTTTAGCTCCGTAATGGTTTCCGCGGGGTTGATGATTTCAATGTTGTTTTGGGTCTCCTGGAGCGTCAGTGTATCCGATTCCAATCTGCTGACGTTATAGTCGATGTAGCTGATACGGTTACCAATGTCAGCCACGCCGGTAAGTACACGGGATCGTTGTTCCTCGAACTTATCCACATACTTCCTGCAAAGATTCAGGTCGGGATTAGGTTGCCGCAGCATGTTGGCTGCCGTGGTAAGCGCATCGCAGATATTGTTCTCAAGGCCGCTGGCGTCGGTGCCAAACCCTAAAAACTCTACACCGGAGGTGGATATCTTCAGCGCCGTCTGCGGGTCGATATCATGCGTTACAGGGTCAAACTCCATGCCGAGGCCGATATCTATAAATACGTCCTTACTCATGGGAAAATCCGCAGCGGAGGTCGCGGTGGATACCGGTTCGCCGTTAAACAGCAGTTTATCGTTCGCATCCAGCGAAAAGGGAGCTTCGTTGCTGGTGCCGCCGAAAAGGAAGCGCCCGCCGAAGTTGTTATTCATGGTTTTAATGATCTCGTCGCGGTAGTTTTCAAGCTGCTGCGCCAACACGTCGTTACTATCGGAATTGGTTCCGTTTACCGCCTTTAAAAGGGTGGTGGAAGCGAGCTTGATGCTGTTGCCCACCTTGGTTGCGGAGGTTTCGGCGGAGGAGAGAAGGTCTTTAGAGCTTTTGAGGTTGGACTGGTACATATCGATTCTCGAAAGCTGGCGCCGCACCAAAAAGGCCTTGGCGGCTGCGGCGGGATTGTCCGAAACCTTATCAAACTTTCTCCAGGAGGTGAGCTGCTCGTTCAGCTTATTCATGCGTTCTAGGCTGAGATTATAATTGTTAAGATATCTTCTTGTAGTGATGCTTCCCGGTACTCTCATGGCAGTAACCTCCACAGGCAATTATTACGCTACGATAAACTTCATTACGGTACAAAACAATATAAAGGCCAAACGAGACCTTATAAATCTGTTACAATCCAACGCGGCCCATTTTGTTAATCAGTACGTCCAGAGCCTCGTCCATTACCGTAATTATACGGGCGGCGGCGTTATAGGATTTTTGATACTTCATCATATTCACGGCTTCCTCATTCTCAGAAACCGCCGAAATGGAATCGCGCATATCCAGTAGGTCGGTCGCGACGCTGGTGGTTGAATCATAGGTGCCTTCGATATACTCCCTTTGGTTTCCTAGTTTACCTTGAAAATGTGTTAAATATCCCTCAAGGGTTCCCGAAAACTCTGTGTAGGTGGGGGTACCGTCCGGTTTCGTGGTAGTGCTCTTAAATGTAAAAGACGCATCAAACATCGCGATCATCTTCTCCAAGTTCGAGGGATCCAGTTCACCTTCGGTGGTGCTACTTGACATTAAAATAAACTGTGAGTTCTCCATCCACTCATCGGAGATACGCAGGTTTTTGGCCGTGAAGGTGGGGTCCGCCGGGTTTGATTTAGAGAACAGATCGCCGCCGTGTACTACTCCGTCACTATCAGTAAAGGTGTTGGCCTTATTAAACTCGGTGGCAACGGTGTCGACAAACGAGTTTAAAACCTCTCGGTAATACGCAATGCCTTCGTAGGTGTTTTCACCGGCCAGAGCATACCCGCCCTTGCCATCCAATACATTGGCATAAGCCTTGATTGCGCCGGCTTCCGCTTTAAAGGCTTCTTTGGAGCGTGACCACTCCAATACATTGCTACCCGAGGCATCCTGCGAGAGGCTTAGCGCATCGTATTTGCTGCCTTTCAAAACCTCGGTTTTGGCAAAAGAGAGGGTTATGGTACCGTCGCTTTCGCTTTTTACATCCACTTCGCCGTAAGCCGAAAGCTGGTCAAGCAGCAGGTTACGGTCATCAAAAAGCTCGTTCGGGCCATAAGGGCCAAGCATGCGGCGCTCGCCGGTCGTAGGGTCGATCGTGGTGTTGGCAAGGCAGGCATCCTTGATCTGTGTATTTAACGAAGCGAGTTTTTCAAGGATGGAATTAACATTCTGCACGCCGATTTCAAGGCCGGTTTGGTTTTGCTTCGCAACCTGGTCGAGCTTGGAGCTATAAGAGTTGATAAGCTGTACCATGTTCTTGGCTGCGGTGAGCGCAGAATTGGCGCTTTCCGGCTTTTCGGAATTCATGGTAAGGTCCTGCAGCTGCGCCATGAACTTTGTCATGGCATCCTGCAAGCCGGAGGAGGTAACATCGTCAAACAGGTTTTCCATATCGGTATAAGCGGTGAGCTGTGTTGCGAGGTCGCCAAGGTAGGACGACTGCTCGCGGTAGCGCGCATCCAGGTACGGGTCGCGCGCCTGACTTACGCCGACGATATAAACACCGGCACCCGCCATCATAGTATTTGCATAGCGGTTATTTGAGCCTGATATACTCACCGAAACAAGGTCCACACGCTGACGGGTGTAGCCCTCGGTATCCATATTCGCGACATTGTTCCCCGTAATATCCAATGCCTTCTGGCTCGCAACCAAGCCGGACCTGGCGGCCTCAAAACCTAAAAATGTCGGACGCATAGAAGTAAAGCTCCCTTCCGCCGCCGTATGCGGCATGGCTGATCGTTTGCTGTATATTGCATGCGGCGGGCAGCCGCTTTATATTGATTTGCTGATTAAACTCTTGTTGATACCGGCATTGTTTTCCGCAACTGTTCCGGCGCCGTTGTAGGTGTGCATGTCCTGCACATAGCCAGAAAGCTCCAGCCGCCGCTCAGTTGTTTTAAGCCGATCACCAATAAGCTGCATGCTTTTGCTGTTGACGGACTTTATAGCGTTTAGCTGTTCCAGCAGCTTTTCACGGTAGGCAAGCAAGCGGCTGCGATTGTCTGTATCCAGCTGCTCGGCCATCTCAAGCAGGGTGTAGCCGTCAAACCCCAGCTCGGCCTGTACAGAAACCCTGCGTTTTTCCAGTACACTGGATTTCATAATCAGCGCCTGTTCAACCTTCAGCATCTCTTCCAGGCTGGTGATATTCTTTTGAACAATCACCGTATATTTGGAGTTTTCAAACTCAAGCATGTTGGTGTAAAGGGCTATGCAGTCGTCCAGCACAGGATAAAAAACGTCCAGTTTACTCATATCTGATCGCTCCTTTGCCAAGTCAGACAGACTTTGTACCGCCAAGAATCGCCGCAGCGATAACCGAGGAAGGAACCTCATAGGTGCCGTCGGCTACTCTTTGTTTGATAGAACTGAGCTTCTCGGCAGGGGTGTCTTCGTGAACCTCTGAGGAGATAGAGGCGGCAAGCGCCGCTTGTCTCATCTGCGGGGCGTTTGAAGAAAGCTCCAGCCTGTCCAGCTTGTCGGCCCCGGGTTTGCTCTCGGCGGGTTTGCTCTCGCCGCTTTTGGGAGCAGGCACATAGCTTTTGTAGAATTGTGAGGCATCAAAACGCTGGATAACCATAAAAGCTCCATTCCGCCGCTAAAGCGGCCCGCATCAGCAGAAAATCTATCATCCAATAGGTTTAAATAGTAAATACTCATAACAACTCTTATTGTGTTTATCGGAAGCACGGCAAAAAACTTTAGGCTTTTTCATGGTTTATTCAAAAAAACTTTACTGGATTAATTGCAACATTTTTCTGGATATATACCCAAAATACTATTAAAAATTAGGTATTTTATTGACTTTTCGGGAAATTTCGTGTAACATATATTTAGTATTCAAAAAGGGCTCGATTTCTGCTATATAGTGTGTTTTGCTTAAATTTACACTCACATTTCAACAACGAGGCCGCTATGACATTACAATTTTTGCATTTATATCTTGCTTGTTTTTCATCACCACTCATATCTTGCGAAACATTTTCGAGGCTCAAAAATAATTGTATTTATTTGACTTTAAACACTGGGGTGCCGGCTTTTAAACAGAACCGGCGTCTTGGTGCTTTTTAGCATTATAAGCTATACTATTAAAAATATTAATAAGTTGCGTCTGGCTAATTGTATTGTACTATAGCGCTTTACAGCGTTTAATACCTTAGGATTACAATAGAAAACTTGAATGGAGGAAATAACGTGGATTTACTAGGCGGAACATCCTTTAACCTGCTTAAGCAGAGTATTAACGCGACATGGACCAAGCAACTAGTTACGCTACAGAATATCGCAAACGAAGAAACTCCGGGCTATAAGGCGAAGTATGTCGATTTTCAAACCATCTATCAAAAGCTTACCGGTTCTCCGGACGGCCAACCTCAACCTCAGATTCGCGCTGTGATAAAAGAGGATGACGCTACATCGCTGCGTGAAGACGGCAACAATGTCGATGTTGAAAAAGAGAATATCGAGCTTGCCCGGGCTCAGATAGAATACGAATATCTGCAGAGCAAGATTACCTATAGGCTTAACAGCCTTGAGCATGTTATCACCGAGGGCAGAAAGTAGTTTGGCCTTATACACAGATTAAAGAGAAAAGAGGGGGACAGCATGTCATTTTTAAGCTCGCTGAACATTGCCGGTTCCGCTTTAACGGCACAGCGGTTTCGAATGGACATTATCTCGCAGAATATAGCAAACTCCACTACCACCAAAACTGCCGAGGGCGGCCCATACAGAAGAAAGCTGGTTGTACTGGAAGAGCAAAAGAACCTGTCGTTTAAAAATGTACTGGCGGACAAGATGCAAAGCCCTGCTTTGGGTGGGGTGAGAGTCCAAGAGGTTGTTGCGGATACCACTCCGTTCACGCCGGTTTATAACCCCAAGCATCCGGACGCAGATGAAAACGGATACGTGATGATGCCAAACGTGAACACAACCGAAGAGATGGTCGACTTAATGGCGGCGTCCAGTGCGTATGATGCGAATGTTACGGCGTTTAATGCCATTAAATCGATGGCGATGTCCGCGCTGAATATCGGTAGGTAATTAAGAAAGGCTGGTAAATCGCTTATGTTTATTGTTCCTATCACGCCCATCACCCCCATCAGCGGTATTTCTGAGCTTGGCGCGGTGCAGAAGCCTGCCCAGACCACCTCGCCGGAGCAGTTCTCGTTTTCAAGCGTTCTGCAGGACGCGATCAATAACGTTAGGGAAACAAGCGCCGTGGAGAATGCCGATGCCTATAATCTTGCGCTGGGGCAAACCGATGATCTTGCGAGCCTGCAGATCAATCAGGAAAAAGCCTTGCTTTCAATAGAACTGCTTCAATCGGTACGAAATAAGGTGCTTGACAGCTACAAAGAGATCATGAACATGGGTATATAGCGATATCCTATACCGTTTTATATGGTATTTTATTGAAACAGTTGGAGAACGCATATGGAAGAACAGCTTAAAAAGATGCTTACTGCTGCCAAAGAATTTTGGAAAAAGCAGAGCAAGAAACAAAAAACAATATTTTTCTCGATACTTGGCGGGGCGGTCGTACTGGCCGTCGCGCTTGCAATAGTACTCAATATAGATTCCTATGTAGTAATTTCCAGCGGTGCCGAAGCTGCTGAAAGCAGTGAGATTGTTTCGATGCTGCAAGAGATGAATATCGATGTGCGGGTAGAAAACGGCGGGGTTATTAAGGTGCCTAAAAAGGACGAATCGGAGGTTCTTATGAACCTCTCTATCGCCGGTTACCCCAAAGACTCCGTTAACTATGACATTTTCGCGTCGAAGGTCGGCTTTACCAGCACTGAATTTGAAAAGAACCAATACCTTCGTTTTCAGACGGAGGAGAACATCCGCTCGGCCATTAAGACCATTCCGGGTGTTAAAGAAGCCAGTGTAAACGTTGCGATGTCGGACGATAACCAGTATGTGCTCGCCAGTGAAAAGGTAGATACCAAGGCATCCGCGAAGGTGGATATGTTCGCGGGCTATGAGCTTACACCGGCACAGGTAAAGGGCATTGAATCGCTGATTGCCAACAGCGTATCGGGCCTTACCACGGAGAATGTATCGGTGGTGGATAACGACGGCAAGCTGCTTACATCAGGTAACGACGAATATGGTGACGGTTCCGAGAATAAGCTTAAGCTCTCATATGAGCGTCAGGTGGAGGACAGCTTAAAGCAGAAGGCCATCGACATTCTTAAAGGACCATTTGGCACCGATAATATATCGGTAGCCGTTACCGCAGTGCTGGACTATAACAAGATGATCTCGGAGGAGATGAGCTACCTGCCCTCCACCGATCAGGGCGGTGTCGTCAGCCACGAGGAAACCAGCTCTTCGCAGGAGACTGCACCGGGCACTAGCGGCGGCGTAGCCGGGGTTGAAAATAATGCCGAGGTGCCCACCTATCCCAGCGTGGATGCAACAAACGGCGGCGAAAGCTCCAGCGGTGCGCGCAGTGTGGATTATCTCGTTAGCTATATCAAAACGCAAAAAGAGAAAAACGGTGCCGAGCGCAAAGCCATTACCATCTCAGTTATGATTAACCGTGAGGTGATGACCGACGAAGAGCGCACCAGCCTGCAAAGCGCCGTTGCTATGGCGGCGGGCGTAGATGCCACCAATGTTAATATCGTAAACATGAAATTCCAGGATAAGAGCATTATCACCCCGCAGCTCAATACCAATATGCTGTTGATTGCAGGCGGGGCAGGGCTTACCCTTGTTATCTTGCTGATTGTGATCATCTCCCTTTTAATCCGCAACCACAAGCGAAAGCGCGATTTAATGGATATGGTGGCGGCAGGGGATGCGCAGATACAGGATATCAACCAGTATTTCGGCAAGCCCGCGGCGCCGCAGCCTAAACCCGACTTGGGGGTTGCAAAGCTTGAGGTGTCCGAAACCAAAGAGATGGCGCTTAAACGGGAGATACAAACCTTCTCGAACGAGAACCCGGATATCGCAGCGCAGCTGCTAAGAACATGGTTGAAGGGGGAGGAAGAAGATGGCCACTACTAAGAGCAGAATTTCTCCCAAACAGAAGGCTGCCGCAGTTATCATCGCCATGGGTGCGGAAAACGCCTCAGAAGTATATAAATATATGCGCGAGGACGAGGTTGAGGAGCTTACCTACGAGATCGCGCGTTTGTACCGGCTGGATGCCGAGGATCTCGAGCAGATACTAAGCGATTTTTACGGCCTTTGCCTTACTCAAAAGGTTATTACCGAGGGCGGATTGGATTACGCAAAGAACGTTCTCGAAAAGGCGTTTGGCACGCAAACCGCCTCCAACCTGCTGGACAGGGTAACCCGTTCGCTGCGCACCAAGGCGTTTGAGTTTGTACGCAAGGCCGATTATAAAAATCTTTTGGCGATCATTCAAAACGAGCACCCGCAAACCATAGCGCTTATCCTCTCCTATGCGCGTTCAGATCAGGCCTCCACGGTTATCTCGGAGCTGCCCAAAGAAAAGCGTATCGACGTGGTAGAGCGTATTGCGCGCATGGACAGAACCTCCCCGGAGATTATCAAAAACGTGGAGCGCGTTCTTGAACGCAAGTTTGATTCGGTTGTTTCCATCGACTACACCGAAATTGGCGGTGTAAACTATATCGCCGATATCCTGAATCAGGTAGACAGAGGCACCGAGAAATATATCTTCGATGAGCTCACGCGCAGAGACCCCAAGCTTGCTGACGATATTCGCAAGCGGATGTTTGTATTCGAAGACATCACGTCGCTTGATAATATCTCTATTCAGCGCTTCATCCGCGAGGTGGATTCCAAAGACCTCGTTATTGCGCTTAAAGGCGCCAATGCAGAGGTTACCGAGGCCTTCTTCGCCAACATGTCGCAGAGAATGGCCGAGACCATCAAGTCGGATATGGAGTACCTGCACAATGTGAGAATCCGCGACGTGGACGAGGCACAGCAGCGCATCGTTGCGATTATCAGAAAGCTCGAAGAGGATGGTGAGCTCGTCATTTCCAAGGGTGGAAAGGATGATATCATTGCCTAAGATTGTCAAGGCACTAAACGCAAATCTTAAAGAGAGTATACTGCTCTCCGCTTTTATGCCAGTTCAGCCGCCGGAGCTTCATCAAGAGCCGCGCGCGGCGGCTGAACCGGATGAATCGACCGTACCGGATATACAGCCGCAAGCCTATATCAGCGAGGCTGCCGCACACGAAACGGTAGACCTTCGCCAGCAGATACTCAACAACGCACACGCCGAAGCGCAGATGATTATAGCCGAAAGCCTGCGCAAGGCCACGAAACTTGAGGAAGAGATGCTTGAAAAAGCTAAGCAGGACGCCCAACAGCTCAAAGATGACGCTTATCACAGCGGATATGAGCAGGGCAGAGCCGAGATTGGCTCGCAGCTTCAGCACAAGCTGGATGAACTGACTACACTGCTTGACCGTATAGACGATAAGCAGCGCGAGATTATTGATAAAACCGAGAACGACTTAAAGCTTCTCGTTGTAGATATTGTTTCTAAGATTATGGGCAAAGAGCTCGAAGAGGATGATAAGGCACTGGTCGGCATGGTAAAAAGGGCGCTGGCAAACTATAAGAATACCGACTGGGTGAAGATCACCGTATCCCAAACCGATGCACAAACCAGCTGTATTACCAATAAAAAGCTGCTTGCCGAGCTGCTGGATGTCTCCGGCAGCATTGAGGTAGAGGCCGTTAAAGACGCTTCCGCCGGGTTGTGCATTGTAGAGACGCCGAGCGGCATCGCCGATGCGAGTTTAAATACGCAGCTTTCGAGCCTGAAGCAGTTGCTCATGAGTAAAAATAATTAAGGCTTTTACCCTAGGGGCTATCTGAAAACTCCAAATTCTTGTCTATTTCTACTGCAAAAGGCATCTTCCGCATCAAAAATACTCGGAATACATACAGTATTCCTGCGTTTTTTGATTTGAATCTGCTCTTTTGCAGCGAAATATCCTGCGATTTTCCGTTTTCAGAAACGCCCTAATCCACCATCGTAAAAAGGGTGTGTTTTGTTTGGCTTTGGAAGGCGTTAAAAACGCTGTACGCAGGAAGAACCTGATTACCTTTTACGGCAAGGTGGATAAGATTGTTGGCTTGATGATCGAGTCCACCGGCCCGCTAGCCAATATCGGTGACGTTTGCAGAATCTATGCCGCCGAAAGCGGTAGGATTGTTAATGCCGAGGTTGTGGGGTTCCGCGAAAGCAGGGTACTGCTTATGCCATACGACGATATCGACGGCATCGGCCCGGGCAGCATTGTGGAGTCTACCGGTGATAAGCTCAAGGTAAAGGTAAACAACGGCCTGATCGGCAGAATACTCGACGGAACAGGGACGCCCATCGATGGGAAGGGCGAGGTGGAAGGGGATACCTATTACTCGGTAAACAATACCCCATCCAACCCCTTATCCCGCCCCAGAATCGATACCCCGCTCAGCTTTGGTGTTAAGGCGATAGACGGTTTGCTTACCTGCGGTAAAGGGCAGCGACTTGGTATCTTTTCGGGCAGCGGCGTGGGCAAGAGCACACTGCTCGGCATGATCGCGCGCAACGTTACGGCGGATGTCAATGTCATCAGTTTGGTAGGGGAGAGAGGCAGAGAGGTACGCGACTTTTTGGAGCGTGACCTCGGCGAGGAAGGCATGGCGCGTTCGGTGCTGCTGGTGGCTACCTCCGACCAACCCGCGATGCAGCGTCTTAAATGTGCGCTTACCGCGACAACGATAGCCGAGTACTTTAAAGATCAGGGCAAGAGCGTTCTGCTGATGATGGATTCGCTTACCAGATACGCCATGGCGCAGCGCGAGATAGGCCTTGCCACCGGTGAACCGCCCGTTTCAAGAGGGTATACGCCCTCGGTTTATTCGGTAATGCCCAAGCTGCTTGAAAGAACAGGCAACTTTGAAACCGGGTCGATTACCGGTATCTACACCGTGTTGGTGGAGGGCGACGATGTCAACGAGCCGATATCCGACACCGTGCGCGGTATCATCGACGGGCATATTGTATTATCCCGAAAGATTGCGATGCGCAACCAATATCCCGCCATCGATATCTTAGCGAGTGTAAGCCGTCTCATGAACGAGATTGTGGATAAAGACCAGCTGGAGTTTGCAAATAAGCTGCGCAGCATCCTTTCGGTTTACTATTCTAATTATGATTTGATTACTATCGGTGCCTACAAGCAGGGAACCAATCCCGCATTGGATGCGGCAATCTCCAAGATAGAGAATGTGAACAGTTTCCTCAGTCAGGGTGTCGATGAGGCATTTACCTATCAGCAAACCATAGAACTGATGCGTAGTGCGGTAATGTAAACCGTGGGAGGCCGTAAGCATTATGAAACGATTTGAGTTTACGCTTGAGAAGATGCTCAGTTTTAAAGACCAGATGCTGTCGGGTGAAAAGCTTCGTCTTGCCGACCTTCGCAGCCGTTTGTCAAAGCTCATACTTACATTAGAACAATTGCAGGCGGAATATGGGCGGTGCGATATTGAGTTGAAAACGCAGGAACAGATTGGCCTTACACCGCAGGAGATTTTTCAGCGCAAGGCATACCTTAATGTTTTAAACGACAAGGTAAAGCTCCAAAAACAATACATAAAGGCGATGGAAGCTAAGATAAGCGAGCAGGTGGCCGTGGTGGTGCAGGCTTCACAGGATGTTACGACACTCGAAAAGCTAAAAGAGCGCCAGCTGGAGGAATATCGGTTTGCCGAGGGCAAAGAGCAGGAGCTTTTAATCGATGAATTTGTATCCAACAGTACCACTGCGGCTAGTTAGCTATGATGCATAAATTCTGAGCAAGAAATTTTGACGTTTATCAACAAAATATATATAATATCGAGTAAAAAGCGAGTAAGGTGTTAAAATTCTATTTTTTTCGAGCTTTTTATTTGGTATAATATATGTAGTTTATTGCCAAAGGAGGTGATAAAAATGATGGTTAACATGCAAACAGACCTAGCGTTTCAAATCGTTAATTCTAATCAACCCAAGCAGTCGTCTTCTTCGTCGGATACTATAAAGGACCCTTCTTCTTTTCGCTCCGAACTGCAAAAGCAATTAAGCGGTACCAAAGAGAGCACTAAAAACGAGGTTAAGCAATCCAAAGAAGCCCCTGCATCAAAGGAAGAAGACGACGAGGACAAGAGCAAAGCCAAAGCATCGGAAGCAACAGATGTTAAGGATGTTCCGGTTGTACCCCCGCAAGCGGTTCAGGTGGTGGTTGTACCGGCAGTGTTGCCTGTGATAGCGGCACCACAGCAAGGCGCCCAAAAGCCGGAAGCGGCCGCTTTGGCACAAGGCTTACCCGGGCAAGCGACTGCACAGATACAGAACGCCTGGGAGTTAGTTGAACAGGCGGTTCCGGCAGCACCTAATACCGTGACAACCCCCAAACAGGCAGCCGCCGAACAGCAGGCCTTTGCTTCGGTACTTACCAAGGAAAAGAGCCAGGGAAATCAGGTTCAGCCCGTTGTTGCGCAGCGTAATACCGGTTCCACTCAAAATAATGCTGCTCAAAACGGTGGTACTCAAACAGCGAGTCAGCCTGTAACGGCAGCGCCCGTTGCTTCTGCGGCAGAGAAAAACATTTTGCAGGACGACGGAGAAAAAGACCAAGCGCAGCAGCTCACCCAATACCTCTCTTCCTTTCACGAAAAGCTGCAAAATCTCGGCCTTGCCCTTAAAACCGAGTCTGTCGCTACGGCGGCACCCATGCCCGCAGTGGAGACAAAACCCTTTGAACAGGTTGCTTCGGGTGTACTCAATGCCTATTCCGACGGCAAGATGGAGTTTACCATGAAGCTCAAGCCGGAGATGCTTGGCGAACTTACCGTTAAGATGGTTATGACAGACGGTAAGCTGACCATGGACATTATTACCGGTAACCAGCAGACGGCCAAGCTGATTGAAAGCCAGATTCCCGAGCTGCGCGCAAGCTTGAAAGAGAACAATGTCCACATGCAGAGCTGCACGGTCGAGAATCAATCGTTTAACGACATGGCTTCATCCAGCAACAGCTTTATGTCGAGCATGGACAAGGGCAGCAATCAGCCGTATGAGACCCGCCGCGTGATCTTTGCACACCCCGTTTTATCGGATGCATCCGGTGATGCGGTTGTGAGCGGTATTGTCAGCAGCCGTTATGTCCAGCAATCGATGCTCAACTGTTATGTTTAACCTTAGGAGGTGAACAAATGAGTTCGGTTTCAGGCTTTAATCCGCAATACAATGCGGCGTCCCCTATGCAAAAGACCTACTATACCGAGGACGGTCACCCTTACACCATAGCCGAGGACAACAATCTGGATATTCAGGATTTCTTTCAGCTTATTGCCTCCCAGCTTTCGAATCAGGACTTCATGAACCCAACCGACAATACGGAGTTTATGGCGCAGATGGCGCAGTTTAGCGCGCTGCAGATGCAGCAGAACATCCTCTACGCATCCAATGCGTCGTTCGCGTCATCGCTAGTGGGTAAAACGGTTGTTACCGCCAAGCTTGATTCCACCGGTAATCTGGTTACAACCACAGGGGTCGTTGACCGCATTACCTTTGCGAACGGCAGCTTTGAGTTTGTCGTAAACGATAAGAGCTTTGCGCTTGAAAACCTGATGGAAATCAAGACGCCAGCGCCACCGGAGGAGTCAAACGGTGCCGACGGGTCAGAGGAGTCCGGCGAAACAGGCGATAGCACTGATCCGACAGGCGGCGAAGGCAATCAGCCACAGGAGTAAGGCGGGCTGAGCTTAAAAATCCATGGAGGGATTTTGATGGCAGATACCTATATCAATCGATTTCCCGTTACCATTACCACCGGCATCGTTACCCCTTCCTCCACAGCACCCGGCAAAGCCGCCCAGCCGCAGCAAAGCGGGGAGCCTTTTGCGGAGGTATTGCGCAAGCAACAGCAGGCGTTTCAGGTTAATTTCTCAAAGCATGCTCAAACCCGCATTGCCGACAGAAATATCGACATCAGCGGCGAAAAGATGGAGCGCTTAACCCAAGGTATGCGGCTTGCAGGCGAAAAGGGATTAGACGATACCCTGATACTTATCGACAAAACCGCCTTTATTGTCAGTGTTAAAAACGGCACGGTGGTTACCACGGTAAACGGAGACGACCTCAACGGCAATGTATTCACAAATATTGACGGAACCGTTATTGTATAGCCGGACCTTTCAGGGGGCTATTTCAGCTTCTGAACGACAGAGGAAGCTGACGGTTTCTTAGAAAAGGAGTAATTTGTAAAATGGTTAGAGCCATGTATTCCGGCGTTGCCGGTTTAAGGGCACACCAGACGCGTCTTGACGTCATCGGCAATAACATTGCCAACGTTAATACCTATGGTTACAAGGCTTCCAGAACCACCTTCCGCGATGTTTATTACCAGACCCTCAGCGGTGCCTCACAGGGCACGCAGATTCGCGGCGGCGTAAACGCCACGCAGGTGGGCTACGGTGTACAGGTTGCGTCTATTGACGTTAACCATGACCAGTCCGGCTTCCAGCCTACCGGTATCTCCACGGATATCGCTATCGCGGGGCAGGGCTACCTGCAGGTGCAGGACGCGGAAGGCAATATCTTTTACACCAGAGCCGGTATGCTCGATATTGACTCCAACGGCAACCTCATCGATTCTATGGGCAACTTCGTACTGGGCGTAAGCGGCCCCGACGCCAAAACCGCGGCACCCTCCAGCGCCAGAATCCAGATCGTTGTGCCGCCTGTTACCGATAATCAGGCACATGATGAGAAGGATGTAACAATTGCAGGAGGCCCTAATTCGCTTACCATTAAAGCTTTGGGCGCCGGCAGAAACGGTAACATGACCATTAACTTTATAAAAGGTACCGAGGGCGGCGGAAACAGTGCTATTCTTAAAGGCACCGAGCTTACTATAACATTTGATCCCGATCCCGCTAATGTATTTAATTCAACGGCTGATGTTAACAAATTGCTTTTGCTTGCACCTGGTACACCTGGCTTACCGCCGGCAGCAGGGCAGCTTGGTATCGTAGACGAAAAAGGTAACTGCCTCCCACCTGATGCTATCCCCGGCGGAGGGTTTGTACTCAGTGATATTTCTTTTCCTAAAGATGCAGATGAGAACCTTCTCCCCCTCACCGGTGCGCAGCTCGCAGACCTTGGTAATTTCAAAACCGAAGAGGGCAGAAGCTTTGCGCTGCAGTCCGCGAAAGACCTCAGCGGCTACGCAATCGGCAGCGATGGCGTTATTATCGGCAACCACGCGGTGCATGGCCAGATCGTACTCGGGCGCATCGATACCGCTATCTTTAATAACCCCGAAGGCTTAACGCAGGAGGGCAACTCCTATTTTGCACAGAGCCCGAACTCCGGCGAGCCTCAAATCTGTATTCCCGGCACCTCCGGCTCCGGCGCGCTGAAGCCCGGTGCGCTCGAAATGTCCAACGTAGACCTCTCCGAGCAGTTTACCGATATGATTACGACGCAGAGAGGCTTCCAGGCCAACGCCAGAATTATAACGGTTACCGACGAGATGCTGAATGAACTTGTTAACCTAAAACGTTAGCTTATCGCCTGCGTGTATAAGGGGCTTTTTCAGCCCCTTATACATCCTATATTCCATCAGTGTAGTTTGGTTTTGATAAACGGATGCCGCAAGTTAATTGCATCCGACTTAAAGGAGGGTGCTCGATGATTAAAGTAACCAGATTAACGAAGAAAGATAATAAGGAATTCCTGCTCAATTGTGATTTAATCGAGTCTATTGAGGAAACGCCCGATACCACCATCAAGCTTTTAAACGGAAAAATACTTATAGTCAGTGAATCCGCAAACGAGGTGTTGGAGCGGATTATTGCCTATAAGAGAAAGATATACGGCAAATTCAACTGATACTTATTACAATTAGAAATACAGAAAAAATTCGAGTAAAAGGCCCCATTTATGCTTTTTGTGAAGAATTTTTACATTATATTTCTTATTGGAATTAGTATGATTACCTTATTAGCGACTTGCTGTTCCTACTTTTTTAAGAAGGGTGAAAGCTCTTATGGATTTAATGTCACTGATTGGTTTCATATTCGCGATTGCATTTGTGCTTTTTGGTATCGTTTTTTCTATGCCCGGTGCCGGTGAACCCATGGTATTTGCAGAACTCTTTAAATTCGGCAATATCTTAACCTTTGTCGATTATCCCAGTATAGCTATTACCGTAGGCGGCTGTATCGCAACCTTAATGATTTCTTTTCCGGGCAAGGCATTTACGAAGGTTTTGCCCCATATGAAGATTATCTTCTTTCCCCGAAAATACAGCCCGATCGCTCAAATCGATCGCGTTGTGGAGCTGGCGAAGGCTGCCAGAACACGTGGGCTGCTTGCGCTGGAGGACGCGCTTAACGACCAAGACGACGGCTACCTGCGCAACGGCATCATGATGGTGGTTGACGCCATAGACCCTGAGAAGGTAAAAGCGCTTTTGGAAGAGGAACTGGATTTTCTTGACGAACGGCATGGTCAGGATCGAGCGTTCTATGATAAGGGCGCAACCTTTGCACCGGCGTTTGGTATGATTGGTACGCTAATCGGCCTTATCTTGATGCTGAAAAAGATGGATGACCCGTCGCAGCTTGGCTCGGGTATGTCGGTTGCTCTTATTACCACTTTTTATGGCTCGATGCTTTGCAATATCGTTTTCTTGCCGATTTCAGCAAAACTTAAAGTGCGCCATGAAGAAGAATATCTTTGTAAGCTCATTATCTGCGAGGGTATCCAAGCCATTCAGGCCGGTGAAAACCCGAGGTTTATCTCCGAAAAGCTGTACAGGCTTTTACCCGGAGCGCTGGCATCCCAAAATCCCAATGCCTTCAAAAGCGGCGACAGCGAAGGCGACAGCAGAGAGAATTCACCTGCGGCCGATAAAAAATCAAAGAAGAAATAGTAATCTAGCGTGATGCAGTTTCTGTTTGTTTATTATCTGATCTATGCATTGAGGAGAGTAGGCTATGGCTAGAAAGAAACGCGAGGATGAGGGCGCCAGTAACGAGTGGCTGAATACATATGCAGATATGGTAACCTTGCTGCTTACTTTTTTCGTGCTTTTGTACTCAATGTCCACGATCGATGCGGAAAAATTTGAACTGCTTGTCTCTGCGTTATCAAACATAGGGGTCAGCACGGAGCAGCTCATTGTGGCACCGGACCTGCAGGAAGTCGGTGACGGCAAGGTAGGCAATACCGGTACCGGTATTGGTGACAGTGAGGTGGATAAAGCCACGGAAGAGCCAATTAATATTGAAGCATTGTATGAAATGATTAACGAATATGTTGATACTCAGACACAGGGTGAAATGAAAGAGAGTATCAGTGTAACCAAGGGTAAGAATTATGTCTTCATACGCTTTACCGATAACGTATTTTTCAATGCGGACAGCGCGGTATTGCGTGACGAGGGCAAAGTAGTGCTGGAGAATATAGGTAAAGGCATTAAGGCTGCCGAGACGTCAATCGGTGTCGTACGCATTGAGGGGCATACCGCCGCTGTACCTGAGGATGAGAACTATCGGGTGGATGACCGCGAGCTCTCCTCCGACCGCGCCAATGCCGTTTTAAAGTTCCTTGAAAATACCAGTAAGATTGACTCTGAAATCTTAAGCTCGCTTGGCTATGGGAAATATCGCCCAATAGCGGATAACAATACACCGGAAGGACGCAAAAAGAACAGAAGGGTAGAGATTTTAATTGTCGATAAAAATATAGACGTTGAAGACAAGGACACCTTGCAGGAGCTTGTAGCCAAGTTCTTTGGCGAAGATAAATATAAGCTGGACGATGAGTACCTGCCGTAACCAGATGCAAGCTTCCAAAGCCTATGGAAAAGGAGTAATCCCTTTATGCCAGATATACTGTCACAAGCGCAGATCGATGAACTGCTGAAAGGCTTGAATACCGGTGAGCTGGACTTAGATGAAATCGATGAGAAGGCTTCCGAAAAAAAGGTTAAGGAATACGATTTTCGAAGCCCGAAAAAGTTTACCAAAGAACAGCTTAAAAAGCTCGACAGCATTTACAACAACTACACAAGAAGCCTTTCCTCCTATTTCACGGGCATATTGCGGATGTTCTGCCAGTTGGATGTTACGCAGATCGAGGAACAGCGCTATCACGAATTCAGCAATGCGCTGCCAGACTCCGTAATGATGGGAATTGTAGACCTCAATATTAAAGACTCCACGGTCCCCGATACGACCATTATTTTTGAGCTTTCAAGGCCAATCGTTTTCTCCATAATCGACAGGCTTCTCGGAGGAAGCGGCGAAACAGTGAGTATGGAGAGAGATTTTACCGAAATTGAGCTTTCTCTTATTGAAAATGTCCTTAAAAACATGGTAAAATTGTTTAAGGATGCTTGGAAGAACTATGCGGATATGGAACCGCAGCTGGTTGGCATCGAAACCAATTCAAGGCTGATGCAAACTATTTCTCTAGATGATGTAGTGCTCATTACGGTAATTGATGTCTCAATGAAGGGCCTGGTCGGCAACATGAGTATCTGTATACCGGCTATTAATCTTGAAGAAATCATCAAGAAGATGAATACGCGTCCCAAAAGCGATAAGAAGCTGGACGAATTCAAAGAGAGCGAGCGCAGAGACATTATCTTCAACTCGGTTAAGGATTCCGATTTAGAGCTTACAGCCGTCTTAGGCGAGCTTGAACTTACACTGAGCGACGTATTAAACCTTCAGGTTGACGACATAGTGCAGCTTGATAAATTGGTTAACGACGTTATTGATATCAGAGTTGGCACTAAAACGTGGTTCAGAGGTAAAATGGGCAACTACAAAAAAAAGAAGGCTGTACAAATCAGCGAAATTCTTTAGAAAAGGGGTTTTACTATGAGCTCGGGACTCGAGAAAAGCTCGCCAGGTGATTTATCAGCAAACGATGTTTTGTCAAGTTTTGAAATAGATGCGATAGGCGAGATATTAAATATCAGTATGGGTTCCGCGGCAACGGCGGTATCTACGCTTCTTGACAAAAAGGTACTTATTACTACCCCCAGCGTGTATGTTGCGAAGGTAAAGGAACTTGAGTACGGCCCGCTGGAGCCCGCCATGTGTGTGGAGATTACCTACCTTTCCGGCATTACCGGTTCAAACATCATGGTGCTCAAGCAGACGGATATGAAGCTGATCTTAGATCAGCTCATGGGGCTTGAGCCCACGCCGGACGAGAACTATGTGTTTGACGAAATCAGCATCAGCGCGGCGTGCGAGGTTATGAACCAGATGATGGGCTCGGCCGCAACGGCACTGTCGAACTTCCTTGGGCGGGCCATCAACATATCCACTCCGGTTGCGTATCTGCTGGACAGCGTTGACCTAAAGAAGAACCTGCTGGTGAATCAAGACGACTTTGTAACGGTGGTTTACTTTGATCTGACGATTGAGGGAATCACACAAAGTAAGTTTATGAGCATTCTTCAAATGGACCTTGCCAAGGAGATCGTATCCCAGTCGCAGATGTTTAATACCGCCATTGCGGAGCCGGCTCCTGCAAAGCCGCAGGAACTGCCCGAGATATCTCCTGCGGAAGAGAATCTGTTAAACCGGGTATATGACGCCCCGCAGTTTGACACGGCACCTCCGGCACCCCCTCAACCCAGCGCCTCGCCGGTAGCGCCTTTGCCTCCGTACCCCCCGCAGACGGCGTATGCCAGCCAGCCATACCCGCCGCAGATGCCTCCGTATCCGCCGCAGATGCAGGCATATCCCCCGCAATATTATCAGCAGCCGCAGGCTCCATATGACCCGAACAATGTTGTAAAGCAGCCTGTTGATATCCATAATGTCAATTACCAGAGCTTTTCATCTTTGGGTCAGCCGATTCCGGAGGGGCAGCATACTAACCTCGACCTGATCATGCAGGTGCCGCTGCAGGTCTCTGTGGAGATAGGCAAGACCAGAAAGAAGATCAAGGACATTTTGGAGTTTAGTCAGGGCATGGTTATCGAGCTTGAAAAGCAAGCCGGTGCCCCGGTAGACATTATCGTAAACGGTCAGCTTGTCGCACGAGGCGATGTGGTTGTCGTTGAAGATAACTTTGGCGTACGTATCACAGAAATATTAAAAAATACCGAGTTCCTCAACGGTATATCTTAAGATTGGCGGTGCAGTAAAATGGGAAAGAAAATTTTAGTAGTAGACGACGCGGCATTCATGCGATTAATGATCAAGGACGTTTTGACCAAAAACGGATATGCCGAGATTGAAGAAGCCGGTGACGGAGAGCTCGCGGTAGCGGCATATCAGGCCGGGCATCATGACCTTGTCATCTTAGACATCACCATGCCCAACATGGACGGCCTTGAGGCGCTCAAGCGTATCAAAGGTATGGATGGAACCTCGCGTGTGGTTATGTGCTCCGCCATGGGGCAGGAGTCGATGGTAGTGGATGCCATCAAGCTCGGTGCGCTGGACTTTATCGTAAAGCCTTTTAAGCCCGATAGAATCATACAAACCGTAAAGAACATCCTCGGATAGTATCGTCTGCGGGGAGGGCATGCTTTGTACGATTTTTTTCAATATGCAGGTGCAATTCTACTGATAATCGGCATCGTGGTTCTGGCTTTTTATTCTACCAAGTGGCTTGGTAAACGGGCTGGCGCCCCTCAAAGCGGTAAATACCTTGCCGTGGTTGACAGAATCGCGCTGGGGCAGGATAAGTCGATTGCAATCGTTAAGGTGAAGGACAAATATCTTTTGGTGGGCATCGCCTCCGGGAGCATCAACGTGCTCTGCGAGTTAAACAGTGAGGACATGGTTTTACCGCCTGTCACTCCCGGTACCATAACCTTCAGCGATGCGCTCAAAGAGAACCTTAAGAAGTACGGATTGCACGGATGGAAAAAGAGCGATAAGGAGCATGATATAGTTGACTAAGGCAGCCGCAAAGCTAAAACTCAAGAAACCCCTGCGGCGTTTACTTATTTCGCTTGTCGCGGTGGTTTTATTATCGATAGTATTGTTCTCTCTTACCGTTTATGCTGCCGATCCCGGGGTTTCTATTAACATTAATGGTGCAGAAAACCCCGAGGATCGCATAGAAGCGCTGGACATCCTGTTCATGCTCACCATCTTGGCGCTGCTGCCCAGTATCCTGATTATGATGACCAGCTTTACGCGCATCATCATCGTGCTGAGCCTTTTGCGCAACGCCATCGGTTTGCAGCAAACGCCGCCCAATCAGGTGCTTATCGGTATCGCGTTGTTTTTAAGCCTCTTTATCATGTCGCCGGTTATCAGCGACATTGATAAAACGGCCTACCAGCCCTATGTGGCGGGCACCATTACACAGGAAGAAGCCATCGACCGCGCAACGGTGCCGTTACGGGAGTTTATGCTCAAGCAAACCTATAAATCCGACCTAAACCTTTTTCGTACCGCCGCACAGCAGGAACGCCCCGAGGAGTACGACGAGCTTTCCATGACGATCGTTATTCCGGCGTTTATCACAAGCGAGCTTAAACGCGGCTTTATGATGGGCTTTTTCTTGTACATACCCTTTATTGTTATCGATATGGTGGTTTCCAGCGTACTGATGTCGATGGGTATGATTATGCTGCCGCCCGCCTCCATTGCAATGCCGTTTAAGATATTGCTGTTTGTCTTGGTGGACGGTTGGGCGCTTACGGTAAAGACGCTTATATCAAGCTTTAATTAGCTTTACAGAATAGCTTGTTGCGATAATCTGTGAAAGGACCGTGGTTATGGACCAGGGAGATGCGATTAACATCCTGCGTCAGGCTGTGTTTACGGCGTTAAAGCTCTCAGCCCCCGTGCTGATTATCAGCATAGCGGTTGGGTTTATCATCTCCGTATTGCAGGCCGCTACGCAGATACACGAGCAAACCTTAACCTTTGTACCCAAGCTGATAGCCATAGCGATTGTGCTTTTACTGCTCGCATCCTGGATGATGACGGTTATGTCGGACTTTACACAGCAGGTATTCTCGATGATGGCAGCAACCTAGCCCTATATTTGTACGGCGGTTTTTGCAAGCCGCCGTAATGCGGGGTATTATCATGATAGATTTGTCCTTTAGCAACCTAACCGTTTTTTTGCTTATCCTTGCGCGCATGTCGGGCATGATTATCTTAAACCCCATCCTGTCACGCCGCAATCTGCCGTCCACCTTTAAAGCCGGGCTTGCCTTGGCCATTACCTTTGTGATTGCCGGCACCATGCTGGGCACCGATTTGCAGATAAACTCCGCAGTGCAGTTTATCTACGTTGCGATTAAGGAGTTTGCGGTGGGGTGGATTTACGGCTTTATCCTTCAGATGTTTCTTTCGGTGGTGTTCATAGCCGGTGAGGTGATGGATATGCAGATGGGCGTGAGTATGTCTAAGATATACGACCCCTCCAGCAATGTTCAGATGCCGCTCTCCGGTTCAATCCTAAACCTGATGTTTTTTCTGCTTTTCTTTTTAACCGATAGCCATCTTTCACTCATCAGGCTCACCATGGCCTCCTTTCAGGTAATCCCTGTGGGGGCGGGAACCTTCAACTTTGCAATCGGTTCCTTTATTGCCAATCTGTTTTCAAGCATCCTTTCGCTCTCGTTAAAGCTAGCCCTGCCGGTGATGGCCATAGAGATTATCACCGAAGCGAGTATGGGCGTGCTTATGAAGGCAGTCCCGCAGATTAACGTATTTGTGCTCAATATTCAAACCAAGGTTTTTGTTGGTCTATTGGTACTCTTTCTTCTTGTCGGGCCGATGTCTTCCTTTATTGAAATGGTCATCTCAAACGCCTTTTCAACCATGCAGGAGGCCATCAAGGTGCTCGCGGCGCCTTAAGGATATTGTTCATCCGCGTTTGTACCGAGGGGGGATTCGCAAATGGCGGGAGGTTCCAAAACCGAAAAAGCCACCCCCAAACGCAAAAGTGATGAGCGCAAAAAAGGCAACGTCTTTCAAAGTCAGGACATTATCAGCGCCTTCTCCATCCTCATCCTGTTCTTCGCCTTAAAACTGCTAAGCCAATACCTTTACATATATATGGGTAATACCATTCGCAGTTATATCGGCAAGCTGGGGGAGTTTCATACATTAACCGTTTCCGATGCCGCTGCGGTAATGCGCGACTTTGCGCTTACCGTTATGCTGATGGCGGGCCCGCTTTTACTGGTTGCCCTGCTGGTTGCCATATTGCTTTCCGGTGTGCAGACAAGGTTTCTCTTTGCCGGTGAGCCACTGCGGTTTAAGTTCAGCCGCATCAACCCCCTACAGGGGTTTAAGCGTTTCTTTTCGGTTCGCTCTGTGGTGGAGCTGTTTAAATCACTAATCAAGATAACGCTGGTGGGCGTTGTGCTGTATGGGGAAATCAGCAAGAGGGTTACGGAGCTTCCCTCCTTGCTGGAGATAGACCTGTTACAGGGGATTATTTATATTGGCAACTCTGTCATTTCGATGATATTTACGATAGCCCTCATCTTCCTTGGCCTTTCGGTGCTCGACTATGTATACCAGTGGTGGGAGTACGAGCGAAACCTGCGCATGTCAAAGCAGGAGGTCAAGGAGGAGTTTAAGCAACTCGAAGGCGACCCCAAGATCAAGGCTCAGATTAAAGAGAAGCAGCGCCAGATGGCGCAGATGCGCATGATGCAGCAGGTTCCTACCGCCGATGTGGTTATCAGAAACCCGACGCATTACGCGGTGGCCATCCGCTACGCGCCCTCTGAGAACAGAGCCCCCGTTGTGGTGGCGAAGGGTGTTGATTTGGTAGCGCTTCGCATTGTAACCATTGCGCAGGAGAACGAGGTAACGGTTACAGAGAATGTTCCGCTTGCACGTGCGTTGTACGCTGCAGTGGACATAAACGCCGAGATACCTGCCGACTTTTATCAGGCCGTCGCCGAGGTACTGGCCTTTGTGTATACCTTAAAGAAAAAGGATTTGAACATAAAATGAAGGTTCTAAACAACGTCGTATCCATATTTGTCGTGACCATTGTTCTGGCCTTTATTATCCCCATGCCATCCGGCCTGCTGGACTTTATGTTCATTTTGAACATCACTCTTTCGCTTATCATCCTTTTGATGTCCATGTACATCAAATCGGCGCTGGAATTCTCCGTTTTCCCATCCATGCTGCTCGTTACCACCATCTTTCGGTTGGCGCTTAACATCTCCTCTACAAGGCTTATCCTTTCTGAGCAGGGTCAGGCCGGTCATGTTATCGCGGCAATCGGCGAGTTTGTGCTTGGTGGCAACGCCATTATCGGCTTTATCATCTTCATCATTATCGTTATCGTACAGCTTGTGGTTATCACCAAAGGCTCCGAACGCGTGGCGGAGGTTGCGGCAAGATTCACGCTCGACGCAATGCCCGGTAAGCAGATGGCCATCGACGCCGACCTAAACTCCGGCTTGATTGACGAACATCAGGCGCGTCAGCGCCGTGCCGACGTTCAGCGCGAAGCAGATTTCTTCGGTTCAATGGACGGTGCCTCGAAGTTTGTAAAGGGCGACGCGATCATCTCCATCGTGGTAACGGCGGTAAACCTGCTGGGCGGTATGGCGATGGGTATGCTCTCAAACGGCATGTCGCTCGATGAGGTGCTGAATGTTTACTCCATTGCAACCGTAGGCGATGGGCTTGTTTCGCAGATACCGGCGTTTTTAATCTCCACCGCCACGGCGATGCTGGTTACCCGCACCGCCTCCGAGAACAACTTTAACACCGATCTTACCAAACAGTTCGCTTCCCAGCCCACGGCTATTATTATAGCCGGCATAGTGGCTGCGGGCCTTATCTTTATACCGGGCTTTCCGCCCATTCAAATTATCATCATCTCGGCTGCGCTCATTGCGCTTGGCTTAAAGCTGCGCAGTTCCATGCAAAAGGCGGAGCTTGCAAGTGAGTTGCCCGCCCCGGTGACGGAAACAGAGCTTTCCGAGACCAGCTTTTATAAGAATATCGACAATGTATATACCTTGCTTTCGGTAGAACAGATTGAAATGACCTTTGGCTACAGCCTGCTGCCGCTGGTGGATGAATCGAGCGGAGGCAGCTTTATAGACCGTGTGGTGATGTTCCGAAAGCAGTTTGCGATAGATATGGGCATGGTCGTACCTTCTGTGCGTATGCGCGACAACGGGCAGTTAAACCCTAACCAGTACGCCATCAAGCTTAAGGGTGAGGAGATTGCGCGCGGTGAGGTGCTGGTAGACCATTATCTTGCGCTTAGCCCAGGCGAGGTTACCGAGAGGGTAGACGGCATCGATACCATCGAGCCCGCCTTTGGCATACCCGCCAAGTGGATTACCGAGTCCAAGCGCGAGATGGCCGAGATGGCGGGGTATACGGTTATCGACCCGACGTCGGTGATCATCACCCATCTTTCCGAGGTTATCAAAGAGCATGCGCATGAGCTGTTAACGCGGCAAGAGGTCAACACGCTCATTAACAACCTGAAAAAGAGCAACCAGAACCTCATTGAGGAGGTTATCCCCGCCATCGTTACACCCGGGGAGCTGCAAAAGGTGCTTGCAAATCTGCTGCGCGAGGGTATCCCTATCCGCGATATGGAGACCATTATCGAAACGCTCGGCGACTACGGGGCGACCATCAAGGATGCGGATATGCTCACCGAGTATGTACGGCAGGCGCTGCGCAGAACCATTACCCGCAAATTCGCGGATGCAAACCAGCTGCGTGTTATCACACTCGATACCGCAACCGAGAACATGATTATCAACGCGGTGAAGAAGTCGGACCATGGCTCCTATCTGGCGCTGGACCCCGACACCGTACAGAAGATCGCCAATTCGCTGCTTGCGCAGGTTAATAAGGTCCGGGAGCTTTTACCGGTGCCGATTGTACTTACATCGCCGATTGTAAGAATCTACTTTAAAAAGTTGGCCGACCAGTTCGCTCACGGGATCGTGGTGCTGTCGTTCAGCGAGATTGACAACTCGGTTCAAATACAGGCTATCGGGAATATCTCGGTTTAAGACCGACTGTAGGGGGTGGGTAGGCTGTATACCAAACCAGAGAATAAAATAGATATTTCGGCCTGGCGCGAATACAAGCGTACCGGCGACCTACAGCTGCGCAATCAGATTGTTCTTCATTATTCCTATATCGTTAAATATGCGGTTATCAACATGCGCAACATGTTTAAGAATATTGCCGAGCAGGAAGACCTCATCAACGAAGGCATCGTTGCACTGATGGATGCGATTGAACGCTATAACCCGGATAAGGAGGTTAAGTTTGATACCTACGCTTCTATCCGTGTACGCGGCGCAGTCATCGATTTTATCCGTCGGCAGGATTGGGTGCCCCGCAGGGTGCGCAAGAATGCAAAGGATACCGAAACGGCAGTCGCGAACCTCTGGGCGGAGTACAACCGTCAGCCCACCGACGAAGAGGTGGCCGATTACCTAGGCATTACGGTGGATGAGCTGCGCGCTAATATGGCGCAGTCTTACAGCGCAAGCGTGGTTTCATTTGAAGAGCTGATTCAGGATAATCTGGCGGGGCTTGAAACCTTTGTTTCGCCAGAAAGCGGCTCGGCAGAGGATATGCCGGAAGAGGCGCTTTCCTCCAAGGAGTTTAAAGATGTCATCGCGCAAACCATTGATAAACTGCCGCCTAAAGAGAAGCTGGTGGTAGCGATGTATTATTACGAAAACCTTAAATTAAAAGAGATTGCGCAGGTTTTGGAGGTAAGTGAATCACGTGTGTGCCAGCTTCATACCTCCGCCATCGCAAAGCTAAGAAGATCAATCGAGGTCTATGTAAAGGAATAAATGTATTTTTATTACCTATCGCGACTTAGGAGGGGAACAGAATGGTAAGAGGGTTTTATACATTAGCCTCTGGAATGCTCACAGAACAGCGCATACTTGATACCGTCAGCAACAATGTGGCGAATGTAAAAACGCCGGGGTATAAGCGACAGGTGCTTACAAGCAGCAGCTTTAACGAGCAGCTGCTGGCCAGGATACAAAAAAATCAGAATAAGCTGATGGGTGCTGCCGGTTCTATTGTAAGGTATGCCGACAAGCTGAATATCGATTACTCACAAAGCGGCATTGAGGATACCGGGTTACCCTTCGACATCGCCATTGTGGGTGACGGCTTCTTTAGGCTGGAGGCCGAGGATATGGAAAGGCCGCTCCTGACGAGAAACGGTAACTTTACAGTAGACGATGAGGGTTACCTGATACTACCCGCCGGCGGCAGGGTTCTGGGCGAAGGCGGCCCCATTCAGGTGGGCGGCGGAGATTTTGTGGTGGATGAGGAAGGCTATGTGTACGTGGGCAGCGACGAAAGCCCGGTAGACCGTTTGAGCGTGGCTTACCCCATCGATACCGCAAACCTCACCATTTACGGTGAGGGCGTGTTTATCGATAACAACCCCGACGATTACGGCGGTGACGAGGCGGTTCATACCACTTCCTTTATGCAGGGTAAGCTTGAAAGCTCCAATGTGGATATGGGCGAGGAAACGGCAAGCCTGATGGAGGCTAGCCGAACCTTTCAAACCTATAGTCAGGCTCTGAAGATCTTCGATAGGGTCAATACCAAGGCGGTTACCGAAATCGGTAAGGTATAGCATAAAAACTATCCGCTTCGGGGGTATCCTTCTGTGGCGGAAGACGGCATTTTAGACAGGCTTTATCCCTTGTGGGCTTAAAGCCGGAAAGGCATGGTTATCACGATGAATACAGCATTTTATACCGCTTCCTCCGGCGTCATCTATATGCAGCGGAGCATGGATGTTACGGCCAATAATATTGCCAATACCGAAACGCCGGGGTTTAAAACCTCCGTTTCCTCGTTTGCCGATCTGCTTTACCAAAACATACACAGAGGTGCCAACGAGCAGACCGACAATCTGAAGGTTGGCCACGGTGCCAGGCTTGCCGCTACCACCATGCTTATGACGCAGGGCTCTATGCAGCCTACCGGCCGTGAGTTGGATTTCGCCCTTGTGGGTGAGGGCTTTTTTGCGGTGGAAAACGATGCGGGGGAACGCTTTTATACCCGTTCCGGCAACTTTTACACCAAGTTGGACAGTGATGTCGCCTATCTCGTTACCTCCGCCGGAGACTACGTGCTAAGCCCAGACGGCGAGCGCATTGAGCTGAATGCCGAAGGTACCACGCAGCTTAACTTTGATAACATGCAGTCCCGTGTCGGTGTATTTCAATTTACTAACAAGTATGCGATGGAACAGATGGGTAACAACCTGTACCGTGCCCCTGCCGCGGCGGGGGAGGCGCAGCCCGGCGGCGCGTACACCCTTCTGCAAGGTACACTGGAGGGTTCAAACTCCGACTTAAGCAAGGAAATGGTGGATGTTCTGGTTACGCAACGGGCGTTTCAGTTCAATGCCAAGGTGGTTCAGGCCGCCGATGAGCTGGAAGCTACAGTGAATAATCTACGCTGACTGTAGGGCGGGAACCCCACAGAATACATAATCGGGAGGTTTCGTTTTATGCCTCAGTTTCAATATGATCAGCTCAACGATATGCATATCGACGTTTTGCGTGAACTGGGCAATATCGGAGCAGGGAATGCGGCAACCGCACTCTCCACAATGCTCATGCAGTCTGTGCAGATGTCTGTGCCGAAGGTGAAGATTCTGGATTTTCAGGATTTAATCAATATCCTGGGCGGGCCGGAGAATATTGTCGTGGGTATCTTAACCCACCTGCATGACGATATTCAGGGGATGATTATGTTTATCCTTGAGCAGAAGTTTGCCCATATAGTTGTGAATATCTTGCTTAACAAAGAGATAAACGATTACACGCAGATGACCGAGGTAGATTATTCGGCGCTCAATGAGATTGGAAATATCATGGCGGGGTCGTATGTGAATGCCATATCGTCACTTACCGGCCTGAAGATCAACATCATGGTTCCATCTATCACCATCGATATGGCGGGTGCAATTTTAAGTGTTCCCGCGATAGAGCTAGGCATGTCGGGGGACAAGGTACTGTATATTGAGGAGGATTTTATCGGTTCAACCGAAAGTGTAAAAAGCTGTATGCTGCTTATCCCCGAGATGGATTCATTGAAAATTATTATGGAACGTCTGGGGATTGAAGTATGAGTAATCTGGTTACGGTTGGCATTTCCGACATGAACGTTGTCACTAAGCCTGATCGGCTTATCACCTACGCACTGGGTTCTTGTGTCGGAATATGCTTGTATGACGCAAAGGCAGGGATTGGGGGGATGTCACACATTATGCTTCCCAGCAGCACCGAATGCGTACAGAACGACAATAAGTTAAAGTTTGCGGACACCGCAATCATCCTGTTGATTCGGCGTATGGAACAGGCAGGCGCATCAAAACAACGTATGTTGGCTAAGATCGCAGGCGGCGCCCAGATGTTTAAAATGGACGGCACCTACGGGTTAAATGACAATATTATGAATATCGGCAAAAGAAATGTCGCTGCAGTTAAAAAGGTCCTCGCGGAAGTCAATCTAAAAATAGTCGCTGAGGACGTTGGTTTAAATTATGGCCGCACTGTGGAATTCGATGTAGAGACAGGTATTATGACGGTTCGGTCTATCGGCAAGGCAAATGTATCACTGTAACACGAATGTTTGACATGAGACGACAGGAGGGATACACTGTCATGGAGCAAAACAGAGAAAGCAAAGAGTTGATACCGCTGGACGCACAATGCCGTGTGGAACTATCAGCCGATCTGCTAAATGCCTACGTCACGGTTATGGGCCCGGAGAATGGTGGCGCAGACATTACAGTGCCCGCTGTCGTTCAGTCACTCAAGGATAATGGGGTAGTTTACGGCCTCAAGCTGGACGAGATTCAAAAGATTATATTTCGGCGAGCGTATGAGCAAAAAATACTGGTTGCCATAGGCCTGCCCGCAGTAAACGGCAAAGACGGAGAGCTTATTAACCGTTTCGTTTTCGGCAAGCAGGGTGTGCCCAAGATGAATATAGACGGTTCGGTGAACTATAAGGAACTGAACCTCATCTATAATGTTCAGCAGGGTCAGGTACTATGTGACATTGTTCCCCCTACCGACGGCACCAAGGGCATGACAGTGACCGGCCAAAATATTATGCCCGCAAGGGGCAGGGATGCAAGGCTCCCTCTCGGTAAAAACATACTTGTCAACCAGCAGAATACCGAGCTTTATGCCGGTGCGAGCGGCAACTTAGTAGAGCGCCATAATGTCCTTGAAATTGACGATACCTTCGTGGTTAACGGCGATGTGGACAATTCCATCGGCAACATCGACTTTGTCGGCAATGTGCTGGTAAAAGGGGATGTCAAGTCCGGCTTTTCCATTCACGCGCAGGGCAGCGTCAAGGTGAACGGTGTCGTGGAAGCCGCCTTGATTCAGGCGCGCGGTGATATCGCGCTCATGGGTATGAACGGCAAGGGCGGCGGCAAGCTCCTTACCGAGGGTAGCCTCACGGCCTCTTTTATAGAAAATGCCGTCGTTGAAACCAAGGGCTCGATTACGGCCAACGCCATTATGTATTGCACTGTCCGCTGCGGCGGCACGATGGAGCTAAAAGGGCGAAATGGCAGCTTGGTTGGCGGCAATTATGTCATTGCAAAGGATCTGCTTGCAAGGATAATTGGGTCGGATTCTCATGTGTCCACCGACATTACGCTCGGAACCTCAACAACATTGGTCTATGATATGGATGTTATCTATAAACGCCTGCAGCAGATTGAAAGCGATGATATGAAGCTTACGCAGGTGATTGATTATTTAAACAGCAAGGATAAAAACCTACTATCAAAGGATAAGCTCAAGATACTGGATCAGGCGGTATACAATAAGTCGGTTATTGCGCTGGAAAAAGAAAAGCTGCAGTTAAAATATAGCGCTATGGAAGAAGAATTTCATCAACCCAATACAAGCAAGATTGTTTGCAAAGGTACCATCTATACTGGAACGCGCATAACAATGGGGAGTGTCAGTGTTCAAGTCACCGAAAGTCGGGACAATACGCTGATATACCTATCTGATAACGAGATTGTTTTTGGGGTTGCGTAACCGATTAAGGGGTGTATGTTTTGAGAACGGTCCAACAAAAGGTTGAGATTTACAGCATGACCGATGCACTGATAGCGTGCGGCGTGCTGGTAGATGTAAGCGATGGCTTTATGGAGATTATCGGCGATATCTTTCCGCATTTTGAGAAGCGTGAGATGTTAAAAATCTGCGCATATGACGACATGAGGGGTATTTGTTGGTACTCCGCCTTGGTGGACTTTTCGGGGATAGACAGAATCATCCTGACCGATTATCACCTGTTGGATGTCATACAGCGCCGAAAAAGCATAAAGGTAAAAACCACCTTTGAAACCAATATCTATATTCTGTATGACATTGAAGGTAACCGGGTAACCATTGAAAACCCCATTAAGATTACCATACGGGACATCAGTGTTGGCGGTATCTTTTTTGTTGCAGAACACATCTTCTTTGAGGGCAACCAGTTTGAATTCTATTTTAATCAAGGCCCCAAACATCTTCGCCTCAAAACCAAGATACTTCGGCGGCAGGAGATGAATAACGGTAAACTGGGCTACGGCTGCAGCTTTATGGATGCAACCGAAAAAGAGCAGGATATTCTGTTTGCCTACTTGTGGGAGGTTCAAAGGCTGCAGCTTAAACGCATGAAGTTTGATTAAAATATTATTCAGAGCAGCAATAAAAAAAGCCCGCCTTCAAGCGGCAGGCAAGGTTTTATATGTTTATTTTAATAAACCGGTGCTTTGCTGTAAATTCTGCTTAAGCTCATCAGACATTCTTAAGAGGTCAAGATAGATAGACGCGATAATCTCAAACAGTTCCGGCGGCACATTGCTGCCAATCTCCAGCATCGCCAGCATGTTTGCGGTTGTATCGTCCCGGTAAACAGGGATGCCGCTTTGGTCGGCAAGGTCAATGATTTTTTCGGCGACATAACCATAGCCGGAAGCCACAATGATGGGCGCGGCATCGGTTTGCGCGTTATACTTCAAGGCAACGGCCTTGTTGCCCGTATAGGGGGCTTTACGCTCTTGCATCTATACCGCTCCTTCTTACAGACAACTTTGTAAAAACCTCGTCCAGCCTGCGCTCTTTTACAAGAGGCTCAATGCTGATGTTACTAAACGTATAGGCGGTGTTTTTACAGAGCTGGCTAATCCGCTCTTTGTATCCTTTAAAAAAGTCTGTGTAGTCCGCCGGGCAGAACATGTAAAGGTCTATGTGATAATCCGCTACCAGCATCTCCAGCTCAAAATGCCCCACACCCTCCACATCCGATACAAAAAAGATCTTAACCGCATTATTTTGGCTGCCTGATGTATTTTCTCTTGAAGCGTCAGGGTCTACCCATAGCTCCGCAAGTGCGGAGGAATTGCCGTCTTCCAGCGGCAGTATGTAATGCAGCAGGGGGGTAAACGCGGTCGGCGCGGTTGCGAGGCTTTGCAGGATATTGTTAATCTCCTGCATGGCGGCTGGGGTATTCATCCTTCCGTCAAGGTGCTGGGAGATAATCTCCGATAACTTGCCTATTACCTTTGACTGCAGCGCGGCAGAGTCGCTTTGCTTAACGGCAGCCGCTAGATAATCCTCCAACGCCTTCCGGTAAGATGCACGAGATTCTTCCGGCAAAAATCGCGAAAAATTTTCAAAAGCTGCATTAATTTCATCTTTATCATTTACAAATTTCGAAAGATTATATACAATTAGAGCAGTAAGATTCATCGTCTTATCGCTTGCGTAGATGCTGGAGTTCAATTCGCGCAGTACGTTGATTAAAGCGTCCTTCAGTTCCGTAAACATTTTGGTGTCCGGCTCTGTGCCCAAGCCGCTGAGCGCTTTAAAATTGGTGGAAAGGTCGTGCAGCGCATCGTAGGCCTCCGGTACCGAACGCATCAGTTCAGCGTATTTTTCAAGGTTAATGCCAATAGAATCAAGAATATCGCCGGCGTATACGCGCCCCGTAATCGCTTTTAAAAGCGCCCCAATACTGTCTTTAAACTCCGTGTTGGAGGTACCCGAAAGCAGGCTGCGCAAGGCATCAAAGAATTCGCCTTGAAACGACGAGATTCCCTGCTGCTGGCTGAATATCTCGGTTAACAAATCTTGCTCGGTGAGCATGAGCGACTTTATCAGCCCGTTTATCTCGGCTTGCCCGGCATATTTTTCGCCGTTTAAGGTAACCAGCATGGCGCTCATTAAAAGCAGCCTTTTTAAAGAGGAGATGGCAAGCCCCGGGTCTTTGAGCAGTGCGCCAAGTGCATGCTTGGCCTCTTGCTGAGTGGCCAGATTCAAAGCGTTATTATCCGGTGTTTCGCCCCGCTCGTTGGGTTTGGTCACACGGGTGAGATCTACCAGATTAAATACATCCTGTGATGGCTGCTGGTTGGGTTTTACGCTGTTTACATAGTTTTTGGGCAGTATCGGTGTTGTAATCTTTAGCATATCGGGCACGGCGGTTCACCTCCTTTATGGTAAGAAGCACATAAGTATTATCGTATAAATACTGCAAAAATTCAATCATTCGAGTACTTATTTCATTAAAGTGTTCACACTGTACTACAGTATCATCATAAAAACAGTCGGAGTATTCAGTAAATTTAAGATATGCAGGTGAGATAATGGATAAGTTTGACATGAGTTTGGAATCGATGCTGGAGACATTCATTTTTGAAAGCAATACGTTGCTGGAACAATTGGATGCCATCCTGCTGAAATCCGAAAAAAGCAACGACATGGCGCAGGAGGATATTAACGAAATCTTCCGTATTATGCACACCATCAAGGGCTCTGCGGCCATGATGGGCATAGAGAATGTGTCTACCGTTGCGCACAGAATCGAGGATTTGTTCTTCATTATACGTGAGAACAAGTCTGCCACAGCCGACTACAGTTCCATCTATGACATTGTTTTTCAAGGCTCCGATTTTATCAAGAGTGAGATAGACAGTATTCAGGATGAAACCACCAAGGCCGCGAACCCGGACGAGCTCATTGCCCTGATTCAGGAGGAACTCGACTTTATTAAAAGTGGTGCCGCACAAAAGGGCAAGCCGAAGCCAAAGGCCAAGGTAAAAAAGGTCGAAGCAGAAGAAGCTCCCACGGTTGCTACCGAAGCCCCCGCTGTAGCGGTGGAAGAGCCGCAGACCGAGCCGGAGGCAGTGGCACAGGAGCAGCCGCAGCAGGAGGTAAAAAGCGATAAGCCCGAAACGGTTGTTCGCGTTTACTTTGAGGACGGCTGCAAGATGGAGAATATCCGTGCCTTCATGCTCATCAACAACATGAAGGATTACTGCGAAAAGCTCTCCTACGAGCCGCAGGATATTGAAACCAATCAGGCAACTGCCAAGCAGATTGTTGATAACGGCTTTATCATCTCGTTTATCCCCTACAATACCAACGATGAGATCTATAAGATCATCGAGAATTCGCTCTACATAAAGTCTTACGAAGCCCTTGGCAACGATCAATCGGTGGTTGAAGAGACGAAGGCGGCTGCCGAGGTAGAAAAGGAAACGGTGGCAAAGCAGGCTGCGGCGCTTGAGAATGTCAATACCGCGGTGCAGCAGAGCAAGTCCGTCAAGCAGAACCTTATCAGCGTTAACTTAAATAAGCTCGATGAGCTGATGGATTTGGTAGGCGAGCTGGTTATCACCGAGTCGATGGTTATCGCCAACCCAGATTTGAAGGGAATGCAGCTTGAAAACTTTACCAAGGCCTCCCGTCAGCTGCGCAAGCTGACCGACGAGCTGCAGGATATTGTAATGTCCATACGCATGGTGCCGGTTTCAGGCGTGTTTAACAAGATGAACCGTATCGTGCGCGATATGAGTAAAAAGCTTGGCAAAGAAGTTGAGCTTGAGCTGGTGGGTGAGGACACCGAGGTGGATAAGACCATCATTGACAGCCTGGGCGACCCGCTGATGCACCTGATACGCAACGCGATGGACCATGGTCTGGAAACCACCGAAGAGCGCGTGAAGAAGGGCAAGCCGCCTGTGGGCAGGGTAGTGCTCTCCGCAGAGAATACTGCCGGCGAGGTGGTTATCCGTGTTTCGGATGATGGCGCGGGCATTAACCCCAGCAAGATTCTTAAAAAGGCGCGTGCCAACGGCCTACTTACCAAAAACGAGGCCGATTACACCGAAAAAGAGATTTATAATCTGATTATGCTGCCTGGCTTCTCTACCAATACCGAGGTTACCGAGTTTTCCGGCCGCGGGGTTGGGATGGACGTTGCCAAAAAGAACATCGAGAAGGTTGGCGGCTCCATCAGCATCGAGAGTAAGCTCGATAAGGGCACGACCTTTATTATAAAGATACCGCTTACCCTTGCCATTGTCGACGGCATGGAGATCTCGGTAGGCGGCTCTATCCTCACCATCCCCATTACATCCATCCGGGAGTCGTTTAAGATTCAGCCCAAGCAGATTGTAAAGGATGTAAACGGCAACGAGATGATTATGATACGCGGTGAATGCTACCCCGTAATACGTATCTTCCAGGCCTTTGGCATCGAAACAAAGATACAGAACATTCTCGAGGGTATTATCATACTTGTTGAAACAGAGGACAAGGCGGTTTGCCTGCTTGCCGACCAGCTTATCGGCGAGCAGCAGGTGGTTGTAAAACCGTTGCCGACCTATCTCAACCGGTTTAATGTTAAGGAGCGCGGCGTTGCGGGCTGCACCATCTTGGGCGACGGCAGCATCAGCCTCATCTTAGACATCAAGAACCTGATTGCAAACAACTAATAAAGTCCGTTACAATGTATTATCTGAAAGGGTGTAGGTTACTATGGCACAATTGTTAGACAACTTAAACGATGTAGAGGATTCGCTGAAAGAGAAATTTCTTACCTTCATCATTGATGAACAGTCTTACTGCATAGACATTCGGTATGTCATTGAGATTATTGTGGTTCAGCCGATTACGCAGGTGCCCGAGCTGCCGGACTACATCAAGGGCATTATCAACCTCAGAGGCAAGGTGATTCCGGTGCTCGATGTACGCCTTCGGTTCGGCAAGGAGGAGCGCCCCTACGATGATAAAACCTGCTTTGTGGTTGTCGATGTAAACGGCAATTCGGTGGGCATTATTGTCGATCAGGTGGAAGAGGTTATGCGCATTCCGGATGCGGACATCGCAGCACCGCCGAGCTTTAGCAAGAATGGCTCCAGCCGCTATGTAAAAGGCATCGGCAAGATTGGTGAAGAGGTAAAGCTGGTGCTTGACTGTCAAAAGCTTTTAAGCGATGATGAGATGAACGAGCTTTCAGCCATCGCCGACAATCTTGATAAGTAGTAATTGTTCCTTTCGCAATAGCGACAGGCTGTGTGCTTGTCGCTATTGCTTTCTATAGCGGCTTTATTATTTGTAATGTTGATTATGATTAAAAACGTACTTAGGTCATTTATCAATAGGAGTAGCTATGATTTCATTAACAGATAGTGAATTTGAGCGCATAACAGGCTATTTAAAGACCAATTATGGCATTAACCTTACGAAAAAACGAACACTCATTGAAAGCCGGATGGCCTCTACGCTTGCTGAAAAAGGCTTTAACAACTATACTGATTATTTCAGCGCGGTACTGCAAGACCCCACTAAGAAAGAGATGTCGCTGCTCATCAGCAAGCTGACCACCAATCACACCTATTTTTTGCGGGAAGCCGAGCATTTTAATTTTTTAGCCTCCACGGTACTGCCGGAGCTTGAACGCAACAATCATAACCATGAGATCAGAATTTGGAGTGCGGGCTGCTCCTCCGGCGAAGAACCCTACACCCTTGCAATGGTGATTCAGGACTATTTCGGGATGAAAAAGCAGCAGTGGAATACCAAGATACTGGCTTCCGATATCTCTGTGAAGGTGCTTGAGAAGGCGAAAAACGGCATCTATGCCGCCGAGGCCATTCAGAGTGTGCCTGAGAAGTGGAAAACAAAATATTTCAGTACTGTAGACGCGACGACGGTAGAGGTGAAGCCGTTTATTAAGGATGAGGTTGTATTTCGGCAGATAAACCTGATGGATAACTTTGCGTTCAAGGGTAATTTCGACATCATTTTATGCAGGAATGTTATGATTTACTTTGATACTCCCACCAAGCAGCAGCTCATCAGTAAGTTTTACAATAATACCAAGCAGGGCGGCTACCTGCTCATCGGGCACGCAGAAACCATTAACCGCGAGACCTCTCAGTACAAGTACATCATGCCGGCGGTTTATCAGAAAAAAGCGTGATTGTTGCAAGTAATTAAAATAGGCTTTAGGGTAATGCTCATAAAGCCGGAAAGGCAAGGTACTGATTATGGCGAACCTGCGTAAGATTAGAACGCTTGTGGTAGATGATTCGATACTTTTTAGGGAGTTCTTAGTTAAAAGCATGAGCTCCGATAATGCGATAGAGATCATTGGTACGGCAGCCGACCCCGTCGAGGCGCTTAAACTCATTGAGCAGCTTAAGCCGGACGTGATAACGCTGGATGTTGAGATGCCGAAGATGAACGGTATAGAGTTTCTTAAAAAGCTGATGCCCAAAAACCCGCTGCCGGTTGTGGTGGTTAGTTCCTTGCCCATTAACGCGTTAGATGCGCTGGACGCCGGTGCCGTTGATTTTGTAAAAAAACCGGCTATAAAGTCCTCCTCCGACCTCTTTAACTTTACACATGAGCTAATTATTAAGGTAAAGATTGCCTCTATGGCGAAGCTCAAAAAAACGAATGTCATTGAGCGCGTAAGCTATACCAAGATAAAGGCGGTGGATAACTTCGTTATCGCCATCGGCGCGTCGACGGGCGGTACGGACGCGACCGTGGCCGTCGTTGAAGACCTGCCGGCGACCACCCCGGGGATTGTCATCGTCCAGCATATGCCCGAGATGTTTACCCGCATGTACGCCGAAAGGCTTAACCGCATTTGCAAGATGGAGGTAAAGGAAGCCGAAAACGGCGACAGGGTGCAGACAGGCAGAATATTGGTAGCCCCGGGCGATTACCAGATGCGGCTCGTAAAGGATGCTGCAGGGTATGCGGTTAAATGCACCAAAGAGGAGAAGGTAAGCGGTCACTGCCCGTCGGTGGACGTACTTTTTGAATCGGTGGCGGCAACAGCGGGGAAGAACGCGATCGGCGTTATCTTAACCGGCATGGGCGCGGACGGCGCCAAGGGGCTTTTGTCCATGCGTAATGCGGGTGCCTACACCATAGGCCAGAACAAGGAAACCTGCGTGGTGTACGGCATGCCGATGGTGGCATACAATATCGGCGCGGTGATGAAGCAGGCGCCCATCGGCGAGATGACGTCGATTATCTATAACTACGTACAAAAGCTGTAACCATATAAAACAAGACCATTACAGGCCGATGAGTTTATCATCGGCCTGTTTCTTTCGCTAATAAAAGAGAACCGCTTAACCATATGGTTAGCGGTTTTGGCAAATCTGCTTTTGTTATTATAATCTTTACTTATTGATGGTATAAGAAACATTGATTTCAACATTCCCTTTTAGCATCGCCCAAACCGGGCACAGTCTTTCTTCGGCCATGGCAACGGCCTTTTTCACATCGTCTTCGTCGGCATCCTGTGACTTGAAACTCAGTTCAAGCTCAATGTTGGAGAATGCTCTGGGGTGCTCCTCCCGCACAATACCCTTGGCTTTCGCCTTTAGAGAATCTACTTTTTTATGCAGTATCGCCCTTAAGATGGTCAGCAATGTTGAACTAATGCAGGACGAAAAGCTGATTAACAGCAGTTCGAGGGAGGTGTAGCCCTCTCCGCCGCCAATAGGGGGAAAATAGTCAACAGTGATTTCAGGGTTGTCTCTGGAGCCGGATACGAACTTCACCTTATCATTTACGGTATGTAAATGAATTTCAAGATAGTCTTTACCCATACATAACATCCTTTCTGTTATATGGTTGTTTATTTGTTATGATGCATCGCTACTTCAAAAATGGCTGAAATCTCTTCTTCGATTTCAGCATCCGAAGGGGCTTCTTCAAAAAGTACAATCCGTTCAATCATACTTGTCACCGAACGGGTCATGAACTTTACCCATAATGGGGAAGAGATGAACTCAGCATATTTTGCCTCGTTTTGCTTATAGCGCGTCAGTTCCCATTGCAGGAGCTTTTGGTGTGTCGCGTCACAACCTTCAAACCCCAGCCAAGTTTTTATCGCCAACCGGTAGGTAATCCGGTCGTCTTCAGATAGATTTTTCTTTTGGATTACTTGGCTGATACACGCCTGCTGCGGGGGCAAGCCTTTTGGTATTTCACCCTCTAACCGGACAATCATTTCTTCAAACGCTACCCGCACCACTTGGTCAAAAAGCTCTTCTTTGTTTTTAAAGTGATAATAAACCGTGGGCATTTTACACTCGGCCGCGTCTCCGATATCTCTCATTGAGGTACCGTGAAACCCGTTTTTATCAAAGAGGCGCATAGCGTGATATGCAATTCTTTCTTTCATACTCTCACCCAATTTATATAACAAACGTTATATATAGAATAGCTCATTTTTGGTCATCTGTCAATACTAAATCAGGGAATGTTGGTTAAAAAGCCGCTTAACTATTGTAGTTAAGCGGCTTTGAGGAAAGGGGGAAACATATTTGAACTTGTTCATTTCAGCTGTTGATTATTCTGAAAATAATCCTTCCACGGGTCCTCTTTGCCGATTCTCATGAGCGCATCCGCCATGCTGATGCCGTCGGGAGCAACCGTATCCAGCTCATCCCATGCGATGGGCATGGAAACTTTAGCCCCTTTTCTCGCCCTTATGGAATAGGGGGCAATACTGGTGGCGCCTCTGCCGTTTCGAATCCAGTCGATGAATATCTTGTTTGCCCGCTTGGCCTTTCTGACATTGCTTGTATAACGGTCAGGCCACTTCTGCTCCATCACTTCGGCGACGCGCCTTGCAAAATCGTGAAACGTATCCCACGAAACGGTGGGTTTAAGCGGTACGACCACATGGTACCCTTTGCCGCCGCTGGTTTTAAGATACGAATTGAGCGAAAGTTCGGTGAGGATGTCTTTGATATCCCGCACGCCCCGGCGTACCGTATCCAAATCCATTCCCTCGTCCGGGTCCAGATCAAATACCATCATATTCGGCTTTTCAAGTTCGTCTACACGGCTTCCCCAGATATGAAATTCGAGCGTACCCATCTGTACTTGGGATACAAGTCCGGATGTGTTCTCGATATAGAAGTAATCCTCCGTTTCTCCGTCGCCGGTGCGGATAGGCATGGTGATAATCCCCTTGTTGTCTGAAGCGGGATGCTTCTTAAAAAAGCAGGACTGAGATACCCCCTTGGGGCAGCATACGATGCTTAAAATCCGATGGCTTACATAGGGCAGCATGCGCTTGGATACCTGCTCGTAATAGCGGGCCACATCCGCTTTTGTGACTTCGGGGTCGTCAAACATTACCTTATCGGGGCTTGAAATCTTTATTCCCTCAATGAGGATGCTACTGCCGTTTTCCTCCATCGGTTTCTCCAATCCTTTGGCGGGTAATTGTATCTCCTCTTCGTCCTCCGCCTTTTCCTTTTTGATATCGCCGGGGTCCTTATCTGTCCGCAGACCCTTATAGCTCGCCTGCCTTAAGAGGTTATCTTTGGTCCATTCGGCAAATTTGATCTCCGCGACCAGCTTTGGTTCTAGCCATGTAATTCTTTCATTTGACCTGGGCTTTGGCGCAAGTTTGAAAGGGGGCTCCGTCTTCTTTAAGGCTGTAAATCTTATCTCGAGCTCCTTCATGTCGGCCTCGCTCAAGCCTGTGCCCGCGCGCCCGGCATAGATGAAGTCGTTACCGTCATAAACGCCGAGGAGAAGGGAACTTACCCCGCTCGTTTTTTTATCGGAGAGCGTATACCCTCCGATGACGAATTCCTGCCGTTTATCGCATTTTATCTTGATCCAATCGCCGTTTCTCGTTCCGCTGTAGACAGAATCGGCTTTTTTACCGACGATTCCTTCCATACCCGCCTCGCAAGCCACTATGAAACTTTCCTTTCCGTTGCCTATGACATGCTGGCTGTAGTGGAGGTTTGGGGGTGCATCCTTCATCAGCGTTTGGAGGGTTTCTTTTCTTTGGGATAGGCGCTGACCCCGGAGGTCCGCGCCATCCAACGCGAGAAGATCAAAGACGATATAGGTAAGGCTTTGGGCCTTGGGATTCTTCATATAATTCTGCAGCGCCTGAAAATCTGTCTTGCCTGATTCATCTGTAACGACCATTTCGCCGTCGAGTACCATCGCCCTTCCGGCAGCCCAATCGAGGAGGGAAGAGGCAACATCTCCAAACCGGTTCGTATAGTCATTGTTATTGCGGGTTATAAGCCGGACGCTGCTGCCCTCCACGAATGCCATAATCCTGTATCCGTCGTATTTCAGCTCGTAGAGCCAGTCCTCGCCCTCGGGAACCGTATTGACAAGCTTGGCAAGCTGTACGTCGGTTCTGTCGAAGGGATTTCTCACGATCTTCTCGTCTTGTCCTGCTTCAATTTCTGTCATGGTGCGTCCGGTACGGATGCTGGTGGTATATTCAGAAATGCCGTCGCCGTTTTTTACATACTCGTCTTTTTCCTTGAGCAAAAGCCAGTTATCCCGCGTTTCGTCCGCTTTTGCTTTCATCCGCACCAAGGCCCACTTACCCTTGAGCCTTCTGCCTTTGAGAACAAACTTCAGCGAACCCTCTTTAAGCCCTTTATCGACATCCCCATAAGGCTCCCAACTACCCTCGTCCCACAGCATTACCGTTCCGCCGCCGTATTCCCCCTTGGGGATCGTCCCCTCGAAGTTTCGGTATTCCAGCGGGTGGTCCTCCACTTGTACGGCAAGACGCTTGTCGTGGGTATCATAGGACGGCCCCTTGGGCACGGCCCAGCTTAATAGGGCTCCGTCCCATTCCAGGCGAAAGTCGTAGTGATCCCTGCGGGCCATATGGTGCTGTACGACAAACCGAAGATATCCTTCTGGCCCTGCCGCCTCACCTTCGGGTTCTAAGGTTCTGTCAAAATTTCTTTTTTGATTGTATTCGTTGAGTGTTGCAGACATAATAATTACGCCGGGCCCTTCTCTTGTTTGGCCTTCTCAACACTGGCTTTGAGAGCCTCCATGAGATCGATAACCTTTCCGGGGCCCTTGGCTTCCGCGGCGACAACATCCTTGCCGGAGATCTTGGTTTCGATCAGCACGTGGAGTTTTTCCTGATATTCGTCTTTGTATTGCGAGGGGTCAAACGGCGTATCCATCGAATTGATCAGCATTTTTGCCATATTCAGCTCCACCTCGGAGACCTCGGGCTTCGTATACTGCTTTGGCAGCTCCTTGATGTCGTCAGCATAGAACATCGTGGAAATAAGGATACCCTCCTCACGCGGGATGATTGCCATCAATGTATCCTTTGTGCCCACGACGGCTTTGCCTATGGCTATCTTTTGTTCGGCCATCAGCGCCGCGCGGAGCAGCTCGAAGGCCTTTTCGCCTCCCGTCTCGGGTGCGGCCTGATAGGTCTTGTCGTAGTAAACGGGGGATATCTGGTTGAGCTGGGCAAAGTGCAAAATCTGAATGGATTTTTCCTTTTCCGTTTTGATTTTTTCAATCTCGTCGTCTGTGACAACGACATATTTGTCCTCGTCATACTCGAAGCCCTTGACGATGTCTTGCGTTGTAATCTCCTTACCGCAGTGTGCGCAGGTTTTCTTGTAGCGGATGCGGCTGCTATCTTCCTTATGCAGCTGATTAAAATGGATGTCGTTATCCTGCGTGGCTGTGTACATCGCGATGGGGATCGCGACCATGCCGAACGTTATAACCGATTTACGCGATACCATAGTAGAAACACCTCCGATTGTAGTGTTTCCGATTGCAGTATCAGTATCCGACATCCATTTTACATACGCAGGCGTAATTTTAATTCTTTAACCTTAATTATGCTTAATCTCTTAAGTTAACTGGATAGTTATTTGAAATAAAAAACTGCTTAACTTTTAGTTAAGCAGTTTTTGGAGCAATAGTGTAAAAATGATTTTGCAGGGATAGGTAGGTATTACTTATTACCTGAATGATAAAGTTGTAGTAACAATAGGTAAGACATCCATCAAACCCGTATTTGCAGGAATTTCGTGAATTTCCTCTCAACTTCGTGATTTTTTATAACAACGCAAAATGGGCACTCTCGATAATTGATTTCATTTGACATAAGCAAAAAGGGTGTCCGGCGGGGTCAAACATAACCATCCAGTCATTGGAAAATTGCTTATCGGCGGTTGTTGCTCCACAATGGATTGCATATTGAACTGCTTTTTCTAAATCATTTACTGCGAAGTCTATATGTGCCATTTGCTGTTGAGCTTCAGGCTCTTCAGGCCACACAGGCGGTTTATACTCAGGATTCCGTTGAAACAATATACAAGGATATGTTCCCTGATTGGTTCCTGGAGCGTATACACATGCCCATCCTTCATCGATAAACATTATTTCCCACTTGAGCAACGCCGCATAAAATTTTGCTAATTCATGCGGGTCTTTGCAATCCACCGTAAATGAATACATTTTAATTTTCAACTCATCATCCATAACGCTAATACCTCCTAATATAAATAAATCTCCTCGACAAATTCCTGTTGTCTATTATGTAATCGCCTTTGAATCCATAATACCATATTTTCCTGCACAAAAAAAGACATAGCTTCCCATTGACGGAAAGCTATGTCTTTTGGCGGAGAAGGAGAGATTCGAACTCTCGAGACGCTTTTGACGCCTACACGATTTCCAGTCGTGCGCCCTCGACCAACTAGGCGACTTCTCCATAGTTTTATTTAATTTTTACGCGCAAGATAAGGGATGATTTAAGAAATCAATCACTTCATGTCGAAACCAAGTCAACAGCGCTTAATTATTATAGCTAATTATTTTTATGTTGTCAACCATAAAAAACGAAAAATTATAACATTATTTTATACCAAGCTTATTTTTCATATCCACTGAAGCTTCTAATAATAAGCTTCATTTCTCCTATATATCTTACTTTCATAACGAAAAGCAAAAGGGTGAAAATATTATAGGAAGTCGCTTTGCGGCTTTCAATAATAAATGTTAAGGAGAATCACGTTATGCATAAAGATGCTCAGGATTTGCAAAACGCTAAAAAAGCAAATCAGCAGTCAAAGCCTGCCAATATGGCCAGTACCGTTAATGTAAATGACCAAGGCGTTCAGGAAGCGCGGCAGCTCAATGCTCAGTCGGTAAGTTCCGGTATGGGCGCAGGCTCTACCAACTTTAACAGTCAGGGAGCTCAGGAAGCCCGCCAGTTAAATGCACAATCCTCAACCATGGGGATGGGCGCCTCTTCTATGAGCCCCGGCAGTCAGGATAGTCTTCAGCAAACAAAGCAGATGAATGCACAGTCGGCCAGTACCGCTGCCGGTGCAAAGACGAGCTTCGGGTCAAGCAATACCGGCGTACAAGAGGCGAAAAGGCTAAACCAGAAGTCACAGCAGAATAAGGGTAAATAGTTAAGTATCTGATTTCGCAATATGATAGGCTGCACAAGGAGTGTTAATCTTCCTTGTGCAGCTTATTGTATATCAAAACCACTCGCTTTATGAAGACGTCAATGAAAGTAGAATCGTAGGATAATAGACTAAATAATAAAAACAGGGCAAAATATCGTACATTCCAACACAATATTTCTTTAGATAAGGCTAGGGTAGGGAAGCCGTTCGGCAACCTTTGTTATGCTGCATTCTTCGGTTATGCAAGAAAATAAATTAATCATTTTTGATCCATATTAGAACCTCAATTTATATGAATTTATATATTAAAATAACACATTTACGTATTTATAATAATTCCTTAACTTATTATAATAAGGGTAAGCAAATTGAATGGGAGGGTCTGTCATGGACGTAATTACAAAATCTTAAAATACAAATTGGCTGGTAATCGTTTGTGTGGGAATCGGTACATTTTTATCTTCTTTGAACTCAAGCCTTACAAACACGATTTTACCCACAATTGAGCATTCGCTTAAAATCCAGCTTGCCCAGTCTGAATGGATTGTTCTTATTTATTTGCTGATATTAACTATCGCGCTGGTACCGATCGGTCGGCTTTCAGACCTCTGGGGACATAAAACGATTTTCCTCGCAGGCTTTGCACTTTTTACAGGTGCCGCCGTAGTCTGTGGATTATCGGTAAACTTCAGGTCTTTGTTTATGGGAAGAGCACTTCTTGCCCTTGGCGGGGCCATGATCCTTTCTGTCGGACCGGCTATCATTACGACGACATTCCCGGCGGAGCAGAGGGGCAGGGTGCTTGGCTTACAGGCTTTAATGACCTACATTGGTCTTTCACTGGGGCCGGTCATAGGGGGGATCATGACGCAGCTTTGGGGCTGGCAGTCCACCTTTTTTTTAACCGTTCCGTTTGGCATCTGCGGCCTGCTGCTAGGCTTGTGGGTTATTCCGAAAATCAAGCCACAAATTAAAAAATCCCTTGACTATAAAGGCATGATTTCATTCATGATTGTCATGGCTGCATTTACTTTATTACTTAATTCGGGTTCCTTTACATATTACCGTACTGTGCTGCAGCTTCTTTTTGCCACCGTTTTCGTATTGTCATTTGGGTTGTTTATTTATGTCGAGCGTAAACCACCGGCGCCCATGATTGATATTTCCTTGTTTCGTATCCGAAACTTTGGGTTCGGTTCTCTTGGCGCTGCGATTAATTATCTCTGTTTCTTTCTGACGCTGTTTATAATACCGTTTTATTTTGATCGTATTTTACATAGCTCCGCTTTGACAACGGGAATTTATCTGGCTATAACCCCGCTCCTTATGACTATCTGCTCACCGATTGTAGGTTCTTTGTCCGACCGTGCAGGTTCGCGCATATTCTCCATGCTTGGAATGCTTTTCAGCATAGTCAGTCTTATTTTGTTTGGGATCATGACTCTTGTAGCGGCCTCCCAGGCCTTTTTCCTGCTGATTCTCGGGTTGGTTTTTGCAGGTTTGGGTACCGGAAATTTTGCGGCTCCAAATAACTCCGCCATATTAGGAGCCGCGCCACGCTCCCAGCAGGGTGTGGCATCCGGTGTTCTGGCAACATTCCGCTATTTCGGCATGATAGCCGGGACGACAATAGGAGGCTCTCTGTTTAACGCGATCAGCACGCGCTTTAGCCATCAGGCTTACTCCGCGGAATCCGTTTTCCTGGATTCTTTTCGAATCGTCATGGCCATTGGTGTTGTCTTCGGTATTTTAGGCTTTTTCTGTGCGTACGCAATGTCCCCAAAATCCTCAAAAGGACGTAACAAGATTCATATACAACTACATTAACAGTTTGTGTGCACTCGGTTAATCGCCTATAAGCTTAAAGGCGTCTCAAAACAGACATTAGGTTTTAAAATATAGATTAAGTAAAGGGATTTGAACCACAAGGGTTCAAATCCCTTTACTTGCTTTTGGTTTGGTAAGTTAGGCGAAGATAGATGCCAAACTATTATCTGATAGGCTTCTTTTTTATCTTCAAAAATTCTATAACATCATTAAGTTCATCATTATCTATAACCCTGTAATGAATCCAGCCGCCTTGTGAGCCGCAAGGATAGCGGTTTTGCCATAATACTTTAGCCTTTTGTGATAAATTGGGTAGTGTTTGCTCAATTTTGGGAATACAATTGTCGCCAAGCTGCAATGTTACGGTAAACGCGTTGGATTCAAAAAACACATAGCAAAGGTGACTAGTCTTATGAGTATACTTATATCCCCAACCGTAATTATTACCAAACGGGAATCTCATTTCCTTAGTGAGATGATAGCTATTACTTAAAAAATCTTCAAATTGTAAAAGAACGTTATAACTTTTTGTGCCGATATACTCTTTTATATAATCGGTTGTAGGAGGATTATTTTTATCAAGCAGGCGTTCATACATCAGCTTTCACCTCAAACGGTATTTCTCTAATAGATTATCACATTATTGGCGGATAATGTCAAGAAAAGTTGCAAACGATATAACAAAATCAGCAGTCAAGGCTAATTGCATTGACTGCTGATTTCTTGCTAGCAAAACAAAAAGGCAACACCATAAGCGGTGTTGCCTTTTTGTTTTGGCAAGTTAGGTGAATATAGATGCCATTACTTTTTCCATGATGCTTATAATTTTTACTTCTTAATTCCCCTGAAATTCCACAACAACTACTTCATTGCCATCTGGATCTCTTAACCTTAGCTCATATGTGCCCCATTCAAATTTTACAGGGGACTCAAAAGAAAGCCCCTTTTTTCTTAGCTCATCACAAGTTGCATCGAGATTGTCGCACATAAAAACAAAAGAAGTCGTGCCATAAACGGGCGCACCCCATTTATTTGCATCCCATACACATATTGTCGGGGCATTTTCAACAAACCCCAAATTAACTCCATCAAAGTCGTCAACAATAACGTTTATTATGGGTATTCCCAGTTTTTGATGATAAAATTCTATGAGCAGATTCGTATTCTTTGAAAAAATATTCGTACATGAAAAGCTATTTATCATTTTACTTCCCTCCCAGTCTATGAATAATTTGAATATAGTATATCATAAACGCTGTACAAGCAAAATGACTTAAACCACAAGGGTTCAAGTCATTTTGTTTGTTTTGTATTTGGTGGAGACGAAGAGGATCGAACTCTCGACCTTACGGATGCGAACCGTACGCTCTCCCAGCTGAGCTACGCCCCCAAGTAACCATGCAGCGATGCGAAGTTTGCTGCAAGAACAGTTAATATTATATAACAATAACGTATAAAAAGCAATACCATTATCCGTTTAAAAACGAAGAATTTTTTATGTGGGTTTGCTCATTGAAGTAATGAACCGCGAATAATTATTGCGAACGGATGCTGCATATTTTACCATTTATATTGTGCTTTTTACCTACTCAACAAAACCTTCCTGTGCTAAGATTTACTTGCGTTGTATAGGGCAAAACGTATTTCAATTACAAACCAAGGAAGGAGATTACAGTTGAAACGTATAGTTATTATTATGGGGGTAATATCCGCTATGATGTTAACGATGGCAGGGTGCGCTGCTTCCGCAGCTCAAAACGATTCAGGCATCGAAGAAAGCTCCGCTGCAGCAGCCTCCTCCATGGTGGCGGTGTCCAGTGAAGCACCGGTATCATCTGAACCGGTAAAGCTGATACTGCCCGACACTGAAAACACGACAGGCAAATTGCTTATTCAAACCGTAAACAGCAGTAAGCAGTACCCTTATACCTCCTACGCCATTACCTCAACGGGGGGAGAGACCCTCATTGTTGACCCTTGCGCTATGCCGGGTAAAGAGATTGTAGACCTTAAGCCTGCCGCCATCCTTTCTACCCACAACCATCCCGATCATACAGACCCGGTATATACAAAGGCCTATGATTGCGAGAAGATCATCTGCGAAAAAGGCGAGGTCACCACTAAGGATTTTCATATCTATACCGTCGCCTCGTCCCATTCCTCGGATACATTCGACGAAGATAGCAAGCATGTTTGTATGGTTATCGAAGTGGACGGCTTGCGGCTGGTACATATGGGCGACACCGGTCAAACCAAATTGACGGACGATCAGCTTGCGAAGTTGGGGAAGATAGACATTGCCTTTATGCAGTTTGAAAACTCGTTCTCGGGTATGACGCTCGAAAACGAAAAGGGCTTTAATCTTGCAAACCAACTCAACCCCACTCTTCTGATACCGACCCATTATACAGACAAAGCACTGCCCGTGCTAACCGAAAGGTACGGCGATATTACCGAGGTTGAGAACAAGCTGGCTGCTTCAAAGGATGATTTGCCGGAAAAAGCAATGACCGTATACAGAATTACGAACACCCACAAATATAAGTAAATATCGGCTTGTACTTTACAATTCACCCGCAATTTGTTATAATTTATAAAAAATTAACGATTTGCGGGTGTAATTATGGATTATTATACAATCGGCGTAAATTATTACCCTACCTATATACATCCTCTTAATCTTTCCCGCATAAGGGGCATGACCTTTGCCGAAAGGGAAGAATGCTTTCGGATTATCTTTACGGGCGACGGCGTCAGCCGTTTTATGCTTAACGATAAAGAATACATACTCATGGGCACGCATGTAATCTGTTTAAATGAGCTTGACCGTTTTTCTGCCGTTCACCTGCCGGAAGAAGAGGGCTGGATTATGAAGTTTATTCCGGCTGTTATCAATTACCGTTTTAATTTTGATAATATCCAAACGGCGACCGTAGAGAATGAAACGGATTATCAGGATATTTTCTATCTGCACCCTTTTTTGCATAGCGTGGATGAGAACAAAAAGATGATTCGCCTTAACAAACTGGAGGCGACGATCTTTGAGCAAAAGCTGCGGATTATCTTCGACCAGATCGTTCTGCAAGATAATCAATTTTGGCCGTGCAGGAGCCGCTCGTACCTGTTTGAACTGCTCTTTAGTATCTCTCAGCCTAATGTGCATTACCCGCAGTACACCGCGCTGATGGAAGACTATTCACAGTTAACAACCGATGTGCTCTATTACATTCAGGCCTCCTATGACCAAAAATTAACCCTGGAGTATCTGGCGGAACGTTTTCATACCAATCGCACCACGCTGCTCGCGGGCTTTAAGCATGATACGGGGCAGTCGGTAGGGAAGTACCTTCGCCACGTACGCCTCGCTATGGCGGCGACCATGCTCAGGGATACCAGCCTTACCATCAGCGAGATTAGCGAGCGAACTGGCTTTAACGATCAAAGCCACTTTACCAAGGAGTTTAAGCGTGAGCTTTCTTATACGCCCTCAGAATACCGAAAGATTCATATAGCGTAATTGCATTAAGATTATGTTACTAAGTATTCAGCGCCCGTGAAGACTCACGGGCGCTGATATTATATGACGTATAAGTTTTTTATTGAATCGCAACGGCCTTTTCAATATCATCCGCGCCTTTGTTAAGCCAGTCGCCCTCAAACAGCTCAAGGACGCCGTCGTCACACTGGCGGGCAAGCTCCGGGTTGATGGGCAGCTTGCCAAGCACCTTGGTGCCATTTTCCGCGGCAACCGCGTCGATACGGCTCTCGCCGAAGATACTGGTTACCTTGCCGCAGTCGGGGCATTGAAAATAGCTCATATTCTCAACGATGCCGAGTATCGGGATATTCATCATCTTGGCCATATTTACCGCTTTGGCAACAATCATCGACACAAGCTCCTGCGGAGAGGTAACGATGACAATCCCGTCCACAGGCAGCGACTGGAATACCGTCAGCGGCACGTCGCCCGTTCCCGGAGGCATATCCACAAACATATAGTCTACATCCGACCAGATAACATCTGTCCAGAACTGCTTTACCGCGCCTGCGATCACGGGGCCGCGCCAGATAACGGGGGCGTTCTCGTTTTCGAGCAGCAGGTTTACCGACATAATCTCAATACCTGTTTTGCTCTTGGCGGGTAGCATCCCCCACTCGTTGGTGGTAATGCCGGTATGAATGCCAAATATCTTGGGTATGGATGGGCCGGTAACATCGGCATCCAATACTGCCGTTTTATAGCCCCGGCGGTTAAACAGCACAGCCAGCATCGAGGTTACCAACGATTTGCCTACGCCGCCCTTACCGCTTACCACACCGATAACCTTTTTTATGTTGCTCATGGAATGCGCAGGCTCGATCATATCCTGCGGGTTTACCTGACGCGAAGCACACTCCTCGCCGCAGCTGGAACAATCATGGGTACAATTCTCGCTCATTCGTATATCCAAGTCCTTTCTTTGGGTTTTACGCCTTAAAGGATAAAACCGTTTGATACAATGTCGTTTCCCTGTGGTTAAAAGGATTCTTTTCAACTGATACTACTCTAATATAGTATATAATCAGTATAATTCTGCCTGCGGGGTTTGTCAACTAAATTAGTATACACAGAAAACACACAAGCAAACGACGCTACGGCCTTTCTTTACGCCTTTTTATGGCAAGCCGCACACGTTCCAGCATAGGTTGGTGTTTTACTGACGTCATGTGCGGAAAGGCGGCAAGCAGCCTGCGCAGCAGAACTCTGTTTTTTGATTCCAATACATCCAGCTTTGCTTTAAGCCGCTCAAGCGCTTCCTTGGCTTCGATAAAGCGGTCTCCTTCATGCTCCTTGAGCTGCTCCAACCGTTGTGCAATTCCTTGCTGCACCAGCACCTTATAGCCCTCGGTTTTGTCCTTAATCTCATCCAAAAGGGTCGTGAGCTGTTTAAGTCTGCCGTTAAACTGCAAAATAGTGTGTACCGTTACGGTGCAGTCGGTGAGGATGACGGCAATGAGTATACACGCAATCCACATAACAGCTGCAGGAGAAAGCATATCCACCCAATTTGTCATAAGCGGGTGCAACAGTTTAACAGCGACCACCGACAGCACACCGAACTCCACCGAGTTTAACAGGCATACCCTGCCGTGAAGGTTCAGCTTAAAGTTGCTGTAATCCCACCATTTCATGTTAAACAACTTTTCGAGCAGGTAGGCGGTGATGTATTCTAGTAGCGTGGTAACCGCCATCCCCGCTAAAAACAGCATAGGAATGTTATTTTTTAGCGGGGAGAGCAGGCTTATGACGGCGAGTGCGCCAAAGCCATAAACGGGGCAGAGCGGCCCTGCCAAAAAACCACGGTTCACAAACCGGCGTTCAATCACGGAACAATAGATGGTTTCGCAAACCCATCCGGTAAAGCTGTAGAGTATAAAATATAAAAACAACTTGCAAACTGTCAAAAGCAATGCGGTTCATCCCTTATGCAAATACGCAAGCCCGCAATCAAGCAGGCCTGCGTATCATTTCAGTGTTGTTTATAACGCCGCGGCCATCTCTTTAGGGGCGGCAGGCTGTGGGATAATGACCTCTGTCTCGGCGACCTGCGCCAGCTTTTCGCGGGCGACCGCCAGCATGAGCTTGATGCGGTTTTCCTGATTAACGCGTGTGGCGCTGGGGTCGTAGTCTATCGGCACAATATTGGCCCGGTCGTCGATCTCCTTGATGTTGCGGATCATACCTTTGCCGCAGATATGGTTGGGCAGGCAGCCGAAAGGCTGCGTGCACACGATGTTCTCATACCCAAGCTCCACCAGCTCCAGCATCTCGGCGGTGAGCAGCCAGCCTTCGCCCATCTTGCTGCCATAACCGATTACGCCGTCCACCAGCGATTTGGTGTGTGCGTAGGAGGAAGGGGGCAGAAACTGCGGGTATTTCTTGATTGCATCGATAAATACAGTCTCCATCCTCACAAGGTAGTCCATAAAAATCTTCACTACTTTGTATTTAATACGGTTACCGCCATACAGGTTGATGTCTTCCAAGCGGTTATCGGTTTTAAACAGGATAAAGCCCAAGATGCCCGGTACCATCACTTCGCAGTCCTGCTCCGCCAAAAAGGCCTCCAGGCTGTTGTTGCCAAGGCTTGAGTACTTCACATAGATTTCGCCTACGACCCCTACTTTTACGATGGGGCGTTTGGTGGCGGGAATCTCTGCAAATTCACCGGCAATCTGGTCAAGATTTTCCTTGAGGTGGCGAACGCTCAGGCCCTTGCCGTGGTTGTATTGCTCGGTAAGGGTGGTTATCCAGCTTTCCACAAGTCGGTCGCTTTCGCCGTGGTTTAGCTCGTAGGGGCGTATCTGGTTGCTTAAAAGCATCAGCGCGTCGCCATAGATCAGCGAGGCAATCATCTTGCGTATCATGGGCAGCGTCAATTTAAAGCCGCTGTTCTTCTCAAGGCCGGAAAGGTTTAACGACACCACGGGAATGTTGCCGTAGCCCGCCTTCTTTAAGGCCTTGCGCAGCAGATGGATGTAGTTTGAGGCGCGGCATCCGCCGCCCGTCTGGGTTATAATCAGCGCCGTACGGTCAAGGTCGTACTTGCCGCTGTTTAACGCGTCTATCATCTGGCCGATTACAAGCAGGGCAGGGTAGCAGGTATCGTTATGTACATACTTTAAGCCCTGCAGCACCACATCGGGGCCGGTGTTGGTTAAAAGTTCAACGTTGTAGCCGCTGTTATACAGTACATTTTTAATCAGCGTAAAATGGATCGGCGCCATCATCGGTATTAAGATGGTATAGTTTTTGCGCATTTCCTTGGTAAAGAGCAAACGCCCGCTTTTATCCCGTTTCAATTCGCTCATATAACTGGTCTTGCCTTTCCGGCCCGGGGTTTATGGTGGGCCATTATCAATCTGGATTTTGGGTAAAGCTTAAAACCCGTTATTGTTCATGGGTCGCGGCAAACAGGCTGCGCAGCCTTATCTTAACAGCCCCAAGGTTTGTAATCTCGTCTATCTTAATCTGGGTATAGATGCGCCCTTCCGCTTCGAGTATCTCACGCACCTCGTCGGTGGTAATGGCGTCTACTCCGCAGCCGAACGAAACCAGCTGCACCAGATTCATGTTGGGCTTTCCGGCGATATACCGCGCCGCGGCGTACAGTCGGGAGTGGTAGGTCCACTGGTTGAGCACCGAGGTTTTAAACGGCTTTATATGATAGCTCACACAGTCTTCCGAGATGATGGCCACGCCGAAGCCCGCAATTAGGCGGTCGATGCCATGGTTGATTTCAGGGTCTACATGATACGGCCTGCCCGCCAGCACGATGATGGGGCGGTTCTCCTTTTCGGCCTTGGCAATGATGCGCTCGCCCTGCTCACGCACGCGCTTAAAGTAGTCGTCGTACGCCTTGTAGGCTTTCTTTGCGGCGGCTTGCACCTCTTTTGGCGAGATGCCGTCAAAATACTGCGTCAGGATGTGATACATCTTGCCCGGGAAATCCTTCGGGCGGTGGATGCCTATATAATCCTTAATAAAGGTGAGGTGCTTTACAGCGGGCATATTGGACGTAATAACCTCCGGGTAGTAGGCCACCACGGGGCAGTTGTAATGGTTGTCACCCAACCCCTCGTCGATGTTGTAGGTAAGGCAGGGGTAGAAGATGGTGGTAATACCGTCGTCGATAAGCTGCTGCACATGCCCGTGCAGGAGTTTTGCGGGGAAGCAGACGGTATCGGAGGGAATGGTGCTCTGCCCGTTTAAATACAGCTCGCGGCTGGAGTCGGGAGAGGTGACCACCTTAAACCCGAGGCTGGTGAAGAAGGTGTGCCAGAAGGGGAGAAGCTCGTACATATTCAGCCCCATAGGGATGCCGATAGTTCCGCGCTTCGCCTCACCGGGTGTATATTCCTTCAGCAGCTTAAGCTTATAATCATAGATGTTCAGGCTGTTGTCGGTGGCCTTTTTGGTGATGGGGCGCTCGCAGCGGTTGCCGCTGATAAATCGTCTGCCGCCGTCAAAGCGGTTCACCGTAAGCTGGCAGTTGTTGCTGCACAGCCCGCAGTTGACGGTTGTCACCTCATGTGTAAAGGCCTGAAGCTCCTGTTTGGTAAGCAGGGTACTGGCGCCCTTGCTGTGGCTCATCGAGTAGAGCGCCGCGCCATAGGCGCCCATCAGCCCGGAGATACCGGGGCGGACGGCGTCAATTTTGAGTTCCTGCTCAAAGGCGCGCAGTACGGCGTCGTTTAAGAACGTGCCGCCCTGTACCACGATGTGTTTGCCAAGCTCCTCCGCGGAGGCGGCGCGGATAACCTTATAGAGCGCATTCTTTACAACACTGATGGAAAGCCCGGCAGAGATATTCTCGATGCTCGCGCCGTCCTTCTGTGCCTGCTTTACCGAGGAATTCATAAACACGGTGCAGCGGGAGCCAAGGTCTACCGGATGGTCGGCGAAAAGGCCGAGCTTTGCAAAGTCGGCAATCGAGTAGCCCAAGGCGTTGGCAAAAGTCTGTAAAAACGAGCCGCAGCCGGAGGAGCAGGCCTCGTTTAAGAAGATATTATCAATCACCCCGTTGCGGATTTTAAAGCATTTGATGTCCTGCCCGCCGATGTCGATGATAAACTCCACGTCGGGCATAAAGCTTTTCGCGGCGGTAAAATGCGCAACCGTCTCCACAATGCCGTTGTCGGTACGGAAGGCGTTTTTTACAATCTCTTCACCGTAGCCGGTAACGGTGGCACCGACCAATTCGATTTGCGGGTATTTCTCGTAGAAATCGAGCAAGAAGGCACGTATCAGCGGCACGGGGTTGCCGCTGTTGGGCTGGTAGGAGGAAGCGAGCAGCTGCCCTTTGTCGTTTAACACCACCGCTTTTACCGTGGTGGAGCCAGCATCCAGGCCCAGATAGGCCTTTCCTGTATATGTAGCGGGGTCTGCATAAAGCACGTCGTCCTTCTCGTGGCGGCGCTTAAACGCTTCGTACTCCTCGCTGGATTTAAATAACGGGGTCATGGTGGTATAATGCCCTGCCGCGTGATAATTTTGCAGCTTTTCGATGGCACTGCTCAGGTCTACCGCGGTATCAGAGGAAAATGCCGCGCCGAGCGCCACATAATAGAGCGAATCCTCCGGGCATACGCCGGTGGTGTGCAGCGTTTCGTCAAAGCTCTTTCGCAGCTGTGAAAGGAAGGTGAGCGGCCCGCCGAGGTAGAGCACATTGCCCGTTATTGGCCGCCCCTGTGCAAGCCCCGCGATGGTCTGGTTTACCACCGCGCCGAAGATACTAGCCGCAATATCACTTTTTTTAGCGCCCTGATTGAGCAGCGGCTGAATATCGGATTTCGCAAACACCCCGCAGCGGGAGGCGATGGTATACAGCTTTTCATGCTGCCTTGCAAGGGTGTCCATCTCTTCCAGCGGTACGTTTAAGAGCGTAGCCATCTGGTCTATAAACGCGCCGGTTCCGCCTGCGCAGGAGCCGTTCATACGCACCTCCATGCCGCCGGAGAGGAACAGAATCTTGGCGTCCTCGCCGCCAAGCTCTATCACCACGTCGGTACCGGGGGTAAGACGGTTGGCCGCTATCCTTGTGGCATATACCTCCTGCACAAAAGGGATACCACAGTTATCGGCAAGGCCCATGCCCGCAGAGCCGGAGATGGTTACCTCGGTCGTTTCATGCGCAGGGATAATCTCGCCGACAGCCTTTAAAAGCTCAGCGGTTTTCTGCGTTATCTGCGAAAAATGGCGCTCGTAGGAGCGAAACAGAATGGTTCCGTTATCATCCACCACAACACTTTTGATGGTTGTGGAGCCAATATCAAGCCCTATCTTCAATGGTGCCTCCCATATGACCTCAGTCGGAATTTATACGAATCTTCGATGTCGCCAGGTGCACATGCGTAACTTGACTTGCCATGCTATGTAAGCCTCATCATGCCTTTTCATCAATATATGGCGGTATTCGCAACTATCATCCATATATTGATATTATAGCAGTATCTATATTTTGTGCAAGTTTTAAATCCTTGTCAAGTTGTTTCGGTTATTTTAGGTAAATACACAGGTAAAAACATCGTAAACTATCCGTTTTTTAGCCGGGTTCACCAGTGCAATTTAATAAGTATATCGCTTAAATTATACACGATAGGTATGGTTAAAGCAATGATAAATTAATAACAAGCATGTTTGAATGGTATATAAAATGAATATTGTAAAAGCCCAAGCCGGAATTTTAATTATTTATTTAAGTTAAAATGAAAGAGGCAAGTTATGGAATATATTCCAGCTAAAAAGGCAATTTGCATAACAATAAGGGGGTACTACCAAGCAAAAGTTCCAATCTACACCCATTTACAGAAAAGAAAAAACAGTTTATAATTTATTCGGTATGGTTATGGCTCAATTAACGGTATTATACATTAAATAAGTTGAATCTGTCATGTAAGGGTAGAGGCCATCCTAGTTTTGGGTTTAAAGCGCCGTTTCTTATGGATATGGCATACCATACTTTCTCACAGACAGGTCGTTCGCACAAACTTCTCTTTTGTCACAGCTAAAACAACGCAAAGGAATGGTTAGACATGTACAGGATCGTACGGAAAAGGGTGTTAAACCCCACGGTGTCTTTAATGGAGATCGATGCGCCGTTTATTGCCAAAAAGGCGGAGCCCGGGCAGTTTATTATTCTTCGGGTGGATGAAGAAGGCGAGCGTATCCCCCTTACCATCGCGGATTTTGACCGTGATAAGGGTACAGTTACGATTATCTATCAGATTGTAGGCGCTACCACCAAGAGGCTGGATAGCCTGAATGAGGGCGACTCGCTTGAGGATTTTGTCGGGCCGCTGGGCGTGCCCTCGCATACCGATGGGCTTAAAAAGGTTGCAGTGATCGGCGGCGGCGTAGGCTGCGCCATCGCTTACCCCATTGCGAAAAAGCTGCACCAAAACGGTGCGGTTGTGCACTCGGTCGTGGGCTTCAGGACAAAGGACCTTGTGATCCTTGAGGATGAGTTTTCTGCGGTAAGCGACGAGCTGCTGATAAAAACCGACGACGGCTCCTACGGTACCAAGGGTTTGGTTACCGACGCGCTTCGTCAGCTCATAGAAAACGGTGAGCAGTACGACGAGGTGATTGCCATCGGGCCGCTTGTGATGATGAAATTTGTAGCCAAACTCACCAAGGAATTTGGCATTAAGACGATGGTAAGTATGAACCCGATCATGATTGATGGTACGGGTATGTGCGGCGGCTGCCGCCTGACCGTTGGCGGCGAAACCAAGTTTGCCTGCGTGGACGGCCCCGACTTTGACGGGCATCTGGTGGACTTTGATGAAGCGATGGAGCGCAGCAGCATGTATCGCGATATTGAGAAGCATCACTATGAAGAGACCTGTCGTCTGTTTAATGCGGCAAACTAGCTGCCGCAAAGAGGCCTACCCGAATAAATCCCGTTGCCAAAAGAAAGGACATGAACTACAATGCCCAATATGTCTTTAACAAAGAACCCCATGCCGGTGCAGGACCCTGAGGTGCGCAGCCACAACTTTGAGGAGGTTGCGCTAGGGTATACCGAAGAACAGGCTGTTAACGAAGCGGAGCGCTGCTTAAACTGCAAGCACAAGCCCTGCGTAGGCGGCTGCCCGGTTGCGATAGATATTCCCGCCTTCATCATGAAGGTAAAAGAAAGGAATTTTGAAGGCGCTTATGAGGTTTTAAATAAGTCTACCTCGCTGCCTGCGGTCTGCGGGCGCGTCTGCCCGCAAGAGACTCAGTGCGAAAGCCGTTGTGTGCGCGGTATAAAAGGCGAGCCGGTAGCCATCGGGCGCCTTGAGCGCTTTGTGGCCGATTACCACATGGCGCACAATACAAAGGATATTACGATTCCTAAGCCCAACGGGCACAAGGTGGCGGTTATCGGCGCGGGCCCTTCCGGGCTTACCTGCGCGGGCGACCTTGCGAAGCTTGGGTACGACGTTACCGTATTTGAGGCGCTGCACCTGGCCGGTGGCGTGCTGGTGTACGGTATTCCGCAGTTTAGACTGCCGAAAGAGATCGTACGAAAAGAGATTGAAAACCTTAAGGCCATCGGTGTAAAGATCAGCACCAACATGGTTATCGGCAAGGTGCTTTCGATCGACGAGCTGTTCGAGAGCGGCTTTGAAGCGGCGTTTATCGGCTCCGGCGCGGGCCTGCCGCGCTTTATGAGGATACCGGGTGAAAACCTGAAAGGCGTATACTCCGCAAACGAGTTCTTAACCCGTGTAAACCTGATGAAGGCCTATCAGGATACGAGCAGCACACCCATTCAAAACGCCAAGAAGGTGGCCGTGGTGGGCGGCGGTAACGTGGCGATGGACGCGGCGCGCTGCGCCAAGCGCCTGGGCGCCGAAACGGTATATATTGTGTACCGCCGTTCCGAGGCCGAGATGCCCGCGCGTTTAGAAGAGGTGGAGCATGCCAAGGAAGAGGGCATTATCTTTAAGGTGCTCACCAATCCCGTTGAGATTACCGGCGACGAGCATAAGTTCGTAAACGGTATGAAGTGCGTGGAGATGGAGCTCGGCGAGCCGGATGCCTCCGGCAGACGCAGCCCCGTGGAAAAGAAGGGCTCCGAGTTTTTGCTGGACGTTGACTGCGTGATCATGTCCATTGGCACCTCGCCCAACCCCCTTATCCGCAACACCACCGAGGGCTTAAATACCAACCGTCACGGCTGCATCATCACAGAGGAAGAAACCGGCCTTACCTCGCGCAAGGGCGTGTATGCGGGCGGTGACGCCGTTACGGGCGCCGCTACCGTTATCCTTGCCATGGGTGCGGGTAAAACGGCCGCGCAATCGATAGACGAATATATTCAAGGCAAGCAATAAACTGTTTTGCAGAATCTTTTCAGGGCGGCAGAGGTGATTACCTCTGCCGCCCTGTTTTTATAAACCGTAATATTGTGGGGATGTCTTGATAAGATTGTAAAGACTTGGCCAGTTATACGTTCATTCACAGCCGGATTCTATCTTATACAATCTTCTCCGCTATAGGTTCAAAGCGAATGCGAATCGAGGGCAGCTTTGTAAGGGTGGTATAGTAGTTTTTCACCCAGTCCGCTCCCTGCGATGGGTCGTTTTCACCCGAAGCAGGCGGGGCAAAGAGTTTAAGTGTCAGCTCCATTGCCCCCTGCAGCGGTTTTTCGTAGAATGCAGACATTAGGTCGATGGTTTTAGCGTTTGGAGATTTATAGAACCAACGCCCGTTTAACTCCATGATCAGGTTACAAGGTTCTTCAAATATTACCTCGCAAAAGACGGGAGACCTTTCAAAATATAGCGGTATCGCGAGCCCGGTCGCATCCTCGCTGCCGCCCCAACGTAAAATAACAGGCAGCACGGCTTCCTTGCCTGCGGTGACGGCGGGGTAAAAATAATCATCGTGAATAATCCTTTTATAGGTCGCCAGAACAGGTTGTTCAATACCTACCTCAGGGTTGTTCGGGTCTTCAATTTCAAGGCCTAACCGACCCCTATCCCGAAACTGGTAAAAGGTAAGACCGGTTAACCATGTTGCAGGTTCATTTTTGATGATATCACAAAAGTCCTTCACCATCTCGGCTTGGTCAAAGGGGCCGGTTACGTCGCCGTCGGCGTTCAGTTCGCTCATGACCATCGGTTTTTCTGTTCCGTCGCACAGCTCTTTAAACCGTTCATAACTGCGTTTGGTCATCTCATAAATCTCGGTTACACTCTTGCGGTGATGGCTGCTGCCACCCTTTTCGGCAACATCATACGGCCAGCCCCAATGCAACGCCATATACTTGTCGACCGACCAGATGTCGGTTTCGCGAACCGCCTCGGTAAACTCTGCCTCTTTTATCATTTCGCGACTTTCTAAATCTTCTATCCCGCCTATACACAGGATGGTTTTTACATTGGGGGCATATTCCTTGATGATACGGTGAAAATGCACATAAAAATCGGCGACCTCCTGATAAGTACACCGTTTATTAAAAGAAAACCAGTCTCCGGTTGCCTCGTGATTGATGCGCAACTGCATTCTGCCATAGGGGCGCAGGTCGCGGGCAATGGCAATAAGCTGTTCGTCCGAAACGTTCGGGTCGATCGTCAGCGTGAGGATGACGTCCTGCCCGTGGCGGCGCACGTCGCGCATGCAGGTAAAAGGCTCCCCCTCGGTATTGCCTTCCAAACCGCCCTTATAGGTGAAGTAATCATCATACGGATAATCCCACTGGAAGGTAATACCCTCGCCCGAAAAAGCCCTGCTGGCACGCTCCGGGAAGCCTTTATCCAACGGGTAATAGCAGTACATTAGGTTTACAGCCCTATGCGGCCTGCCCAGTTTATTGAGGATGTAATCCTGATTTACATATTCGCCGCGTTCGCTGCCGTCGCCAAGGTCTACGGCGCACTTTGCAGGCCCAAGTTGAATCAAATACGCCCTGCTGTCTAGTTCCATAACCCACCTCGATTGGCTTTTTAGATACAAAACCTGAAGATAATGAATAATACTGCCAATACTGTATCACAAATTCAGGGTTAATTCAACAAAGGCTAAATGCACACACCGCCGAATTACCGTTCAATACTCATTCTACAATAACGCTTTGCATTATTGCTCCCCGCCAAAGGCGGGGATTAAAAAAAGTGATTTTATTACTATTTTAATGAAGAATTAGTATTACTGATATTCAGAAATTCACCAAAAAACAACACCGTCGCCTATCATAATATGATAAGCGGCGGCATTGTGGGATAGTTTAACAATAATGAGGAGGATGGCTTAATGAGTGTTTTGCTTTTGCTTCACTGCTTTGACAGGAACCGTTAAGTCGAACCCGTCATAATCGGTCTTGGTAAGCTGAAAGTCAGGGTAAGCAAGCATGCCCATCTCAGGCATGTCAAGCCCGCCAGTCTCAGCTTCTGCCGATGTTCTGATGCCGAGTGTTTTATCCAGCAGCTTGTAAAAGAGAAAAGATGAGCCGAAGCCCCAGACAATCAGTACACCGATACATATCAGCTGAGCAACCAGCTGGCCTGCATCGCCGAAGAATAAGCCCGTTACGCCGCCGTCAACGCCGTTAAAACCGGCGCCGTAGGTTCCATCGGCAAACAGGCCAAGCGATAAGATACCCCAGATACCGTTCATGCCGTGAACCGATATTGCGCCAACCGGGTCGTCAATCTTGCACTTGTGCTCAATAAAATGAACAGAAACACATACCAACACGCCTGCTACCAGGCCGATGATAAAGGAGGCGATGCTGCTTACAAAGGCGCAGGGCGCGGTTATGGCAACCAAGCCCGCTAACGCGCCGTTGCAGGTCATAGAGGGGTCTGGCTTGCCGTATTTCGCCCACATGTAGAACATTGCAGATAATCCGCCAACGGCACCCGCGATCATGGTGTTTGTCGCGACTACTGCGGTGCGGAAATCTGTGCCGTTCATGGTAGAACCGGCGTTAAAAGCAAACCAGCCGAAGAACAGGATGATCGTACCTACTATTGCCATCGGGATATGGTGGCCGGGGAAGGCGACAGGGGTTCCGTCCTTTTTAAATTTACCTAGGCGCGGCCCTATGATTATCGCGCTGGCAAGCGCCATCATGCCGCCCATCCCGTGTACAACCGAAGAACCCGCGAAATCTACCGCTCCATGGCCCAGACCGAAATACTTACCGAGTGTAGCGAGGAAGCCGCCGCCCCACATCCAGTTGCCGAATAAGGGGTAGTAAAGCATCGATACAAAGAAAGACCCTATAACTACGGCGGAGAATTTTACCCTTTCCGCCATCGCACCGGTTGGTATGGTGCAGGTAGTATCCATAAATACCATTTGGAAGAAAAAGAGCGCATAGATGCCTACATCATAGGTGCCTCCGGACGTAAGCAGAAAGCCTTTTGTTCCGAACAGCCCGCCAAAGCCGGGAATGATCAGTTCACCGTTGAGCATTGCGGAGCCCGCCCCCAATGAGGCGGAACCGCCTAAGCCTCCGAATTGGAGCGCGAAGCCTACGAGATAATAGCCAACCGCACCCACTAAGAATACCATCAGGTTCATAGCCATGGTATGCAGTGCGTTTTTAGCCTGTGTAAAGCCGGTTTCAACCATTGCAAAGCCCGCCTGAAAGAAGAAAATCAAACAGCCGGTAAGCAAAATCCAAACGTAGTTGATACCAAGCTTGTTCTTGGCCACCTGAACCACAACCTCATCCGCTGTGGGCTGCCCGGCTGCCGCAGCGGTGATATCGGTGATGGTACCGGTGTTGGCCCCGCCCGGGTCGGCGCTGCTGCCGCCGGAAACAGCCGGAACAACAAGCAATACCACCAGCAGCAATGCAAGAACAATGATCGAAATGATTATAAACGCCCTCATCTTTTTTCCCATAACTGATTCCTCCCCAATAAACTCAGTTTTCGTATTTTGAAATTTTCCCACTTAAATGGCTCGTGATTACCGGCTAGCTTTTTAGCAAGCTTGATGGTAGAAATAAAATATCTTACTCCTAAAAAGGCAACAACTGCGCCGAAGATAAAGCCCGGGATCTCGGTGCCCAAAGCTTGGTAAGTGATATGGTTTATGAAGGTATAAATACCAAAGGCAACGCCCAATACGGTTATTAAAACGGCACCCGTCATCAGCGCGATAACAGCGCCTCGTTTGCCCGCGTCGATATTTTTAAATTGCATCATCGCCATGCTCACCGGTCCTTACTTTCAGGGCGTCCACAACATCGTAGACAAACATCTTGCCGTCACCAATCTTTCCGGTGCGAATGCGTTCAACAATGACTGCGCCCAGTGGCTCTACCATCTCGTCCTTAACGACGCATTCAATCTTCACCTTCGGCAAAAGGTTGACGTCGTAGGCGGTGCCGCGGTACATCTCCCGTTTTCCTTTCTGTGCGCCGCAACCCGAAACCATGGTAACCGTCATGCCGTTTACCCCTTGTTCGTTCAGTAGCTCCTTCACATCCTCCAGTTTATCTGGCCTTGTGATGAGTTCAATTTTTTTCATGTTTACCTCTCCTCCCAAAATAATGAAACCCTTATTTGAGATTAACCCCGATGTTTTTATCTGCCGCACAATAAGTCACGGCATCCCCTCCTTTCAAAGACGATAGAATAAAAAAAGGTGCCTCCGGCAAGCCCCGGAAGCACCTTTGCTTTCATGACAAATATGGCATAAAATCATGATCATCTAAAACAAGAATAACCGATAGTCAAAACAAAAAGGCACGTAATTATGTTTTAATTGTTCTTTCTTTTTTCGTTATAAAATATAAAGGACTGATCGATAAACCTCAATATTGATTATAAAAAAAGACATTTCAACAACACTGTTGAAACGCCTTTGTTTCACTATTGAGTATTTATCATTTCGCCTTAAATATAGCACTCCCAACATCGGATGTCAATCAGGAAATTATAAAATACTGTATAAATGTGTTAAATATTTGAAGGCCGAAAATATACATTATTACAACAAAGCTCTTAACACGCGTATAGCGAAAAAGAAATACCTTTTAATAATCGCTCATGACAGTAACCTAAACGGCTTCACCCGCATATAATAGGCTGGGGGTATATTGTACTGCACTTTTCGAATAGGTGTTATGCCGCTCGCCCTTTTAAACAGAAAAGCATGACACCGGAAAGGTATGGTTATAATGATGGGTTTCGGAATAGCGTTTAGCGGTGGAGGAACGCGCGGTGCTGCCCATATAGGGGTGCTCCTTGCATTAAAAGAGGCAGGCCTGATGCCTCGCTCGCTTGCGGGAACAAGCTCCGGCGCCATGGTGGCGGGCCTGTATGCTTCAGGTGTCGGTGTGATGAAGCTCAAGGAGATTGTTTACCACCTTGAGCATAACGGCAAGGCTTTGATAGACCCTGATTTTGCAGGGATAATAAAAGGCGTGCTGCAGCTTTGCATAGGCAAAATACCGTCCATCACAGGGTTTATAAAAGGGGATAGGCTTGAGCGCTTTCTGATGCACTATACACAGAACAAGCTGGTCCGTGATTCCGCCATGCGGGTGGTATTGCCCGCGGCAGACCTTATAAGCGGGCGGACGGTGGTATATACCAATAACGCGGCAGGGCTGCCGGCCATACAGGATGTTCTGTGGCGGGATGATGTTACCTTTGCTGAGGCTATACGCGCCTCTACCGCCGTGCCTGTGGTGTTTCGTCCCAAAGGTATTGATGAGATGTCGCTGCTCGACGGCGGGCTTACCGACAACCTGCCCGCAGACCTGCTGATGGCGGCGGGGGAACAAAATGTGCTTGCGGTGGATATTTCACAAACCTATCGGCACGTAAAGAGTGAAAACGTCCTGGAGGTCGCCACCCATACGCTGGCCATTATGAACCGCAGGCTTAAAAATTGCTCGACGTCCGGCGAGCAGCTACTGTTAAAGCCCAAGCTGCCCGAACAGATGGGGTTTTTGGATTTTAAGTATATGACGGCCTGTATGCAGGCCGGATACGAGGGCACCATGCACATGATGCCGGTAATCAGAGCGATATTTACATAAAATTAAATCTATATCTTTTTTGCGGGAAAATCATACGAAATTTGCTTAATACAGCGAAAAAAGGATGTATTTTATCCTATTTTAAGTTATAATGAATTCATAAATTATGCAATCATCTGCCCCTTGCTCTGGCAATGACGGAAGGAGAAAATACATGAAGAAAATCGCTTTTTTCGATGCAAAGCCCTATGATAAGCTGTGGTTCGATAAACTGAAAGAAAGCTACGATTTTAAGATTAAATATTATGAGAATAAGCTCAATGAGGATACCGCCGCCATGGCGGCGGGAAGCGACGCGGTTGTAGCCTTTGTAAATGATGATATCAACGCCTCTGTGGTGGATACGTTCTATCGTAACGGCATTCGAATTATCGCGTTAAGAAGTGCCGGATATAACAACGTCGATTTTAAGGCGGCCTTTGAGAAGATAAATGTGGTAAGGGTGCCCGCCTATTCGCCCTATGCCGTGGCGGAGCACGCCATGGCGCTGCTGCTTACCCTTAACCGCAAAACGCACCGCGCCTATAACCGCACTCGGGACTACAACTTCAGTCTAAACGGCCTTACCGGGTTTGACCTTTACGGTAAAACCATCGGGGTTATCGGCACGGGGAAGATCGGGCAGGTATTCATTGATATCTGTAAGGGTTTTGGCATGCAGGTGATTGCCTACGACCCATTCCCGGCGCAGGGCAAGGGGATTGATTATGTTTCGGTGGAGGAGCTCTGCAGCCGCGCGGATATCATCTCGCTGCACTGCCCGCTCACCAAGGACACCCATCATCTGATTAACGCCGAGACCTTGTCGAAGATGCGCGACGGCGTGGTTATCATCAATACCTCCAGAGGCGCACTGATTGACAGCGAGGCACTGGTGGAGGCGATAAAATCCAAAAAGGTAGGCGCTGCGGGCCTAGATGTTTACGAGGAGGAATCGGAGCTGTTCTTTGAGGATTTCTCCAATACCATCATTCAGGATGATGTTCTCGCACGCCTTGTTTCCATGCCCAATGTGATTGTCACCTCCCATCAGGCCTTTTTAACCAACGAGGCGCTGCATAACATCGCCGAGACCACCCTCGATAACCTAAAGGCATTCTTTGACGGCGCCGAACTGAAGAACGAGATCTGCTATCAGTGCGATAAGGCGCCGAGCTGTAATTTCAAGCATACCAAACGCTGCTTCTAAATCTTATGAAGGAAGTTCATTATGATACGACTGCGCCACGACCGAATGCAGTACATTGCGCCGATATTCTCTAAGACAAACGAAACGCTGGTCTTGTCCTGCCTGCAGGGGCATATGGGCAGCGCGTGGGCGGATGACCCCGTAACGCCTTCCTGCGCGCAGATTGTGGTGGCCGATTTCTGCTTCTTTGCGGGGGATGCCTCCGCCGAGGGGGCCAAAAGCCTTGTATGCAATATCCCGCCCGAGGGCTATAACCGCGATGTAATGATCATCATACCGGATGGGGCCGCGTGGTGTGAGTTGTTTGAATCCGTTCATCAGGGCCGGTATGAAAAATTCTATCGCAACGCCATAAAAAAAGGAGGCGACATCTTTGACCGGCACAGGTTAAGAGAGATTATCGCCGAGCTGCCGCCAGAATACAGCCTCAAGCGGTTTGACGAAGCGCTGTATCATGAAGCGCTCGAGAAGGTATGGTCATTTTCTTTATGCTCGCAGTTTGATTCCGCCGATGACTATTTAAAGCGCGGCAAAGGGTACGGCATAGTGCATAACGGGGTATTGGTGAGCGGTGCGTCTTCCTATACCATCTACGACGGTGGGATAGAGATAGAGATTGACACCGACGAGCGGTATCGCCGTCAGGGCCTTGCGCTGGTATGCGGGGCCGCACTGGTGCTCGACTGCATCGAGCACGGCCTTTACCCGAGTTGGGACGCGGCCAACAAAGCCTCCGTAGCCCTGAGCGAAAAACTGGGCTATCACTTTGATAAAGAATATATCGCCTATTCTATGAGCTTTGCGAAGTGAACAAATTCAATAGGTAAGAGCGCTATAACAGAAAACTGCCCGTGTTGGTCACGGGCAGTTTTTATATCGTGATAGGTTCTGGTACGGCTAGGCGTATAGGTGTGCCTGATTTTTAAGATGGTTTTGCGCAAAGTTTACCAAGGTCTGCTGTATGAGTTGGTGTCCGTTCTCATTGGGGTGGATACCGTCCTCACAGATAAGGCTCTTGTAATTGTGCTTATCCAAAAACGAGGAACGCACATCCACAAACAGTGCACCGCACTCACAGGCAATCCGGGTTGCCATCAGCGAGTACATCTCCTGAAACCGGTAGATCATCTGCACATCGCCTAAAAAACGTAGGATATTCTGCTCGCTTAAGCCGTTGCGGGTAATCCATTTGAGGTATTTTTCACCGTCGATAGGCGGCAGAGACATAACGATAGGGATGATGCCATGCTCTTTTAGCTCCGCTATCATACGCCGGTAGGTGTGTTCAAACAGCTGAATCGGGGTGTGGGGCTTATGCTCCGCCTCGGGGGAGGCAGCAACCTCCTCCCAGTTGAAATCGCTGTCGTTGCCGCCGTATTCCAGCAACACCATGTCGCAGCTCAGGCCCTTCTCCAAGGCCTTTTGGAGCTGTTCGTGTCCCTTTTGAATGGTGCAGCCGAACTTGGAGCGGTTGTTGATCTCAACCGCAAACTCCTCTTTGAAAAGTTTAGCCGTCTGCTCAGGCATCGGATAATACCGCTTGCTCTGTGCGTCCAGCAGAATCCCCTTCATGATCGAGTCGCCGTATATCTGTATCTGTTTTACGATATTCATTGCCATCGCCGAATCCTTTCGCGTTTGCCTACCGATGGGTGCCCACAAAGAAAAGTGCCACCGTACCGGGCCCTGAATGTGCACCGATTACCGGGTCTACATAGTTTATCAGCACGTCTTTTACGTGCATGCGCTGCCGTACCTGATTCTCTACGTATTTCGCGTCTTCAATGCAGTCGCCGTGTGTGATAAAAACCATCTGTTCCTCAGGGTTTACCGCGGTTTGCTGCATATGGTCTACCAATGCGTCCAGCGAGTTCTTTCTACCGCGCACCTTTTCCATGAGTATTAGTCTGCCCTCATTATCCATGTGCATAACCGGCTTTACCCCTAAAATTGTTCCCAAAACCGCCGCACTGGCCGAAACCCTGCCGCCTCTTTTTAGGAAGAACAGGTCGTCTACCGTAAACCAATGGCAGAGGTGCAGGCGGTTTTCAAGCAGCCATGCATACACCTCTTCAATGCTTTTTTCCGCGCGCCTGAGCTCCGCCGCATGGTACACCAGCAGCCCTTCGCCCAGCGAGGCGCCCAGTGTATCTATGGCGTAAATCTTGCGCTCAGGGTATGTAGTTTTAAGGTCGTCCAGTACCATCGCGCCCACCTGATAGGTGCCGCTTAACGCCGAAGAAAAGCCGATGTATAGAATATCCTTGCCTTCTTTTAGCAAGCCTTCAAATACAGGCTGACAGGTGTTTATATCAATTAAAGAGGTGGTAATCTCCTCTTTGTTGCGCATCATGGTATAAAACTGCTTTAGGTCTGTTACCTTGCCTTTTTCGTAGCTGTAGTATTCCTTTCCGTTTACCCGAAACATCAAGGAAAGGATATGCAGGCGGTAGCGGTCGATGAGTTCCTCGGGCAGGTTGCAGGAAGAATCAGTTACAATCTCAAAGCTCATCCGTGTGGCCCCCTTTGAATAATACCATATGATGGAACAATAATATGATGTAATCTAGTTATTAAAACCAGTTTATCATTTTAATATAACTAAGTCAAGTAATTTCTTTCACTGTTGAAATTGATGCTGTATTGTGTTAATATATAGTAAACGCTTTGATGTTAGCATGCCCCAAACAGCGTAGAGATTAACATTTAAAGGAGTGAAAACAGGGTGGAGGACACTCTGCAGCAACAGCTGGAGTCTTGGGCCGGCACCATCGTTTCATTTCATCTGCCGCGCTGGCAGGAGCTTCCCGAGCTTGACCTGTACATGGATCAGGTGATTGTGTTTTCAGAAAGGATATTATCAAACTTTCCGGGTGATTCCCCAAGCAAGCTGATATCACCCTCCATTATTAATAACTATGTTAAGCTGGGTATCATCCCGCAGCCGGTCAAAAAGAAGTATTCGCGTACCCATATCGCGTATTTGATGATGATCTGTATCCTCAAGCAGGTATTGCCCATCTCGGCAATAACAGATCTTATCAACTATCAGCTAAAAACCTCCTCCATCGAGGAGGTATATAACCACTTCTGCGCGGTGCAAGAGAAGGCGACAAAGTCCGCGGTAGAGATTGCACACGGCAAAGAGCTGTTCGGGCCTTCGGATGAAAACGCGGACGCAATGCTCGAAACCTTGGTGCTGCAGATGGCTGCCGTGGCCAATTCCAGCAAGATATTGGCCGAGAAGGTTATTAACATGTGGCGGGAGCAGGAGTACGCACCGCCCGCCGAGACGGAAACGGCAGACGATAAAAAGCCAAAGCCGAAAAAGATTTAACAAAGCATAACAAAGGCCTGCCCCAACACTGGTGTCGTCAGTGTGAGGGCAGGCCGGTCTTAATGAATAGCCATTTTAATGATCAGTTTCTTCATTCTTTTCAGTCGCTGTATTTGCTAAGGGCGGTTGGCCGATTACCTTTTTACGGCCTGTGCGCGAATAGAGCAGCGCAGCCAGCAGGGAGGTAAACGGGATGGTAAACAGAATACCCGTACTGCCCACCAGCGCTTGTAAGATTTCCACCACAATCATCTCACGGTTAAGCAGGTTTGTAATCGACGGGTTATATACAATCAGCAGCAGCACCACCGTAAGGGAGCTGCCGATGTAGGCCAGAATCAAGGTGTTGGTCATGGTGCCCATCATATCCCGCCCAATGGCGAAGCCGGATTTAAGCAGCGAACGAAACGTCGGGTTTTGAGATTCTTCATTCACCTCATACAGCGCGGAGGCCACCGACATGGCTACGTCCATGATGGCGCCCATGGCGCCGATGATGATCGCGCCGAAGATGATGGCCTTAAGGTCTATAGGGTTCGGGGTTTCGAGTATCGCTAAGTAGGTGGAGTCCTCATCTACATAACCCGTCAGCTTTATGAAGTAATCCATAATAACCGTAATAAGCCCGGACAGCAGCACGCCGAAGAAACAGCCGATAATCGAGACCCATGTTTTTTTATTGGGCCCGTTGATAATTAGCAACGACATGACGATGACATACAGGCTGATAATAATAGAAGAAACGTAGATATTATACCCCGATAGAATTGACGGTATAAACACTAAGAATATCGCAAGACAGGTAAATGTGAGCGAGATAATGGTGTTAAACCCCTTCAGCCCGCCAAACAACAGCAATAAAGCCAAAAAGATGATACCAAGCCAGATCAGGGCATCGGTGCGCAGGTACTCCACAAATAGAAACGCGTAATCTCCGGGATTATCAAGATTTTCAGTGATAAGTACCTTATCGCCGACTTCCACCTCTTTTAAGCCCGACGGCATATAACCGTCAATCGTCTGCAGCGCCATCACATCGTTGCCCTTTTGAGCTTCGTTTTGAATACGCGCGACGAATTTCACATAAACACTTGTGATGATGGTTCCGCCAAGGTCGTATTCATCCTCGGTGCGGTCTACAATCATCCGTACGGTGGCCTTTACCGGGTGAATCGTATCGTTTACCTTCAGTACGGCGGCGGTATTTTTGGAGGCAATCTGATTGCCGATCACAATAAAGCCGACCGAGAACACAAGGGTTATAAAATAGGCGATAATGTGAATCAGTTTGGTATTGCGTGAGAATATTTGCCGCATGATGTCTCGTTCCTTTCAGATAGAAATAAATGCATTTTAGGCTATGAGACCATCAAATGGCCTAAAGCTTGGTTTATACCCAGTACCGTATAAAACAGCTGCGGGTATCTTTCAGCCTGTGCCTTCTTATCCAGTATTATATATCATAACATAGCGGTAGAGGACAAGACAATAAGTAATTGTAAGATTATTGGTTACACTGTAGGTTGTTAAACATATTGGAAAGGTAGAGAGAGGAAGAACAAGCCCTACAAAAACTTAGAAAAATTTTGCATTGAGTACTTGAAATTAGCACAAAATCATGTTAATATATATAGGCATTTAGTGTTCCTCCGGGCAGGTATGTCCGGTGGGGTTTGATGCCCGGCTTAAACGGCTGTGACATTAAAGCTGACAGTCCTCTGCCGCTGTTTTTATAGCGGGTATGAATGTCTGATATTTTAAGGAGGATTTACCTATGGATGCCCTTAAGCAGTTTGCCGCAGAGCAGCTGAAGAGCGAGATGCCCGAGATTAACATCGGTGATACCGTTCGAGTACATGTAAAGATTACGGAAGGCGACAGGCACAGAATACAGGCCTTTGAAGGAACTGTCATTGCACGCAAGCACGGCGGCATTGCCGAGACCTTTACCGTGCGCCGCGTTTCCTACGGCGTTGGTGTGGAGAGAGTGTTCCCCATTCACTCCCCGAATGTAGACAAGGTTGAAGTAATCAGACGCGCCAAGGTTCGCAGAGCGAAGCTTTATTATCTGCGTGGCAAGGTTGGTAAGGCCGCTAAGGTTAAGCAACAGATTCAATAACGATTAAAAAGGGACTTAAATGTCCCTTTTTTGCTATTGCCCCCGAAATTTTGGCGCAAAACATACAGAACCGAGGCTATGTGTATGCAGTTGCAAGCCTATGAAGAACAAAAGCCGTTGTCGATTGGGAACAATACGGATAATCATCTGTTAAAATCGGTGTACGAGTGGTCCGAAACGGTTCTATGGTGTTTTCTTTTTGTTGCCCTGCTTTTCACGTTTGCTTTCAGGGTAGTCGGAGTGAACGGTTATTCCATGGATGATACCCTGCATGATACAGAAAAGCTTATCGCTATCGACTGGTTTACGCCGCGGTACGGTGATATTGTTGCTATCACACAACCGGCTGAATTAAACAAGCCATTGGTTAAGAGGGTCATTGCCACCGAAGGGCAAACCGTAAATATTGATTTTGCAAATGGAGCAGTCACGGTAGACGGCAAGCGGCTAAGCGAAAACTACATTAAGGAGCCCACCTCCGTAAAGGGGGATATATCCTTTCCCGTTACCGTACCTAAAGGCTGCGTGTTTGTGATGGGAGATAACCGCAATCATTCGACAGACAGCAGGTTTTCAGAGGTTGGCATGGTAGATACCCGCTATATCTTCGGCAAGGTGCTGTTTCGCATATTCCCATTCAATCGCTTTGGAGCCTTTGGCTCCGTTACAGGATAAAAGGCCGATTCAATTTTATTGGTTTAGCCAAAATGCAGATGAAAGAAGCATAAAAGTATGGACACAACAGAGGAAGTAATAATCCAAGGTCAGGATGAGAAAATCAGCGCGGTAAAGACGGTTTACGAATGGGCTGAAACGCTTATCTGGTGCTTTGTTTTTGTGGTTATACTTTTTACCTTCGCCTTCAGGGTGGTTGGGGTAAAGGGGCCATCGATGGAAAATACGCTGCTTAACGGCGAACGGCTTATCACCCTCAACTACTTTACGCCGAAGTACGGCGATATCGTCGCCATCACACAGCCTGAAAACCTGAGCGTACCGCTTGTAAAAAGGGTTATTGCCACCGAAGGTGAGACCGTTAATATTGATTTTGAAAAAGGCGAGGTCTATGTCGACGGTGCGCTGCTTGAGGAAGGTTACATTAAAACCAGCACAACCGTAAAAGGGGATATCGATTTTCCGGTGACCGTGCCAAAAGGGCATGTGTTTGTAATGGGCGATAACCGGGACGTCTCCCTCGACAGCCGCTACAAGGAAATCGGTATGATCGACACAAGGTATATCTTCGGCAAGCCCTTCTTTAGAATACTCCCGTTTGGCAGGTTTGGAACCCTGCAATGATACAGAAATTTGGTGAGCAAGCATGACCGAAACACCATCCATACAATGGTTTCCGGGGCATATGGCCAAAACCAGAAGGCTCATGCAGCAAAGCTTGTCGCTTGTGGATATTGTCGTTGAGCTGATAGACGCGAGAATACCCGCAAGCAGCAGAAACCCCGAGATAGACAGACTTACCGCGGGCAAGCCGCGCATGATACTTCTGAACAAAAGTGATATGGCGGATGGCAACCTTACCCGCCAGTGGTGTGCCTATTTTTCGTCGCAAGGCATCCCCGCACTCGCAGCCGACTGCCGCAGTGGCAGCGGCTTAAAGGCATTTCTGCCGCTGGTGAAGGATGTACTGCGCGAGGAACTGCAGCGCCGCGAGAGAAAGGGTATGGTGGGCAAGCCCATTCGCATGATGATTGTGGGTATCCCCAATGTGGGCAAGTCCTCCTTTATCAATCGGCTTGCGGGCTCTAAGCGCGCAAAGGTGGAGGACCGTCCCGGCGTTACGCGCGGCCGACAGTGGGTAAGCCTTGACGGCGGCATCGAGCTGTTGGACATGCCGGGCGTTCTGTGGCCCAAGTTTGACGATAAGCAGGTGGGCGAATACCTCGCCTTTACGGGCGCCGTTAAAGACGATGTGCTCGACATCGAGCACCTTGCCATGCGCCTGCTCGGGCGTTTAAACCGTGATTTTTACACCCTGCTGGATGCACGTTATAAGATAGGGGATACACAGGGGCTGGACGATGCTGCGCTGCTGGAGCTTGTGGGTAAGAAGCGCGGTATGCTCATTTCGGGCGGTGCCGTAAACACCGAGCGCGCCGCCATTACCGTTCTGGATGAATTCCGCAGCGGCAAGATCGGCCGCATTACCTTGGAACGCCCGCCTCAGACAGAAGGGAAAAAGCAATGAGCGCTTTGTTTGAGTTTGACGAAAACTACTGCTTAAATGGTACAAAGCGGCTTTGCGGCGTGGACGAAGCAGGCCGCGGCCCGCTCGCGGGGCCGGTGTTTGCCGCGGCGGTTATCTTCCCGCGCGGTGCAGTCATAGAAGGCCTGAATGACTCCAAGAAGCTGTCCGAGGCAAAGCGAGAACTGTTATATAACGAGATTATTAATAAAGCCGAGGCTTACGGCATTGCCTATGCCACCGAGGCCGAGATTGATGAATACAATATCCTGCAAGCCACTTTTTTGGCGATGCGCAGAGCGGTCGATTGCCTATCCATAACACCCGACTATATTCTGGTTGACGGTAACCGTCTGCCGCCGCTCGCGGCTGCGGCGGAATGTGTGGTGAAGGGCGACGCCAAATCGGCGGCTATCGCCGCCGCATCGATACTGGCAAAGGTGTCGAGAGACCGTCTTTTAGTTGAGCTGGATAAGCAATACCCACAGTACTGCTTGGGTCAGCATAAGGGATACCCTACGGCGCTGCATTACGAAAAGCTGTTGCAGTACGGTGTTTCACCCATTCACCGCAAAAGCTTTTTAAAGAACCTTTCGGAGAAAGCCCATGCGTGAAACAGGTAATAAGGGCGAGTGCTACGCGGCAGAATGCCTCCTACATAAAGGCTATCAAATTCTTGTACAAAATTATCACTCGCGTTACGGCGAGGTGGATATTATTGCGTCGCAGGATGAGTTTATCGCCTTTATTGAGGTAAAAACCCGCAGTGAACACTGTGACTATTCACCCTGCGAAGCGGTAGACACCGCCAAGATGAAGAAAATAACCAAAACGGCATTGTGTTATCTGCAGGAGTATCCGTCCGATTTACAGCCGCGCTTTGATGTCATAGAAATCATAACGGCGAGGCAGAGCAGCTTTTCGGTTTTATCCTGTAACCACATTGTGAATGCGTTTGACCCGGTTTTGCAATGACATGTAAAAATTTCTGCGGTGCATATCCCTGCGCCGGCTTTCGGTGCAGCCTGTGCGTCGCAATAGATGGGGGCAGATTATGAATTATTTTGACCTGCATTGTGACACCCTTTCGGAGATACAAAAAAACAGTACAGCGTTACTGGACGGTAAAACAGCCGTAAGCCTGCAAAAGGCGGAAAAGCTGGAGGCCTGGTGCCAGTGCTTCGCCGTGTGGACACCGGATTTTTTAAAGGGCGAAGCCGCGTACCAGAACTATAAAAAGCAGGTGGACATCTTAACCGAGCAGTCGATGCTCAACAGCGACCGCATGGTGATGTGCAAAAATAAGGATGACATCGCCGAGGCGGTAAAGGACGGCAAATGCGCGGCCATTCTCACCGTAGAGAACGGATCGATTCTTGCGGGCGATCTTGCCCGGATACAGGAGCTTAAAAAAGACGGTGTAAAGATATTCTCCTATACATGGAACGGGCAGAATGAGCTGGGCAGCGGTGTGAGCAACAACAACTCGCTTTCCATGACGGGGCGCAGCGCCGTACGCGAGCTTAACCGGGTAGGCATTACGATAGACGTATCGCATATCGCAGATAAAGGTTTTTACGATATATTAAACCTCACCTGCAAGCCCATTATCGCCACCCATTCCAATTCACGCGCGGTGTGCAATCATCCGCGCAACCTGACCGATGACCAATTTCAGGCGATTCAGCAGACCGAGGGCATTGTCGGCCTCAATTTTTACACCCTCTTTTTAAATAACAGCAAAAATGCTGGGCTAAATGATATCTTTAAGCATATCGAGCACTTTTTAAAGCTGGGCGGCGAAAACAACCTTTGCATCGGCTCAGACTTTGACGGCGCCGAACCGCCCGCACAGCTGAAGAACATCTCGATGGTGGATGCGCTTTATGAGGAGATGATCAAGCGCGGCTACGGCTCGGAGCTTGCAAACAAGATATTGTTTAAGAATGCCTATGATTTTGCAATGAAAAATTTTGATTAATTTAGCATTTACGTTATATTTTTATTGAGATTAGTACTGTATACTCGCATAGGAAAGGTTGAACGGAACATGGTTTACAAGAGCACCAGAAACTCGTCGCTTGAGGTGACCTCCGCACAGGCGATTGCACAAGGCATTTCAAAGGACGGCGGGTTGTTTGTACCCGGCGAAATACCGCCTGTCACCTTAAACGACATCAAGGCCTTGTGCGACATGAGCTATATCGAGAGGGCAGAAAGTATCCTTCTTAAATATCTTACCGATTTCACCTTGGATGAAATCAAGGCCTGCGCCAACGGCGCCTACGGCGGCGATAAGTTTGATAACGGCATCCCCGCTCCCTTAAGCAAGATTGGGGATTCCGGGCTGTATATGCTTGAGCTATGGCACGGCCCCACCTGCGCGTTTAAGGATATGGCCTTGCAGCTGTTGCCTCACCTACTCACCGTTTCGGCAAAGAAAACGATCGACGGCAAGGAGATCGTCATTCTGGTGGCAACCTCCGGCGATACCGGCAAAGCGGCCCTCGAGGGCTTCAAGGACGTTGAGGGTACCCGTATCATGGTGTTTTACCCGCAGGACGGCGTAAGCGCCATGCAGAAGCTGCAGATGACCACCCAAGAGGGCGGCAATGTTTTTGTATGCGCCGTAAAGGGTAACTTTGACGATTGCCAGAGAGGCGTTAAAGAGATCTTTACAAACCCGGAAATCACCAAAGAACTTGACGGGCACAACCTTGTGTTCTCGAGCGCGAACTCCATTAACTGGGGTAGGCTGCTGCCGCAGATCATCTATTACATCAGCGCCTACTGCGACCTTGTAAACGATAAAGAGATTTCCCTTGGCGACGAGATCAACGTTGTGGTTCCCACCGGTAATTTCGGCAATATCTTAGCCGCCTACTATGCCAAAAAGATGGGGCTGCCGGTAAAGAACTTTATCTGTGCCTCCAATGCCAACAATATACTTACCGACTTTATCAACACCGGCGTTTACGACACCAACCGCAAGTTTTATACCACCATTTCCCCGTCGATGGATATCTTAATCTCCAGCAACCTGGAACGCCTGCTCTACGACCTTTCGGGCGAAGACGACCAGTACATCGCGGGCTGCATGGCGTCCCTTGCAAAAGAGGGGAGATACTCCGTTAAGCCCGAGATGCTTAATAAGCTGAAGGAACAGTTTGTAGGCGGCTGCTGTGACGATGAAATGACACAGGCCACCATTAAAGAGCTGTTTGATAAATATTCCTACCTGTGCGACACCCATACCGCCGTTGCCGTAAAGGTATACAGCGAGTATGTAAAGGTGACGGGTGATACAACCAAGTCGATTATCGCGTCTACCGCCAACGCCTATAAGTTCCCCAAGAGCGTTGCCGAGGCGATTGAAGGTAAGAGCGGAGAAGAGGACGAATTTATCCTTTCGCACAGGCTGGCTCAGCTGACGAAAACCGCTATGCCTAAGCCCTTGGGCGGCCTTGACGAAAAACCGGTACGTTTTACGGGCGTATGCGATAAAACAACTATGCAGAAGGCTGTATACGATTATCTTGGCATTAAGGCCTAAGGCTCTGAAAACTTAAAGCCAAACCGTCGGGTAACCGGATGGTTGACTTGGAGGTGTGTTGTGGCCCTTTATGCAATATCCGACCTGCATCTATCGCTAAACGGCAATAAGCCCATGGATGTTTTTCCGGGGTGGGAGAACTATGTTAGCCGCATAAAGACGGGCTGGGAGGCACTGGTGACCGCGCAGGATACGGTAGTGATCGCGGGCGACATCTCATGGGGCATGAGCCTTGAAGACTCGCTGATAGACTTTCGGTTTATCGAAGAGCTGCCCGGCAACAAGATTATCCTAAAGGGTAATCACGATTATTTTTGGTCTACCCTTGCGAAGATGAACGCGTTTTTCAGCGATAACGGCATAAACAGCATCCGTGTTCTTCATAATAACTGCATTACGGCAGAAGGCTACTGCCTTTGCGGTACGCGCGGCTGGGTATACGACGGTACCGAGCCCGCCGACCGAAAGGTGATTCTGCGTGAAGCGGGCAGGCTGCGGATGTCGCTGGAAGCGGGCGTTAAAACCGGTCTGCCGATCCTTTGCTTTCTGCACTATCCGCCTATCTTAGGCAAAGAGCGGTGTGAAGAAATTTTACAGATTCTCCATGAATACAACATAACAAGATGTTATTATGGGCACATACACGGAAATGCCTGCCATTACGCGCTGAGGGGCAGGGTAGATGCGGTGGAATACACGCTTACCTCCGCCGATTTCCTGCGGTTTACGCCGCTTAGGATTTTGTAGTATACAGATTTCGTTATAAATCTCATTTACGCAGGAAGAAATAGTAGATTTCTTATATTATTTGTGCTATAATTGTACGGATAGATTTACCCCCTATATTGATATACCTATATAAAGTAAAATTGGTGCATTCATGTCTTATATGTTCATGAACAGCCCGAAGCCACGAAAGGATTGTTAACTATGCAGTTAAAAGCCTCCAAAGAGATTGAAACCAACAAATACGAGCTTGAAATCGCCGTTACCGGCACCGAGTTTGAGGATGCCGTTGCCAAGGCGTTTCAGAAAAACTCGAATAAAATACAGGTTCCCGGTTTCCGCAAAGGCAAAGCCCCCAGAAAGATGATCGAGCAGATGTACGGCAAGGGCGTTTTCTGGGAGGATGCCGTTAACGACCTTTACCCCTCCGCCTATGACGCCGCTGTAAAAGAAGCGGGCATTGAGCCGGTAGATAAAGCAGATATCGAGGTTACCTCGCTCGACGAAACCGGCTTTACCTTTAAGGCCACGGTTTTTGTGAAGCCGCAGGTAACGGTGAAAGAATACAAGGGCTTAAAGGCCGAGAAGATCATCCCCACCGTTTCCGACGAGGAAGTGGATGCAGAGCTTAAAAGAATGCAGGAAAGAAACGCCCGCATTATAAACGTGGAGGATGAGCCCGCTCAGAACGGCGATTCCACCGTGATTGATTTTGAAGGCTTTACCGACGGGGTCGCTTTCCCCGGCGGCAAGGGCGAAAAGTATACGCTGGTGCTCGGTTCCAACCAGTTTATCCCCGGTTTTGAAGAGCAGATTATTGGGCACAAAATCGGCGAAGAGTTTGATGTAAACGTATCCTTCCCGGAGGAATACCATGCGGAGGATCTCAAGGGCAAGGCCGCCGTATTCAAGGTAAAGCTGCACGAGATATCCAAGACCGAGCTGCCCGTGCTTGACGATGAGTTTGCCAAGGATGTAAGCGATTTTGATACCTTAGCTGATTTAAAGGCCGATATCAAGGCCAAGGTTCAGGAGCATAAGGATGCTCACGCCAACGAGGACGTGGAGAACGCACTCATCGACCAGATTATCGCCTCGATGGAGGGCGAGATCCCCGAAGTTATGTATGAGCGCCGCATCGACGAGATGGTGCATGATTTTGAGCATCGTCTGCAGTCTCAGGGGCTGGACCTGAACACCTATTTACAGTATACCGGCAGTGAACTCTCCACCTTCAGAAAAACCTTTGCCGAGCAGTCACAGCGTCAGGTAAAGATTCGTCTCGCTCTCGAGAAGATTGCCGAGATAGAGAAGTTGGAAGCTACCGAGGATGAGATCAACGCGGAGCTTACCAAGATTGCCGAAAACTACAAGCTTGAGCTCGAGCAGGTAAAGTCCATCATCCCCGTGCAGGAGCTTGCGAAGGATTTGGTTGTTACCAAGGCCATCGATTTGGTGCGCAACTCCGCCGTTATCTCCGAAAAGGCCGAAGCGGAAGGCACAGAGGCGCAGCCTAAAAAGGCGGCAAAAAAAGCTTCCAAAAAGGCTGAGACACCAAAAGATGCCGAATAGCCGAATAATTATCGGCGAACGGTTTCATACTGAGATTATTGCGTTTATATAATAGCGTACGTTGTATCGGTTTTTTTTGGCTTACCATAAGATGTAACGTACTGAGAAAGGCAGGACAAAATTATGAGTTTGGTACCAATGGTCATAGAGCAAACCAACCGCGGCGAACGCTCTTACGATATCTTCTCCAGGCTGTTAAACGACCGCATTGTAATGCTCTCGGATGAAGTGAACGATGTAACCGCCAGCCTGATTGTAGCACAGTTGTTATACCTTGAAGGCCAAGACCCGGATAAGGATATCAACCTTTACATCAACAGCCCCGGCGGCTCCATTACAGCGGGTATGGCAATCTACGATACCATGCAGTACATTAAATGCGATGTTTCCACCATCTGCGTGGGCATGGCGGCCTCTATGGGCGCATTCTTGCTCTCATCGGGTGCCAAAGGCAAGCGTTTTGCACTGCCCAACAGTGAGATTATGATTCACCAGCCCTCCGGCGGCTCGCAGGGGCAGGCCACCGACATCAAGATTCATGTAGACAGGATTATCCGAATCAAAGAGAAACTGAATAGGCTTCTTGCCGAGCAGACCGGCCAGCCCTTCGAGGTGATTGAAAGGGATACCGACCGCGACAACTTTATGACTGCCGAAGAAGCGGTGAAATACGGTTTGGTTGATAAGGTTATTACAAGCAGATAGCGATGCCTTAAAAAACGAAGCCTCCTTCGGCTTCGTTTTTCGTATTTCTGCATGTTGAGCAAAAGAAATGTTTTATCTTGTCAGGTTAGGCTGTGTGTGACAAGATCGGTAACACCTATAAATTGCCGGGCACAGCGGCGGAATGGACGATGATTATGCCAAAGGATGAAAACAAGCCCATACGATGCTCGTTCTGCGGCAAGCAGCAAAACGAGGTAGACCGCATCATAGCGGGCTCGGGTGTTTATATATGCAACGAATGCGTCGAGTTGTGCATGAGCATCCTCACAGACAGTACGCCCATGCCATCCTCAAGGATAAACAAGCAGCGGGACGAATATACGGTGAATGTCCCCACTCCGGCTGAGATTAAGGCAACGCTCGATGAATACGTTATCGGGCAGGAGAAGGCAAAGGTTACTCTTTCGGTAGCCGTATATAACCATTACAAACGCATCTACTACCGCGGCAATAACGATGTGGAGCTGCAAAAGAGCAACGTACTGTTGCTTGGCCCCACCGGCGTGGGTAAGACCATGCTGGCACAAACCCTGGCAAAGATTTTGAATGTTCCTTTTGCCATTGCCGATGCCACCACCCTTACCGAGGCGGGGTACGTGGGCGAGGACGTTGAGAACATCCTGCTGCGCTTGATACAGGCCGCCGATTATGACATCGAAAAGGCCGAAAAAGGCATTATCTACATCGACGAGATCGATAAGATTACAAGAAAGTCTGAAAACACCTCCATTACCCGCGACGTAAGCGGCGAGGGCGTGCAGCAGGCGCTGTTAAAAATCTTAGAAGGCACGGTTTCCAACGTTCCCCCGCAGGGCGGACGCAAACACCCGCAGCAGGAGTTTATTCAAATCAACACCGCCAACATCCTGTTTATCTGCGGCGGTGCGTTCGACGGCGTAGAGAAGCTGATTGAAAAGCGTGTGGGCAGCGGGTCGTTAGGCTTTGGCGCAAAGCTTAAAGAAAAACGCGAGGATATCGCGGCGGAGCTGATGGCTCAGGTTACCCCGCACGACCTTGTCAAGTTCGGGCTGATCCCCGAGCTGGTGGGCAGACTGCCGGTTATCACCGTGTTGCAGAACCTCGACGAGGATATGCTGGTGAGCATCCTCAAGGAGCCTAAAAACGCGCTACTGAAGCAATACATCAAGCTGTTTGAAATGGACGGCGTAAAGCTGGAGTTGGACGATTCGGCACTTAAGGCTATCGCCCGCAAAACCATCGAGCTTAAAACCGGTGCGCGCGGCCTGCGTTCGATTATTGAAAATGTGCTGTCGGACATTATGTTTCAGGTGCCCAGCGACGCTACGGTAGAGACCGTAAAGATTACGGGCGCGTGCATTACAGGCGAGGAAAAGCCGCTGCTGCTGCGCAACCCCGAAAAGCGGGCATCAAACCTTATGCTCTCGGCTAAGAGACCAAAGCCCAGAAAAAGTTCGGTTAGCTAGTATTTGTAAAGTCGACACTGTTTTGGTGTTGACTTTACTTTTTAAAAGCAGCTTTATAGCCAAGGATTATCTTGGACTTAAACCGAAATGTGTTAATAATATTAATAGTATTTGTTGCTTTTATATTGTTGAATTAAAGCTTTTTTTTATATATAATGAACTAAGAATTGTTTAAAAAACCTCGGGGCAGCCCGAGTTTTGGAGGGAACCTTTATGGAGGAACAGGCCGTGCAAAATAGGACCGCAAGGCTCCCCATGTTGGCATTAAGAGGTCTGGTCGTGTACCCGAATATGGTTCTGCACTTTGATGTCGGCAGAAAAAAGTCGGTGCTTGCACTTAATGAAGCAATGGGTACCAATCAGCTGATCTTTTTGGTGGCCCAGAAGGACATCCGCGAGGATGAGCCCAAGGACTATGATTTATACAACATCGGCGTGGTTGCCGAGGTTCGCCAGATATTAAAGATGCCCGGAGACAGCCTTCGTGTGCTGGTTGAAGGGCTTTATCGCGCGCGCCTCATTGACATCCTGCAGGAAAACCCGTACATGTCGGCTTCTGTGGAAGAAATGCCTTTGAAAACCATTCACACCAAAGCGCAGAAGGATACCGCGGAGGCGTTGGTGCGCACGGTTAAAGACCTGTTCGAAGAGTATTCGTACCTTACCCCCCAGATGCCCAAGGACTATATGCTCAATGTGATGGCGAGCGACGACCCGGTGTATCTCTGTGAGTACATTGCGGGCAACTTGATGTTCAAAACGCAGGATAAGCAGAGCATTTTGGACGAGAGCAGCCCCATCAAGCGCCTTGAACTGCTCGTAAAGATATTGGAAAACGAAAACAGCGTGCTTTCCATTGAAAAAGACCTTTACGATAAGATCAAGCAGCAGGTGGATAAAAACCAGCGCGAATACTTCCTGCGCGAGCAGATGAAGGTAATCGCGGGCGAGCTTGGCGAAGGCGATAACATGCAGGACGAGGCGATGGAGTATTTCGACCGCATCGAAAAGCTGCACTTGCCTAAGGCAACGGTCGATAAACTCATGAAAGAGGCCGAGCGTCTTTTTAAAATGCCCTTTAACTCGCAGGAAGCGACGGTGATACGCACCTATCTTGATACCTGCTTGGAGCTGCCATGGAACAAGGCGACCAAGGATAAGATCGATATCGAGAAGGCGCAGAAGATACTCGATAAAGACCATTACGGCCTTACCCGCGTAAAGGAACGTATTCTTGAGATACTTGCGGTACGCAAGCTGGCGCCCGACATCAAAGGGCAGATTATCTGCCTTGTGGGCCCGCCCGGCGTGGGCAAAACCTCTATCGCGCGCTCTGTAGCCGCTGCCATGGGCCGGAAATATGCCAGAATCTCGCTGGGTGGCGTGCGCGATGAATCCGATATTCGCGGGCACCGCAAAACCTACGTCGGCGCCATGCCCGGCAGGATCATCGACGCCATCATCAAAGCGGGAAGCAAAAACGCCATGATCCTGCTCGACGAGGTTGACAAGCTCGGGCACGATTTCAGAGGCGACCCGGCTTCCGCGCTGCTTGAGGTGCTGGACGCCGAACAGAACAAAAATTTCAGAGACCATTACATAGAGCTTGAGTTTGACATCAGCGACATCCTGTTTATTACCACCGCCAACAATATGGGGGATATCCCCGAGCCGCTGCTTGACCGTATGGAGATCATCGAGCTTTCAAGCTATACGCGCGAGGAGAAATTCCATATTGCGAAGAACCATCTGGTTGTAAAGCAAGTAAAGCGAAATGGCCTTACAGCCAAACAGGTAAAGATGTCGGACTCTGCCATCTATGCGCTGATAGACTATTACACCCGTGAAGCGGGCGTTCGAAAGCTGGAGCGCGCCATCGCATCGCTCTGCCGCAAGGCCGCCAAGAAGATTGTAGAGAACAACGAAGGCAAGATCGTTTTCACCGACGCAAACCTGCCCGATTACCTCGGCCCGCATAAGTTCCGCCCCGACAGTATGCTTAAAAAGAACGAGGTGGGCGTGGTAACCGGCCTTGCCTGGACGAGTGTAGGCGGCGAGATCATGATGATCGAGGTCAACGTGGTAAAGGGCACCGGCAAGATACAGCTTACCGGTTCGCTGGGCGACGTGATGAAGGAGTCGGCGAGCATTGCCATCAGCTATATCCGCAGCAAAGCCGACCAACTGAAGATAGACGGCGACTTTTATAAGGATTGCGATATCCACATCCATGCGCCGGAGGGCGCCGTACCGAAGGACGGCCCGTCGGCCGGCGTTACCATGGCTACGGCCCTGGTTTCGGCACTTACCGGCATCCCTGTGCGGCGCGAGGTAGCCATGACGGGCGAAATCACACTGCGCGGAAGGGTACTGCCGATAGGCGGGCTTAAAGAGAAAACCATGGCGGCGTACCGCGCCGGCATTAAGACCGTGATCGTGCCGGATGAAAACAAGCCCGATCTCGAAGAGATTGACGAAACCGTTAAGAAAAACCTGAATTTTATTTTTGCCGACGATGTCGACACCGTATTAAAAACCGCATTGCTGTTTGCCACGGAGCCGGAACAAAAACTCAAGGAGACCCTGTTACATAGCGGTGTAGACCTAAACAAAAAGCCTACCCTGGACTCCACGATAATACCGCAATAATGTTTATACTAATTCCATTTTAATGAAGAATTAGTATTACAAAGGGGCAGCAGATGAATTTTAACAACGCAGTATTTGAGGCTTCTTTTGGGCTTTATTCGCAGCTTCCAGATAGCGCGCAGTTTGAGATTGCAATCTCCGGGCGCTCGAATGTCGGAAAGTCGTCTTTGATTAACAAGCTTTTAAACCGAAAGGCGCTCGCAAGGGTAAGCTCGGTACCGGGAAAAACAGCGACCATTAACTTTTACCGAATTTCCGATACCCTTCGGCTGGTGGACCTGCCCGGCTACGGCTATGCCAAGGTGGCTAAAGAGGAGAAACGGCGCTGGAGCGAGCTTATCGGCGGTTATTTTGAGCAGGGGCGCAACCTTGTACTGGTGGTTCAGCTCATTGATATGCGCCATCCGCCCACCAAGGACGACCTTAGCATGATTGAGGCGCTGGTAGAAAACGAGCTGCCGTTTATCATCGTGCTCACCAAGTGTGATAAGCTATCTAAAAACGAACGCAGCGAGCGTATGAAGGGTCTTGCGCAGGAGATTCCCTACGCAGACCAGATTACCATGCTGCCGTTTTCCTCGATGACCGGTGAAGGGGCAGAGGAGCTCCGCGGCATTATAGAAGAAGTAACAACCGAACAGACCGCAGAATAGAATTGAATATATCAAGTTGCTATTAAAGCAGTTTTTAAGGAGCAGGATATGTTTGATTCGGGCAGTCTTTCGGTCAATAGTAAAGGGTACCTCACCATCGGCGGGGCAGATACCGCCACGCTCGCCGCGCAGTACGGCACCCCACTGTATGTGATGGACGAGGACCTGATTCTCGAAAACTGCCGCCGCTTTAGGCTTGCCATGCAAACATGCTATGCCGAAAGCGGCGTGGCTTATGCCTGCAAAGCATTCTGCTGTAAGAAAATCTGCCGGATTGCCGACCAGGAAGGACTTTACCTTGATGTCGTATCCGCAGGCGAGCTGTACACGGCGCTGGCGGCGGGCTTTCCCACGGGCCGGATTATCCTGCATGGCAGCAACAAAAGTGCACAAGAGCTTTCTATGGCCATTGAGAACGGCGTGGGAAGAATTGTTGCAGACCATATGACCGAACTGCTTACCATCAACCGTCTTGCGGCCGAGGCCCAAAAGACGGTTGATGTTTTGCTTAGAATCAAGCCCGGGGTGGATGTACACACTCATCACGCCATCATAACGGGTAACGCGGCGTCAAAATTCGGGTTTAGCCTTGAGCATGACGAGGCGCTGCAGGCGGTGCAAACAGCGCTTGATAGCCCGAATATTCATTTAATAGGCCTGCACTGTCATATCGGTTCCCAGATTACCGAACCGGAGCCCTTTGTGTTGGCTGCAGAGGTTATGGCGGGCTTTCTGGGCAGAATAAAACAAGTGACCGGCCTTGAGCTTCAGGAGCTTAATCTGGGCGGCGGCTTTGCTATTCGCTATACCGAGGAGGATGTGCCGGATTGTTCGTTAGATTGCATCCGACGGACGGCGAATACACTATTCGCTTCCTGTGCGCGAAATGGTATACGGGTGCCGCGCGTCTTTATAGAGCCGGGCAGAGCCATCGTAGGCCCTGCGGGGCTTACACTGTATACGGTGGGCGCTGTAAAGCGGGTTTCGGATACGCTTACCTATGTGTCGGTGGACGGCGGCATGGCCGATAACCCACGTTACGCACTTTATCAATCGCGCTATACCGCGGTAGCAGCGGGCCGTATGGGTGAAGAGCCTGACAGCGTTGTAACCATCGCGGGGCGCTGCTGCGAAAGCGGGGATATCATCGGCGAGCATCTGTGCTTACCCGATATGCATCCGGGGGAGCTATTGGCGGTGCTCTGTACGGGGGCCTATAACTATTCCATGGCCTCCAACTATAACCGCCTGCCCAAGCCCGCAGTTATCATGGTATCTGGCGGAAAGCCCCGAGTGGCGGTGCAAAGACAATCGCTTGACGACTTAATAAACGGGGATGCATAAATCATGGATTGTACCATTTACTTTCATAATTCAGTGTGCTAAAATTAACCTTAAAGAAACATAAAAATAAGGAGTGCGGATCATGAACAGCAAGTTGAAAGACCCTAATATTGAATATCTGTTTAAAGCGATTTTGGCGCTGGAAACGCTGGAAGAGAGCTATAATTTTTTCGAAGACTTGTGCACTGTTCCCGAGCTCAAGGCATTGTCACAGCGCCTTCAGGTTGCCAAAATGCTCAGCGAGCATCATGTATACAGTGATATCGTGAATGAAACCGGCGCCAGCACCGCCACCATCAGCCGTGTAAACCGTTCGCTTAACTACGGCTGCGACGGGTACAGCATTATCTTTAAAAGGCTAAGTGAAGCCGAAAAATGAGCGCTTATAACGTATTTGCCAAATATTACGATACCCTTACGCAGGATATCAGCTACCCCGCGCGGGCAGATTATTTTTGTTCGCTTATTAAACAATACGGCAATGGCGGCAGGTTGCTGCTGGACCTTGCCTGCGGTACAGGCAACCTCTCGCGGGAGTTTGCACGTCTTAGCTACGACGTTATTGGCATCGACAGCTCTTACGAGATGTTAAGCCGGGCGATGGAGAATACCCCGGAAGAGATGGGTATTCAATATATCCGGCAGACCATGCAAGGCTTAGACCTTTACGGCACTATTGACGCCTGCGTCTGCGCGCTGGACAGCGTCAACCACATTACCGCCAAGAATGTTCTGCAAAAGAGCTTTGCACGCGTGTCATTGTTTTTAGACCCGGACGGGGTGTTTATCTTTGATGCGAACACGCGCTATAAGCACGAAAACGTGCTTGCAAACAATACGTTCGTATACGATTACGACAGTATCTATTGTGTGTGGCAGAACGCTTATCAGGCTGAAACGGCCACCACGCACATTGATCTGGACTTTTTTGAATACGACGCCGAGAGCAGCCAGTACAGCCGGTATGAAGAAGCGTTTGAAGAACGGGCCTATACCCACGATGAGCTGGCGGACATGCTTAGAGCCGTAGGGCTGCGCATTGTCGCGTGTTTTGAGGGGGATACCCTTGAGCCTGTAAAGAATGACACGCAGCGCGCCGTATACGTCACCAAAAAGATGCTTTAATATTGGAGAAGTAAAATACATGAGCAAGATTATCAGAGCCATTGCCGAGGATGGAAGCGTAATGGCATGTGCAATAGATTCCACCGATATCGTGAGTAAAGCCGAGCAGATTCACCAGACCTCAGCCGTGGTAACCGCCGCGCTGGGCAGGCTGCTGACGGCGGCCTCTATGATGGGGGCAATGCTCAAAGGCGAGCAGGATTCACTCACATTGCGTATGGCGGGCGACGGGCCTGCAGGCTCGGTGATCGCTGTTTCCGACAGCAAGGGCAATGTGCGCGGTTACGTTGGCAACCCGGTGGTAGAGATCCCGCTGAACCAACGAGGCAAGCTGGATGTCGCTGGTGCGGTTGGAAGTAATGGCACACTGTATATCATTAAGGATATCGGCTTAAAAGAGCCCTATGTGGGGCAGGTGCCTATTGTATCGGGCGAGATTGCCGAGGACATTACCAGCTATTTTGCCGTTAGCGAGCAGATACCCACCATATGTGCACTTGGGGTGCTCGTAAACCCTGACTTAACCGTTAAGGTTGCGGGTGGCTTTATCGTGCAGTTGTTGCCGGGCGCGGAGGAAGAGTCCATTACAAAGCTTGAACAAAATATAGAAGGCATGGATTCCATTACCCACCTTATGGACGGCGGCACAACCCCTGAAGATATCTGCTTGCGCGTACTTGATGGCTTCCAGCCCCAGATTCTAGATGAGTTTAATACAGATTATATCTGTCGGTGCAGCAAGGATAAATATGAAAAAGCGCTCACGGCAATCGGCAGGGAAGAGCTGACGGATATCATTGAGAAGGACAAGCGCGCTGAGGTGGTATGCCATTTTTGCAACAAGCGCTATGAATTCAGTGAGCTGGAGCTAAAAAATATTCTCGAAAGGGCATAAAATATATTGACAAGATGCTTATAAACTTATATAATATATTACGTTGTCTGATTTATTGACGACGGTAATCGATAAGTTTATAGGTTTGGGAGCATAGCTCAGCTGGGAGAGCATCTGCCTTACAAGCAGAGGGTCATAGGTTCGATCCCTATTGCTCCCACCAAAACAACCACGAAAGTTTTCACTTTCGTGGTTGTTTTTTTATGATGCTTTAACTTAAACAGGCGGGAAGGCTATCCGTCTCTAGTAAAGTCCGCAGACAATATTGAATAAATGGCAGCTTGGCATATACCTAAAAGTAGGTCCTGTTTTATTCAGTCTAATACCAGGTTTAGATAAGCATCCGTTAAATCGACGGGTGATTTCGCATACAGCATTCCAAATTCTTGGGCGGGCGTGTCTGCCTTAAAGCCCTGAGGTAATCTTACGCGTATCGTGTGGCATTCTTCCTGCAGGGCGATGCTCGCTAAGACAGGTATTAAATTCTCATAGTTCAGGCTTGTTTCCTTTACCAGCAGAATATTATCCTTCTTGCGATACAACAGAAGGTGAGAATCGCCGCCCAAGGTTATCTTTGTAGCGGTTCCGCCCACCAGGCGATTTTCCCGCAGAACATAGTCAATAGCATCCACGTCCCAAAGGATGTAGCCGGATTTTGCAAAACAAGTGTCCCTAAGGACTTTGTATTCTTCGGCTATGATATCGGAGCATCTATACTCAGGTTTAGGTGCTCTTTCTATTTGTGCTCTGTTTATTGTAAGCTCCTTGAGGTAAAAAGCTGTGCGATACCCGCATTTTCTATAAAAGTCAAACAGGCTCTCGCTTGCGGGAACTAAAACCAGCCACTCATTGTTTCGGTCTGCCTGCTCGTTTGCATAGTTTACCAGTGCGGTGCTGATTCCTCTGCCGCGATATTCTGCTTTTGTCGCCACGCCGTAGATGTATTTTACCGGGTGCTGTCTGCCTTCAACCACGATTTTTGCGGGCAGCAATGTCAGCATCGCCACAGGCTTTTGCGCCTCCAGCCAAACTAACGTGTTGCTCTCGGTGAAGCGATTTTCGTAAAAGAAGCTGATATAGGCGTCATCATCCCCAAAGGCTTCCTGCCAGATCACCTTCAGTGAAGGTATCATTGACTTATCGGCAAAGCGTATCATATCCTAACCCTTTTTCATGGTGGCAGTGAATTTTTCCAAAAGAATCTCGGGGTGATAAGAGAGCTTGGTTTTCCGCAACCCCTCGTCGCCCATATCCTCTTCGCGGTTTACGTATTGAAAGGCTTGGCAGTTGTGCGCTAAAAACTCGCGGTTTATCATCGGGTAGGCGCCCTGAATCTCAGAAAATGCCTTCTCGATGTGAACCACGTAGGTGTCGGACGAAAGCGGTTCGCCTATGGTAAACGCCACTACCTTGCCATCTTGCCGGATTAAGCCGCCTGTTAATCCCAAGTCAAAAAAATGCGCGAAGGCCGTCTTTACGGCACAGAGCTCATGCTTTAAGTTAATGTCATCGTAACAAACATATTTTTTGCACCATTCGTTATTCATCTTAAAGCATTCATCAATATTTTCTTTGGTAATGTCTTCGTATGACCAGTTGGGGTTGTCTTTGAATCGGGCGATGTGGTTCCGCTTGCTTTGATATTTTTTGCCGGATAAGCTGGTTAGGCTTGCAACACTGTAGATATAGTCAAATTCGTCTCGGTTTGAGGTGAAGTCAAACATACCGGGGAAAAGCCTTTCAATCTCCAAAACCCGATCCTGCAATATCCCTCTAAGACCAAAGACCATGTTCCGGTCTTTCGCGTCTGATAGTAAAGCATTTATAACGCTTTGAAGGTTTCCGTTTCCGGCAGGGAAGGTGTAAAGGGCCTCATTTTTAAAAACGCTTTTTAAACAATAAAAGCCTTCAACTATTGCAAACTCTATATTGTTGGGCTTTGACCAGATGAAGTTGTTTACAAACGAGTAGTCGCAGCTTTTGAAATCGGAAGCCTTGATGTATTGTTCGATAACGTCCCTGTCGTCCAGTGTGATGGTTTTAAAATTCAGCATAAGTCTCCTTAAACTCTGTTCTTTTCATTACTCCATTATTTTGCGTCTGTTATTCCTAAGTATTAGTCCGGCATACAAAATAGTTATGATCGGGTTGGTATAAATCTAATATATATAATATCAGTATATTTTAAATTTTTCAATTCCTTCCCTCCAAATTGTCTTTTATCGACAGTACTTTTAAAATTTATACTTGCTTTTCGTATGAAAATATGTTATTTTACAGAAAGCGATGAGGCTAATGTCTGTAATGTCGGGATAACATTACAGACATTAGCCTTTTTGTTTTTTTGAGCTTAATTTTCTGGCGTTAAGCTCAAAAAGCAGGTGTTTAGGGGAAAAGACAATCGCAACAGAAAAAAGTCATCATTTATTGGGAGGAAAGTACTTAATGAACGCGCTTAATTCAGGGGATATTGCGTGGATGCTCATCTCATCAGCACTGGTTTTACTGATGACCCCGGGGCTTGCATTCTTCTACGGGGGCTTGGTAAAACGCAAAAACGCTATCAACACCATTATGTCATCGGTCTTCATCATGGGGCTTGCATCAATTTTATGGGTACTGATCGGCTATTCGTTGTCATTCAGCGGCGATCTCGGCGGAATTATCGGGGATTTTAAATGGTTTGCGCTTACCGGCGTCGGAGGGGAACCGGGGCCATATGCCGCAACCATTCCGAATCTTTGCTTTTCCATCTTTCAGATGATGTTTGCCATTATCACTCCGGCGCTTATCACCGGTGCGATTGTTGAACGAATGAAGTTCTCAGCGCTCTTCATCTTTATTGCGGTGTGGTCGATTATCGTTTACTATCCGCTGGCGCACATGGTATGGGGCGGCGGCCTGCTGCAAAAACTCGGCGCGCTCGATTTCGCGGGCGGCAACGTGGTACATATCAGCTCGGGTGTCAGCGCGCTGGTGCTTTCTCTGCTGCTTGGCAAGCGCAAAAATCACGGTAAGGCTACCTATCATCCCCACAACGTGCCGTTTACGTTCCTTGGCGCCGCGCTTCTGTGGTTTGGATGGTTCGGGTTTAACGCGGGCAGTGCCGGCGCAGCCAATGAGCTGGCGGTACATGGCTTTATGACAACCAACACCTCTGCCGCGGCGGCAATGCTTTCGTGGCTTCTGATTGAGCGAATTCACAACGGAAAGCCGACACTTGTAGGCGCTTCCACCGGCTTTGTGATCGGCCTGGTTGCCATTACCCCCGGCGCGGGTTTTGTACCGATTTGGGCCTCCATTATCATCGGCGCGCTGGTAAGCCCCATCTGCTATTTCTTCATTACCACCATTAAGTCAAGGCTCGGCTATGACGACGCCCTTGACGCGTTTGGCTGCCATGGCGTCGGCGGTATCTGGGGCGGTATTGCGACAGGCCTCTTTACCCACACCTCGGTCAATTCTGCGGCGCAATGGAACGGCCTGGTGTTCGGCGAGTGGAGCCTGTTTTTGCGCCAGCTGGCTTCGATCGCTATCACGATTGTTATTGCCATTGTGGGTACCCTTGTTGCATACGGCATTGCCAAGCTCTTTACCAAAGATATCCGTGTTTCCGCCAGAGAGGAAGCCGTCGGCTTGGATGCCTCGCAGCACGGTGAGTCCGCATACCCGGCGTTTAATGGTATGGACAACTAACCCAGTGTTAAAGCGATGAAATGAGGATAATAAGATGAAAAAAATAGAAGCGATTATCAGACCGGAGAAGCTTGAGGACATTAAAGAGGCCTTTACCTCACTGCACCTTAACGGGCTGAGCATTACCGAAATCATGGGGTGCGGCAACCAGAAGGGCTGGAAGGAGTTCGTCCGCGGCGCGGAGGTGGATTATAATTTTTTGTCCAAAATTAAGATTGAGACCGTCGTCGAGGATGAGCAGGCCGAGGCAGTGATTGCCAAAATCTGCGAAACGGCCCGTACCGGAGACGTGGGAGACGGCAAGATATTTATCTCCGATATTCAGGATGCCGTACGCATCCGCACAGGCGAACGAGGGGTTACAGCCTTAAAGTAAAGCCATTTTAGTCTATAATATCCGATAAGGCTGCGTTTGTCAGATTACAAACGCAGCCTTAACTAAGCTCAGTGATACATCATCGGTTTAATATGTTTTTTTGCTCGCTTTTTACGTTACTTTGCATTGACTTTGCAGAAGAAGCGCAGTAATATAAATCAGTTGGGGCTGCAACACTATTTTTTATGAGTGTTTTAAGTGGTTTGCAAAAGCTTAATTATAAACAGTTTGCATCGCTCCCAAGGTATATTTTAGACCCATTGACTTATAGTTCGCGTGGGAGAAATGGTGGTTTTTATGGCGGTTATCGCGTTCCTAATCATTTTTCCTTTCTTTGCCGCGTTGCTTTTGTCTTTTATGAAGCGGCAGAGCAGGGGAAGGGAAATCTTCATTTACGGCAGCTGTGTGCTCATTGTCGTGGCGGTGCTGTATTTTGCGGCAGTCAGCTTGCTAAGCGGCCAAAGAAAGGAATTTTTATCAAGCACCCCGGAACTGGACATGGCCATGCTTATTGCGGAGCTTGGAATAACCGGGCTGGTTGTATATTACGGGTTTCGATATAAAAAGTACTACGTGGCGCTGCTTTCACTGGTGCAAAGCGGTTTAACCGCATGGCTGGAGCTTTCGGGCAATGGGGAGTCGGAGGTAAGCCATATCGTTTCCGATAATCTCACCATTATGATGTGCCTGATTATAGGTATCGTCGGCTGCCTTATTTGTGTTTACGCGGTGGGGTATATGCGGGGTTATCATAAGCACCACACCGAGTACAAAGACAGGTCGGGCTTTTTCTTTGCCATGCTGTTTGTCTTTTTAGGCGCCATGTTTGGGCTCGTATTCTCCAACAATCTTACATGGATGTACTTCTTCTGGGAGATTACCAGCATCTGTTCCTTCCTGCTAATCGGGTATAATAAAAGCGAGGAAGCGATGAACAACTCCTTTCGCGCCCTGTGGATGAACCTCTTGGGCGGCTTGGGCTTTGCTATTGCCATTGTTTATGCGGCTTTGCAGCTGCACGTTGCCGACCTTCACAGTCTGGTTGCAATGGGTGCCGGCAACACGGTTGCGATTATTCCCGTTACGCTACTGGCGTTTGCGGCGATGACCAAAAGCGCCCAGCTGCCATTTTCCCGCTGGCTGTTGGGGGCAATGGTGGCGCCCACGCCAACCTCCGCGCTTTTGCATTCCGCTACGATGGTAAAAGCGGGGGTATACCTGCTTATCCGCCTTTCACCTACCTTCAGCGGCAACTTTGCCGGAACCATGGTTACAACCATCGGTGGCTTTACCTTTCTTGCCGCCTCGCTGCTTGCCATCTCGCAGAGCGACGGCAAAAAGGTGCTGGCTTATTCCACGGTTTCAAACCTTGGGCTTATCACGGCCTGCGCAGGGGTGGGCCTGCATGAGGCCGTGTGGGCGGGCGTTCTGCTTATCATGTTCCACGCGGTTTCTAAATCGCTGATGTTCCTCTCGGTTGGCGCGGTGGAAAACAGAACCGGCAGCCGCAATATAGAGGATATGCACGGCCTTATCGTGAAGCTGCCGACGCTTGCATTTGTGATGATTATCGGCATTGCGGGCATGTTTTTGGCCCCATTCGGCATGCTTATCTCCAAATGGGCAGCCCTTAAGGCCTTTGTGGATACAAACAGCATCCTTCTTGTGATATTCCTTGTTTTCGGCAGCGCCACTACGCTGTTTTACTGGACCAAATGGCTGGGAAAGCTGGTTGCGGTGCTGCATAACTCCGAACGCCTGTCCAACAAAACAGGTAAGAGCGAGTGGTTCTCGCTTATCTCGCAGGCCGTGATTATGACGGCGCTCTGCATCCTTTTCCCGTTGGTTTCCACGCACTTTGTGGAGCCTTTTCTGGCGGAGATGTTCCACCAGACGCTCCCCGCCATCATCAGCAACGGCAACATGAACATCATGATGATGATGCTGTTCTTTATCGTCATTCTGCCCGTTGCGGTGCGTGTACTTACCTTCGGTAAAAAGAATAAAGTGGTTATGTCTTACATGAACGGCGCCAATACGGGCAACGACCGCCAATTTACCAATTCATTCGGCGGCAGCACGTCGATGTATCTTGCAAGCTGGTATATGGAAGACTATTTCGGTGAAAAGAAGATTTTAAAGCCCTCCATAGCACTGGCCGCTGCAGCGCTTATTGTTTTGATGATCATAGCGATTGGGGGTGCCGTGTAAGATGATGTCTTTGGTTTGCATGGTGCTTTATCTGGTTTTTGCACCGCTTGTCGGCGGCCTCCTCGCGGGCTTGGACCGCAAGATCACCGCGCGGATGCAGGGGCGTCAGGGCCCTCCGCTGTTACAGCCGTTTTACGACCTGTTCAAGCTGTTCTCCAAGCAGTCGGTAATCGTTAACCAAGTGCAGAACTTTTTGGTGACCGGCTTTTTGATCTTTACCGTATTTACGGGCTGCCTTTTCTTTTACGGCGGCGACCTGCTGCTTGTTTTCTTCGCCCTTACCCTTGCGGGCATCTTCTTTATGATGTCGGCCTGCTCGGCAAACTCCCCCTATAGCACGCTGGGCGCACAGAGAGAGCTTGTGCAGATGATGGCCTACGAGCCGATGGTGCTGCTGGTTGCAATCGGCTTTTACATGTCGAGCGGCAGCTTCGCTGTAAAGGATATCCTTACAAGCAGCGTTTCAAATATCGCTTATCTGCCGGGTATCTTTGTCGGCTTTGTTTATATCCTTACCATTAAATTCAGAAAGTCACCCTTTGACCTAAGCACCTCACACCATGCGCATCAGGAGCTGGTAAAGGGCCTGACCACCGAGATTTCGGGCAACATTCTGGCGCTGGTGGAGCTTTCTCACTGGTATGAGAACGTGTTTTTGCTCGGCTTGGTGGGCCTGTTTATCATTAACTCCAGCTGGTGGAGCGCGCTTATCGCGGTAGTGGTTTGCCTTATTACCTACTACTTCGAAATCTTGGCGGACAATATCTTCCCAAGAGTAAAGTGGGAGGTCATGATAAAGTCTACATGGATTGTTACGCTGGTTGCCGGTGTGGTAAACCTGATGATACTGTCGTTTATTTAATCGTGTAGCATCAATCGTTTTAGGTTTGGAAAGGTACGGGTTAATACATGTTAAATGTGGCAAAATCTCCATGGCTTTTGCATTATGACGGTTCAAGCTGCAACGGCTGCGACATTGAGGTGCTGGCCTGCTTGACACCGGTTTATGATGTGGAGCGTTTTGGCGTTATTAATACAGGCAACCCCAAGCACGCGGATATACTGCTGATTACCGGCGGCATCAACCATCAAAACGAGCCGGTGGTAAAACAGATATATGAGCAGATGCCGAGCCCCAAGGTGGTTGTCGCGGTGGGTATCTGCGCCTGCAACGGCGGGATATTCAAGGAATGCTATAATATCCTTGGCGGGGCAGACACCGTTTTGCCGGTGGACATCTATGTGCCCGGCTGTGCCGCCCGCCCCGAGGCCATCATCGATGGCGTTGTGCAGGCGGTGGGGCTGCTCAATGAAAAGCGCAAACGGATGAAGGAGGAGGATGCGTAATGCGCCAAACCTTATATGTAGATATCATTGTTGACAACCTCATGGAAGAGACGATGCGCGTCAAGCACGAAGGCTATCGTCTGGTGCAGATAAGCGCCACCACCGTGGAGCATGGCGTAGAGCTGCTTTACTCCTTCGGCAAGGAATACGAGCTTTTATGCCTGCGCCTGAAGATCGAGGAAGGCACGACGCTTATGAGCATCAGCAGCATCTTCGCGCCCGCATTCCTGTATGAGAATGAGATTCACGACCTTTTCGGGGTGCCGATTACGCTGCTTACCGCCGACTACAAAGGCAACCTCTACCGCACAGGAGAGCAGTCGCCTTTTAAATCGAAGGGGAAAACCGTTTAAGCGGCGCATTCTTTAAATGCTTAGCCAGAAAGGAATCATCATACATGTCTACACGCAGTGTTGTTCCGTTTGGGCCTCAGCATCCGGTTCTGCCGGAGCCGATTCATCTCGACCTGGTGCTCGAGGATGAGAAGGTGGTAGAGGCCATACCCTCCATCGGCTTTGTGCACAGAGGGCTTGAAAAGCTCGTTGAGAAAAAAGACTTTAACGAGATGGTATATGTAGCCGAGCGTATCTGCGGCATCTGCAGCTTTATGCATGGCATGGGCTACTGCGAGGCGGTGGAACGCATCATGAATATAGAGATTCCGCCGCGTGCGAAGTACCTGCGCACCCTGTGGAGCGAGATGTCGCGCATTCACAGCCACCTTTTGTGGCTGGGCCTGCTTGCCGACGGCTTTGGCTTCGAGAGCCTGTTTATGCAGTCGTGGCGTATCCGTGAAAAGATTCTGGATATGTTTGAATACTCCACCGGCGGGCGCGTGATCTTTTCGGTAAACAAGGTCGGCGGGCAGCGCAAGGATATGGATAACGGCATGATTGCCGACTTTATCAAGATTTTCGACGGCATGGAGAAGGAGCTTAAAGCGCTCACCCAAACCTTTTTAAACGATTACTCGGTGGGTATCCGCTTAAAGGGCGTAGGTCTGTTAACCAAACAGCAGGCGCATGATTTGGGCGCGGTGGGGCCGTTTATGCGCGCAAGCGGTATCGCGCTGGATACCCGCAAGATGGGCTACGCGGCGTACCCCGACATCGATTTTGAGCCGATTATAAGCGGCGTGGGCGACTGCTACGCGCGTACCGACGTGCGTATTCAGGAGATCTTCCAGTCTATCGACATCATCCGGCAGGTGGCGGCGAAGATACCCACGGGTGAGGTGGCTGTGCCGGTGAAGGGCTTCCCGCAGGGCGAATACCTCATGCGGGTGGAGCAGCCCAGAGGCGAGGCGGTTTATTATATCAAGGCTAACGGCACCAAGTTTTTAGACCGTATGCGCGTGCGCACCCCCACCTTCGCAAACCTGCCCGGTTTGCTGGAGACGCTCAAGGGCAGCCAGCTTGCGGATGTGCCGATTTTAATTCTTACCATCGACCCCTGCATCAGCTGCACCGAGAGGTAGTCTAAAAATTATATTTAGGATAATCTATATAACCCCAAAGGAAGGGCAAGTATTTGATTATGAACATGATGAATTTTGCCAAAACGGCAGTGCATAACCTTTTTTCCAAGCCCGCCACGCGGAAGTATCCGCAGCAGCCGCGCAACTACCCCGAGCGCACCAGAGGGCAGATCGCCATCGATATTGATACCTGCGTGTTCTGTGGGCTGTGCGCAAAGAAGTGCCCCACCGGCGCGATAACCGTCAACCGTGCGGATAAAACATGGTCGATTGAGCGGTTTGGCTGTATACAGTGCGCATCCTGCGTAGAGAGCTGCAATAAGAACAGCCTCTCGATGCTCAGAAGCTACACCGCCCCCGGCGCCGTTAAAACCGTGGATGTTTTTGCGGCGCGCAAGGACGAGGATAAGGTTCAGTCACAGGGAACGAAAACAGAATAGGAGAACAATTATGCACGATTATCATAAAGCGGCGGATATGGTTACTTACGCGACTAAAAAGGCGGAGGAGCTTGGCAAAAGCAAGGTGACGAAGATTCATCTGGCGGTTGGCGAAAGCTCCGGCTATTCCGCAGACAGCATCTGCATGTATTTTAAAGAGGTTTCGGCGGGTACCGCTTGCGAGGGCGCCGAGGTATGTGTTCGCCCCATCAAGGCCATGCTGCAATGTCCAAGCTGCGGCGAGGTGTTTGCCCGCAAGCTGATGCAGTACCAGTGCCCGAAATGCGGCACCGAGGGCGTGCCCAGCAAAATCGGCACCGAGGTGGAGATTGAGGGTATAGAAGCTCAGTGACCGCGCAGATTACCGTGCTGGGCATTGTACAGGGGGTGGGTTACCGCCCTTTTGTCGCCCGGCTCGCCCAACAGATGAATATTACCGGCACCGTAAAAAACAGCGGAGGCATCGTGGAGATTACGGCAACCGGTGAACAGCAGGCGATAGACGATTTTGTCCGTCGCCTGAAGTCATATCCGCCCGAGGGCGCCAGCGTTCAGCAGGTGATTACAACCCTGTTGCCGGAGCAGCAGTTCTCAGGCTTTGTGATTGTCCCCAGTAGCCCTACCAGCGGTGAGACGCCGCTGATCCCGCCCGACCTGCCCATGTGCGAGACCTGCAGGCGGGAGCTGTACGATAAAGATGACCGCCGCGCGCAGTACCCGTTTATCAGCTGTGTGGCGTGCGGGCCGCGCTACAGCATTATCGAGGCGCTGCCCTACGACCGTGAGAATATCACCATGCGGCAGTTTGAGATGTGCGATGCCTGCGCGCAGGAGTATCGGCAGATGGGCAACCGTCGCTGCCACGCCCAGACCATCTCCTGCCACGATTGCGGGCCGCAGCTCATTCTGCAGCTGCCCGAGGCCGCCTATCATCGGGAGGAAGCCCTGACAAGGACGATAGCGCTGCTAACGGATGGAAACGTGCTCGCCGTTAAAGGAATCGGCGGCTATCAGTTCGCCTGCCTGCCGGATAATACACAGGCGGTGGAGCGGCTCAGGCTCTTAAAGCATCGTGAGAAGAAGCCCTTTGCGGTGATGTTCCCAAGCATAGACATACTTAAAGGCTATTGTGAGGTCACTGCGCAGGAGGAGGCCCTGCTGCTTTCTTCCGCACGACCAATCGTTTTATTAAAGCCCAAGTCGGATAGCTTTTGTAACGGTGTGAGCGGCGAGAGCCGGTTTATCGGTGCCTTTTTGGCCTATACGCCGCTGCACCAGCTCTTAACCGATGCCTGTGGCCCGCTTGTTATGACGAGCGGCAATCTTACCACCGAGCCGATTATTACCCAAGATGAGGAGATGCTCGCACTTCGTTCCCCGTATCTTGCGGGGGTGCTTTACAATCTCCGGCAGATTGTCACGCCGCTCGACGATTCCGTTGCCCGGGTGGTGTGCGGCAAAGAGCAGCTCGTTCGCCGCAGCCGCGGGTACGTACCGCTACCCATTATGCTTACCCAACAGGCCAAGCAGCCTGTGCTTGCCATGGGCGGCGACCTGAAAGCGGGCTTTTGCCTATACCAGAATAACCGTGCCTACCTAAGCCAATATTTCGGGGATATGGAAAGCTTTGCGGTGTCGCGTGCCTATGAAGCAGGCCTTAATCATATGCAGAATCTTTTCGGCATCCACCCGCAGCTTATTGCGCACGACCTGCACCCGGGGTACCTGACGGTGCAGCTTGCCAAGCGGCTCGCGTTAAGCGGAAACATTAAAACCGTGGCGATTCAGCACCACCACGCGCATGCAGCGTCGGTGATGGCGGAACATGATCTTTCCTCCTGCATCGGCGTGGTATTTGACGGCACAGGCTACGGTACGGACGGCGCCGTTTGGGGCGGGGAATTCCTACTTTGCAAGGGTACCGCGTATGAACGAAAGGCATATCTTCACTATATTTCGCTTTGTGGGGGAGATATGGCGGCAAAGAACGCTGCCCTTGCAGCGCAGTGCTACCTTTACGCGGCGGGCGAGGAATATAAAGATGATGCGTTTTTGACCGTCAAGGCCGCGCTGATAAACAGGGTAAACGTAAGCCGGTCTTCGAGCATGGGCAGGCTGTTCGACGCAGTCAGCGCCATTCTGGAGATTAAAACCGAAAACTCCTTTGAGGGCGAATGCGCTATCGCCCTCGAAAACTGCGCCGCGGCCTGTGAGGAGGCAGGGTTATTGCCTTTTACGCTGCAATGTGCTATTACTTATGATGAGGCAGGTATCACAATCGATCAGGCAGGGCTATTCCAAACCGTCTATAAGGCCTACTTAGGCGGCGCGGATAAACGCGCGCTGGCGCTGGGCTTTCATTTAGCGATTGCGAAGATGGTGCTTGAGGTTTGTATATACCTGCGTAGCCAAAGCGGTGAGAATAGGGTGGCTTTAACCGGCGGCGTGTTTGCCAACCTTCTGTTAGTAAACGACTGTGTGCAGCGTCTGGAAAAGGCGGGCTTTCAGGTATACCTAAACAGCGTGGTACCCACCAACGACGGGGGCATCTGCCTTGGGCAGGCGTGGCTATGTGCAGAGAGTGAATCAGTGATATAAGAGCGGTATGCCGATAGAAAAACTTAAACCGGAAAGGCAAGGATAAGAGATGTGTGTTGCAATGCCCGGAAGGGTAATATCGATAGAGGGAACAAAGGCCGTTGTGGATTTCAGCGGCAATACGGTAGAGGCGCAGGCAGGCTTAGTAAACATTAAGCCGGGCGATTATGTACTGGTGCACGCGGGCTGTATCCTACAGGTGCTTTCACAGGAGGAGAGCGATATGCTCACAGAGCTGTTTGAGGAGTTGGAGGCGCTGTGATAGATTATAAAGCCTTTTTGGCAAACTACGACGGCCCCCACATGAATATTATAGAGGTATGCGGAACCCACACGGCGGCTATCTCCCGCTGCGGCATTGAGGGGATGCTTTCGCCCAATATTCATCTGATCTCCGGCCCCGGTTGCCCGGTGTGCGTGACGGTAACCGCCTATATCGACAGGCTCCTGCAGCTGTGTATGGAGCCGGATACGGTGGTTGTCACCTTCGGCGATATGCTGCATGTTGCGGGCAGCAGGCAAAGCCTCAGCGACGCCAAAGCCTTGGGCGGGCAGGTGGCCATGGTGTATTCGCCGATGGATACCCTAAAGCTTGCCGCTGCCGATAAGGCCAAAACCTTTGTATTCGCCGCCGTCGGGTTTGAAACCACGACGCCGGTTTACGCCATGCTGCTTGAGGAGGCTATCCGAAACGGCATCACCAATATAAAACTGCTTACATCCCTTAAGACGATGCCGCAGGTGATAGACTGGGTGTGCCGCAAGCAGGGGGGCATTGACGCCTTTCTTGCCCCGGGGCACGTCAGCACCATTACCGGCAGCGATCTCTTTACGGGGCTTTCGCAGGAATTCCATATCCCCTTTGCCGTCGCCGGTTTTGAGGGCGAGCCGATACTGGCGGCGCTCTATGCGCTGGTGAAATGCCGCGGGCAGGCGCGGGTGATGAACCTCTACCCGTCGGTCGTAACGGCGAAGGGGAACGAGCTTGCCCAGCACATCGTGCAGAAATATTTCACCCCCAGCGACGCCGCATGGCGCGGGATGGGTATCATTGAAGGTTCCGGGATGCAGCTGCGGGAGGAATACAGCAGGTTCGACGCAGGCAGCGCACAGCTGCTTGCCGACCACGAGCACAACCCGAACTGCCGCTGCGCGCAGGTGCTCACAGGGGCAATCGACCCGACGCAATGTCCGTTGTTCGGTACCGCCTGTACGCCGCAGTCGCAGCAGGGCGCGTGCATGGTATCCACCGAGGGCAGCTGCTATAACTACTATGTAAACAAACGGCAGCCGACGCGAAGATGATTATATATATCGATAGAAGGCTGCTGTTGCAGCGCAGCTGTTGTATCGCATTTTTTCAGAAAGGTAGAGTATCCATATGAAGATCACCATGGCGCACGGCAGCGGCGGTAAAGCTACCTCCGAGCTGATAGAAAGCATCTTTGCCAAGCATTTTAACAACCCTGTGCTGGCGCGGATGGAGGACTCCGCCGTCCTGCCCGGAGCGGCGACCATCGCGGTTACCACCGACAGCTTTGTGGTTACGCCGCTGTTTTTTAACGGCGGGGATATCGGCAGGCTCGCGGTGTGCGGAACGGTAAACGACCTCGCGATGAGCGGCGCCGTTCCGAAGTACCTCACCTGCGGGTTTATCCTTGAAGAGGGCTTGGATACCGATGTCCTTGATCGGATTGTCCTCTCCATGGCGCATACGGCGGCCGAAGCGGGCATAACCATTGTAGCGGGCGACACCAAGGTGGTGGAAGGCAAGGGCGGGCTGTACATCAACACGTCGGGGGTAGGCTTTGTGCCGCAGGGCTGTACAATCAGCTCCGCGAACTGTTCCGACGGGGATGTCGTGCTGCTCTCCGGCACCATGGGTGATCACCACGCGACCATCTTAAGCGCGCGCATGGGCATTCAAAACGATATACAGAGCGACTGCACGCCGCTTAACGGCATCACCGCGGCGCTTATGGACAGCGGCGTTCGTGTAAAGGCGATGCGCGACGTTACGCGCGGCGGGCTGGCGACGGTGCTGAGCGAGTTCGCGGTGGCCTCGCGCTGCTGTATTTCGCTGGAGGAAACAGCCATTCCGGTAACTCCTCAGGTTCGCGGCTTGTGCGGTATTCTGGGGCTGGACCCGCTTTACATGGGCAACGAGGGCAAGCTGGTAGCGGTGGTTGCCCGCGAGGATGCGCAAAAGGCGCTCGCTTGTATCCAAGGCAGCCTGTACGGCGAACATGCCGCGGTTATCGGGGCGGTATCGATGCAGGCGACTGAAACGGTGCTGTTGAAAACCGCCGTTGGGGGAACCCGCATCCTAACCCAACTGTACGGAGAAGGGCTGCCGCGCATCTGTTAATTATGACGTGACGAACAAGTTTGACATAGGTAAGGTTATGTGAATGGACGAATTACAATACAGGCAGATCTCCGTGCAGATGAAGGATTACTTTAACGCCAGTGCCCCGACATGGGATACCCGCTGCGCTCCCTCCGCCGAGAAACTCAGCGCGATCACTACGCTTGCGGGTATCCAGCCCGGCGCTAAGATTGCCGACATCGCCTGCGGCACCGGTGTTATGCTGCCGGCTTTGCTTAAGTGCAGGCCGTCCGACATCCTGTGCGTTGATCTTTCGGAGCAGATGATTGCGCAGGCGCACGGGAAGTTCACCGACCCGAGCCTGCGTTTTATCGCGGCCGATCTGTTTGACGTGGATGAAAAAGGGTTCGACGTTGCCATTATCTATAACGCCTATCCGCATTTTCCCGATAAGCCCCGGCTGATAAGCCATCTCAATGGAATGCTCAAGCAGGGCGGCAGGGTAGTGGTAGCCCATGGTGCAGGAAAGGACATCGTTAATCAGGTGCATGCAGGCAAAGCGGTAAGCAGTTTATCGTGGCCGCTAAAGTCCGCCGCGGAGGAAGCTTTGTCGTTTAAAGATTATTTTCATATGGATGTTTTAGTGGATACCCCGCAGCTGTACGTTCTCTCCGGCATTAAGCCGGACGATGGGCTCAAAGCATAAACTTTATGTAATATCTATAAAAAATCTATTACAGGTCTTGACAAAAGCAGTTTCGCTGATTATCATTAGTACATATAGTTTAAAGGCAAAGACGGAGACGGGTTGTTTCGCCGCATTTTCAGAGAGCCGGTGGTTTGGTGTAAGCCGGTAATGCGCAGGCAGGTTCCCCTATCACTCCCGAGCCGAGGGTTGAACGCCTTAGGGCCAGTAGATAACCTCCGTATGGCTGCGTTAATGTCGGAAGTTTGTTGGAACTTCGCTAAGTGGTGTTTTACACACAATATGGGTGGTACCGCGGGCAATGATTGAAGCTCGTCCCAGTTCTTTTAAGGATTGGGATGGGCTTTTTTGTTGTTTAAACCCACTGCTACCGAGAATAATAGACTGAAATAGACTATAGGAGGATGCTACCATGGAAACTCGAATTGCAGAAATTGCCGAGCGAATTAAAACCCTAAGAGAGATTCTGGAGCTTTCGGTAAAGGACATGGCAAAGGCTACCGGAATATCGGCGGACGAGTATGTACAGCTTGAAAGCGGGAACAGCGATTTTTCGTTTACCTTCCTCTACCGCTGTGCCGAGGTCTTTGGCGTAGACCTTGTGGAGTTGCTCACCGGCGAAAACCCTCGGCTTTCGTTCTACTCGATCGTCCGCAAAGACAAGGGCCTGCCGATCAAACGCCGTGAGGGCTTTACCTACCAGCATCTGGCTCCGCTTTTTAAAGAGAAGTTCGCCGAGCCGTTTCTTGTTACCGCTCCTTACAGCGAGAAAGAGCAGGTGGAGCCGATTCATCTTAGCAGCCACGAAGGGCAGGAGATGGACTTTATCCTTGAAGGCAGCTTAAAGGTCGCAATGGAAAACCACATCGAAACCCTTCACGAGGGCGACGCGATCTACTACAATTCAGGCCACGGCCACGGAATGATTGCGACGGACGGTAAAGACTGCAAGTTCCTCGCAATCGTCTTAAAAGACCATAAAGACGCGGAGTAAAAGGCCTTATCGCTTTTTATCACACTTTTTTCGAATAGGTAGTATCTTTCTAGCGCCGCTGGAAAGTACGAAACCGGAAAGGCTTGGTCAAGATGATGGATAATCTTCATTTGCAATACTGTAAGGAGGTCTTCGACGAAAACGGCGTGCTTACGTCCTTTGAGCCGGTGTACCCTAAAAACTTTAACTTTGCCTACGATGTGGTAGACGCCTTTGCACAGAAAGACCCGAACCGCCGCGCGCTGGTTTGGTGCAACGAACAGGGCGAGGAGCGCATCTTCAGCTTCGGCGAGCTCAAGAGCCTGAGCGACCGCACAGCCGCCGTACTCCAGAAGGCAGGCGTGAAAAAGGGCGACAGGGTCATGCTCATTCTTAAGCGCCATTATCAGTTTTGGTATGTCATTACGGCGCTGATGAAGCTGGGCGCTATCGTTATTCCCGCAACCAACCTGCTTACTAAAAAAGACCTTGTATACCGTTTTGAGGCGGCGGGTATCACCACGATTGTCTGCACCGGCGACGGCGAGGTTGCCCAGCATGTACTGGATGCCGCAAAAGAGTATCCTGCACTTGCCAACAAGTTCATGGTAAGGGGCAAGAACCCCGAGTTTGCCGACCTTGATGAGGAGATTGTGGCATCCGACGGCGTGTTTACAAAGCCCGAAACCCTTGCCGACGACCCGATGCTTTTATACTTCACCTCCGGCACCACCGGCTACCCCAAGATGGTTATTCACGACAATACCTATGCCATCGGCCACATGATTACCGCCAAGCACTGGCAGAACATCCCCTCCGACGGGCTGCACCTTACGGTTTCCGAAACCGGCTGGGGCAAGGCCGTATGGGGCAAGCTGTACGGGCAGTGGTTTTTGGGCGCTGCCGTATTTGTGTACGACTTTGAAAAGTTCTCGGCCGGCGACCTGCTGCACAAAATCGAGAAGTATCACATTACCTCCTTCTGCGCGCCACCAACCATCTACCGCTTCTTCATCAAAGAGGGGATGGACGGCTACGACCTAAGCTCGCTTAGGTATGCCACCGTTGCGGGCGAGGCGCTCAACCCCGAGGTGTTCAACCGCTTTTATGAGTTTACCGGTCTTAAGCTCATGGAGGGCTTTGGCCAAACCGAGACCACACTGCTTATCGCAAACCTTGCGGGCACCACGCCCAAGCCCGGCTCGATGGGCAAGCCCTCGCCGCTGTTTCACGTAGACCTTGTGGGCGAGGACGGCACCCCGGTTTCTACCGGTGAAGTCGGCGAGATCGTGGTGCGTACCACCGATAAAAAGCAGGTCGGCCTGTTTATGGGCTACTATCGCGACGAGAACCGCACCAAAGAGGCATGGCACGACGGCATGTACCACACCGGCGACACTGCCTGGCGCGATGAGGACGGCTACTTCTGGTATGTCGGCCGCACCGACGACGTTATCAAGGCCTCCGGCTACCGCATTGGCCCGTTCGAGATTGAAAGCGTGCTCATGGAGCACCCCGCCGTGCTGGAGTGTGCCGTTACCGGCGCGCCCGACCCCATTCGCGGGCAGGTGGTAAAGGCGACCATCGTGCTTACCAAGAGCTATTCACCCTCGGATGCGCTTGCTAAGGAGCTGCAGCAGTATGTAAAGAAGCAGACGGCGCCTTATAAATACCCCCGCATCATCGAGTTTGTGCCCGAGCTGCCCAAAACCATCAGCGGCAAGATCCGCCGCGTGCAGATACGGCAGGAGAGTGAAAACAAGGCTAAGGAATCCGCCCAATAACACTTCATGATAGCCCATCTGTTAAAAGGCGCCCGCCTGTCGGGCGCCTTTTAACGTGCTGTTCATGCGGCAGAATCCCGTATCTCTTGCGGTTAACATAATTACTATTCCTTTTCATTTATTGTGAGGAGGGTAGCCTGCCCAGCTTGTAACAAAAGGCGCATTTTCGCTATTTTGTCCGCATATAATATGACAAAATCTCGAAAAGGATGTTTCTATAATTGAATACAAAGGTGGCGATGTTGTTGAACGAGCAGGTCGTGTATGTGGATGTTTTACTCGGCTTAAACCTGCTCGTCAACTATTTTTTATTGCTTTTTACGGCAAAGTTCGCCTCTATGCCCGTAAAAAGGTTACGATTACTGCTCGGCTCGGCCATAGGGGCGGTTACCGCACTGGTCATATTTGCGCCACGGCTTAATCTGTTTTTGGATTTGGCACTCAAGGCCTTGTTCGCGGTGGCAATCACCGCGGCGGCGTTTGGCATTAAAAACCTCAAGACCTTTCTGCGCTGTTTCGGCATCTTTATCGCCAGTACGCTTTTATATGGCGGAGCCGCTATCGCGCTTTATTTCCTACTGAGCCCCGAAGGGATGATCATCAACAATTCGGTGGTTTACATCAATATCTCGGCGCTGTGGCTGATTATATACACCATCGCGGCCTATCTGCTGCTGTCGCTCATCCAGTTTATTGCAAAACGCCGCGCCCCTCAGGCACTGCATTACAATGTTATAATCGGATTTAACGGGAAGAAGGCGTCGGTAAACGCGATTGTAGACACCGGCAACAGCCTGTGTGAAACCTTTTCGCAGGTGCCCGTCGCGGTGTGCGGCCTTGCAGACATTAAAGCGATTCTGCCCGCTGAACTCCTCCAGCTGGCCGCTCAAAAGGATATAGCCGCGCACTTTCATCGGCTGGCGGAGAGCGAACATGCCGCATTTGTCCGGTTGATACCCTACCACGATGTTTCAGACGAAGGGCTGCTGCTTGCGTTTAAACCGCAGAGCTTCGAGCTCGAGCAGAATGGCAAGCGCTTCTCGGTGAAGGATGTCTATGTGGCGGTGTCGGATAAGCCGGTTACTAGGCTCGATTATTCCTGCATCCTAAACCCGAAAATCATAGAATTAAGTACAGAGAAACGGAGTGCTGAGGCATATGAAGGGTAAAGCAGGCATACCAGACCGGTTGCGTTACATGGTGTTAAGGCTGCTGATGCGCCTTGGGATGTACGAGAAGCTCTATTACATCAATGGCCCGGAAACCCTTCCGCCGCCGCTTACGCTGGATGAGGAAACGATTGTTTTCAAGAAGCTTGAAACCGACGAAGAGAGCGCGCGCAAAACCCTCATTGTACATAACCTGCGGCTGGTGGTATACATATCGCGAAAGTTTGAGTCCACCGGCGTGGGGGTGGAGGATTTGATTTCGATCGGTACCATCGGGCTTATCAAGGCGGTAAACACCTTCTGCCCCGACAAGGGCATTAAGCTCGCCACCTATGCCTCCCGCTGCATCGAAAATGAGATACTCATGTTCCTGCGTAAAAGCAGCCAGTATAAAAACGACCTGTCAATCGACGAGCCGCTGAACATCGACTGGGACGGCAACGAGCTGCTGCTTTCGGATGTACTGGGCACCGACAGTGATTATATCAGCCGCCATATCGAGCAGGATGTGGAAAAGACGCTGCTGCATGAGGCGGTAGATAAGCTCTCAGAGCGCGAAAAGATCATCATGCAGATGCGGTTCGGCTTGGTGGATGGGGTAGAGCGCACCCAAAAGGAGGTCGCCGATATGATCGGCATCTCGCAGTCGTATATCTCCCGCCTTGAGAAGCGCATCATCAAACGACTGCGCAAAGAGCTGGATAAGGTTACGTGTATGTAGCCATTCTACAAAAAGGAGGATGGTTGTAATCCAGATGCAAAGGGTGGAGAGATTGACAGAAACGTGTTTAGCCTGTACTATATTAATAGTTTTGTCGCTTAGGACAGACGATTATCATTCATGGCAAGGTTTATTGCGCATGGATACATAGGAAAGGGAAAACAATGAAGACCACAAAAAGAGTACTCGCACTGATTCTGGTACTGGCCGTTTCAGTACTCATTCTCGCCGGCTGCGGCGCGAAAGGGATTACGGTTCATGTGAAGATTACAGGGCAGGATGCGGCGATGATGTATGATAAGGACGTTAAGGTTACCGCCGAGACCCCGTTTGCACTGGATGCCACCGTTGCCGCAATGAAGGACGGCAAGCTGGATTATACCGATGAGGGGGGCTTTATCTCCTCCATAGGCGGAGTGGCCGGTACCGACACCGACGGCTGGCTGATGTTCATTAACGGTGAAATGGCGCAGCTTGGCGCAAACGAACAGCCTATTGTCGAAGGCGATACCATAGAGTGGCAGTATTTAAACTACGCCGAGGCCTTTCCCCAGTAGTAAACATTATTTTACCCACGAAAAAAGCATATGGAAAAGCAAAACGTTTTTCCATATGCTTTACTTTATGTCTTCACCGACTTTTGAAGGATAATGCTGTGAATAAATAAGAGATTGGAAAAGTAAAGAATGATACAATTACACGGTTAGCCCTGGAAGCGGTTGTTATCTCTGTTGTTGCGGATATCGTTGTCTTTATTGTCTTTTTTATTGTTTACCTGCTGGTTATTCTGGCGGTTATTCTGGTCGTTCCTGTTATTCTGCGCATTGCGTCTTTCGTTGTTGTTATTGCTGTTATTATTATTGTTATTGCTATTGCTATTGCTATTGTTATTGTTCCTGTCCATTCCTTACTCACCTCTTTTCAAAGCTGCAGGATAGCATGTTTTACTGCATTGACAATATTATTAGTAAAGGATAGGCTATTATACCTTACACAAGCAAAGAATGATTTTTTTATCGATACAATTAACTATTTACTGCCGGTATTTATACTAATTCCAATAAGAAATATCACGTAAAAATTCTTCACAAAAGGCATAAATTTAACCTTTTGCTCGAATTTTTTCTATATTTCTAATTGAAATAAGTATTATACAAAAAGCTGTCTTTTATCAGGTGCTCAATCGACCCGTTAAAAGACAGCCGTTTTAATTATTTGATAGATTATACCCTCTTAAACCGTATCTTAAATTCCTCAATGGTAAGCTCGTAATGCCAAAGTGAGACGGTAATAACGCCCTTGTCGGGGTTTATGTAGGTTTTTAGGCAGATGATAAAGAAGATGACCCCCGCGGCGATCTTGATCTCGGGCAGCGGTTCAAACAGCAGGACGACGGCATAGGCGGCGACCAGGCTAGTGATAACCTTTGCGGAGTCCGGCTTAATGATAATAACGAATTTAAACAGCACCATCATCAGCGCGACCACAAAAACAGCCCAAGTCATGCTCACCGCGCCCAGCAGGGAGCCGTAGGATACCGCAAGCGCCTTGCCACCGTTAAAGCCCAAGAAAGGAGAAAACGCATGGCCCACGGTTGGCGCAATCAGTACAGGCAAAAGGTAATACCCCGAAAGATCTAAAAAGAAAATCGCAACGAAAACGGGCGCAAAGCCCTTGAGCAGATCGAGCGCCATGCACAGAAGCCCCACGGGCAGGCCCACCGCCTTGATGGCGTTGGTGCTGCCGGGGTTTCCGTCCCCCTCTGCCTTGCGGATATCCACCTTTAAAAACCATTTGGGGATAAAGTACGAGAACATCAACGAGCCGGATATAAAGCCAAGAACGGTCATAATAATACAACGCAGCATAGTCGTCAGCCTCCTACACGTTCCGTCATCTGTATGAGCAGCTTCGCAATGTCGTCATCCGCGTGATTATTGATATATTTCGCCTGCGCTTTCATCATCTCGGCGCACCGGTCGGGGTTTTGTATAAGGTCTGCGGCGGCATTCACCGCGGCTTCGGGCTTTCTCGCATATACCGCGGCGCCGATAGAGGTTAAAAACTCGGCGTTGCGTTCCTCGCCGCCCGGTATGGGCAATGAAAATACGATGGGCAGCCTCTTTGCCATCGCTTCGGTAGCCGATAATCCGCCGGGCTTGGTGATGAGCACATCCGCGGCGTCCATCAGCACATCCACATTCTCAATATATTCAAAGGGCAGCACATTCTTGATACCCTTTAAGCTGTAATACAGTTTTTTGTTGCTGCCGCACACCGCCGCTACCTGCGCGTCCGGCTGCCTTTTTACCAGCCCTTCGACTACCTCGGGGATGCAGCCGTACCCCATACTGCCGCCGAACACCACAAACACCTTTTCGGCCTGTATGCTAAACGCCCGGCGGGCCTCTTCGCGGGATACCTTCTTTTTAAAGCGCGGGCTGATGGGGATGCCCAAGGGATGCAGCTTGTGTGCGGGTAGACCCCTTTTTACAAACTCGTCCGCAAGCTGCGGCGCGGGGATGATATAGGCGTCCAGCCTGGTTTCCTCCCAAAATGGGCTGCAGGTATAATCGGTGACAATACCGATGGCCGGGATATTCACTCCGTACTTCTCGCGCATTCTGGTAATAGCCTGCGCACTGAAAATATGCGGGCAGACAATGGCCTGTGGGGCAATCTTCTCAATACCGTTATAAAGCCGCTCGCAGTAGATGGAATTTAAATAATAGATGGGGGAGTGGTACTTGCTCGAGCTTACCAGCTCTCCGGCATGATAAAGCGCACCGAACACTGTCGGCATATGTAAAATAAGATTGTCATACATCGCCGAAACCGGCGCGGAAACATTCTTTTTCCCGGATTTTAAGATATCGGCCACCACGGCCTCGTGGCCTTTGGCTTCAAGGCTTGCTTTTAAAGCATGGGATGCCGAATTGTGCCCCTGCCCGGTTTTGGTAGATAAAATCAGTGCTTTCATAGTTATCCTCATTTCTTTGCGATACTGCGCCGAAACAAAACCAAACAATGATTACTCAATTTATATCTGCAAGGGTTAATATAGCTAGATTATATAACAGGTGTATTTTGTTGTCAATTCACGATTACTCGTGGTAAAGCCATCATTTAACGGGCACACCTCCAATATAGTAAAATAAGCGCAGGACATTATTGAAAAAGTTGTAATAAAAATGGTATGATAAGGGACAGTAAAAACTATCATCAAGGGGTGGACAATACATGCGGCTGAATCGATGGATGGCAGCCTTCTTTATCGTAATATTTATGACGGCCTTACTGGCTATTCCCATTCAAGCTTGCACCATCTTTATGGCGGAGGAAGATGAAACGGTGCTAGCCGGAAATAACGAAGACTGGATGTATTCGTGGGAAACGTCCATGATAATCTCGGCCCCCGAAGAGGGTGCCTATGGGCGAGTTTGTTTTTACGACAACTCCTATGTTCAGGGCGGTATGAACGAATGCGGCCTGTTTTACGACGGTGCGACCTGCCCGGCCTCCAAAGTGCCGCATGACGCGGCGAAAGAGCAGCTCGGCATGAACTTTGGTGAGCAGCTGCTGTCAAGCTGTGCCACGGTTGACGAGGCCATCACAATGCTGGAAGGCGCCAACATCCCATCGGGTTTCAGCGACCATCTGCTGATTGCCGACGCTTCGGGTGATTCGGCCGTGCTCGAGTGGGTGGAGGGAAGCCTCAACATCATCCACAAGGATAAGGATTACCAGCTTGTGACCAACTTCTGGCTTACGGATCCGTCGCTGGGGTGGTACCCCTGCGAACGCTTTGCGATGGCGGAGAAAGCCTTGCAGAGCGGTGCCCCTTCTGTCGAAGGCTTTGCGGATATTTTAAATGCCACCAAGCAGGATTGGGGGGATGGGGGAACACTCTACTCTAACGTTTATAATCTTACAAGCCGTGAGGTGTATGTTTTTGGTAAGGGTGATTTCACCAAGGCCTACAGAGTGAACTTAACCGAGCAGCTGCAAAAATTGCAGCCCGGCGAAGAAATAAAGACCGACATCAAGGATTTGGGATTTGATACGCCGATTACCATCAAGTCTGTAAGCACCGTGTCCAGTACGACGGTAAGCGAGACAACTCAAGACGAATTACCGCTTAAAGCAGAGGCCGCACGCTCCGTAGCATCCGAGCCTGCCGCTATACCATTGCAAGAGAATGTTGTACATACCGTACCATGGTATCTATGGGTGCTCGCGGTGGCGGCGCTACTCTCGCTTATCGCAGCGATTTGGCGCATTGCCGAAAAAAGGCGTCACTAGAAGGCTATAAGGTAAAACAAATCCGGGGTACAGCACGCAAAACCAATCTGCATGCTGTACCCCGGATATTTATGTGGGATTTACTTTTCTTCTGCTGTTTCGCGCTCATGGATGTAGGGCGCGGTAATGTCCTTAATCACTTCACCGGCAAGGATCAGCCCCGCGACGGAGGGCACGAAGGATACGCTGCCCGGTATCTGACGGCGTATGGTACATTTGCGCTTGGTGCCGGGTGGGCATACGCAGCCGGTTTTACAGCCGCCGCCTGCCTCCTCTATGGGAGTAATGGGCTGTTCCTTGGAATAAACCACCTTTAGCTTATCAATACCCCTTGCACGCAGCTCCTTGCGCATTACCCGCGCGAGCGGGCAGATGCTGGTTTTATAGATGTCGGTCACCTCAAAACGGGTGGGGTCCAGTTTATTGCCCGCGCCCATACAGCTGATGAGGGGAATCCCCAGCTTATAGGCGCGTGAAATCAGCTCAAGCTTTGAGGATACGGTGTCAATGGCGTCCACGATATAGGTATAGCGCGAAAGGTCGTAGTTATCGGCGTTCTCGGCGGTATAAAAGCAGGGGAATACCTCCACCTGCGCCTTGGGGTTGATGTCGAGGATACGGTCGCGCATCACATCGGTTTTCTGCTTGCCCACCGTTGAGTGTGTCGCGATCAACTGGCGGTTGATATTGGTGAGGCAGACCTTGTCATCATCAAACAGCGCAAAGCTGCCCACGCCGCTGCGTGCAAGCGCCTCCACCACATAAGAGCCCACGCCACCGATCCCGAAAACCGCCACAAACGAGCCTTTCAGCGCATCGACAGCCTGTTTGCCGAGCAGCAGCCGTGTTCTTGAAAACTCATCCTGCATAGGGGTAAAATCTCCTTAAAAATTAATCTACAATCCCTGTAAGGGTGCGCATGGCGAGGATGGTCTCCTCAATCAGGGTGTCCAGCTCCCATCCGAGCATGTCGGCGCCGCGCTGTATTACCTCACGAGAACAGCCTGCCGCAAAGTTTACGGTTTTATACTTCTTTTTTACCGATTTTACCTCAAGATCGGCGACACTTTTAGACGGGCGCATGATGGCTACCGCGCCGATTAGGCCGGTAAGCTCGTCCACCGCATAAAGTACCTTTTCCATCGTATGCTCCGGCTGGATATCCACGGTGAGCTGATAGCCATGGCTGGCGGTTGCGTGGATGATGCGCTCGTCAATGCCGTTTTCGCGCATGATCTCCTGCCCCTTGATGCAGTGCTCATCGGGGTACCGCTCAAAGTCAAGGTCGTGCAGCAGCCCGACAATACCCCAGAACTCGCGCTCTTCGCCAAACCCCAGCTTGTCGGCGAAGTATTTCATTACGCCTTCCACAATCTGCGAGTGTTTAAGATGAAACTCATCTTTGTTGTACTGTGTGAGCAGTTCCCATGCCTGCTCTCTGGTGATTGTGCCCATGGTTTGTGTATGCTCCTTTATTAAATAAAATAACTATTGTTGACGGGCGCCGTAAAAAACCAATACCCTATTCTAACGTAGGGCAACCGGTTCTCTGGGTGCCTGTTGCTTTGCCATCTTGCGCCGAAGGGTAAATTTATCCCAACTGCTTGAATATTTAAGTAATATGCCTGCCAGCACATAGAATACCGGCAGCACGCTGATAACCCCGATATTACCTCCCGCCTGCACCAGATAGGCCGCCACACCGCAAAACACCGCCTGAATAAGAACCGGCAGCCTCCGAAACCGCAAAAGCATGGGAAAGAGTAAAAATACAAAGAACAGCAAAAAGCATAGCACAGCGGGAATCCCCATCGTGGCGGCAACCTCAAGGTATTCGCTGTGTGCCTTGTCTATGTAGGTGTTTGCACCGCCTAGCGTCATACGGCCGTCATCCGTCAACAGTGCGTCCAGTGCCGTGCCAAGGCAGTCGGGGCCGGTACCGAGCAAAGGGTAACGGGCGATTACCTTCAGTACGTTGCTGTAAATAAGCATTCTGCCGGAGCCGAAGGAAGGGCTCTCGATATTTTGCAGCTGCTGCGCAAGGTCTTGCCCTCGACTGGTGATACGCCCGCCATCAAACAGGGTAAGCATTGTAAAGAGCAGGATAAACAGCAGGAGCAGAGCAATAAACCGTTTGTAGTGCTTGATCATAAGCTTAAACTGTAAAGCCATCATGACCAACGCGAAGCCGGCAAAACCGAGCCAGGCAACCCGCGTGAGGGATATCACCAGTCCGCTGAAAAACAGGCCCGATAGGACAAAACATGCGGCTGCGCGTTTGGTTGTTTTAGCGGTAACAAACAGTACCGCGGCTATGGGCGTAAGCAAGGTGAAGTAGCTGCCCAAAAAGTTTCGGTTACCTAGTGTGCCGCGCGCAAAATATCGCCCGTAGATTTCAAGGCCCGGGGAGTTTGCAAGCAGCTCGATCCCGAAAAACTGCAGCATCGCTATTACTGCGATTACCCCGGCCGAAGCGAACAAGGCGTATAATACAACTTTAATATGGCGTGCGGATAAAAAGGACGCGCAGAATACCATCACCGCAAAATAGAAAAAGTAAGCGTAAAACCCTTGATACCGGCCCGCAATGCCTAAAAAGGCGTTGGAGATGTTAATCGAGCAAGCTGCCGATAATAACGTAAGCAGTACAAAGACAAGGTAGAGTTTGCTGAGTACGATAGCGCTGTTTTGGCGAAAGTAGGCGAACAGGGTATACAACGTCATCAAACTGCCTATCACACAGAAAAAGCAGAACTTATAAAAATAATAAAAATCGGTAGAAATTGCGTAAACATCAGGCTTTAAGCAGAGAAACACCGTTGTTTTACCCACAATCAGGGGCAAAACTGCGGCACAAAGTACCGTAAGTGCTATACATAAGGTTTGAGATAACCGCATCCCATTTTGGGTATGTGTTCTGCTCTGCTTCATCGTTTATCTCCTGTGGCAGCATATATACTCATTCTGCAACAACGCAAAAAGGCGGGGTAGAAGAATGAGTATTATAATTTTGCTATTTTATCTATAATGTACCACAAAAAGACAAACAGGTAAAGTCATTTAAGTTGCTGTTTAATCGCTTTAATCTATTATAGGCATATCGGTCTTTTTGATAATGGATTTGTTCTTCCATCTGCCGGAGAGATAATAGGTAATCGTGATGATTGCGCCAATCAACCAGCCAATCACGTAACTGAAAAACATGTTGTCTCTGCCGAAGAAATGTGCCAGCAGGTAGGCACTTGGCACACGCGCCGCCCACAGCGAAACCATCGTGGAGATAACAGGTACTATCATCTCGCCAGCACCCCGCATTACGCCGTTAATGATAAACAACAGCGACAAAACTGCATAGAACGGCAGGATGCGGTAGAGGTAGGCCATTCCCGCCTCAATTACCGCGGCATCCGGGCTGAACAGCCGCATTAAAAATGGCCCGGTAAAGAGAAGCAACACGCCGATAACGATACTGCATGCTATCGACATCATCACGGTCACTGAGGAACCTTTTTTTATGCGGTCATACTTACCTGCGCCGATATTCTGCCCCACAAAGGTGGTTACCGCGGTGGCGAAGCTCTGGATAGGCATAAACGCGAAGGTATCGATCTTATTAGAGCCGTTAAATCCGGCCATGAAATCGGAGCCATAGCTGTTTACCAGCGACTGCATGACCATAATGCCTAGCGAAAAAATGGCCTGCTGCACGCCGGCGGGGATACCCAGACGGATGGCCTGCCAAAACAGATGTTTATCAAACCTAAAGTGAAACGGGTTTATCTCAAGTTCAGGGTATTTTTTGTTGATAAAAAAGATACCGAATACCCAAGAAAAGAATTGTGCGATGATGGTGGCAATCGCGACCCCGGCCACACCCCAGCCAAAAACGAGCACAAACAAAAGGTCAAGTACGATATTAATACCGCAGGCGATAACCAAAAACAGCAGTGGGGACTTGCTGTCGCCAACCCCCTGAAGGATGCCAGCATTGACGTTATAGCCAAGCGTTGCCGTGATACCAAAAAAGATGATAAGAATGTAGGTGTATGCCTCATGATAGGTATCGGCGGGTACCAGCATCAGCTTTAAAAGTGGGCCGCAAAGAAATATACCCAGTAAGGTTAACGGTATCGCGCCCACCATAACGGCGGTATAGATGGTACTAATGGTTTTCTTAACTCTTTCATAATCACCAGCACCGTAATACTGAGCAATCATGATGGTAGCCCCCATGCCTATGCCCATAAACAATGCGGTAAACATAAAGATGATAGGGAAGCTGGTGCCGACACCCGCCAAAGCGGTTTTGCCGACGTAATTTCCCACTACAACGCTATCCACCAGATTGTATAGCTGTTGAAAAATGTTGCCCACCAGAAGCGGCAGCGCAAAGGTAAGGATGAGCTTCGTGGGGCTGCCGGTTGTCATGTCGTTAAACTTTAAACTACTATTCTGTTTTGGCTGCATAGAATCTATCCCTGCTCTTTCTCTCTGTCCCAATCGTACTATCATTATAACATGTATGGCGGTAAAAATACAATCAGTCCGCCCCCCGTGAGTTAACCGCAGTTGGTATTGCAAATCGCCCCGATTCTTGTCCATCTTTTGATTCAAATCACTGATGGACACAGAAAAAAGTGTTACACTAAGTACAAAGAAAAAACAAGCGGGAGGTTTGAATATGCAAAAACAGTTAACGGATAAAGTAAGTTGGGTCGGCAAGATCGACTGGGAGCTTAAAAAATTTCACGGCAACGAATATTCCACGCGCAGGGGCTCCTCCTATAATTCCTATCTGGTGCGGGACCAGAAAACCGCGCTGATTGACACGGTATGGCAGCCCTTTGATAAGGAATTTGTGACTCGGCTCAAGCAGGAAATCGACCTGCAGAAGATCGACTATATCATCGCCAATCACAACGAAATCGACCACAGCGGCGCACTGCCCGAGCTGATGCGCGAGATACCGAACACCCCCATCTACTGCACGGCAAACGGCGCTAAAATTATTAAAGGGCATTATCATCAGGATTGGAACTTCGTAACCGTCAAAACGGGGGATACGCTGGACCTTGGCGAAAGTAAGCTGATTTTCGTGGAAGCCCCGATGCTCCACTGGCCGGATACCATGTTCACCTATATGACAGGGGAGAATATCCTGTTCAGCAACGACGCATTTGGGCAGCATTACGCGACCGAATCCTTATACAACGATACGGTGGATCAGGCGGAGCTTTTTGCGGAGGCGTTAAAGTACTATGCCAATATCCTGACGCCGTTCAGCGGGTTTGTCACGAAAAAGATCCATGAGGTCTTGGGGCTGAACCTGCCGGTAAGTATGATCTGCCCGAGCCACGGTGTGATTTGGAAGAACAACCCCGCCCAGATTGTAGAGCAGTATCTGAGATGGGCCAACAATTATCAGGAAAACCAGATCACGCTCGTTTACGATACCATGTGGAACTCCACGCGAAAGATGGCGGAAGCCATTGCCGCCGGTATCCGCAGGGCCGACTCGGACATAACCGTGAAGCTGATGAATGCCGCCAAGCAGGACAAAAACGACATTATCACCGAGGTATTCCGTTCCAAGGCCGTTCTTCTCGGCTCTCCGACCATCAACAACGGCTATCTTTTCTCCATCGGCGGGCTCTTAGAGATGATGAAAGGTCTAAAATTCAAGAACAAGAGCGCGGCTGCGTTCGGAAGCTACGGCTGGAGCGGCGAAGTGGTCAAGCAGCTGACCAAGGAGCTTGGAGACAGCGGCTTTAAAATCGTAAACGACGGCCACCGGTCGCTGTGGGTGCCAGACGAAGCAGAACTCGCCGCCTGCGCAGACTACGGAAGCCAGTTCGTACAAGCCCTATAAACTTTTGGAAAGCAGGCCGCCCGCCTGCTTTCCCTATATCTTGACATGAATTTCTGTGAGTAATAAAATAAAGGGTATAAAGCATTTACTGAAAGGGGGCGGCTTGATTTGTCGGAATGCTGCCGTTGCGGTGGTGAGTGCCTGCACAAGCTTTGCATGCACAAGGTGCCGATTTTTTCATCTTTGGATAGGGAGGACCTCCTCCATATTGCACCCATGATACGCCATAAGGAGTACCGGAAGGGTGAGACGCTTTTCTCCGAGGGGGAGAGCCACGATGCGCTTGTAATCGTTAATGAGGGCAGTGTCAAGGCGTTTAAGATAACCCCCGAAGGCCGTGAACAGATTCTCTATGTGTTTTCTGAAGGGGATTTTTTCGGCGAACGAAACCTCTTTGGCAGGCAGAAGGCCGCCTACACGGTGGAGACGCTGGAAACTGTTAAAACCTGTTCCTTCACCAAGGATAATTTCCATGAACTGCTTCATGCCCACCCGGATATCGCGGTAAAGATCATCGAGGAGCTGGAACAGCGGATGGAGCGCATGGAAAGCGCGCTGCAGAGCATGGGTGTCCGCAGTATAGACAGCCGCATCAGTGCGCTGCTTCTTGATTTTACCGGAAAATACGGGTCGAAGGTGCCGGAAGGCCTCCTCATCCGCCTGCCGCTCAGCCGCGAGGGGATAGCCAATTATCTTGGAATTGCCCGCGAGACCGTCAGCCGCAAGCTCGGCCAGCTGGAAAGCGACGGGGTTGTCCGCTCTGTCAGCAATAAAAGCCTTCTGGTGCTTGACCGAGATGCGCTGGAACTTTCAGCAGGTGCCCCTTCCTAAAACCTTGAAAATTTGATTATAATCACAGACTTCCCTCCCGCCGCCTGTTAGAATGAAGATGCAATCAGAAAACAGGCCACAGGAGGGATTTTTAATGATGATAGAAAAAAACATGACAGTCGGCGCCATCGCGGCGTCTATGCCGGACGCGCTGCCGGTTTTTCAAAGGCTAGGTATCGATTTCTGCTGCGGCGGCAAAAAGCCGCTTCAGGATGCGCTTGCCGAAAAATATCTGAATGAAGAACAATTCTTCGGGATGGTGGAAGCGGAGCGGGCGAACCGCAGCAGCAACGCCGAACGTACCGATTTTACCGACATGAGCCCAGCCGTCCTCACCGCCTATATTGAGGACACACACCACGATTACCTGCGCCGTACATTGCCGGAGATTGATAAGTTGATGCTTGCCGTGCTCCGGGCACATGGAAAGAATCACGGGGAACTGTTTGAAGTTTATCGGCTGTTCGGACGGTTGAAAACCGAGCTTGAGCAGCATCTCATCCGGGAGGAAACGATGTTGTTCCCCGCACTTGCGGAGGCAGGCACGCAGGGAAGGAATATTATGGCCCTTGCCGCAGAGATTATAAAAGAACATGAGGGCGCGGGAGCATTGCTTGAACAGCTGCATCATGTAACCGGCGATTTTACACCCCCGGCCGATGCGTGCCAAAGCTACCGCAGAGTTTATGCGCTGCTGCCAAAACTCGAGGACGATTTGCACCGGCATATCCATCTTGAGAATAACATTCTCTTAAAAAACATTGATATACGCTAAAAGGAGGGGCCGGAAGATGGAGGATAAAATTCTTGACCTGAATAAGACGGTATATGAATTATGTACCGCTGATTCGGGCATTGCTAAAATATTGGCTGAGGTCGGCTTTGTGGATATTACAAAGCCCGGCATGCTGGCGACGGCGGGCAGGTTCATGACCATTCCAAAAGGCGCGGCACTCAAAAAAATCAGTCTTGAAACCGTCAAAGAGGTTTTTATAGCACACGGTTATCAAATTAAGGAGGAATCCGCATGAGCGAGGAGATCAACAACAGGGAGTATCGTCAAAAGGTCTTAAAGGAGCTGATTACACAGCTGCACAACGGCAAAAGCGTCGAGGAAGTGCAGGGGCGGTTCGCCGACGTCTTCGGGGGTGTATCCGCCGAGGAGATTGCGCAGGCGGAACAGGCCTTAATTGCAAACGGCCTGCCGGTCTCCGAGATTCAGCGCCTCTGCGACGTCCATGCCGCGGTGTTCAAGGGCTCTATCGAGGAAATCCATCAGCCGTCCGACCCGTCGATGATTCCAGGGCATCCGGCCAACACGCTGAAGCGTGAAAACAAGGCCCTTGAAAAGCTGGTTGGCGAAATCCGTAAACAGCTTGCCCTGCTGCCCGATAGCGGCGCGCAAAAGGCGTTGGAGCAAGGCCTTGAGCGGCTTGCAGAAATCGATCGACATTACCTGAAAAAAGAAAACCTGTTCTTCCCCTACATGGAGCAATACGGCATCACGGCCCCACCCAAGGTGATGTGGGGCGTGGACGATGAGATCCGCGCACAGCTGAAAGGAGTTCGTGTTCAGCTTAAAACGGCGGGCAACCCGCAGTTCACCGAGCAGATAGAGGCACTCCTTACCCGGATTACCGAGATGATCTTTAAAGAGGAAAATATCATGCTGCCGATGCTGCTCGAAAACCTGACGCAGGACGAGTGGAAACGCATCGCCGACGAGAACGGCGAGCTCGGTTACTGCCTGATTGACCATGTGCCGGTCTGGAAGCCGGCGGCGAATAAAGAGGCCGAGGCCGTACGGCAGGAAGCGCCCGCTCCGGGTGCGATTATACTGCCGACGGGTGTACTGAAAACCGAGGAGCTTATCCGCATGCTCGATACCCTGCCCATCGACATCACCTTTGTGGATAAGGATGATACGGTAAAATACTTCTCGCAGGGCGCGGAGCGCATCTTCCCGCGGACAAAGGCCGTAATCGGTCGGAAGGTCGCCAACTGCCATCCTCCGGCAAGCGTGCATATCGTGGAAAAGCTCGTGGAGGATTTTAAAAGCGGTGCAAAGGACCACGAGGATTTCTGGATTAAAATGGGCGATAAATATATCTTCATCCGGTACTTTGCCGTTCGCGGTGAAAAAGGGGAATATCTCGGTGTGCTGGAGGTAACTCAGAACATCCAACCGATTCAGGAGATTACAGGAGAAAAGCGGCTGGTTTCACAGTGACAGTAAAAAAGCAAAACGAAAGGCAGGCTAAAAAATGAGCACCCATTATTTAAAGAACATTGAGTTTGAGAAGGCGCTGTACCTCGCCGCGCTGGTAGAATACCAGCCGGGCCAGGTCGTGAGCCGAACCCTCGCGCAGAACAAGGCGGTAAGCATCACCCTGTTTGCGTTTGATGAAAATGAAGAGATCAGCTCCCATGCTTCGGGAGGTGATGCGATGGTAACCGTCCTCGAGGGAACGGCCCGCATCACCATCGGGGAGCAACTCTTTTCGCTGACCGGAGGGCAAACCATTGTGATGCCTGCGGGTATCCCTCACGCCGTGGCGGCGGAGGAAAAGTTCAAAATGCAGCTCACGGTGGTGTTTCCTCAGCAGTAAGTTCCAAGCCTATACCGATACATTCATATATCTGAAAGGACGATGACACACATGAAAGCAAAACTTGACAGAAGCGGCTGTATCTCCTGCGGTCTCTGCGCCGAGACCTGCCCGGAAGTGTTCCGGATGGCGGACGACGGGGTGGCAGAGGTATATCAGGAAGAGGTTCCGAAAGACGCGGAGGACAGAGCCGTCGAAGCGCAGGAAGGGTGCCCGGTTTCCGTTATCACAGTCGAATAGTTATTCTTCTTTCACTTCATGCCAAAAGCGGTGGCCGTTTTTATACGGCTGCCGCTTTTTGTGTACCTTTTAGGTTATGATGGGTATCTTAAATGTTAAGTTTAGTTGACAGATTTCCAGCTTGGGTTGGTAGAAAAACCTATAGTTTGCCTTTATAATAAAGCTACAAGTTAACTTGAAAAATTCTAAAGGCTGGTGAGGATATTGTCATTAGGTGAAAAACTGCTTGACCTTCGAAAAAAGGCGGGCTTGTCTCAAGAAGAAGTGGCGGATAAATTAAATGTATCCAGACAAACCGTGAGCAAATGGGAGACCGACCAAACCGTTCCGGAGCTTATCAAAGCGAAGCTGCTCAGTCAGCTGTACAATATCAGCTACGATTATCTTATCAGCGGAAGTGGCATGAGCGGGGATGTTACTAGCATTGAGATGATCGTGGACGAAATCGACTGGACGAGTGCATGGAGCAAAAAATACCCGATTTTAGCTTCCTATCAGGGAATACAGGGCATCGAATCCTACCGCGAACAGATTTCAAAGATGTACGATGACTGCAAGGAACAATTCGGTTTCAGCGACGCGGATACCGCGTTGGTATTAAAGGATATCCTATACCAAAAATACCGAAGCTTTAAAAGCAAATAGAGGTATAGTACCTGCTATCGATATGAGCGCGATAGTTTTTATATCATGGCCTGTTGACAATGTGACCCGATAGTCATATAATGTGACTATCGGGTCACATTGTATAGTATTGGAGGGAGATTTATTGCCGAAAAGAACCTTTAACCGCTTGGATGATGATAAAAAAGAAAGAGTGATGCGGGCAGCCATTGAGGAATTTCAGTCTCATGGTTTTGAAAAGGCAAAGATAGAAGCGATTGCCCAAAACGCGGGAGTCGCCAAGGGCAGCATCTATCAGTATTTTGACGATAAAAAAGAGCTGTTCTTATATTCCGTTACATGGTCGCTGGAGTATTTCATGACGATTATAGACAGGCAAACTCCACTTAAAGATATGGATGTCTATGATTACTTTCTCTCGGGGAGCCGCGAACGGTTTGAATTGATAAAAAAAGAGCCGCTGTTAGTTGCGTTTTCCATGGATGTCGCCTCTGGTAAATACGGCAGTTTGGCGCGGGAGGCAAACACCGCACTATACCAAATCGGCGAAGAGTATGAGCTAAAGCTGATTGCCAACGGAAAAAAGAAGGGAACCGTCCGCAGCGACTTAGACGACAAGATCCTTTTGCTGTTCTTTCAGGGTGTAACGGAAAAGTTCACAACAGAGATTATGGCAAAGGCCAAAGATTTTAAGCAGGAACCTACGGAAGAGCAATTCTGTGAGATGGAAAGTCTTCTAAAAAGCATGGTCTTATTATTAAAACAGGGAATGGAGCGTTAAGTATGTTTATTTCGGTTGAAGATGTAAAAAAAAGCTATAACTCGGGCAAAAGTGTAGTATTAAAAGGGGTAAGCCTCACACTTGAAAAAGGGCAGACCGGTGTCATACTTGGCCCCTCCGGTTCCGGTAAATCCACGCTGATGAACATCATCGGCGGCGTTGACCGCGCAGACAGCGGCAGCATCTTTGTCGACGGATTAGAGCTTACCGCTCTTAACGACGACAAGCTGACGGATTATCGCAGAGATTCGGTCGGCTTTGTTTTTCAGTTTTATAATCTTGTGCCAAACCTTACCGTCATGGAAAACATCGAGGTGGTTTCGAACGTCTCAAAGGCGCCGCTGAATTTGGATACGGTGTTGAAGGCGGTTGGCCTTGAAGCGAAAAAGAGAAGCTTTCCGCGGGAGCTTTCGGGGGGCGAGCAGCAGCGTGTGGCCATCGCCCGCGCCATTGTCAAGAACCCGAAGCTTCTGTTGTGCGATGAGCCGACAGGTGCGTTGGATTATGAGACATCCCGCGGCGTACTCTCCCTTTTGCAAAAGGTCAACCGCGAGTTTGGAACAAGTATCCTGATGATTACCCATAACACCGCCATAGGCGATATGGCGAACGTGGTTTATAAGCTGCGCAGCGGAGAGATTGTGGAGACAATCCGGCATGAACAAGTAGCCGCGGCGGAAAGGATCGAGTGGTAATGATACTGTTTAGAAAAGTAATACGAACCATGCTGGAGCATAAATCCCGCTACATAGGCTCCATGCTGCTGCTAATGATCAGCAGCATGATGTTCGTTATGCTAAACGTAACGTCGGGTAATTTAAATCATACGTTTTCGGTATTTTCGCAGCGCAACGTTTTGTCCGATGCTGAATTTTCAACCAATACCGAGATTGACGCGACCTCTCTCGGAGAACAGCTGGGCGCAAAGGTTGAGATTGGCGGTACGGCGGACTGTGAGGTAAAGCCCGGTCAAACCCTGCGGGTATTTTCCCTGATGGACACCGTCAACATTCCTGCCGTACAGGAGGGGAGCCTGCCGGGGGATTCGGAGATCATGCTTGACCGCTTGTTTGCTAAGACAAACGGCTATGACATCGGCGATACCATCCTTGTGGCGGGTAAGGAGTTCACCGTTTCGGGGTACGCTTTGCTGCCAAACTTCATCTATATCATCAAATCAAAAGAAGCGATGATGAACGACCCCAAGACGTTTGGCGTCGGTGTTGTTGGCAAGGCGGATTTTGAGTCTCTGCCGGAACACAATAAGGTTTACGCCATCCGTTTTGACGGGCGGGAAAACATCCATGCACAGGAAGCGGCGGCAAAAAACGCGCTGCGCGCACAGGGTGCCCACATTACAAACTGGCAGAGCATCGAGAAGAAGGTAAATGTATCCTATGTTCCCATGGAGGTCGACGTATTATCCATGATGAGCGCTGCTATGCCGTTTGCCATGCTTGCGCTCACCTGCATCCTGCTTGGGATGCTGATGTGGCGCACCATCAAGAGTGACTCCGTTATCATTGGAACATTTTATGCGCAAGGCTACAGAAGGCGGGAGTTGCGACGCCATTACCTGATGTTTCCGCTTCTGGTGTCTGTAATCGGCTCGGTGATCGGCTCTGTCTTGGGGCTGTCGCTCACGGACAGTATGTTTCGCTTTATGCTGACTGCTCTCCCAATGCCGGTTTATGAAACGGTGCTGAACCCTTGGCTGATTGTTTTCGCTGTTTTGGTTCCGATTGTCATCCTCTGCGGCGTTACTTGGGGTATTATCGGCAAGATACTGAAAACGTCTCCGGCAACCCTCATGAAGGGAGGGGAAGTCCGCAACAAGACGAATTTTATAGAGCGGAAGCTGCGGCTTGACCGGTTTAAATTCAACACGAAATTTCAAATCAGGGAACAGGTGCGCAGTTTATCCAGAAGCTTTTTCCTGCTGTTTGGGATCGTTGTCGCCACGATGCTCACCCTGTATGGCCTGACGCTGAAAAGCTCCGTTGACTATTTGCTCAACGAGGGAGTCAAGGAACTGTATAATCTGAAGTACGAGTACGTTTTTACCTCCGAAAAGACCGGAGCCCCGCCGACGGGAACCGAGCAATTCGGTGCCCGATACGTTAGTCTTGCGGGCAATGAGGACATTAGCTTTTATGTTACCGGCGTTCTGCCCGACACCGAAAGGATTAAACTGAAGGATACATCCGGGCGGACGCTCAAACCCGAACAGGCAACCGTTACAGCACCGCTCGCACAAAAGCTGGGTGTGAACGAGGGCGAGAGCGTGACGGTGTTTGATACGGAAGATGGCAAGGAACATACCTTTACAATAGAAAAAATAGCCGATACCTACGCCGGGGAATTCCTTTTTATGCCGCTCGATCAGTTCAATGCGGAGTTCGGGTTGCCCGCGGACGCATATATCGGTATTTGGAGCGACGAGGCGATGACCTTTGCGAAGGGTGAGATTCAAAGCACCAAATCCATTGACGCCATCATCACAGGGATCGGCATGATGATCAATCAGATGGGCATCATGATTTATACCTTTATTTCCGCCGCATTTGTGCTCGGGTTGATTATCATCTATATCGTTACCGGCCTTGTGGTAGATGAAAGCCGAACCAGCATCTCGCTGATGAAGGTATTCGGATACAAGAAAAAGGAGATCAGTCGACTGATTTTAAACAGCAATACCCTGATTGTGATAGTGGGCTACCTGCTCGGTATCCCCGCCCTGCTGGGAACTGTAGGAGCGTTGTACGGCTCTTTGGCCGAAAGCCTGCAGATCGTACTGCCTGTTAAGCTGAACATCTGGTACATACTACTTGGTTTTGTCGTTGTGATGGTTACCTTTGAATTTGCAAAATTGATGTGTAGAAAAAAGGTGGCGCGCGTACCCATGAGCGAGGCTTTAAAGGCGGGAACGGAATAAAGGGTGATGCACTTCCGTAACATTTTAACTTCTTATACTAAATTCCAATGTACTATCATGTCGACTATTGATACAATCTGACCTCAAAAAAGTCCAGTGTTTACTGGGCTTTTTTTGTTGCGTAATAATTTATTATTGGTGTATATAATAAACGTTATTGACAAACCAGCTACTACGTGTTACTATATAGTGGTAGTAAGTAATACGGAATATCTGTATTACAGAATAGCAAGGAGTGATTATGATGGAAGACCTAACGGAAATGCTCAAAGGCGCGCTTGAGGGCTGCGTCCTTGAAATTATAAGCCGCAAAGAAATCTACGGCTACGAAATCACGCGGCGGCTGAACGCCCTCGGCTTCACAGATGTTGTGGATGGAACTGTCTACACCATTTTGGTACGGCTTGAAAAGAATAAACTCGTGGACATAGAAAAGAAGCCCTCCGACATGGGGCCACCGCGCAAGTTTTTCGCGCTCAACGACGCGGGGCGCGAGGAGCTGCAGAAGTTCTGGGAAAAATGGGAGTTCGTATCATCAAGAATTAACGAGTTAAAGGAGAAAAAACAATGAATTTTTGGGAACAGATTACGGGCAGCGACATGACTAAAGAATTCAAAGCTTTTGATTTGCGAGCCAAGAAGCTGCCTGCTGATTATCAAGCGGCATGGGAGAAAATTATTGCCAATCTTTTGCCGCACTCAGATTTCACCGGTCGCAACCTCATGCCAATTCTTGACGGTGTGCTTGGCCTGCTCGAAGAAGCGGCGGCGGACGGTCAGAGTGTTGGGGAGGTTCTGGGTGACGATATCAAAGGCTTCTGTTCAGCGCTGGCCGGCGAAGAAGGGGCAAAGTCTTATCGCGACAAGTGGCGCGAGCAACTCAACAATAACATTGCTAAAAAATTAGGTAAATAGGAGGATAAAATGAGTATACAAGATATCATCGAAGGCAAAAAAGAGTGGCGAGCGCACGTGGCGCGTGTTAAAGCGCTCCCTCAAGATTATCAGATTGTTTATAAAGAGATGCAAAAATATCTCTTTAAGGTCGGCCCTGTTGAGCTCACCGACGGGACGGGTCTGCTCTCGGGGATTGTCGATCTTTTTGAAGAGGGCGTGGCCTCGGGGAAAGGCGTGCTCGAAGTAACGGGCAGTGACGTAGCGGCTTTCTGCGACGATCTGATCAAAGATTCGAAAACTTACGCTGACGTCTATCAGGAATCTGTTGACCAGGAAGTTTACAAGGCCATAAAAAAGGATACGGATAAAACAAAGTAAAAGGCTGCGAAAGTCCTACAGGAAGCTTGTCGAAAATCAACCAATTAAAGGAGGCGCAATCAAATGTCTGAGTTTTTCGATAATTACTTCAATATCAAAAAAATGATTGAGAGCAAGCGCGAGTACAAGCAACAGATGGCAAGGGTGGAGGCTCTGCCGAAAGACTATCAATATGTATTTAAGAAAATTCAGGGACACATGTGGATGTTCGCGGCGGGATCTGGCTATGACATGTTGAAGATACATTATGACCTGATAGAATTGTTCGAAACCGGTGCGGCGGATGGCAAGCATGTTTTGGAGATTACCGGTGAGGATGTGGCCGCGTTCTGCGACGAGCTCCTGCGCAACGCCAGGACATACACAGAAGACTGGCGCGAGGCGCTCAATCGCGACATACTGAAAAAGTTCGGAAAGGGGAACGATTCAAAATGACAAAAACCGCAATTCAAGTTAAGGGGCTGCAAAAGTCCTATAAGAAACTTCATGTTCTAAAGGGCGTAGATTTTGAGGTGGAAAAGGGCAGTATTTTTGCCCTGCTCGGTTCCAACGGCGCGGGCAAGACGACGATTGTAAAAATCCTCACCACGCTGCTGAAACCGGATGAAGGAACCGCCACCGTAAACGGCTTTGATGTTACATCAAAGCCCGGCAATGTGCGGCAGTCGATCAGCCTCACCGGGCAGTTTGCCGCCGTGGACGAGATATTGACGGGGCGGGAAAATCTCATCATGATTGCCAAGCTGCGGCACCTAGACAACCCGCGTCAGGTTGCGGACGATCTGCTTAAACGCTTCGGCCTGACCGAAGCCGCCGACCGCAGGGCATCTACTTATTCGGGCGGTATGCGCCGCAGGCTCGACATTTCTATGAGCCTTGTGGGAAAACCGCAGCTCATCTTCCTCGACGAGCCAACCACCGGGCTTGACCCCGAGGCGCGCATCGAGGTTTGGAAAACCGTCAAAGAACTCGCCGACAACGGCACGACGGTACTCCTGACCACGCAGTATTTGGATGAGGCCGAGCAGCTTGCCGATAGAATTGCCATTCTGCACGAGGGAAAGATTATTGCCAATGGCACACTTGCTGAGCTAAAAAAGATGTTCCCGCCCGCGAAGGTGGAATATATTGAAAAACAGCCGACACTGGAAGAGATATTCCTTGCAATCATCGGCAAAAAGGAGGAAAAATAGATGGAGACGGTAAAGAACCACTTTTTCAGTGATATGGGCGTTATGCTCGGGCGTTCCATGCGCCATATTACCCGCAGCATGGACACGATTATCACGGTCTGCATCACTCCGATTGCGATGATGCTGCTGTTCGTCTACGTACTCGGCGGTGCTATCCAGGCCGGTACGGATAACTATGTCAATTACTTACTACCCGGCATTCTACTGATGGCGATTGCGAGCGGTATAGCCTATACGGCTTTCCGCCTGTTTATGGATGTACAAAGCGGCATATTTGAGCGGTTCCACTCCATGCCGATTGCGCGTTCGGCCACGCTGTGGGGGCATGTGCTGACCTCACTGGTATCCAATGCGATTTCGGTTGTCGTCATCATTCTCGTAGCACTCATTATGGGCTTTCGCTCTTCGGCAGGGATACTACCATGGCTTGCCGTAGCCGGTATGCTCGCACTGTTTACGTTGGCCTTGACATGGCTCGCGGTGATTGCCGGACTGTCCGCGAAATCGGTGGACGGCGCAAGCGCCTTTTCCTACCCGCTTATCTTCCTTCCGTTTATCAGCTCGGCGTTTGTGCCGACCGAATCGATGCCGTCAGTCGTTCGCGCCTTTGCCGAAAATCAGCCGGTTACTTCAATAGTGGACGCTATCCGCGCGTTATTGTCTAATCAGCCTGTCGGCAATGATATATGGGTCGCTCTTGCATGGTTGGTTGGGATTACGCTTGTAGCATATATCTTCGCGATGAGGGCGTATAAAAAGCGGGTGTAAGAATTCAATATTCTTGTACCGAACCTTTGAGTACAGATGCAAATCCCAAATGTCATCTATAAAATGTACTAAAAAATCGGACTGAAAATGTAGTTTTCGGTCCGATTTTTGCTTAATTTTAACTTCAAAGCCGCTATATATAACGGCTAAATTGCCTTATTTGCCATTCGAACCACTATTCGTCATCAGAATTTATACTCTCAACATGCCGTTTTTTGGCCCACGGCCGTAGTAGTATTCTGCCGCTTTAAGAGTAATCAGTTTCTTTCAAACATTTTTAACAGACGCAGATAATGATTCGCTTCACGTAAGACATGATCACCCAGCAACGGAATAATGATGGATTTTATTTCGCACGAAAGAATTCCCTGTGTGCCTTGTGCTTTGAAGTTACGCAAATCCTGCGTTGCTTTTAAGCTTTCGTCAGTAACATTTGCTAGTGGAGCAGTCATGTCCATTGCTGCCTTTGCTTGGGCAGTTAATTGATCAAACTCATTCCCAAAATTATTAGCTTGACTGATCAAATTATTTTCTGTTGGGTCAAGTAATCCACGAATAAATTTTGCATGTTCTGCCATTTGCCTGTTCCAGAAAAATTCCTGTTCGTAGGCCTCTCTTTCCAGATTTACTTCCGCCCTGTTTTGAAGTCTATTAAGCGTTTTCAGGTATAATTCCGCCTCGCGAATTATATGTATAACCAGCAAGGGATAATTAAACGTGAACATTTTACAGCTTGAAACATTAGACAAAATATTTGTCTTAAACTGTATTAACGCAGAAGTTAAGTCCATTGCCCTTTGATTAAGCACGGATACCCGTTGTTCAAGCATAGGGTCTGATACCATACCTCCACCCGTTAAACCTGCCTCTTCCTGCGTGAGCCCTGTCGGTATCTGTACACCAGTAAAATAAGTTGTTGCCATTTCTGCATTTAAAGTAAACGGTGTTATTACTTCACCAGATTGAAGTACTCCCGGATTAACCACACCGTTAGAGAGGGAAATGGCGTCTCCTAAAAGTTCATCAAATTCCTTTCGAAAAGCATCTGCCTGTTGAGTAAAACTAGCGTCCCTTGGCGTGAACCCCGCTTCAAGGAATAATGAATGCTCTTTCATAATCCTTGCAAAAAACAAATGTAAACCTAGAGATTGTTTTATAAATTCAACACTTGACAACATGGTCAATACCTCACTTTTATAAGTTACTCATATTGTCATTTTATGTTAATTTAATTAAACTGTTACAATGAATTCCACCACGAACATGTTAATTTGCTTTTTGCTCAATTTTTGCTTCAAAATAGTTTAGTGGTCAATCTGTCTCAAAATCAGAACTATACTCTCAACGTGCCTTGAAAGGTAAAAAGGATGCCGCCTAAAGCCGGTAGGGCCTTGACGGCAAAACGACGGGAATAAATCCCGCCGTTTTTTAATCAATTATCAAGTTCAAAGATTTCTTCAACCGCTCTCTTGGCTATGGCGGGGGAGTAGCATCCTCATAAGAAATAGCCTCTGAGGGGGTGATTTTCCGACAGATTGTCCTCCACTCCGTACTCGCCCTGTGGGTAAGTCACGATCTTCAGAGGAAAAAAGTAAAGTACAAATTAAATTAGCATTTCTTTTAGTTTATTTAATAGGGTAATTACTTTACCAGAACATATATCCATCTTTTCGAGGCATTGTTCAGCTGACTTTATATTATTTCTTTCGTATTCAATTACAGCATCCTTTGCCAATTCGTGCAATTCTTTATGAGGCTTCTCTAATTCTATAAAGGTTTTGTTATCCCTTAATTTATCGCAGTCTATGCCGTAATACCATTTCCCAAGCCTGCACTGCTTATAATCGCTTGCCGTATTGATATCCACCTTTTCATTGCCGAGAAGCATATTATATATCCTCCATCTCCAGAGCAAGTGGTCGGTTATATATATATCTATCATATCTGCATCGGTTAAGCAGAATCTGCATTTAACCATCTCAAGCCTGATAGAATCTAAATTTTTACTCAAATCATTAATAGCTTTGCCTGTAGCATTACATCTGTCATTTATATAATCAGCTTGATTCGACAAATCCATTATGCTACTCGTGAAGGTTTGGGTTGCCGCTGTTTGTTCTTCCGTATTTGCAGCTACTTGAATGATTGTTTCATTAACAGTATCTATAGAGGTATCAATTAAGTTTATCGACTCCAATGCATCATCAACAAGTCGTTTACCAGAATCCAATTGTTGTGACGTTCCGTTAATTTTCTCAACAGATAAGTCTATATCCTTTTGCAATTCAAAAATATTTTTTTGTATATCTGAAACTGAATTTTTGGTATGTTCGGCAAGTTTTTTAACTTCATCTGCAACGACTGCAAAGCCTTTTCCTTGTTGTCCTGCTCTTGCAGCTTCAATAGCGGCATTTAACGCAAGTAAATTTGTTTGGTCAGCAATTGATTTTACAATATCAATAATTTGATTAATTGTATGCGTTTTTTCTTTAACGCCTTGCATCTGCTTGTCTATATTATCAATGTCATTAAATGAGTTTCTTACAAATTCAATAGAATTAGATATGTTCTTTACGCCAATTTCAGTAATGTTCTTTACTTCATTTGACTTTGCAGATACTCTCTGGGATATATTTGAGACATCTTCAATGGATGCTGATAATTCTTCACTGCTTGCAGACATGGAATTAATAGCGTCAGTTTGTACTTTCACACTTTTAATCATATCTCTTACAGAATCCATCCTTGTTACCATCTGCAGTAAATTATTAACATCAAGGATAGATTTTCTTCTGTTCTCACACAAAGAATCTATCATTTCATTCCATTTATCTACTACATCACTGCATTCTATATCATCATCAGTTAGTTTTGTAGTTTTACCCTGAATAACATCAGAAAACATTTTAATAAGTATATCTTTATGGATATATTTATTTTTGATGGTTTTAGAATGATTGTGTTGAAGCGTTTTTGTAAACATATTATGTCCTCCTATATTGTATTTGTTAATAATCTCATTATGAGACCAAAACATTATATCACATTATATTATTTTGTATAGTGAAACTTTTATTGTTTAGCTTTAATATTATATCCTTATACTTTTTAAAACTTTTATCTATATTTATAAATACTCCGTACAGTTGTTTAACTAAATATTATATCTTTCGGACACGATTATGTTTGTACGCTCTGGACAAATTTCCCATGGAAGATTATTATTATCACAGGTACGCTACTAATTTGCTGGAGGGGTAATCATTGAAAAGATACTACGTTTTTCTGGCGATTATCTTCGTTTTATTGGAAGCCGCCGCGGTTTGTCTGTCAGATATTAATATCGCCTTTATCATTGGCATGTCCGTATTCCTCATATGTTATGTTTTTACGTGTATATCCGCTGGAAATGAAACTATTGCGTATCAGGATGCTGTCCTTAAAATCAAAGAAAAAGCGCCGTTTATCGTGCCTATTGTTCTGTTTACAATTCCGTCACTGATCTGCGGCGCCGTTTTTCTTTTCAATAATACAAAGCTCTTTATTCTGTTTATCGCGATTCTTGCCGCCGGTATAGGCTTTTATTTTATCGCCATAGCCCTGCTAATCAGCGGACTTAAAAAAAGCCGGGGACAGCAAAAGATATCTTGCGGCGACGCGGCGCCCAACAAGCTAAAATTACTGCTGATCAATCCGGTAAACCCCGTTAAAACCGGATTAACCGTTAATCAGTCCTCCGTTTTTCCTCCCCTGGGGCTGGGGATTATCGCAGACCTGACCCCCTCCGATTTATTTGAAATCAAACTGATAGACGAAAACCTTGAACCATTTTCATATGAAGAAGCCGATCTTGTGGCAATAACTACATTCACATCGGCCGCGAACAGGGCCTATGAATTGGCAAAAATATACCGGCAAAAAGGTGTTCCCGTAATCATGGGCGGTATACACGCCTCGATGCTGCCGGCGGAGGCGCAGAACTTTGCCGACGCTGTGGTGACCGGTGAAGCCGAAAACATCTGGAAAAACGTTATTGATGATTTTTTGAAGGGCCAGCTGCAACCGGTATATCATGGGGGCCACGCCGATCTCGGCCGTTTCAGCGTAAGCAGGGATATATTCAGCGACAAATACTTGTTTGCCAGCGTCCAGACCTCCCGCGGCTGCCCGATGGATTGTTATTTCTGTTCCGTCACGGCTTTCAATGGACGAGCTTTCAGGCAGCGGCCTTATGAGGATGTACTCGATGAACTGGCGCTACTGCCGCAGAAAATGATCTTTTTCGTCGATGACAATCTGATCGGTTACGGCAGCGAATGTGAAGAACGGGCGCTGAAGCTGTTCAAGGGCATGGTTGAGCGCAAGCTCAACAAGGAATGGTTCTGTCAGGCCTCTCTGAATTTCGCCAAAAACGAAGAGGTTGTCCAATGGGCGGCGAAAAGCGGCTGTAAAATGGTATTTCTCGGGCTTGAATCTGCAGACCCCGTCGAGCTGAAGTATATGGGTAAAAACTTAAACCTTATATATGACTATAAAAAGGCATTCAAACTCATTAATAAATACGGGATCGCGGTCCTGGGCGCCTTTATTTTCGGCTCAGATAACGAAACCGAAGAAAGCATGAGAAGAAAGACGGAATTCATTTTAAAAAACCGGATTGATGTAATCCAGTCTACAATTCTTACACCCCTGCCTGGAACGAGGTTATATAAACAGTACGACGATGAAAACAGGCTGATGTATAAAAACTTCTCCGGCGATTGGGACAGGTACGACATGTCGGAGCTTACATACAAGATGAAGGGCATGGAGAACGAGCTTTTCCTGAAGACGCTGAAGCAGTGCCATAACAAGCTCTACTCTAGAAAAACGCTGCTCAGGAAATTCCTTTTGACGCTTCTGCACACAAGGAGCATGAACACCGCATTATGGGCCTACAGATCAAATACGAATTACAAAAACGCAAGTATGTCATAATAACAGATACCGATATTCCGATTCATAGAGGCCGCATTTCTCCTGTTGCAATTTGTCATCTGTAAAAAACCCAAAAAAAATCAGGCCGAAAATACATTTTTTGGCCTGATTTTTATCCGTTTTTACTTGAAAACCATTATAAATAGCGGCAACCCTGCCACACTTACCATTAGTACCGGGGGCAGGCTGCTTTGCTCTTATTCTATATTTCGACTTCCGTTAAAGTCAGATTCATCGCTCTTCCTCCAACCTTGACTTCGAAAATTTCATTTTCCTTTACCGCTAAAGACACTCGGATTTCAGATGGCCTTTTCATAGAATAACCTTGTTCAAAAATAATGTTTGAAGCTTGCTCCTCGTTGATTATTCCGTAGTGGTACAGATAACAACCAAGGGCGCCGCTTGATGTTCCTGTTGCAGATTCTTCCGGGATACCATATAGGGGAGCGAAGTTTCTACAATAAGCGTTAGCACCATGTAGAGATTCCAAAGAAAAAACATGGTATCCAACGGTATTGTACTTCTGGCTGATTTTTTTAACTTTCTCCATATCTGGTTTAATTGCATCTAGAATTTCAATGCTTTTTACAGGAACCATGATATCCCGAAGCCCTGTTGACACAACTTGAACCAACAAGTCTGCTGAAATTTGGCAAGTACTGATATTCAAGGAATCTGCTACTTCATCTTTATCTATAACTTCCGAAAATACAGGAATAGATTGATCCATCATAACAAAACTATCGTTATAAATTTCAATGCCAAGTATTCCGGCTCTGGTTTCTTGCTTATATTTACCTTGTTTTAATAAATTCAGACTTGACATTGCGTAAAAGGTGGCAATCGTAGCATGGCCACATAAGTCCACCTCTTCATTCGGTGTAAAGAATCTCACTTTAAAGTCTGCCATGTTTGATTGTAATACAAAAGCAGTTTCACTGAATCCAAGAACAGCAGCAATTTTTCTCATTTCTCCTTCGGATAATGAATCTGCATTCATAACAACGCCCGCCGGGTTTCCGCCTTCTTTTGTTTTAGCAAAAGAATTTAATGTATATACGTTTATTTTCATTTTTCCCCAACTCCTATACTTCACTTATGTAATGCAAGTGAACCATCTTGTTCTGTACGGCTTTATGCAACTCAGTTTTGTATCAAGTGTCCGATCTCATAAGGGTATGAGGGTATGAAAAAACCACAAGGTGTTGACCTTGTGGTTTTTGTTTTGGTGGAGACGATCGGGATCGAACCGACTACCTCTTGAATGCCATTCAAGCGCTCTCCCAGGTGAGCTACGCCCCCAAGCTTCGTGCGACGCTTATTAGTATACTAAATTCTCTCTCTTTCGTCAATACCTTTTTTACAAAAAAATAAGGCTCCCGTAAAAATACGAGAGCCTGAAAATCGTTAGGTTAATCGATCTTATTGCTGTCTGAAGATAGGGCTGTGGCTGCGGCTTTTTCCTTTGGTATAAACGAGAGGAAAACAAGACCGATAATAAACAGCAGCACCAGCGCTAAGATGCCATAGGTCGATGTTTTGAAGATGAATGCCGAAGCAGCGAGCAGCAATGGGCCGAAGAAATCTGCAAATTTACCGAAGATATCGAAGAAGCCGAAGTATTCATTGGATTCTTCTTTGGGAATAAGCTTGCCGAAGTAGGAACGTGAAAGCGACTGTACGCCGCCCTGAGCAAGCCCGACCGCGACGGCCAGTACCCAGAATTCCCACTGCTGGTTTAGCTGATAACCAAACAGGCAGATGGCAATATACCACACAATGTACGCCTTAATGAGCGTTAATGCCCCAAACTTAGCGGCAAGCCTGCCGGCGAGGATGGCGAAGGGGAAGGCGACAAACTGGGTAAGCAAGAGCGCCAAAATCATGCTATTGCTGTCGATGCCAACCTCACCGCCGTAGGTGGTAGCCATCGAGATGATGGTGTAGACACCGTCTATATAGAAGAAGTATGCCAATATGAAAAAGAAGATCTTCTTATCTTTAATAATCTTTTTGAGCGTTACGCCAAGACGGGTAAAGGAATGTAATATCTTATCGCGGCGGTCTTCTAGGAAATATGTTTGCTTTACATTTCTTAAAAGCGGGATGGTCATAAGCCCCCACCAGACTATCGCAATCAAGAATGAAATCTGAGTAGCCATACCGGTAGAGATGCCAAACGGCTTTATAAAGATAACGGCAATGCCCGCAATAAAGGGTATACAGCTGCCGATGTAGCCCCAGGCAAATCCTGCAGAGGATATATAGTCAATGCGGTTATCGTCGGTAACATCGGTGATCATCGAGTCATAAAACACATTGCAGGCGGTGTAACCGATTCTTGCCAGCACAAACACGATCATATAGGCTACCCAATCGGTGGTTACGGAAAGGGAGATGCCGCCGAGCAAGCCGATTGCGAGAAACAGAAGGAACATCTTCTTTTTCATGCCCTTGTAGTCGGCAATCGCCCCTAAAATCGGCGAAAGAATCGCTAGTATGGCAATCGCCACCGAGGTGACAATACCCCATATTCCTGTGGCGGTTGCAGGGTCGGCCCCGGAGTTTTCGACCAATGACCTGAAGTAGATGGGGATGGTGGTGGAAATAAGCATGGTAAAGGCCGAGTTTGCAACATCATACAAAACCCAGCTTCTCTCCGGCTTTGTCAGTTTCATTGTAACGCTCCATTCCGCATATGCGTCATTCAAGTTCAGTGTAATGCTACAGGGGTAACTGTAAGTAAATTGCAATGAACTTTTGTTAATTGTAACATAATTTTGGCGGTATCACAACGAATTCTGTTAAGAAGAACGTAAAGCAGCAGAAAATAATCGGTAAAGGGATTGTATGATTTGTATATGTACTATAGCTTAAAATCCTCCGCCGAATACTGCGGCAGGGTTAATTTGCCTTTTGGCTTGCGTTTCGTGGGCGCGTACTCAAAGCTGCCGCACCCGCCGCCCGGCAGTGCCTTGCGTTTTTTTATGCAGCTTTGCATTGCCTCTTCCGAGGTAACACAAAAGGCGCAATACTCGCATGAAGGCTCGATATCCTTCCCGAAATAGTTGAATTTCATGGCGTTTACCTCACTTATACTTACTACAATTAGAAATATAGAAAAAATTTGAACAAAAGGTTTAATTATGCCTTTTGTAAAGAATTTATACGGTTTATTTCTTATTGGAATTAGCATTACTACGCTGTATCTTGTCACCATTGTAGCAAATCTGATTGGGTTATGCTATAAAAATATTTTATCTTTTCGGAATAAAATCAGCGCCGCGCAAAGTAGCAGAAGGGCACAGGCCGCAATAGGCGTGCCGGATAGGTTGTGCACCATAATAGGGCTTTGAGTAAACGAAAAGGTGGTAACCGTATCGGGGAATAGGTGTGTCAGCCCGAAGGCAAACAGGCAGGATAAAACCATGTGTACGCCGCGGGATATCAAATAGGGCGTCATGCGAACAGATAACCCAGAAAAGCAGGATACCGTCTGGCAGATAACCGAGCAGCCACCAAAGGAGCATAACGCGCTGGTTAGAATAATCGCCGGTGTACCCGAAACCTTCGCGGCGGATATACATCCCAATGTAACCTCGAAAAAGCCGGTAAATGCGGCCTGAGCACCGGCGTGCCAGTTGTTTGACGATAATGCGTAGAGTTCCTTGATAAAAGGCAGGCTTTTCACGAGTGCGAGGATAGCCGAAAAGGTAATCACAAAGGCGCAGATGTTGAAGATACCCTTTGCGGCGTTCGTTACAGCCAAAACGAACGAGTCGGCCAGCGAAGGCGAAACCGCATCAGCTTTTTCGTAAGCATGGCTGTCATCATCCTTTGGATAGCTTAACCCAAGGATACATCCGATGATTATGCTTGCGAGAGTCTGCGATATCAATATCACAACACCGGCTTTGTAATTGTTTAGCATCTTCAGCCCAACGGCACTGATTAAAAAGGCGGGCCCGGCGTTTACGCAGAAGCACAGCATACGCGCGGCGGTTTTGGTGCTAAGCCTTTTCTCTTGGCATAGCTGGGCGATTGCGCGCGCCCCCACGGGGTACCCGCCAATCAAGCTTAATAAAAACACGGCGCCGGTATAAACCGGCAGATGAAGCACCCGGCGCGTAAAGGCGGAAAAGGGGCGGGATAAGGTATCTGAAAGCTTGCTCTGTACCAAAAATGAAGCAAAGATCATAAACGGAAACAGGGAGGGGATAACGGCGTTCGCACATACGGCAAGCCCGTCTTTTACTCCGGCAGTGATGGCCTTGGCATTGTAAAAGTACAAAAGCGCTGTCGCTACCGCTAAAACAGAGAACAGGACGGCCTTTTTATTGTTGAATGGACTATTTCTTTCCACGCTTTTCCCCCACTTAGCTATCAGTTATTCATATATATGGCCCGCGAGATTATAAAATTAACCGCCCAGCAATATATATTTACTGCAGGCAATCGATATTGTGTACCTTTTTAACGTAGCTAAAGGTGCGGAAAGGCTTGGTTCTTATATGACGAGAAGGGATAGAGAAGCCGAGAAAAAAAGCAAGAAGGAGATTGCGCGTAAAGGGGTTTCGAAGGTTGCGGGCATGCTGCAGTTCCCCGAAACGGCAATACTTCGCTCTACCCAGATGGAGATTATGGGCAACCGGGAGGTTACCATAGATGGTTCACAGGGCGTTTTGGAATACAACGAAGACTGCATCAAGGTTAACGCCGGCAGAATGGTGCTGAGGTTTACAGGCAGGGGGCTTACGTTGAAATGCCTCGCGGGCGAATCACTTGCCATTGAAGGCTATATTATGTCTATTGAGTTTTTAACATGACTTTTAAAACGATACGCAGGACGTAATGACTGTACAGGTAAAGAGAGGAGTATCGTTTTGTTTATTATAAAATTGCTCCGATGGCTGAAGGGGTATGTATCCTTTACCGTACTGGGCGCGTTTGCAGAGCGTTTTCTAAACCTCGTGACGCGTGCCGGTATCGGTATATGGGATATTCAAAGGCGCGGTGAGATCCTAACCGCACATACATTGGCCAAAGACTATAAAAGGCTGCGTGTACCGGCCCGAAAATCCGGTGTAAGGCTGCGCATTGGCAAGCGCCGCGGCCTGCCGTTTCACACGCGAAAATACCGCAGGCGGGTAGGGTTATTTGTCGGTATTGCGGTCTTCTTCGGCTTTATCCTCTTTATGTCGCAGTTTATCTGGTCGGTTGAGGTGGTAGGGAATATAGACGTTTCCCAGTTTGAAATTCTTAAAGCCCTTGAGAGCGAGGGCATAAAGGTTGGGGCACTTAAAAACAATATAGATGTAACACAGGCCAAGCAAAGGATGCTATTGAAACTTAATGATCTTTCATGGATTGCAATCAACATTTCGGGCACCACCGCCATGGTGGAGGTGAAAGAGCGAACCCCGGAACCGGAGATGGAGCCGATCGATAAACCGTGTAATATCGTTGCGGCAAAGCCCGGGCAGATACTGAAGATGGAGGTTTATGACGGAGAAACGCTGGTGAAAAAGGGGGATACGGTAAAGGAAGGGGAGATTATCGTCAGCGGAATAATCGAGGATAAATTTGGAAAGAATACCCTTAAGCATGCGGGCGCAACCATCATCGCGCAGGTACAGGAACAAAGAGAATATGATATCCCATTGATGACCGAGATTACGAGGTACACAGGCAAGGAGCGCACCAAGCGGTTGCTTTCGTTTTTAAACACCGAGGTGCCGATCTGGTTCTGCGGCAGTACCGATTTTAACTATAGGCTGGAGACCTCCGAAAAGCCTTTATCATTGTTCGGCATACCGCTGCCGATGAACTATAAGCAGGAGCTTTACCGTGAGGTGGTTCGGCAGAAGGTTCCTATAACCGCCAATCAGGCCAAAGAAGCGGTGCTGATGCTGCTTAAAAAATATGAGGAAAGCGAATTTAAAGACGCCGAGGTGGTTTCCCGTACTGTCGATGTCACTAAGCAGACGAATAGCTACAGGGTGAAAGCGAATTTGGTTGTTAATGCAAATATAGCAAAAGAACAAGAAATTTTAGTCGAAAATTTGGTATGATATTACTATTTATTTGAGGGGAATTATGATATAATTTTTAGGAATGTAGGCGCGTTTTGTACGAATATTCATTAAAAATACATACAATTGCAGGGAATTTATATTAAAATAGATACAAATATTATGCTACATACGCCGACGTCAAAGATGAAATTATTTAAAAAAAGTATTGAAACGGAGCTAGGTTCATGATAGAGCAGGTAATAAACATCGACAGGCTGGAGCATACCTTTGCGCTTTTCGGAAGTTTCGACTCTAACATTAAGATTATAGAGCAGGAGTACAGTGTTAGTGTTGTTAACCGTGAAAACGAGATCAAGGTAAGTGGCGAGGCCGAGAATGTGATGTATGCCTGCAGGGTCATAGACGGGCTGCTTACACTTTTAAGCCGTGGTGAAACCATCAACGAACAAAACCTGCGCTATGTCATCTCACTGGTGAGCGAAGGCAACGAGGAGCAGATAAGCTCGCTTGCCGCTGACGACAACGTGTGCATCACCTCCAAGGGGAGGCAGGTTAAGGGCAAAACACTCGGGCAAAAACAGTATATTGAGCTGATGAAGTCCAACACCATTGTGTTTGCAATCGGGCCCGCGGGTACCGGCAAAACCTATTTGGCGGTGGCGATGGCTGTTCGCGCGTTCCGTGCGCACGAGGTTAACCGCATTATCCTGACGCGGCCCGCGGTAGAGGCCGGCGAGAAGCTTGGCTTTCTGCCCGGAGACCTGCAAACAAAGGTAGACCCTTATCTCCGCCCGCTGTATGACGCATTGTTTGATATGCTGGGTGCGGAAAACTATCAAAAATACGTCGAGCGCGGCAACATTGAGGTTGCCCCGCTTGCCTATATGCGCGGCAGAACGCTGGATGATTCATTTATCATTCTGGATGAGGCGCAGAACACCACGCCTGAACAGATGAAGATGTTTTTAACAAGGCTTGGCATGAACTCCAAGGCCGTGGTTACCGGCGATATAACGCAGATCGACCTGCCGGAAGAAAAGCGTTCCGGCTTGGTTGAGGCAAGCAGGATTTTAAAGGATGTTGAGGATATCGGTATCATCCATCTTTCGCAGAAGGATGTTGTGCGTCATGTATTGGTGCAGAGAATAATTAGGGCCTACGAAAAGTACTACGAAGAAAAGAAGCATGGAAGATAGTAAGGTGTTCTCACAACGGCCCGGAGATTTCAAGGAGGTTAAAACAATGGAGAGAATCAAAGCATCTATATCCAACCGACAAAAGAAGATAAAGGTTCCAACCGGCATTCGTCTGCTGATCAGGCGCTGCTGTCACGCAGTGCTGGAGCTTGAAGGCATGAGCGGCGACTACGAGGTGAGCGTAAGCTTTGTGGATAACGAGAATATCCAGAGCTTAAACAGCCAGTACCGCCAAAAGGACATGCCCACCGACGTGCTTTCCTTCCCGCTTGGCGAGAACGGCGTATACGACGTAAACCAAGAGAGTGGGGCGTATATGCTGGGCGACATTGTCATCTCAATGGAGAAGGCGGTGGAGCAGGCCGAGATGTACGGGCATTCCCTTCGCCGTGAGGTGGCTTACCTTACGGTGCATTCGATGCTGCACCTTATCGGCTACGACCACGAGGACGGTGGTATAGAGCTTGTGCGGATGAGGGAAAAGGAAGAGGCGGTGCTTACGAGCCTTGGCCTGCCCAGAGGAGAAAGTTACGTATTGACCGATGAAAAATAACGAACGTGGCTTAAAAGGGTTTATTAAGAGCTTTCGCTATGCAATTATCGGCATTGCCCATAGTATTATCAGCGAACGCAATATTCGCATTCATCTGGTGGTAGCGCTGTATATCTTATATTTTTCGCGTTTTTATAGCCTAAGCCGCGCCGAATACATCCTGCTGCTGCTTACCATCTGTTTTGTGATAGCCACCGAGATGCTCAACACCGCGATAGAAACAGCGGTAGACCTTGTAACCGAGGCCTATGCGCGCCTTGCCAAGATCGCCAAGGATGTTGCGGCGGGTGCGGTGCTGGTGGCGGCCTTTTCGGCGGTAGCAGTAGGTTTTTTGCTATTTTTTAACCTGGATGTCATGGGGCAGATCGTACGTTACTTTACGGGCAACTGGGTGCGCCCGACGCTATTGTTGCTTTCTGCAATTGTTTCATTTCTGTTTATTTCAAAGGTAGGGCGATGGGCTCAAAAAGCCGAGGTTACCTTTAGCCCTAATCATGGAGGAAAAGATGCTCAAAACCAAAAGTGAGTTTATAGCCATTGTGGGCAAGCCCAACGCGGGCAAGTCTTCACTACTCAACAGCATGATCGGCGAAAAGATCGCCATTGTCAGCAATAAGCCGCAGACCACCCGAACCAGAATAACCGGCGTACTCACGAAGGACTCGACACAGTTTGTGTTTATCGATACCCCCGGGCTTCATAAGCCCAAAACCAAGCTCGATGAGTATATGGTCAAGCAGGTTGACGATTCCGTTGCCGACGTAGACACCGCGGTACTGGTAGTGGATTTTCAGGGCGAGCCCGCCAAGGCGGAGCTTAATTTAATCGAAAGCTTTAAGGCACTGCATCTTCCCGCGCTGCTAGTAATCAACAAAATCGACGCCCTTGCACAGAAGGAGCAGATTATACAAAGAATCGACCAATATCGACGCCTGTATGATTTTGAGAGCGTTATACCGCTTTCAGCCAAAACAGGGGAGGGCGTTGAAATTCTCTTGCGCGAGCTGGATAAGCTGGCACAGGAAGGGCCGCATTTCTTCCCCGGAGATACCATGACCGACCAGCCGGAGCGTGTGATTGCCGCGGAAATCATCCGCGAGAAGCTGCTGCGCAACCTTTCCGATGAGGTTCCCCACGGCACGGCGGTGGAGATCGAGTCGATGAAAGAGCGCGAGAGCGGCGACATTATCGATATCGATGCTATCATCTACTGTGAAAAGGAGTCGCACAAGGGCATTATCATCGGTAAAGGCGGCGCAATGCTCAAAAAGGTAGCATCCGAGGCCAGAAAAGAGCTTGAGAACTTTTTAGGTATACGGGTAAACCTAAAAACTTGGGTAAAGGTAAAGGACGATTGGCGCAATAAAGAAAGCTCCGTCCGTTCCTTGGGCTATACCTAATATGCACAAATCCGACGCGAATTTCTCTGTTAATATTAACTGAATATGGTCTACATTGCCTCACATATAAATCAGTTAAGGGGCAACAATCTTAATACACCGGTTCTGTATAAGGTTTACCGCCGTAAAGATTTTTGGTTGCCTTTTGCAGATTCCACAAGGTGCAGGGTTGTTGTAATAAACCTTATGGTGTGGAGGGGTAAAGTGTGGACAGAGAAGCACTGTGGAAGATTTTTGAGGATACAGGCAGTGTAGAGGCCTATCTTCTCTACAAGGATACGCTTTTCCAACAAGGTTTGCCCGAAAGTGAGGAACCCCAAAATGCAAATATGTACCGAGGGAGTGGTGCTCAAGGTACGGGATATTGACGAAGCCGACCGGGTGCTCACCATTCTTACGCGTGACAGGGGTGTTATAACCGCGTTTGCAAACGGCGCTAAAAGGCTGAAAAGCAAGCTCATGGCGGCTACGCAGGCGCTTACCTATTCCAGCTTTCAGTTGTATAAAGGTAAAGACCATTACACGGTTGATTCTGCCGAAACCCTAACTGTATTTTACGGTATCCGAAACGATATAGACAGCCTTTCGCTCGCAGGCTACCTTTGTGAGCTCACCCAAAGCCTCGCCCCGGAGGAGGACGAGGCGGAGGGCTTTTTGCGTTTATTCTTAAACTGCCTTCATTTTTTAAACACCGGTACACGCAGCGTACAGTTTATCAAGCCGGTGTTTGAGCTGCGTATTCTTGCCCTTGCGGGGTATATGCCAAACCTTGTATGCTGCGCGGTCTGCTCCTGCTATGAAGCGCCGACGATGTATTTCTGCCTTAACAGCGCAAAGCTGCTGTGCGCGGACTGTGCGAAAGAGCCCTTCACCGAACCGGTGGTACCTATTTCGCCTGCAGTACTTACCGCCATGCGGTATATCATCTACAGTGAGTTTGAAAAGCTTTTTAGCTTTACACTGACGGATGAAAGCCTAAAGCAGCTTGGCAAGGTCTGCGAGGCTTATATGCTGGCCCAAATGGGGCACGGATTTAAGACACTTGATTTTTTAAACTCCCTCACACCATTAAACGGATGACTGCTTGGGGAAGATTGATCGTTTTGTATACAGCCAAGATTGCCTTGTGATACAACAGGGCGGAAAGGTTCAAAGATTTGTTATGCCGAATTACGAAAGACATTATAAAGCCTTGGAACTGCCCAAGATATTAACTCTGCTTGCCGAGCAGGCAAGCTGCAAGGATACATATAACCTTGCTTTGGCACTTACGCCATCCGCCGATTACGATACGGTAAACGCGGAGCTTGAAAAGGCAAACGACGCCTATATGCTATTGCAACGTTTTGGTGCACCGTCGCTTGCCGGGGTTGTAAACCCCAAGGGGATGCTAAAGCGGGCCGATGCCGGTGCGGTGCTCTCGATGGGGGAGCTTTTAGCTGTTGCCGAGGTGCTGCGGTGCATTCGGTCGTTAACCGAATGGAAAAAACGCTGTGAAGGCATCTCGACGACGCTCGATTTCCTATTTGAATCGCTTATACCCAACAAGAAGCTGGAGGAAAAGCTGTTTACCTCCATCCTCTCGGAAGAGGAGATAGACGACAACGCAAGCCCTGAGCTTGCCGATATCCGCAGAAAGATAAGGATTGCCGGAATACGCGTGCGGGAGCAGCTCGACAGTATGGTGCGTTCGCAAACCTATCAAAAGTACTTGCAGGAATCCATTGTCACTCTGCGTGACGGGCGTTTCGTGCTGCCTGTCAGAGCCGAATATCGAAACGAAATCAAAGGTCTGGTGCACGATACCTCCTCCAGCGGTGCAACCTTATTTATCGAGCCGATGGCGGTGGTGGAGGCGAACAACGAAATCCGTGTGCTGCAAACCAAGGAGAAGGCGGAGATCGAACGCATTTTGGCGCTGCTTAGTGCGGAATGCGCGGGCTTTGCGGGTGAAATCTCCGGCAGCTATGATTGTGTGATAGATCTCGACCTGTATTTTGCCAAGGCAAGGCTCGCCGACCGGATGCGCGCGGTAAAGCCAAACCTGTCGACAGCCGGCGTAATAGACCTTCGAAAGGCGCGCCACCCGCTTATAGACCGCGAAAAGGTGGTGCCCACCGACATTCGTCTGGGGCAGGATTTCGACACTTTAGTGGTCACGGGCCCGAATACCGGCGGCAAGACCGTCACGCTTAAAACCATCGGGCTATTAACGCTTATGGCCATGTGCGGGCTGCTGTTGCCCTGTGCCGATGGCAGCACCATAGGCCTCTACAGTAAGGTGCTGGCGGATATTGGTGACGAGCAGAGCATCGAGCAGAGCCTATCCACCTTTTCGGCACATATGACAAATATCATTCACATTTTGCAGATGGCAAACGAGCATACGTTGGTTTTGATGGACGAACTGGGTGCGGGTACCGACCCGGTAGAGGGCGCGGCGCTTGCCATCTCTATCCTTGACCATCTGCGTTGGGCAAAATGCCGCGTTGCCGCCACCACCCATTACGCGGAGCTGAAGGTATATGCCCTTGAAACCGCGCGGGTAGAGAACGCCTGCTGTGAGTTTGATGTTGAAACACTGCGCCCCACCTATAAGCTGCTGATCGGCGTGCCGGGGCGCTCCAACGCCTTCGCCATCTCGCAGCGCCTTGGGTTGGATGGCTCCATCATCGACCGCGCGCGGGCCATGGTATCCAGCGAGAATACCCGTTTTGAGGACGTTGTTTCCGGCCTTGAGCAGATGCGCCAGCAGCTTGAAAAGGAAAAGGAGCTTGCCCAGCTCAAGCGTTGGGAGGCCGAAACGGCAAACAGCGAAATGCAGAGCCATAAAAAACGGCTGGAGCTCGAAAAGGAAAAGGAGCTTGAGCGCGCGCGGCGCGAGGCCAGAAATATTGTGGAGCGTGTACGCTTTGAGGCCCAGCAGCTTATTGATGAACTGACGGAGATTAAAAAGCAAAAGGATACCGAGGCTTTTGCTAAATTGGCTGCCGAGGCGAAGGCGCAGTTTAACTCAAAGGTATCAAAGCTCAGCGCTACCGCCGACCCTGTCATTATCAAGCGGGACGAAAACTATGTATTGCCTCGTGCACTGAAGGTTGGCGATATAGTTTTGATGATGGATGTAGACCAAGAGGGCACTGTGGTAAAGCTGCCGGACAAGGACGGTATGGTCGCAGTAGAAGCGGGGATACTCAAAACAAAAACAGCGCTTGCGAATCTAAGGCTGATTGAGGGGAAACGTAAGCGGGTAGCCGAGCAGTCGGTTTCGCGCCGTACTGTTAAAAGCACGGTGCAGGCGCAGGCAAAAACAGAGGTGGACCTTCGCGGTATGAATCTGGAGGAGGCCCTGATGGAGCTTGACCGCTTTATCGATGAATGTGTGCTGATGCACTTGGAGGTTATTTCTATCATACACGGCAAGGGAACCGGTGTTCTGCGCAAGGGCGTGCAGCTGCACCTGAAAACCCACCCGAATATCGCGTCCTATCGGCTGGGCGTTTACGGCGAGGGCGAATCGGGCGTAACCATTGCAACGCTGAAATAAAGAATGAGTATAACAAAAAGGTGCCGCGGATTTTCTGCGACACCTTTTTTGTTGATTAAGATTACTTTGAAGCGGCGGGGGAATTTGCTATGTCGGAAACGCCACTTGCAATCTCGCTGACAGTGGAGGATACCCCGGAGGTTACTCCCGATACAATGTCGGAGATTACCGAAGAAGACGCAGCACCTGGGGCACCCGGTGATGCAGTACCAGGTGACGTTGTATCGCCTACATTGCCTCTACAAGATGCGAGCAGCGAAAGACAAATAATCGTCACCGCAATGGGTAGAATATATTTTTTCAAAACCAAACCCTCCCGAATTTTTTTGCACGTGATTAACTGTGCTTTACTCTATTTTTTGAAAAGAGTAGCAAAATATACTTGGGAGGGTAAAAGATTATAGATTTTCTGTAAGACCAATGTTAGTATTGGGTTGCATATTTATCTAAAAACTCTTCGTGCGCTAAAATGGTAATCGTTTTGACGAAATCGGTCTTGGCACTGGTGTATCCGTCACGGTCATGCTCATAGCGCTCTTTTAACAATATTTTCAGCCTTCCGTATTCATCTGCGGCTTCGGGGTGAGCAATAAGATAATCCCTGAAGTAGAATTCGTCCCAGTCACCCAAGTAACGGACATGCAGATGAAAAACCTTCGCTGAAAAGCCGTTTGGCGTATAGCCTTTCATAAACATCATGTGGGGCGGTGGTTTGTTGGGCTGTGGGCTAAACAGATAGCCAAGCTTCTCAAGCTTTGTTTTTAACCATTCAATATCGGTGCCTTGGGTAATTTCAAGCAGGATATCGACGGTTGGTTTGGCTATCAGGCCCGGTACCGCAGTACTTCCGATATGGCTGATGCGGGCGATATTCTTTTCACCCACGCACTGCATAAGCAGTTCTTTCTCTAAGGCAAAATCCGTGAGCCATTTATGCTGATGCTCCGTCAGCATGATAGGGAAAAGCCGCCACAGTTCTTCGTTTGTCATCTCTTGCAAAGCTTTGCTCATAACCCTAATCCTATCCTGCCTTTTTACCTGTTAACGGCTTTAAGGCCGTTTCCAATTTTGCAGCTCGATAAAGTTGCCCTCCGGGTCACGCGCATAGATTACGGTGAGTTCCCCGAGTTCTTTATAGGTATTCTTAACCGGAACCCCATGTGCGGTTCCGCCATGGGCGAGCAGGCTTTGCAGTGTTTCTTCAACATCATCCACATGAAAGGCGATGTGCGCAAACCCGAAACGGTTCAGCACTTTATCCGCAGGCTGCCCATCCTCGGGCTGGTAAGAGAAGATTTCAAGAGTAGGCCCGTCGACATACCCGGGCAGTGCCAGATGAATGCCTTTTACGCTGCAGTCGGTTATTCCCGTTAATCTGTCCACCCAGTCTCCGGAGAGGTCTCGCTTTGGGTTTAAAGGTGTACAGTCAAATACCTTTACATAAAAGTCCGCAAGCGATTCCCAATCCTTTGCGATGATATTGGTATGTACATATTTGGTTGGCATTGAAACATCTCCTTTGAATTTCACGATTGTATATCATATCTTTAAGACAAAAGTAAACAATATCCCAATTATATCATAATATTATAGATATTGAAGGCACTTTAGGAACTATTTGGTACTATTCCCGCTATTTACTTTTAAAGTGCGATCGCTGCTCGCAAAAGGCTTTTCGGTTCTGTAATATCCCCTAAAAAAGGTAAAGAAAATAATACCATGTGCCGCCGCTGCATTCCTTATTTCAACTCAGCCAATACTGTGGATATCAGTATTGCGGGGGTGGTTGCGGTGCATATGAACAAGGTGGAAATCTGCGGGGTGAACACCTCAAAGATTAAGGTTCTAAAAGAATCCGAGAAGGAAAGACTTCTTAAATTGGTAAAACAGGGGGATAAAAACGCAAGGGAAGAACTGATTGCAGGCAACCTCAGACTGGTGCTATCTGTGATACAGCGGTTTATCAACAGAGGCGAAAACCCAGACGATTTATTTCAGATAGGCTGTATCGGGCTTATTAAATCGATTGATAACTTCGATATTAACCAGAATGTTCGCTTTTCTACCTATGCGGTTCCTATGATCATCGGTGAAATTCGTCGCTATTTAAGAGACAATAATTCTGTAAGGGTAAGCCGCTCCATGCGCGACACCGCTTATAAGGCAATGCAGGTAAAGGAGAAGTTTATCAACGAGCACCTCAGAGAGCCGAAGGTAGAAGAGATTGCCGAGCTTATGGGTATTAGGCGCGAAGATGTGGTATTGGCGCTGGAGGCTATCGTGGAGCCGCTTTCGCTGCAGGAGCCGGTCTACTCCGACGGCGGCGATACCATCTATGTCATGGATCAGGTGGGCGATAAAAGCGACGATTGGGACTGGCTGGAGGAGATTGCACTTAAAGAATCGATAGCCAAGTTAAGCCCGCGCGAAAAAAACATCCTCTCACTGCGCTTTTTTGCGGGTAAAACGCAGATGGAGGTAGCATCGGAGATCGGTATTTCTCAGGCACAGGTTTCAAGGCTTGAAAAATGCGCGTTGGAGAAGATTAAAAAGCAGATATAAACACTGTATATAAAACGTACAAAGGCGTAACGATGGCAAAATCGTTACGCCTTTTCATACTTAATTCAGTTCGCTTAACAGTGAATCTGCGACATACAGTCCGTTTGCGGCCGCCTGCGATAATGACCGCGTAAAGCCCGCGCCGTCGCCGATAGCATAAATATTCTCGTAATCCTTTAACCGGAAGTTCTCACACTCCGGGCGCGCCGAGTAGTATTTGCACTCGACGCCGTAGAGCAGGGTATCGTAGTTGGCGGTACCGGGGGCAATCTTATCGAGCGCATGCAGGGTCTCCACAATATTGTCAATCTGCCGCTTGGGAAGGCATAGGCTTAAGTCACCCGCAACCGCTTTTAAGGTGGGAACCGTGGTGGACTGGCTTAAGCGTTTTTCATCGGTTCTGCGGCCGATTTCAAGATCGCCGAGTCGCTGTACCAGTACGCTGCCGCCGCTGATAAGGTTCGCTAGGCTAGCCACATGCCGCGCGTATTCAATGGGGTACTTGAATGGCTGAGTAAACCGAATGGTGGTCAGCAGCGCAAAGTTGGAGTTGGCGGTCTTGCGCTCGGCCTTGCGGAAGGAGTGCCCGTTTACGGTAAGTACGCCGTCGGTATTCTCGGTAACCACATGCCCGCGCTCATTAAAGCAGAACATCCGCGTAATATCGCCGTAGCTTTTGCTGCGGTACCAGATCTTCGGCTCATAGATCTTCTGCGAAAAATGCTCCCAAATCATAGAGGGCAGTTCCACGCGTACGCCGATATCCACCTGATTGTTGGCAAGGGGGATGTTATTCTGCCCGCACCATCTTGAGAAGAATCGGCTGCCCGCACGCCCCACCGCGAAGATGATGGTGCCGGCGGTAAGATTGTTTTCAGCCGACCCGTTCTTATAAAATACGGTGCTTGCCTTGGTATCCACATCGGTAACCTCGGTGTCGGTAATAATGTCGCACCGGTCCCGCAGCGAATCGATCATATGGCACATCGTATCGAAATTAGAGTCGGTACCCAGGTGCTTGAGCTGGGCCTGGCTCATGTGCAGGTCATGCTGCAGGCAAAGCTTTTTGAGTTCATTATCCGGCATAAAACGCTCGGTGGTGGCACCGAAGTTTACGAGGATACTGTCCGCCTGCTCAATGTAGTTGATAACGGTAGAAGCGGGCAAGAAATCGGTAAGCCAGCCACCGTATTCGGTGGAGATCACATATTTACCGTCCGAAAAGGCGCCCGCTCCCGCCATGCCCTCCATGATAGCGCAAGAGGAGCAGTGTATGCAGTGATCCGCCTTTTTTGTAACGATGGGGCAGGTGCGCTTGCCGATATCATGCCCCTTTTCCAAGATGCACACAGAAAGCGAGGGGGACTTTTCACACAGACGGTAGGCTGTCATCAGCCCACCGATGCCTCCGCCAATGATGGCAATATCATAATGCTTTTTTATGGTCATGGTTTGCTCCGTTTCCGACTTATTCAGCAGCTATTTTACACGGTGAAGCCTTTTCAGCTTGATCTTGGTATTGTTAAAGGTATCGCGCCTGTGGGTGGCTTTTTTGTATTTCTTCTTTTCCGTATACTCGGTATAAATCTCTAAGAGGCTCTTGGCCAGCGACTCGGCGCCGGAATCCTTCACCGAGTTGATTACAACCTCCTTCATCTTCTTCATGTCTTCGGGGCTCTCGCGCTTAAGAACCTTGAGCACGGAGGCCATCTCCAAGGCATCGTTAAAGAAGAAGCCGTTTTTACCGGCTTGAATCTGGCTGGAGTTTAATTCATCAAACCGCTGCAGTACCGGCAGGCCGGAGGCCATACTTTCGAGCATCGAGATGGAATACACCTCCGACAAGGAGGCCGTTACAAAGACGTCGGAGATCGCGTAATAAGCCGCAACCTCTTCATGGGGGATCGGTCCTGTAAAGGTAACCATCGAATCAAGGCCAAGGCTTGCGGCATACTCGCGCAGGCTTTCGCTGTCCGGCCCGCCGCCGACGATAAGCAGGTGAAGGCCATCCTCCGGCTTGATGCCCTGCGACCAATAGTCCAGCAGCACGTCAATGCTCTTTTCTTTGCCGAGCCGGCCCACGAAGATGGCTACCATACTGCTATCGGGAATACCGTAGCGCTTTCTCAGCTCGCTTCTCTGCTCCGCCGTGAAGTTATTGGGGTCAAACTTCTCAATTTCTACGGTGTTCGGAATAATATTAACCTGCTTTTTAATACCGTGAGACCTAAAATACTCCTGAATCTTCACCGAAGGGCCGGTAATGGCGTTTACGGAACCGGCAATAATCTTCGCGTACCCATGCGAAAGCTTTTTTACCAGCGGTACCAGCTTGCTGGGAGCGATATAATAGATGTAATCGTCATACATGGTGTGCAGGGTATACACCAGCGGAATACCTAAGAACTTCGCAATCATTATGCCGGAGAGCCCCACGCCGAATTCAGTTTGTACATGTATGATATCGGGGTTAAAGTTTAAAATCATGTTTAAGCGCCGCTGACTTAACGGCGAGGCCAGACCGTAGCCGTAGACACGTTTCGAGGTAATAGCCGGGCAGTGCAGTACGCCGTTTTCGATATAATGGTGCCGTGCATGAGCGTCTGCCGTAACAATCAGTACCTCGTGCCCCAGTTTTTCCAGCCCGCTTTTTAATACGCAGATATGCGTCACCACTCCGTTTAGGTAGGGAAGATAGGTTTCCGCAAAGATAGCAATCTTCATTGGTTACGCTCCTTAATGTTAATCGTGATTTCCTAAAGGGCTTGATTTTTTGTTTATACTTATTTCAATTAGAAATATAGAAAAAATTCGAGCATTAGGCCCCATTTATGCCTTTTGTGAAGAATTTTTACGGTTTATTTCTTATTGGAATTAGTATTACAACGCCTATAAACAACACGATAATAATTATAACATATTTATGTTAATTTTTCAGCACATTTAATCCTGTGTAGTTTAGATAGAATTCATGCCTTTTCTAAAAAATTATTTGAAAGAATGGTACGCTTACGTTATAATTATAGAATAGTATTTGTACTTTTAGGCAAAATGTGCGTGGTTGACCCGGTTTTAATCGATACACCGGCGTATCGATTCTACAAAATAGTTATATTCCTTATTCGTTCCTTGCTTTAACCGGCCGACAGCGGTTTTGGCAGCAATTCACTCTATTTGTCGGAGAAGTGGTGGACAAGATGTCGACGATATTTACGGTTGCGCTGATAAAGCTGATAGATGAATTTAAGCTGGAAACCATCTATCTTCCCGTGGAGCCTTCTCAAATTTTGATATCCAGCAGCGAGGTTAACCGCCCCGGGCTGTATTTTACAGGGTTTCACGAGTTTTTCGACAGCCAGCGCATTCAGATAATGGGCAAGGCAGAGTGCGCCTACCTGTCAACCCTCCCTGAGGACGCCAGAAGGGAGAGCTTAAAGAAGTTTTTCTCTGAAAAACCGGCCACGGTAATCGTGGCCAGAGGCCTGGAAATCTTCCCGGAGATGTATGACTTTGCAAAGGAATTCGCCGTGCCGGTGTTAAGAACCAGCGAGTCTACCTCTTCGTTCTTATCCGGGCTTATCTCCAAGCTCAATGTCGAGCTGGCGCCCAGAATCACGCGTCATGGCGTATTGGTAGAGGTTTACGGCGAAGGTATTCTGCTTTTGGGTGAAAGCGGCGTTGGTAAAAGCGAAACGGCCATTGAGCTCGTGAAGCGCGGCCACCGCCTGATTGCCGACGACGCGGTGGAATTGAGAAAGGTATCCAACAAAACGTTGGTGGGCACCGCGCCCGAAAACATCCGTCACTTTTTAGAGCTTCGCGGCATCGGTATCATCAATGCCCGACGCATCTTCGGTATGGGCTCGGTAAAGGTAACCGAAAAGGTGGACATGATCATCCAGCTAGAGCTGTGGGACCAGAACAAGGTTTACGACCGCATGGGTATGGACAATGAGTTTACCGAGATTTTAGGCATCGAGCTACCCTCGCTCACCATTCCTGTAAAGCCGGGGCGCAACCTCGCCATCATCATCGAAGTTGCGGCAATGAACAACCGCCAGAAAAAGATGGGTTACAACGCGGCGAGGGAACTGCTGGAGAAGCTGGGTATGGCACCTTCGGATAATTCCAGCGCCGATACCGATTGGAATGCTTATTAAATCATCCCCCTACAATATCCTTTGGAGGCACCGGTTTGAAACTTAAAGATGCAAAATCCATAGCCGAAACCCATTGCCACACCGTGGCAACTAACCACGCCTATAGCACCTTGCTTGAGAATATACAGTACGCGAAGCGCTACGGCATGAGCGCACTTGCCATTACCGAACACTGCCCCCAGATGCCGGACGGGCCCTACTTCTGGTTCTTTGACAACCTTATCAGCCTCGACCGTGTGATAGAGGATATACTCATTCTGCGCGGCGCGGAGGCGGATATTGTTACCCCGGAAGGCGGGCTTGATTTAACCGAAAATACGCTCAAACGTCTGGAGTGGGTGATTGCTTCGTTTCACTACCCCCTCGGAGAGAACGCGACGGTAGCAGACTATACCAAGGCTTATATCGGAGCCGCCCAAAACCCGCATGTTAAGGTAATCGGGCACTGCGGCACCGAGGCCTTCCGCTTTGATTATGAGCAGGGTATAAAGGCATTTAAGGAATACGATAAGATTGTTGAGATTAACGCCCATTCCTTTAAGGTGAGAAAAGGCGCCTCAAAGAACTGCGCCGAGATTGCGCGGCTGTGCAAAAAGTATGAGGTTCCCGTGGTGGTGAGCGCCGACGCGCATTTTGCCTTGGAAATCGGCAGAGTGCAGCCGTCACTCGATCTGCTGGATGAAATAGACTTCCCCGAAAAACTGGTCTTGAATATTGACAAAGAGCGGTTTTATGAGACACTCGAGAGATATTGCGGTATAACTGTAGAATAATTCTTGCAACAAATACTTTGTAGAAAGATGGAATAACTATGAAGTACTATGTAGGTATTGATCTCGGCGGCACCAATATCGCGGTGGGAGTAGTAGACGAATGCTATCACATTATCGGCAGGGGCAAGCTGAAAACCGCTCCTCCCCGCGCCGCGGAGCTGGTTGCCGACGATATGGCAGTAGCTGCCAAGATGGCGTTGCAGGATGCGGGTGTAAATATCAGTCAGGTGGAATGGGTGGGTATCGGTACCCCGGGAACCGTAAATCAAGAAACGCACGAGATTGAATATTCGAACAACCTGCAGTTTCATCATGTACCTATGATACAGTTGATAGAAGATCGGCTGGGCAAAAAGGCCTACATGGAAAACGACGCAAATGCCGCGGTTTACGGCGAGGCGCTTGCGGGCGCAGCCAAAGGCCGCCGCAATGTAATCGGCATTACGCTCGGTACGGGTGTAGGCGGCGGCGTTATTATTGATGGAAAGATTTATTCCGGTTTCAACTATGCGGGTGCCGAACTTGGGCATACTGTTATAGTATACGACGGCAAGCTTTGCACCTGCGGCAGAAAGGGCTGCTTTGAAGCATACTCCTCCGCTGCCGGGCTTATTGGTATGACCAAAGAATACCTCGTAAAGCACCCTGATAGCGAAATGCTCAAAATGTTGGACGGCGACATCACAAAGGTGAGCGGCCGCACGGCGTTTCAAGCGATGCGGGCAGGCATTGAGGGCGGTCAGGAGATTGTCGACACCTATGTAAGCTACCTCGGCTGTGGAATTGTGAATATGGTAAACATCTTTCAGCCGGAGATTCTTTTTTTTGGCGGCGGCATCTCGAAGGAAGGCGAGGCGCTTTTAAAGCCTCTGCGTGAACAGATAAAACGCGAGTCGTTTTCTAAATATGCCCAAAAGAGCACGGAACTTTGCATTGCGCAGCTTGGCAACGATGCGGGAATTATAGGAGCAGCATTTTTAGGCAATCTTTACGCATAAATTTGTTTTATAATGGTGCAAATGAAATTGAGGGTGATTGCCTGATGGATTCGATTGATATGCTCAAAAGCTTTTGCGACACATTAAATTGCCATGTGATAACCGACGAGCCGATGTCGCAGCATTCTACTTTTAGAATCGGCGGGCCTGCCGATATCTTTATCTCGCCGAATGATGAGGCTCAGATTGTCTCGTTACTTACTTATTTTCAAACGCATGAAATATCTTATTGCGTTTTGGGCAAAGGCTCCAATATTTTGGTGGGGGATTGTGGTATCCGCGGTGCGGTACTGCACATCGGCCACCGATTTTCGGGTGTTGCGCGCAGCGGAGATATGCTTGAGTGCAAGGCGGGTACCCCGCTTGCGCAGCTTTGCTATACAGCGTATCGAGAAGGCCTTTCCGGGCTGGAGTTCGCGTGGGGCATCCCCGGCAGCGCGGGGGGAGCCGCCTACATGAATGCGGGCGCCTACGGCGGCGAGATGCGGGACGTATTACTCTCCTGCAGCCACATTGACGAGCAGGGCGCTATTGGGTCATTCAGCGGGCAAGCGCTTGAGCTTGGCTACCGAAAAAGTATATACAGCGGTAAAAACTACTGCATTACCAGCCTGAAGGTGCGGCTAAAGCCCGCTCCTCAGGAGGACATACGCGCCTGCATGGATGAACTACTCAGCCGGCGCAAAGCAAAGCAGCCGCTGGAATATGGCAGTGCGGGCAGTACCTTTAAGCGCCCGGAAGGACATTTCGCCGGGGCACTGATTGAGCAGTGCGGGCTTAAAGGCCGGACGGTAGGCGGCGCTATGGTGAGCACGAAGCATTCCGGTTTCGTCATCAATACCGGCGACGCTACCTGTGATGATGTAATGAGGTTGATTGATATGATTAAGGAGGAAGTTTTTCGCCAGACCGGGGTAACCCTGGAGTGTGAGATACGTTTTTTCAGCTGCAACTGAGCGGCTTAAAAGGGGATGTGAGAAAAATGCAGCTCGTTATTATAACCGGCCTTTCGGGTGCGGGAAAAACAAGAGCCATCAATGTGCTGGAGGATATCGGCTTTTTTTGTGCCGATAACATGCCGCCCATACTGATTCCTAAGTTTGCGGAGCTGTGCTCTCAGCCGGACGGGAAGATTAACAAGATAGCGGTGGTTACCGACATTCGCGGGGGCAATATGTTCAGCGGGCTGGTGGATAGCCTCGCGGAGATGAAGAAAAGCGGTTATCAGTATAAGATTCTGTTTCTGGATTGCCGCGACGATGTGCTGATAAGGCGCTATAAAGAGACGAGGCGCAAGCACCCCTTGGTGGACAACGATAACGCCTCGGTGGAAAACGCGATTGCTGTTGAGCGCGTGATGCTCAAGCAGATTAAGGGGATGGCGGATTACACCATCGATACCTCTATCCTTTCGCCCGCGCAGCTGAAGGAACGTCTTTCGGCGATATTTTTAGACGAAAAATCCAACGGCATCATGGTTAACTGCATGTCGTTCGGGTTTAAATACGGTCTGCCAAGTGAAGCCGATTTGGTGTTTGACGTTCGCTGCCTGCCCAACCCGTTTTATTATGATGAGCTAAAGCATAAATCCGGGCTGGACAAAGAGGTGCGCGACTTTGTACTCGGCTTTGAGGAAGCTCGGACGTTACTACAAAAAATCAAGGAATTTTTAGATTTTACGCTTCCGCTTTACACCAACGAGGGTAAAAGCCAGCTGGTAGTGGCTATCGGCTGCACGGGCGGCAAGCACCGCTCCGTAACGTTTGTACAGGAGCTTTCACTATATCTCAATGGAAAAAATGTACATGCCACCGCCAACCACCGCGACATTACCAAAGACCGTTAAGTGCCGACTGTGTTGCCGCGTGGTGAACGGTAGGCACTATCTTAGCTGAAACGGGGTTTTGTTACGGTATGGCAGATACATACGGGTATAAGCTCAAAGCCGAGTTATGCGGGACTGTTAAAATACCCCCAGCCGGTAAGAAAGCCTTGCTTTATGGGTTGATGCTCTTTTCACGCAGTTTTAGCGCCGAGGGTATGGCGATTCAAACGGATTATGAATGCGTTGCGTCACTGTACCAAAGCCTGCTCAGCGAGCTGTGCGGCGTTGAAGTGAGGCTGAGAGAATCGGGCAGAACAGCGAAGGCCTTCTCGGTGTCGATAACAAGTGAGCATGACCGGCAGAGTGTCATGGACTATTTCTCCCACGGGCTCAGTGAAATTGCACTCAAAGTAAACATGGCCAATATCGAGTCGCCGGAGGATATCTGCTATTTTATCCGCGGGGCCTTTTTGGCGTGCGGGTATGTAAGCGACCCCAATAAGGCCTACCGGTTAGAGTTTGTGGTGCAGCGTTTTACCCTTAGCAATAATCTTCAGCTGCTCATAGAGGATGCCGGGTTTACCTTGAAAACGTCAGTGCGCAAGGGCAGCTATGTGCTGTATGTGAAGGACAGCAGCGTGATTGAGGATATGATTACCTACATGGGCGCCTCGCGCTTTACCCTTGAACTGATGGACATTAAGATTATTAAAGACCTTCGCAATAACATCAACCGCAAGACAAACTGTGAGACCGCGAATATCGAAAAGACGGTTACGGCGTCCGCCGCGCAGATTCGTGATATTAAATACCTGAAACGATCGCTCGGGTTTACATCACTGCCCGACGACCTAAAGGAGATTGCCGCCCTGCGGCTGAAGTACCCCGAAAGCTCTTTAAGCGAGCTCGGGCAGATGCTCTCACCGGTACTCTCCCGATCAGGTGTCAGTCATCGGCTTAGAAGGCTTTCGACCTTGGCGAAGGAACAGAGAAGTTTAAAAGGACGCAAGAAAGTTTAAAAGTGTAAGAGAAATACCGCTGTTGGAGCTGAAAAAATCCTTTTGCGCAAAATGGCAGTGTCAAGCCGGAAAGGCAAGGGTAGAATAATGAACGAGTTTGTCCATCTACATGTGCATACCGAATACAGCCTACTCGATGGCGCGTGCAGAATACCCCAGCTTGTAAAACGTGTGAAGGAACTGGGGCAGTCTTCGGTGGCGATAACCGACCACGGCGTGATGTACGGCGTGGTTGATTTTTATAAAGAGGCCAAGAAAAACGGGGTTAAGCCCATCATCGGCTGCGAGGTATACGTTGCCCCCAGAACACGCTTTGATAAGGTGCATCAGATCGATTCCAGCCCTTATCATCTGGTGTTGCTGTGCCAAAACAACAAAGGCTACGAGAATCTTATCCAGATGGTCTCGCTCGGTTTTATCGACGGCTTTTACAACCGCCCGAGGGTGGACTTGGAATTGCTGAGGCAGTACAGCGAGGGGCTTATCTGCCTTTCGGCCTGCCTTGCGGGTGAGATCCCGCGAAAGCTGCTTAACGGCGAATACGAAGAGGCCAAGCGGGTGGCGCTTGAATACGCGAGTATCTTTGGTAAAGAGAATTACTTTTTAGAGATTCAGGACCACGGTATTGAGGAGCAAAAGCAGATCATCCCTTACATCCTGCGCCTTTCGCAGGAGACGGGCATCGGGCTTGTCGCTACCAACGACGCCCATTACCTGACGCGGGAAGATTCCAAGATGCAGCATGTGATGGTGTGCATTCAAACGGGGCATACCGTGGACGACGATGATACGCTGGAGTTCCCAACCGATGAGTTCTACATTAAAGACGGCGACGAGATGGCAACACTTTTCTCCTACGCCCCCGAGGCGATTGCCAATACGGCGAGGATTGCAGAGCGCTGTGAGGTAACGTTTGAGTTTGGTGTTACAAAGCTGCCATATTTTAAAGCGCCCGACGGCAAAGACAACATCGCCTATTTTAAAGAGATGTGTCATGAAGGCCTCGTGCGCCATTATGGAGAAAATCCCCCGCCCGCATTGACCGAACGGTTAGAATATGAGATTTCGGTTATTATCAAGATGGGCTATGTCGATTATTTTTTGATTGTGCACGATTTTATCGCCTACGCGAAAAATAACGATATTCCGGTCGGCCCGGGAAGAGGTTCGGGCGCCGGCAGCATCGCGGCCTACTGCATGGGTATTACGGGTATTGACCCGATCAAATACAACCTGCTTTTTGAGCGCTTTTTAAATCCGGAACGCGTCAGCATGCCGGACTTTGATATCGATTTTTGCTATGAAAAACGGCAGAGGGTTATCGATTACGTGATCACTAAATACGGCAGCGACCACGTAGCGCAGATTATCACCTTCGGTACGATGGCGGCGCGGGCGGCCATCCGCGATGTCGGGCGCGCACTGGGGCTTGCCTATCAAACAGTGGATACGGTGGCCAAACTGGTGCCTACCGAGCTGCACATGACCATCGATAAGGCATTGTCCGTGATGCCCGAACTGAAAACGCTGTACGAAAACGACGGTAAAATCCGCGAGCTGATCGATATGGCGCGCAAGCTGGAGGGGATGCCGCGCCACGCCTCCACACACGCGGCGGGCGTGGTTATTACACGCGACCCGGTAAGTTCCTATGTGCCGCTTACAAAAAGTGAAGACTCGATCATCACCCAATTCACCATGACCACCCTTGAAGAGCTTGGCCTTTTGAAGATGGACTTTCTCGGCCTGCGCAACCTTACGGTTATTCATGACAGTGAAGAGATGATACGACGTATTAGGCCTGATTTCTCGGTTGAGCACATTCCTATGAACGACCCTATGGTTTTTAAATTATTCTCTCAGGGAATGACGGAAGGCGTATTCCAGTTTGAGTCCGCAGGCATGAAACGCGTACTGACAGACCTTAAACCCGAGGCTGTGGAGGATTTGATAGCGGTAAACTCACTGTACCGTCCCGGGCCGATGGAGTCTATCCCCAAGTATATTGCAAACCGGCATCAGCCGGAGCTGGTGACCTATAAAACGCCGCTGCTAAAGCCCATTTTGGAGGTTACCTACGGCTGCATTGTATATCAGGAACAGGTAATGCAGATCTGCCGCCAGCTGGCTGGCTACTCCTATGGCAGAGCCGACCTTGTACGCCGCGCCATGTCTAAGAAAAAAGCCGATGTAATGGAAAAAGAGCGCCAAAACTTTATCTATGGCGCCAAAAGGGAAGACGGCAGTATTGAATGTGTGGGTGCGGTAAGTAACGGCGTACCAGCGGAGGTGGCGAATGATATCTTTAATGAGATGTCCAGCTTTGCGTCCTACGCATTTAATAAATCACACGCGGCAGCCTATGCCTATGTTGCTTATCTAACCGCCTACCTCAAGTGCCACTATCCCAAGGAATATATGGCCGCGCTCCTTACCAGCGTACTCGATAATACCGATAGAATCGTGGAATACATCAGCGAATGTGCCCGCTTAAACATCAAGGTGCTTCCGCCGGATATCAACCAAAGCGGCGAGGGCTTTACCGTTTCGGGCGACAGCATCCGCTTTGGTTTGGTAGCCATCAAAAACCTTGGCCGCGGCCTGATTCGAGACCTGATTGCCGAGCGTAAGAACGGTGCCTTTACCTCGTTTTATACCTTCTGCGAGCGTATGCAGGGCTCCGACCTTAACAAGCGCGGGCTGGAAAGCCTTATCAAGGCAGGGGCGTTTGATTCACTTGGCTATAAGCGCAAGCAGCTTTGGCTTAACAGCGAGTCTATCCTCTCCGCCATCGGCTCCAGAAACCGTGACATGATCGAGGGGCAGATCGACCTCTTTGCACTGAACCATCCCATTGCAAAAAGCGAGCCGAAGATGCCGGAGACCGACGAGTTTGCCTTAGGGGAACTGCTGCGCTACGAGAAAGAGACCATCGGGCTGTTCATTTCCGGGCACCCGCTTAATGACTATAAGGATGCCGCCGAGAAGCTTGGCACGGTAAACCTCGCCGAGATTATCTCAAGCCAAAAGGACGAAACCGGGCGGTTTAAAGACAGGGATATCGTCAAGCTGCTCTGCATTGTTACCTCTAAAAAGCTGAAGACCACAAAATCCAATGAAACAATGGCATTTATTGATATTGAGGATACAACCGCCTCGCTGGAGGCAATTGTATTCCCCAAGCTGCTAGCAGATACTGCAAGACTGGTGAATGTGGGTTCAACTGCGGTCATTACGGGCAGGGTTTCGCTGCGTGAAGAGGAAGAGCCGAAGATCGTGTGCGAAAACATCGAGTCTGTTGAGCAGGCGGTTACCGCAACCACTCCTTCGGAGCGTCCGGCCTCAGCACCCGAAAAGAAGACCCGTGAGGGGCTGTTTTTAAAGCTTACCTCCAGACAGGATGAACGGCTAAAAAAGGTGCAGAATATTCTGGAGTACTTTAACGGTTCGACAGTGGTCTATGTGTATTTTACACAGGATAAAGAGCTTACCAAGGCGCCTAACGCGCTATGGACAACCCCGTATCCCGTGATGCTTGGTGAACTTAAGCGTATTTTAGGGGAGGAAAATGTTGTTTTAAGGGAATAGCGGTAACAAAATTGTGCTTTATCGTTGTTTGAGCAGCCTAAGAATATTGAAAAAAGCCGATGCATGTATTATAATCAGAAAGATATGATTAGTTGTTAAATTTTCCGCAAAGCGGGAAAAGGCATTAACGACCATCCTCAAGGGGGAACTATGATGAGTGATTCAGTAAAAACAATCGGTGTTCTTACAAGCGGCGGCGACGCGCCGGGCATGAATGCCACCGTGCGCTCTGTTGTAAGAACCGGCCTGCATTTAGGAATGCGTGTGCTTGGCATACGTCATGGCTATAACGGGCTTATCTCCGGCGACATGGTAGAGATGAATCTTAGAAGTGTGTCGGATATTATCCACCGCGGCGGTACCATCCTTTACACTGCGCGCTGCCCCGAGTTCCGCGAGCAGGCAGGCCTTGAAAAGGCTAAAAATACCTGCAAAGCTGCCGGGCTTGACGGCATTGTGGTAATCGGCGGCGACGGCTCCTTCAGAGGTGCCCGTGATCTTTCGCTCTTGGGTATTCCCTGTGTAGGGCTTCCCGGAACCATTGATAACGATATCGCTTCCTCCGACTACACCATCGGATACGATACCGCCATGAATACCGCCATGCAGATGGTGGACAGGCTGCGCGACACCACACAATCGCACGACCGCTGCAGTGTGGTGGAGGTAATGGGCAGACACGCAGGCCACATCGCGCTTAACACGGGCATTGCCTGCGGCGCTACCGCGATTCTCGTTCCTGAGGTTCCGTTTGACTTTAAGCGGGACATCTACGACCGTATGATGAAAACGCGTAAAACCGGTAAGCAGCATTTTATTATCGTAGTTGCCGAGGGCGTGGTTGCGGAGAACAACCCCAGCATTGATGACCTTGCAAACCGCATTCAAACCGAAACGGGCATTGAAACCCGTGCAACCGTTCTCGGTCACGTTCAGCGCGGCGGGTCGCCGACCGTTTTAGACCGTGTGAACGCCAGCCTGATGGGGCATTATGCAGTTGAACTTTTAGACAAGGGCATCGGCAATCGTGTTGTGGTAATGCGCGATGACAAGATTGTTGACTTTGATATCTACGAAGCACTGCAGATGAAAAAGAGCATTGATATGCATGCCTTTGAAGTTGCACATCAGATTTCCATCTAAGCTTTAGTTACACCAATAAAGCCTATAAGCACGAAATAAGCAGCCGTATGGTTTTAAGGAACCTGCGGCTGCTTTCTTTTTGTATGGCTATATACTAAATTCCATTAAGCCGCCGAATTGCCGTTCAATACGCTTCCGAAGGCGGGGTTTAAAAAAGCGATTTCATTACTTTATTAAAGAAGAATTAGTATTATCACAAAACGCCGCTATTGCGAATATATATAATTGAGGTTTTTTATTTAAATTGAAGCAATATCGCGCCGGTTTTAAATAAAATACGGCATTTTGATGTTTTTATATCACCTAACAAGTATCCCTATGAAAGGCCGGGTGGAAACGGATGCGCAGGATGGATAAGTGGCAGAGAATAGAGCTTAGGATGCTTATTGCACTGGCAGTAATTGTTGCCGTACTGATTATCTGCGACATAAGGATGCGCCCTGTCATCAGAACCTTCTCGGAGTACGAAGCCAAAATCCTCTCTACCCGTATGATTAACGAGGCGGTTACTGAGGAACTGCAGACGGACGGCATAAAGTACGCTGATATTGCCAAAGTATCAACGGATAACTCGGGCGAAATAACGGCGATACAAACCAATTCTATGGCCGTGAATATCTTAAAATCGCGCCTTTCCACGGCAATCCTCGCAAAGCTTTCGGATATGCATAGCAGTGAAATCAAGGTGAATCTGGGCACGTTATTAGGGGCACAGGCCTTTATGGGGCGGGGGCCGCAGTTACCTTTCAGGATTGTACCGACCGGCGATGTTACTACCGAGCTTACGCATACCTTTGAGGCGGCCGGCATTAACCAAACGCGGCATCAGATTCTGCTCAATATCACCGTTACCGTCACCGCGGTCATTGCGGGCACCTCCAGCAAGGTAGTGGTGCCCTGTAATTTTTTGATTGTCGATACCATTATAGTCGGAAAGGTACCTGATTCATTTACCAATGTAAACGACGATGAGTCCTCCACCATCTCAAAAATTAACGACTATGCCGGAGAAAATTAATTTAAAATTGGCTGAAAATATGATATACTAAATTATATATTTGGGTGGGATAGACCAATACTTATCCAAAGACTATAAACGGATTAAGGAAAGAAATTTATGGATATCAACGCCGCTCAAAAGAGAATAGCGGAGCTGAAGCCGCAGCTTGAAGAGTATGCCTACCAGTACTATGTGCTGGATAACCCCACGGTAAGCGATTTTGAATATGACAGACTTTTACACGAGCTAATAGATATTGAACTACAGTTTCCGCAGCTTATTACGCCGGATTCGCCTACCCAGCGCGTAGGCGGCAAGGCGATGAACACCTTTGAGCCGGTGGTTCACGCCGTGCAGATGGGTAGCCTGCAGGACGTTTTTTCGTTTGAAGAGGTAAAGGAATTTGACCGTAGGGTGCGTGAAACGGTACCGAACCCGTTTTATGTTGTCGAGCCTAAAATCGACGGCCTTTCGGTTTCGCTTGAGTACGAAAACGGGGTGTTTACCCGTGCCTCCACCCGCGGCGACGGCTTTACGGGCGAGGATGTTTCGGCAAACATCAAGACCATTGCCTCGGTGCCGCTTCGCATAAAAAAGCAACTTGAGCGGATTGAGGTTCGCGGCGAGGTGTACATGCCCCTCAAGAGCTTTGAAGAGGTGGTAAAGCGGCAGGAGCTTGAAGAGGTCGCCCCCTTTAAAAACCCGCGCAATGCGGCGGCCGGCTCCCTGCGGCAGAAAGACCCGAAGATTACCGCCTCGCGCAAGCTGGATATCTTTGTGTTCAACATCCAGCAGATCGAGGGGGAGAACCTTTCTTCTCACTGCCAGTCGCTGGACTTTTTAAAGTCACTGGGGTTTAAGGTAATACCGTCCTACAAAGGCTTTGATAATATTGAGGATGTTATTGCCGAGATCAAGAATATCGGCGAAAACCGTGGCAGCTACCCGTTTGATATCGATGGTGCGGTTGTAAAGGTAGATAACTTTGCAGACAGAGAACGCCTTGGCAGCACCGCAAAATTCCCGCGCTGGGCGGTCGCCTTTAAGTACCCGCCTGAGGAAAAGGCCACCAAGCTGCTGAGCATAGAGATTAACGTCGGCAGAACCGGCGCGCTAACCCCCACCGCTGTTTTTGAGCCGATCACCCTTGCAGGCACCACCGTGAGCCGTGCCGTACTGCACAACGAGGATTTTATCAAAGAGAAAAACGTCCACGTGGGTGATACCATCCTGGTGCGCAAAGCGGGGGAGATAATTCCAGAGGTACTGGGGGTCGTAGCCCATGCCGAGGGGGCGCAGCCTTTTGAGATGCCCACGCACTGCCCCTCCTGCGGGGAAGCTGTTTCGCGCCAGCCGGGGGAAGCCGTGATACGTTGCCTAAACCCGGAATGCCCGGCAACACTATTAAAAAATATCGTACATTTTGTTTCCCGCGACGCCATGGATATCGAGGGTATGGGACCTGCGGTGATAGAAGCGCTTGTAAACGGCGGGCTGGTGCGCTCGGTAGCCGACCTGTATGCCGTAGAGCCGCAGGAGGTATTAAAGCTTGAACGCATGGGTGAAAAATCGGTGGCCAACCTGATGGCTTCTATAGAAAAGTCAAAATCGGCCGATCTTTCCAGGCTCATCTTCGGCCTTGGTATCCGGAACATCGGGCAAAAGGCTGCCCAGCTGTTGGCGAAACGGTTCCAAACCATGGACGCCGTCATGGCCGCGACGGCGGACGAAATTGCATCCATCGACGGCTTCGGCGATGTGATGGCACAGAGTGTTGCCGATTTCTTTGCGCTCGGCGGCACCAAAGACCTGATCGAACGGTTAAAGACGGCAGGGGTAAATATGACATCCTCGCTTGCACCGTCCGGCGACCGTTTTGCCGGGCTTACCTTTGTGCTGACCGGTACGCTACCGACCCTTTCACGCAATGACGCAACCAAGATGATTGAGGACCTGGGCGGAAAGACGTCCTCGAGCGTATCCAAGAAAACGGATTATGTGGTTGCGGGCGACGCCGCGGGCAGCAAGCTTACCAAGGCGCAGGAGCTGGGGGTAACTGTACTGTCTGAAGAAGAATTCTTAAAGCTGTGCGGCGAATAAACCACCGCACATGCTTTGGTTTATAGGAGGATTTTATGAACATCGACATTAAAAAGGTCGCTAAGCTCTCAAGGCTTAGAATCAGCGAAGAGGATATACCGAAATTTGAAAAGGACATGCAGAATATCGTGGATATGGTAGACAAGCTGCCCGATGTCTCCGACCTGACCCTTACGCTGGACCGCAACAACCCCATGGCGCTTCGGGCGGATGAAATAGGTGTATCCATCAAGCGCGCCGAGATGCTGCAAAATGCGCCGCAGGTTGAGGCCGGCTGTTACGTGGTGCCCAAAGTGGTGGAGGAATAGTACGTAGCCGCACCTGCCCGTTGATACCAAGCATCGTTCGCGCGGGATGGCTTGGTGATAGAACTTTAAAGCATAACGAAGTGCAAGAATAATCGTGCGGAGAAATGGCGGAGGCAATGAATCTTTATGAACTAACGGCGGCGGAGCTTTCACGCAAGCTTGCCGGTAAAGAATGCTCGGCAGTGGAAGCAACACAGTCGGTGTTTAAACGCATAGAAGAGGTTGAGGACAAGGTTGAGGCCTATCTTACCCTGACAAAGGAAGAAGCGTTACAAAAGGCAAAAGAGGTTGACGAAAAGCGTGCCAAAGGGGAGACCCTCTCGCCGCTTGCCGGGGTACCCATCGGCATTAAGGATAACATCTGCACCAAGGGAGTGCTCACCACCTGCGCCTCCAAGATGCTTTATAACTTTATACCCCCCTATAACGCCACGGTGATTGAAAGGCTTTCGCAGCGGGACGCGGTGTTTACCGGCAAACTGAACATGGATGAGTTTGCGATGGGTTCGTCCTGCGAAAACTCCTACTTTAAAAAGACCAAGAACCCCTGTGACCTTACCCGAATCCCCGGCGGTTCCTCCGGCGGTTCGGCGGCGGCGGTGGCGGCGGGCGAGGCATTTTTGTCGCTGGGGTCGGATACCGGCGGGTCTATCCGTATGCCCGCGGCCTACTGCGGTATCGTGGGCTTAAAGCCTACATACGGCAGCGTTTCGCGTTATGGATTGGTGGCCTTTGCCTCGTCGCTGGACCAGATCGGCCCGATGGGCAGAAGTGTAGAGGACGTGGCCCTGTTATACGGTGCTCTCTGCGGCAGGGACGAGAACGACGCCACCAGCGTTGCCCGGGAATATCCTGCCTTTTCAACGCGTTGTAAGGAGATTCGCGGCCTGAAGATCGGCCTGCCTAAGGAATATTTCGGCGACGGCGTAGACGCGGAGGTTAAACAGGCCGTTACCGCCGCCGTAGCCGAACTGGAAAAGGCGGGTGCGGTGGTAAAGCAGATTTCGCTGCCCAGCACCGATAATGCCCTTTCGGCATATTATATTATCTCTTCGGCGGAGGCTTCCTCCAACCTGGCCCGTTTTGACGGCGTAAAATACGGCTACCGTGCCGAAGGGTTCGAGAGCTTGATTGATATGTATGAGAAAACACGCAGCGAGGGCTTTGGCGACGAGGTGAAGCGCCGCATTATGCTCGGTACCTTTGTGTTAAGCTCCGGCTACTACGATGCCTACTATAAAAAGGCCAAGCTGTTCCAGAAGCGCATTACACAGGAGTTTGAGGGTGCTTTTCAGGGTTGCGATGTGATCATTACCCCCACGGCCCCCGATACCGCCTTTAAGCTTGGCGAAAAGGTAAGCGACCCGGTGAAGATGTACGCCTCCGATATCTGCACGGTTACGGTGAATATCGCCGGGCTGCCCGCAATCTCGGTGCCCTGCGGCAGGGATTCCAAGGGCCTGCCGGTGGGTATGCAGATTATCGGCAGCAAATTTTCCGAGCAGCGGCTTTTTGAGGTGGCTGCGTTCTATGAAGCGCTTTCGGGCGGCGCGCAAAAGGTCGTAAACGTGCGGGTATAGAGGCCTATATTGCAGGGCGGCAACAAGTATTGGGTTCATGCCCTGAGAAAAGAGGATGTTTATGGAATACGAAGTAGTGGTGGGGCTTGAGGTTCACGCCGAGCTCAACACCAAAACCAAGATATATTGTTCCTGCAAAAACGCGTTTGGCGGTGAGGTGAACACCAACATCTGTCCCAAATGCACCGGTATGCCCGGCACGCTGCCCACGCTCAACAAGCAGGTGGTGGAGTCGGCCGTAAAGATGGGCTACGCTTTAAACTGCACCATCAACAATGTCTGCAAGCAGGACCGGAAAAGCTATTTTTACCCCGACCTGCCCAAGGCGTACCAGATTTCACAGTATGACATCCCGCTGTGCGAGCACGGGTATGTGGATGTGCTGGTAAACGGCAGCCATAAGCGCATCGGTGTAACGAGAATACACATTGAGGAGGACGCGGGCAAGCTGCTGCACGACGACAGCTTTTCCGGCTCTTTGGTAGACTTTAACCGCTGCGGTGTACCGCTGATCGAGATTGTATCCGAGCCGGACATGCGCAGCTCGGCGGAGGCGAAAGCCTATCTGGACACCATCCGTTCCATCCTGCAGTACCTCGATATCTCCGACTGCAAGATGCAGGAGGGCTCTATACGCTGTGACGTCAATGTTTCGGTGATGCCGAAGGGCTCCAACAAGTTTGGCACGAGGGTGGAGATGAAGAATGTCAACGGCTTCAGCGGTACCGTGCGCGCCATTGAGTACGAGGCGCAGCGCCAGATCGAAGCACTACAAAAGGGTGAGGATATCTTTCAGGAGACTCGCCGCTGGGACGATGTAAAGGGAAAGAACTTTATCCTGCGCAGCAAGGAGGACGCGATGGACTATCGCTACTTCCCGGAGCCTGATTTGGGCACCATTGTGGTGGATGAAGAAGCCCTACAGCGATTAAAAGACAGCATCCCGGAGCTGCCCAACAAAAAGCAGATGCGCTATATCGCCGAGTATGCGCTACCGGAGTTTGAGGCCGGGCTACTGGTGGAGAACATAGAAAAAGCGCGCTTTTTTGAGGCCTGTGTGGCGCTCAACGCCTGTGAGGCCAAGAATATCCTCAACTGGCTTCTAGGGGATGTGACGCGCATCCTCAACGAGCGTGGCTGTGAGCTTTCGGCAACCAAGCTGACTGCGCAGAACCTTACCGCAATGATTGCGCTCATTGAAAAGGGGACGATCTCCAACACCGCGGGCAAAACGGTGCTGGAGGTAATCATTGATAACGATATTTCGCCGGAGCAGGTGGTAAGCGAAAAGGGATTGGCGCAGATCAGCGACACCTCGGCGCTGCAGGCAATAGCCGAGGAAGTAGTTGCAGCCAACCAAAAGTCCATTGAGGATTATAAAAAAGGCAAGACCAATGTACTGGGCTTTTTGGTAGGGCAGTGCATGCGCGCCTCCAAGGGGCAGGGCAACCCCGCGGTTTTACGTGAGATTCTGCTTTCGATTATTGAAAAAAATTAAGGGAAGTTTATTCATCAAAGTGTTTGTGACCCGGCCGAGTTATTTTTTGACACCGTTCGGAATATACTATCTTCAGAGGAGTGACGGAGATGTCGGAGTTAACGAGGTCTGAATACCGCAGCAGAGCCGCAAAGGCGAGCTTAAAAGAAAAAACGAATATCAGCGGGAGCTACGTAAAGATACTGACATTGCAGCTGTTCTTATGCGTGCTCATCCTGCTTTCGGTGGTTGCGGTAAAACAGTTTGGCGCAGACGCTTACGATACCCTTAAACAATCTTATAACGAGATCATACGAGAAAGCTTTACCGGCAAGGTGCTTAGTGAAAACCTCGACTCAATAGAAAATGCCGTCAGCAAAACCTTCTCCTTCTTAGACGGTACGCAAAAAGACGAAACAGGCATGGGTGGAGAGATGCCTGTTTTTTCTTTTGATGGCGTTAAACGCTTAAAGGCCCCCAAAGGCACGACCTTGTCCCCAATCTTGGTGCTTGCCGGCGTAACCTTTCCGATAGAGGGCGGCGGTATCTCCTGTAAATTCGGCTATCGTACCCACCCCATAACCGGGAAGCCCGATTTTCATACAGGCATCGACATTCCTGCTCCGAAGGGGACAAGGATTATGGCGGCGGTCGGGGGCACTGTAAAGGAGATTAGCTTTTCGGATATCTACGGCAACGTTGTGATACTGGACCACGGCGGCGGCTTTGAAACCGTATACTGTCACTGTGATAAAATCTTAGCGCCAAAGGGTGCTCGAATCAAGCGCGGCGAAATACTGGCCTTGGTAGGGAGCACCGGCGTGGCCACCGGCCCACACCTGCATTTTGAGATGAGAAAGAACGGCATCGCCGCCGACCCGATGTGGGTGTTTGACAAGGATGGTGTGGTATGAGCTTTCGGTTTTGCGGGGTGCGGATTGAGGTAAAGTTTCTGTTTGTGGCGGTGCTGGCGGTACTGCTGGTGGTAGACCGCACCGGCGTGGTATTGTGTGCGTTTCTATCCTCCGCCGCGCACGAGCTTGCGCACCTGCTGGCGATGCTTCTTTTTAAGGGCGACGTCATATCCGTAAGTTTTGAGGCGTTTGGGGTACGGATTGTAAAAACCGATACCCTGCTTTTACATGAAGAGATTATCACGCTGCTTGCCGGGCCGCTTGTCAATATCTTTCTGTTCTTTTTATGCCAAAGCTCCGCGTTGCCGGTGGTGTCGCTCATCGCGGCCGTAAACCTTACGATTGGTGTGTTTAACCTACTGCCGGTGGGATCACTGGACGGCGGGCGGGTGGTAAGCCTGCTGTGTACACATTTTTGGGGCGCCAAAACGGGGGGCGTTGTCGCGCTGGTCGTTTCTCTCGTCGTGCTGGTACCGCTGTTTATATTAGGCATTATGCTGCTGGTGGTAACGAGAAGCAACTTCTCGCTGCTCGTAGTTTCGCTGTTCCTGCTCGCAGGGCTGCTGCTCAACTTTAAACCAAAGCAGCGCCGCATCATGCTATAATACTAATTCTTCTTTAAAAAGCGATTTCATCACTTTTAAAACCCCGCTTTTGGCGGGGAACAACAACGCTTTGCGTTGTTGCAGAAAGCATATTGAATGGTAATTCAGCGCCTTAAAGCCCACACCGTTTATATATCGGCGTGTTTAAAAAGGGGATTTTATCCCCTTTTTAAATGGAATATAGGTTAACCCTGCGTTTGCATGTTGTATTGCGGCGCTTATTGCGGTATGATATGGTATTGTGATACTAATTCTTCATTATATGAGTATTGAACGGAAATTCGGCGGCTAAAAGCCGCATACGCCGTTTATAACGGCGTATGAAATTTAGTATAATGACCGGCAAAGATCTATTGCCCCGTTTGAAAGGAATAAACTATGATGCAGCTAAAAGATAAGCTCGATAGCTTTCTTACCTCGGTGGAGAAGCCCGCGCGGTATATCGGCGGCGAGCTTGGCAGTGTGGTGAAAAGCCTTGAACCTATCAAGCTTCGCTTTGCGTTCTGTTTCCCCGATACCTATGAAGTGGGGATGTCTCACCTTGGCATGAAGATATTGTACTCGCTGCTTAACAGCAGGGAAGACATCTGGTGCGAACGGGTGTTTACGCCGTGGCTCGATATGCAGGAAAAGATGCGCGAGCATAACATTCCACTCTATGGCTTAGAGAGTTTAGACCCCATCGCGGATTTTGATATGATCGGTTTCTCGCTTCAGTACGAGCTCAGCTATACCAATGTGCTGAATATGCTCGATCTCGCGGGGGTTCCCATCAAAGCGTGTGACCGTAAGGGGTTATCGCCGCTGGTGGTGGCGGGGGGGCCTTGCACCTGCAACCCCGAACCGATGGCGGATTTTATAGACCTTTTTATGCTCGGCGAGGGCGAAGAACATATCTTGGCACTATCCGATCTCTACATCAAGGCCAAGGAACAGGGCTTAAGCAAAGCGGTGTTCCTAAGGAAGGCCGCGCAGATAGAAGGCGTGTATGTTCCCTCCCTTTATGATGTGCACTATAACCCCGACGGCACCGTTGCCGAGGTGATCAACTCGGAGGGTGCCCCCAAAAAAGTGAAAAAGGCGATTATCAAAGACCTTGACAAGGTATTCTACCCCGAGCAGTTTGTCGTGCCCTTTGTGGATATCGTATTCGACCGCGCGCAAATCGAGGTCATGCGCGGGTGCCTGCGCGGGTGCAGGTTCTGTCAGGCAGGCTTTATCTACCGCCCGTTGCGGGAAAAGGGCTATGACACCTTAAACCGTGACGCCCACAACCTTTGCGAGAGCACCGGGTACGAGGAGATTTCGCTTTCCTCCCTGAGCACCAGCGATTATTCACAGCTGGGTGATCTTTTGGGCGAGATGATAGACTGGACAAGCAGGGACAAAATCAACCTTGCTTTGCCGAGCCTGCGCATCGATAATTTCTCGGAAGAACTGATGGAAAAGATCAAGAAGGTGCGTAAAAGCGGCCTTACCTTTGCGCCCGAGGCGGGTACCCAGCGCCTGCGCGATGTCATCAATAAAAACATCACCGAAGAGAATATCCTAAACACCTGTAAAACCGCGTTTGAGGGCGGGTATACCAGCGTAAAGCTTTATTTTATGCTGGGCCTGCCTACCGAAACGATGGAGGATGTGGAAGGCATCATCAACCTTGCGCAGAAGGTGGTAGACCTCTACTACGACCTGCCCACAAGGCAGAAGGGCAAGGGGGTAACGGTGAGCGCCAGTATCTCCACCTTTGTACCCAAGCCGTTTACACCCTTTGAGTTTGAGCCGCAGGATACCCGGGAATCGATTTTAGAGAAGCACCGTGCGCTACTGGAGGCGGTAAAGGCTAAGCGCAAGGTAACCGTCAACTGGAGCAGTGTGGAAACCAGCCTGCTGGAGGCGGTACTGGCGCGCGGCGACCGCCGCTTGGGCAAAGTACTGGAAGAAGCCTACCGTCGCGGCTGCTTCTTTGATGGCTGGATGCAGTGTTTCCATTACGATGTATGGGAGGGCGTAATGAAGGATTTGGGGATTGACCCCGCCTTTTACGCGAACCGCACCCGAGCCTACGACGAGGTGATGCCGTGGGATCACTTGGATTACTATATCTCAAAATCGTTTTTAATAAGGGAGAATCAGGCGGCGCATCAAAATGCCACCACACCTCATTGCAGAATCCATTGTACGGGCTGCGGCGCAAGCGAAGCAGGAAGGGGTGTATGCGTTGAACAGCGTTAGAATCTGGTTCAGTAAAAAAGGGCGTGCGGCTTATATCTCGCACCTTGACATGATGCGCTGTATGCAGCGCTCACTCAAACGCGCAAGGATTCCTGTTTGGTATACCCAAGGCTTTAACCCGCATATCTACATGACCTTTGCCATGCCGCTCTCGCTGGGGTTTGAAAGCGAATGTGAAACCATGGATATCAAGCTTGTGGAAGATGAGTTCCCACTTTCCGCGCTGATCGAGCGATTAAACGAGGCGCTTCCGCCCGAGATACGGGTGCTGCGCGCCGCGGAGCCAAAGAGCAAAACGGAGGCTATCGCCTTTGCACAATACCGCCTTACGGTACATGACGTGGACCCTGCGGAGTTTATCCCGCTATGGCAGGCGTTTATCCGTCAGCCGGAGATACTTAGCCAAAAGAAAACCAAAAAGGGTTTTAAAGAGGTGAACCTCAAGGATTATATCGGCGAGGAATCGGTAATCGTGGAGGGCGGTAAGGCCATCATCACCCTTCGTCTGATGTCGGGAGTAAACGAGGGCCTAAACCCGTCACTGATTATTAAGGCTTTCGAGAAGCAGCACCCCGGCTGTCTTGAGCATACGTCGGTACTGCGCACGGGAATGCTGGACGGAGAGCTTCACCCGTTTGAATAGTGTATATTCATAAAGTTGAATATAAAGTTTGGAGGGTATCATATGGAACGAATAGAGATAAAGGCATTATTTTCAGGCGCAGCGGGCTTTGCGGAAAAACAGGTTACGGTGTGCGGCTGGGTTAAAACCCTGCGCGACTCCAAGGCGCTGTGCTTCATAGAGTTAAACGACGGCAGCTGCTTTAGTAACCTACAGGTGGTACTGGAGGAAGCGAAGGTAGCCAATTTTAAAGAGGTGACAAAGCTCAATGTGGGCTCTGCCATCGTGGTGCGGGGCAGTGTTATCCTTACCCCTGAGGCCAAGCAGCCGCTTGAGATTCACGCCGAAGTGGTTGAAGTAGAGGGCGGTTCCACCCCCGATTACCCGCTGCAGAAAAAGCGCCACAGCTTGGAGTTCCTGCGCACGATGCAGCACCTGCGCCCGCGCACCAATACCTTCAGCGCGGCGTTTCGGGTTCGCTCGGCGGCGGCATACGCCATTCACAAGTTCTTTCAGGAGGACGGCTTTGTTTACGCGCACACCCCCATCATCACGGGCAGCGATTGTGAGGGCGCGGGCGAGATGTTCCGCGTAACCACCCTCGATGCCAAAGAACCGCCACTCACGCAGCAGGGGAACGTGGACTTTAGTCAGGATTTCTTTGGCAAGGCCTCCGGCCTTACCGTATCCGGCCAGCTGGAGGCGGAGTGCATGGCGCTCGCGTTTGGCAAGGTATACACCTTTGGCCCTACCTTCCGCGCGGAAAACTCCAACACCCCGCGCCATGCCGCGGAGTTCTGGATGATTGAGCCGGAGATCGCCTTTGCGGACCTTACGGACGATATGCACCTTGCCGAGCGCATGGTAAAGTTCGTTATTGCTTATGTACTCGAAAACTGCCCGCAGGAGATGCAGTTCTTCAACGATTTTTATGATAAAGACAAGGCGCTTATCGAGCGGCTTACAAACCTTGTGAATGCCGACTTTGGCTGTGTAACCTATACCGAGGCGATCAAGCTGCTCGAGCAGAACAACCCAAACTTTGAATACCCGGTTTCGTGGGGCAGCGACCTGCAAACCGAGCACGAACGGTTTTTAACCGAGCAGATTTTTAAAAAGCCGGTGTTCGTCATCGACTACCCGAAGGAGATCAAGGCCTTCTATATGCGCCAGAACGACGACGGCAAAACCGTTGCCGCCATGGATATGCTGGTGCCCGGCATCGGCGAGCTGATCGGCGGCAGCCAGCGTGAGGAACGCTTGGAACTGCTCACCGCGAGAATGGACGAGCAGGGCCTGAAAGCGGAGGACTATTCATGGTACCTCGACCTTAGAAAATACGGCGGCACCCGCCACGCGGGCTTTGGCCTTGGGTTTGAACGTCTGGTGATGTATCTTACGGGTATTACCAATATTCGTGACGTGCTGCCCTTTCCGCGTACAACCGGCCTCTGTGAGTTTTAATTTTATACTGTACCTCACATACTGCCAGAACTTGCATATGATATATTTGCAAGTTTCAAAAAATAATCTTGCAAAATTATAATACTTGTATTAGAATAATAGCGTTGCGTTACAACATCTTATTATAGTTGTGCAGTATAACAGGGGGAAATATTCATGTCGAAACTTGAGCAACAGCCCAAGGAACAGATTTTAGCGTTAAAGCAGCAGTGGGAAGCACAGTATAATGATATTAAAGCAAAAGGTTTAAAGCTGGATATGTCCAGAGGAAAACCCTCCGCAACCCAGCTTGATATCTCAAACGGCATTTTTGATTCCCTTACCAGCAGCGATATTATGAAGGCAGAGGATGGTACCGATTGCAGGAATTATGGTTTGCTTGACGGTATCCCCGAGGCAAAAAGGCTGTTTGCCGAGATGCTTGCGGTGCCCGCCCAAAACATCATCATCGGCGGGAATTCCAGCCTGAACATGATGTACGATACCATCGCCAGAGCCATGACGCACGGCGTTTACGGCTCCAAACAGCCGTGGATGAAGCTTGATAAGGTCAAATTCCTTTGCCCGTCGCCGGGTTACGACCGCCATTTTGCCATCACCGAGCTGTTTGGCATGGAGCTCATCACCGTGAAGATGAACAGCGACGGGCCGGATATGGACGAAGTAGAGCGCCTGGTATCCAGCGACAGCGCCATTAAGGGTATCTGGTGTATACCCAAGTATTCAAACCCCGAGGGGATTACCTATTCCGACGAGGTGGTGAGGCGTTTCGCACGACTAAAGCCAGCGGCGGAGGACTTTAGAATCTTCTGGGATAACGCGTATGTGGTGCACGACCTGTATGAAGCCGATACGCTGCTCAACATCTTTGACGAATGCAGGGCAGCGGGTACCGAAGACATGGTTTTTGAGTTTGCCTCCACCTCCAAGATCTCGTTCCCCGGCTCGGGGGTCGCGGTAATGGCGGCGTCCGACAACAATATCAGGCAGATTAAAAGCATGCTGACCATCCAAACCATCGGCCCGGATAAGCTCAACCAGCTCAGGCATGTGAAGTATTTTAAAAACTTTGACGGCATTATGCGGCACATGAAAAAGCAGGCCGAGATACTGATACCGAAGTTTGAGCTAGTAACAGGGATGCTACAGCAGGAGCTTACCGAGCTTGGGCTTGTAAGCTTTCATAAGCCTAACGGCGGCTACTTCATTTCGGTGAATGTTCCAAACGGCTGCGCCAAAAGGGTCGTTTGGCTGTGCAAGGAAGCGGGTGTGGTACTTACCCCCGCAGGGGCTACATATCCCTATAGCGTTGACCCCAGCGACAGCAATATCCGCATAGCGCCTACCTTCCCGCCGCTTTCGGAGCTTAAAGCCGCCATGGAGCTGTTCTGCCTGTGCGTAAAGCTCGCAAGTGCCGAGAAGCTTTTGACTAAATAGAATTGTTTTAACCCAATAAACCGATATCCGGATAGGCAAATGCTTATTCGGATATTTTTTGCCAAGCGTTTTCTGACATTTTAGTGGGACAAACTTCACTGAACGTGATATAATAGATGCAGTTGCTTATTCTGTCAATTTATAGCCTGCGGTAAAGAGTAAATTTCGGCAATTGATAAAATAAGCACATAGCATTGACGGCTATGATGATTACTCGGAGGTGTACAATTTGCACGACTCATACGAAAGCCCATTTTGCACCCGTTACGCCAGTGACGAGATGCAGTATATCTTCTCTGCCGATAAAAAGTTTAGGACATGGAGAAGGCTTTGGGTCGCGCTGGCGAAAGCGGAGAAGCAGCTGGGGCTGGATATCACCGATACCCAGATTGCGGAGCTAAAAGCGAGTGCGGACAACATTAACTACGAAGAAGCCGAGCAGCGCGAGCGCCTCGTGCGCCACGACGTGATGGCGCATGTTTACGCTTACGGTTTGCAGTGCCCCACGGCGAAGGGGATTATCCATCTTGGCGCAACCTCCTGTTATGTTGGTGACAATACCGATGTTATTGTTATGCGTGACGCGCTGAGGGTGGTGCGGCGTAAGCTTTTAAATGTACTTGCACTGCTCAATGATTTTGCGCTGAAATATAAAGACCTGCCCGCGCTCGCGTATACCCACCTGCAGCCCGCGCAGCTTACCACGGTGGGCAAGCGCGCAACGCTTTGGATGAACGAGCTGCTCTACGACCTGGATGAGGTTGAGTACCGCATAAACAGCTTAAAGCTGCTGGGCTCCAAGGGCACCACCGGCACGCAGGCGAGCTTTGTGGAGCTTTTTGACGGTGACGACGAAAAGATACGCAGGCTGGAAGCCTTGATAGCACAGGATATGGGCTTTGACGGGGTAGTACCCGTTTCGGGGCAGACCTATTCGCGCAAGGTAGACGCGCAGGTGCTTGCAACCTTAAGCGGTGTTGCGCAGACTGCCTCCAAATTTTCCAACGACATGCGTATTTTGCAGACCTTTAAGGAGATGGAGGAGCCGTTTGAGAAAAACCAGATCGGTTCTTCCGCCATGCCCTACAAGCGCAACCCTATGCGCAGTGAGCGCATCACCTCCTTGGCGCGATATGTGATGGTAGACAGCCTAAACCCCTCCTTTACCGCCGCGACACAGTGGTTTGAGCGCACCCTTGACGATTCGGCCAACAAGCGCATCAGCGTGGCGGAGGCCTTCTTGGGGGTAGACGCCATCCTGAATATCATGCTCAATGTGTGCGACGGCATCGTGGTGTACCCCAAGGTGATCGAGCAGCGCGTAATGAAGGAGCTCCCCTTTATGGCGACCGAGAACATCATGATGCAGGCGGTTAAAAAGGGCGGCGACCGGCAGGCTCTGCACGAGAAGCTGCGTGAGCATTCCCTTGCTGCCGCAAAGGTGGTAAAGGAGCAAGGCGGGGAGAACGACCTCATCGAACGCATTGTAAACGATAAGGCATTTATGCTCACAAAAGAGGACATCCTTGCCGTTTTAAAGCCGGAAAACTTCACCGGCAGAGCGGCGAAGCAGGTAGCGGAGTTTTCGCAGGAATATATAAAGCCGCTTCTTGAACGAAATCAAGAAATAATTGGTGAAAAAGCCGAGTTAAGCGTTTAGTTTTGTTGACTTTTTGTGTGGAAAACAATATAATATTCGTTGTGATTGCCAATTTTCATGAATCATGCGGCTTATCGTTATCAGCCCCTAGTCACCTCATGCGGTCAGCTGCAGCATATAAAATTGGGCATACTATAACTAGGAGGATTGGGCTATGAAAAAGGGCTCAAAAGCAACATTTTTTGTTGTGTTTGCGCTAATCATTTTTTTAGCTGTGACATCGTTTGTGGGTATTCGCACTACATACGGCGATACCACAAAGGTTTATGTCAAGGGAGCTAATGATATCCGGTGGGGCATTGATATTCGAGGTGGCGTGGATGTTACGTTTACCCCTCCTGAAGGCTTCGATGCAACCGATGCGCAGATGACAGCTGCCGAGTCGGTAATCAAACAGCGTCTCGTTACCCAGAATATCACCGACTATGAGGTTTACACCGATACCGCGAAAGACCGCATCATCGTCCGTTTCCCGTGGAAGGATGAGGAGTCCAGCAAGAATCCCGAGCAGGCCATCAAGGAGCTTGGCGATACCGCGCTGCTTACCTTCCGTGAGGAAGCCAACCGCGATGCCGCTGGCTTACCTACCGGGGTTACGAAGGACAATATAGTAATCGAAGGCAAGGATGTAAAATCCGCTTCTGCCGTAACCAATACAGAGACCTCACAGCCTGAGGTTGCGCTCGAGCTAACCGATGAGGGCGCAAAGAAGTTCGGCGAGGCCACCACAAGGCTTGTGGGCAAAAAGATCTCTATCTGGATGGATGACACCATGATCTCCGACCCGGTGGTTGAAGACGCTATTACCGGCGGACATGCCTCCATCAACGGCGGTTCACAGGGCTTTACCCCCCAAGAGGCCATGGACCTTGCCAACAAGATCAACGGCGGTGCGCTTCCATTTAAGCTTGTAACCGAAAACTACAGCTCCATTTCCCCGACCCTCGGCGTCAGCGCCAAGGATTCGATGGTAGTGGCTGGCTTTATCGCGTTTGTACTGGTGTGCATCTTTATGATTGCGTACTATAAGCTGCCCGGCTTAGTGGCCTCCATTGCGTTAACCGGCCAGTTTGCAGGCTTTATCATGGCTGTATCCGGCTACTTCACCTTTATTCCCAGCTTTACGCTTACACTGCCCGGTATCGCCGGTATCATCTTAAGTATCGGTATGGGTGTTGACGCGAACGTTATCACCTCCGAGCGTGTAAAGGAAGAGCTTCGTGCAGGCAAAACCATTGAAGGCGCAATCGACCTTGGTTACGAACGCGGCTTCACGGCGATCTTTGACGGTAACGTAACCGTAATCATCGTTGCGGCTATCCTCATGGGTTCGTTCGGCCCGCCGACAAGCTTCTGGGCAAAGCTGTTCACCCCCATCTTCTTCATGTTTGGCCCATCCACAACCGGCGCCATCTATTCCTTCGGCTACACGCTGCTCGTGGGTGTTATCTTTAACTTCTTAATGGGCGTTACCGCGTCGCGGCTTATGCTGCGCTCGCTTTCAAAGTTTAAGGGCCTTCGCAAGCCCTGGCTGTATGGAGGTGCAAAATAATGATTGACTTCATGGGTAAAAAGAAGATTTATTTTACAATCTCCATTGCCATTATTCTCATTACCGTCATTGTTTCCTTTATTTTCGGCGTAGATCTGGACATTCAGTTCAAGGGCGGCGCCATTATCAACTATACCTATAGCGGTGATATCGACCCGAATGCGGTTGCTTCCACTATTCAGGATACCATCGGCGAACAGGTAAGTGTGCAGAAAACGGCAGGTGCCGTAAATAAACTGGTTGTTTCCCTCACGGAGGAAGAGAGCCTAACTATTGAAAATCAGCAGAAGATGACCGATTCGATTGTTAAGGCCTTCCCAGATAACCAGATCTCGCTGCTCGATTCATCCAACGTAAACCCTGTAATGGGTAAAGAATTCTTCGCGAAGTGCCTTGTGGCGGTTGCCGCGGCTTCTTTGCTCATTATTATCTATGTAGGTATCCGCTTCCGCAGAATAGGCGGTATCTCCGCTGGCGCAATGGGCGTTGTGGCACTGTTCCATGACGCGCTGATGGTTTTTGCGGCCTTTACCTTCTTTAGAATTCCGATTAATGACAACTTCATTGCGGTAGTACTTACCATCCTCGGTTTCTCCATCAACGATACCATCGTAATCTACGACCGTATCCGTGAGAATGAGAAGATATACGGCGGGAAGAAGGAACTGGCCGAGATTGTAAACCTCAGCATCAACCAGTCGCTGACGCGTTCCATCAACACCAGCGCCTGCGGTTTGCTGGTTATGATTACGGTTTGCGTGGTGGCACTGATTAACGGCGTTACCTCCATCTTCTCCTTCGCGTTCCCGATGATTATCGGTATGATCTCCGGTGTGTACTCCACCATCTGCATCGCTGGCCCGCTGTGGGTAGTTTGGAAGAACTACCGCGCGAAGAAGATCGGCAATAAGCCAAGTGGCAAGCCGTCTTCATCGGTTGGCAAGATCAAAATCTAAGCGTTTATAACACACAATAACTCATTGAAAACAGGAAGGCTTTTGCCTTCCTGTTTTTTTGCTGTTCTAAAAGTTTGGGAGGTGAATATATTACAGTAGCAGGTAGTACAAGCAGGAGTGATGCATGTGGGACTAGCAGGAAACGTACAGCGCGTAGACGACGTGGCAAGCTTTTTGCCTTTGCGCCTTAGCATATACATCAAGAATCTATCAGACGTTAAAAAGGGACAAGTGCGGGAGATTCGCCTGCGCGCCGGAAAACCGCTTGCGGTAAACCTCGTTTCGGCGGATTGGCTGTTTCAAAACGATGGCAGCCTCGCGGCGGCGCAAACATCGCAATCGCTGATTGTTACCAAGGATGAAGTAAACGAGTGCTTTAAAAAGTTGTGCGGATATTCTGTATACAGCCATCAAAATGAGATCGCGTCAGGGTTTATTACCGTAAAAAACGGCCATAGGGCGGGGGTTTGCGGTACGGCGGTAGTGGAGGAAGGCAAGATAACCGGCCTAAGGGATATTTCATCCGTCAACATTCGTGTGGCGCGCGAGATTAACGGTGCCGCTGATGAAATATTTAACCGCGTGCTGTCGCAGGGGTTGTGTGGGCTGCTGATATGCGGGGTGCCCGCCAGCGGAAAAACGACGGTGCTGCGCGACCTTGCACGTCAGCTTTCAATAAACAATACGCGGGTAGCCATTGTGGACGAGCGCGGCGAGCTTGCGGCCACGCATTGCGGACAGGCAGAGAATAACCTTGGCCCGCGCTGTGATGTGCTGGACGGCTACCCCAAGGGCGAAGGGTTGATGATTGCGGTAAAATGTCTCGCGCCCGACGTGATTATCTGCGATGAAATCGGCAGCGAGGAGGAGGCGAAGGCCATACAAACGGGCTTGAACTGCGGGGTATGCGTGGTGGCCTCCGCCCATGCCGCCGATATAGAGGAGCTGCGGCATAAAAAACAGATTATGCGTCTGATAGCCTTAGGCGCGTTCCCGAATATTGTGTTTCTACACGGCGCCGATGCACCCGGAAAGATCAAAGAGATCATTAAGGCAGGTGAATGGGATGCTCAAAGTAGGCGGGGCCATCTGTATAATCATAACCTGCTCGGCGGTTGGAGTATCCATGTGCCGCAGGCTGATAGACAGAGCAAACTACCTTGAGAAGATCATGGAGATGCTCGATTATTTTTCAGCGCAGATCAGTTATAGCAGGATGCCGGTAGCCGAGATCATTGCGTCCTTGGCGGATTCCGAGCGATTCGACAGCCTGCGGTTTCTGAAGCAGGTGAGGGATGAACTCCGTGCGGGGATATCCTTTCCGGAGGCTTGGCGCACAGCCGTTACCCAAGGGAAAAGTAGCATCCTGCTCGGCGACGAAGACATGAACCGCCTTTACGCGTTAGGTGAGTACATTGGTACCACCGATTCGGAGGAACAGGGCAAAACCATCGCCCTCTACCTTAAAATGTTTGCCCAGAGCCATGAAAAGGCCAGGAGCGAGAGCACGGCGCACGCGAAGATGTATACCACCTTGGGGGTACTTGCGGGTATCGGACTGGCGGTGCTCATTCTATAGAGAATGCCTGAAAACAGGCTGAAATTAAAAAGACGGAATGGAGCTTATAGGCTATGGAAGTGGATTTAATCTTTAAGATTGCGGCAATCGGGATCATTGTGGCCGTGCTGAATCAGGTGCTTATCCGCTCGGGCAGGGAGGAGCAGGCGATGATGACAACGCTTGCGGGGCTGATTGTTGTACTGATGATGATCATCTACGAAATCAGCAACCTGTTTGAGACGGTAAAAAGCGTGTTTGGGCTGTAGCCATGAACATCATTACCATTGCAGGCGCTGCCATCATCGCGGCTGCCATCTCGGTGCTGCTCAAACAGTATAAGCCGGAGTATTCCGTCTTAATCAACCTCGGCGCGGGGATTGTCATCCTCTTGCTGGTGCTTACCGCCGCAGCACCCATCCTGTCGCAGGTCGAAGAATTGATAGAGTCTACCAACATGCCCGTCGAATATATTGTCATTCTTTTTAAATGCCTTGGCATCTGTTTTATCACACAGCTGGCGGCGGACGTGTGCCGCGATTCGGGCGCGGGCACCATTGCCACCAAGGTGGAAACCGCGGGCAAGATTGCGGTGCTGCTGCAGTCGCTGCCGCTTTTTAAGCAGATTCTCGAGGTCGCGAAAACACTTATCTCCGCAGGATAGAAGTATGGTGCCGCAGTTGCGGCGGAACGGAAAAGAGAGCATGAAAAGGTTATTGCTGTTCATTGCACTGGTGCTGCTGCTGGCTACCCCAATCTATGCCGAACCGACAGATACTGTTGAACCTCCTCCGACCGAAGAGCTGTTTGAGCAGCAGCTGGAGGCAAGCGGCGCGGGTGAACTGGTATTTATGCTGCCGAGTGAAACACAGGCGTATCTGCGTGAACTTGGTATTGACCAGCTAACACCGGGCAGCCTGATATCGCTTGAGCCCTCACAGTTCTTTAACGTCATATGGCTCATGGTAAAAGACACGCTTTCAAAGCCGAAGATATTGTTTTATTCTATTTTAGGTATTATCCTGCTTTGCTCGCTGGTGGACGGGTTTAAAGAAGGCTTTTTGCAAAAGCCCATCGGCGGGGTATTTACCACCGTTTCGGTATTATGCGTCGTGGCAGGTATTATTACCCCCATCTGGTCTTGCATAGAAAGAACCTCACGTGCGGTTTACGATTGTGCCAACTTTATGCTGGGGTTTGTGCCGGTGCTGTCCGGCATTATGGCGGTGTCGGGGCAGCCCGTTACCGCGTCCACCTACAGCCTGTTTTTGTTTACGGCCGCCGAGCTGGTTTCTCAGATTGCCTCCACCACCGTGGTGCCGCTGCTTTGTATCTATCTGGCGTTTTGTATCGTCTCAGCGGTTTCGCCCCAGCTCAATCTCGTCGGCGCAGCCAAGATGATCAAGAGCTGCGCAACATGGATTTTAGGGTTTATCATTACCATCTTTGTCGGGCTATTGGGGGTGCAAACCATCGTCTCTACGGGTGCCGACAGCGTAGCGATAAAGGCGGGTAAGTTTTTAGTCGGCAGCTTTGTCCCGATCGTTGGCGGCGCCTTATCCGACGCCGTAGCCTCTGTTGGCGGCTGCATCTCTCTGCTCAAAAGCGTTGTGGGCGGGTTTGGCATCATCGCCGCCGTTATCATCTTTTTGCCGGTGCTAATCGATGCCGCCATATGGTACCTTACGCTCAATATCGCGGCGGCGGTAAGCGATATCTTTGACCTTAAGCCGGTCAGTGAGGTATTAAAATCCTCCGCTACGGCGGTTTCATTGCTCCTGGCGGTAATACTCTGCTTTGCGCTGTTGCTTATCGTTGCCACCACCATTACCCTTGTCATCAGCTCAGGCGCTATGTAATGCCGAAAAGAAAGGGAGTGAGCCTGTTCTAATGGCGGACTTAAAGGTGTGGGCGATATCCCTTTGTGTCGCGGCTGTCGCCGGCGGCGTGATGAACCTGCTCATTCCTAACACAAGCCTTGAAAAGATCATGAAGCTGGTGGTGGCGGCCTTCTTTTTAAGCTGTATCATCTCACCGGTTATCATGCACTTCCCCGAAATTCACCTGACACTTGCGCAGGATGCACAAGAAGAGATGCAGCAGGTGCAGAATAATCTTACGACCACGGTGGATGAACAGGTATCCAGCGCCGTAGCCGCAAAGGTTGGCGCGCTGCTGAAAGAGATTGACGCCGAGGCTGAAAATATTTCAATTAGGTATAATACTGCGGACAATGCCAGCATATCTATTAGTCAGATAGATATTGTTTTACCGCCTGAATTTATTTCGCGCGAAGCGGAGATAAGAGAGTATATAAGCCAAAAAACAGGCAATCGGGTAAATATAACCTTCACCCGGCCATCCGATACCTGATTTTGTGGAGGACGATATGTCAGGAAAACAAAACTATGGGGGCTTTAAGGAAAAGCTTTTAGACTTTTTAAAAGGCGATAAAAAAGTAAAGGTCATTGTTTTTATCGGGGTGCTTGGCATTGTTCTCATCCTGCTTTCGGACCTAATCGCTCCCAAGCAGCCAAAGAAAACGGCCAATACCGCCAGTGACAGCACCTTTACCGAAAGCAACCAGGAGATTGAGCAGCAGATCTACGATATGGTTACAGCCATTGATGGAGTAGGGAAAGCTAAAGTCATGGTTACGCTGGAAAGCAGCGCTGAATATGTGTATGCCAAAGAGGAAAAAAGCAATACGGACGTAACCAGGGATGCCCAGGACGGGCAAGGCACCAAAACAACCCAGAAGGACAGTACCGAGGAGAAGTATATCTTTGTGGATGGCTCCGAAGGAAAGCAGGCGCTGCTTACAACACAAAAAGCGCCGCTTGTAAAAGGGGTTGTGGTGGTATGTGAAGGCGGTGATGATACGACAGTGCGGTCACGAATTATTGACGCGGTGACCACGGCGCTTGACATAGGGTCAAACAGGGTTTGCGTCACAAAAATGTCTAACGAAAAATAATTAACGGTTGGGAGGAATCGTACTTATGGTGTTTGGGAAAAGACAGATATTGCTCGCTACACTGGTATTGGCGCTGGGGGTTGCCATTTATCTAAACTGGCAGTTCTCCAAGACCGGCAAGGATTTAACCTTAACAGATGATGTGGAGGCTTCCAAGAATTATGGCGAGGCGCAGTTCGTGGCCAACGAGGATGAAGCACCCGCAGATGCTGTAGATGTTACCGATATTACAGGCGTTACCGATGATGCCACCGACGCGGCACAGGCGGCTTTGAGCAACGAAGCCGGAGAGGATTACTTTATAGAGGCACGCCTCAACAAAAAGCAGAGCCGGGATGAAGCAGTAGAGACCCTGCAGAATATCCTAAAAGACTCTCAGGTAAGCGAGGAAGAAAAGAATATCGCCATTGCGACGGCGGCCAGTCTCTCCGATGCCATTGATGCCGAGAGCAATATCGAAAGCCTGATTAAGGCCAAAGGCTTTGACGACTGCATTGCGTTTATAGACGGCGACAAGGCCAGTATCGTGGTTAAAACCGACGGCCTACTCAACAGTGAAGCCGCACAGATTAAGGACATTGTATTAAAAGAATGCAATGTATTGGCAGAAAATATCACGATTATTCCGGTAAAATAGTTGTGTCTTTCTCATTTTGTGGTATAATACCATTATAGCAAATGGTGTTATACCACTTTATTTTTTGTCTGTATCTTATGCTAAATTACATCTTAATAATTAAATTATGCCGGTAAATGGTGGCGAAACGGAGGTTTACATGAAAGAGAATACAATCAAGGATACCGTTGGCAGTTTAAAGATCTCGGAGGATGTTATTTCGAAGATTACCTGCACCGCAACCAGAGAGATTAACGGGGTAGCCGAGCTTGCATCTATGCCCACAAGCTTTAAAGGGCTGGTTTCAAAACCTGTTGTTCCCAAGCCAGTTAAACTTTCGGTGCGAGACGATGTGGCCGTAATCGACGTATATGTTAACCTCGTGGCGGGAGCCAAGATACAGGAGGTTGCACAACAAATACAGTCCAATGTCAAGGCCTCGGTGCAGAGCATGACAGGCATAGCGGTTTCAAAGGTGAATGTGCATGTAATCTCCATCATCTTTAACGATGCCGACGATAAGCAATAAGCAGAACCGGTAAGCCCTCCTTAAAGGCGGAGGGCTTATTTTGTATTATGGATAAAAACCGATTTTCATTTTCACAATACCTGAAAGGATGCTCAAAACATGTCGCGTAGAGAAGCCCGGGAACAGGCGTTTATTCTGTTATTTGAAAAATCATTTCGCCCTGAAAGCATGCAGGAGATCATCGACCTTGCTGTAAAAAGCAGAGAGCTTGAATTGGAACCCTTTGCTGCGGAGGCCGCGCTGCATGCGGTAGAACATTTCGAGGAATTTGACACGCGCATTGAGAGACTTTCAACCAAGTGGAAGATGAACCGAATCTCGAAAGTGGCTTTTGCCGTGCTAAGGCTTGCGCTTTATGAGATGACGTATGAAAACGACATCCCCGTGAGTGTTTCCATCAACGAAGCGGTTGAGATTGCAAAGAAGTATGCGGGGGAGGACGACTCGGCCTTCGTAAACGGCGTACTCGGTACTGCCGCCAAGGAGCTTGAGGCGGAGAAGAAGGCCGACACCGCAGGCCCTGTGCAGGAGCAAACCGAAGTGACGGAAACACCTGCTCCGGATAAAACAGAGGAGTAATAGCGGTATGGCATTCTATCTGGGGATAGATACCAGCAACTATACCACCTCCGCAGCCGTCTATGACGATATTGCTGGTACCATTACGCATAAAAAACAGCTGCTGCCCGTAAAAGACGGTACACTTGGATTAAAGCAGAGTGATGCCGTCTTTAGCCATGTAAAACAGCTCCCGGGTATTATGGAGCAGTTGTTTCAAGCCGCTTCCTGTTCTAACATCAGCGCGGTAGGTTATTCCGCGCGCCCGAGGGATGTTTCAGGCTCATATATGCCCTGCTTTCTGGTGGGTGAGTGTAACGCGGTGTTGGTGGCCAGTGTCCTGCGGGTACCCGTTTACGATTTTTCACATCAGGCGGGGCACATCGCCGCGGCGCTATTTTCGGTAAACCGGCTGGATTTGATCAAAGAACGCTTTATCGCGTTCCATGTTTCGGGCGGCACCACCGACTGCCTGTTGGTAACACCGGGCAGGGAACATCTTTTCGAGATCACACAGATTGGTACAAGCCTTGATTTAAAAGCCGGGCAGGCGGTAGACCGCGTAGGCGTGCTGTTAGGGCTGCCCTTTCCCGCAGGAAGGCATCTTGAGGCGTTAGCGCTTGAAAGTACCGTGAAGTATAAAGTAACCTCTACCATCCGCGGGCAGGATTGCTGCCTGTCGGGGCTTGAGAACATCTGCAAAAGGATGTTTGACGAAGGCGTCCCTAAGTGTGATATTGCGCGCTACTGTATTGCCTATATCGACGAGACACTCGATAGGATGACGGAGCTCGCCCTTGCTAAGTACGGCAGCCTGCCGCTTATCTACGCGGGCGGTGTGATGTCAAACTCCATCATACGCGCGCACCTTACAAAAAAATACGGCGGATTGTTTGCACAACCGGAGTTTTCAAGTGACAATGCCGCCGGTATTGCCATCCTCACCGCGCTGAGAGCGCGGCAGGCTGAGAAGGTTTAGAATACGGCTCAACGGAGGCAAGCATGAGTTCTTCACGGGTTTTGACGGTTACACAGGTGAATACCTATATAAAATCCATACTGGAGGGCGACCGGAACCTCAGCCGCGTGATGGTGCGCGGGGAGATCTCCAACTTTAAAAACCACTATCCCTCCGGGCATTTTTACTTTACACTCAAAGACAGCCAGTCCTCCATCCGTGCCGTTATGTTTAAAACACATGCGTCCGCCGTACCGTTTATGCCCGAAAACGGTATGTCTGTAGTGGTGGGCGGCGAGATTTCGGTATACGAAAGGGAAGGGCAGTATCAGGTTTACTGTACCGATATACTGCCCGAGGGTATCGGGAGCCTGGCGCTCGCCTTTGAGCAATTAAAGTCGCGCTTGGGTGCCGAAGGGCTATTTGTGGATGAGCATAAAAAAGCACTGCCGCTTATGCCCCGGCGTATCGCGGTAATTACCTCTAAAACCGGGGCCGCGGTACAGGATATCTTGAGCATTCTTTCCCGTCGTTACCCCATTGCCGAGGTGCTACTCTGCCCGGTGACGGTGCAGGGCGTTGACGCCCCGCGCAGCATTATAAGCGCACTGCGCAGGGTAAACGGGCTTGCGGATATTGATATCATCATCCTTGCGCGCGGCGGCGGCAGCTACGAAGACCTTTTTTGCTTCAATGATGAGGGGATTGCAAGAGCCATTTATGAAAGCGCGACTCCTGTCATCTCCGCCATCGGGCACGAAACCGATTATACCATCGTCGATTTTGTGGCAGACTTACGGGCCCCCACCCCGTCGGCTGCCGCAGAACTGGCTGTACCGGAGCTTGCAGAGTTGCAAAACAGGCTGTCTGCCTGCCAAAGGCAGCTACAGGTGTCCTGTATGAAGCAGCTGAACCGATCAGTGGAACGCTTAAACGTCCTTTCGGCTGCTCTTACGGCTGCAAGCCCCGCGGTAAGGCTTGAGCAGCATCAAAAAGCCTTACGGCAGCGCATGGAACGCTTGAACGCCGCCATGCAAAAGAGAATGACGGCTTATAATAATCGTACTTCTGCTTATATAGGCCTACTGGACGCGCTTAGTCCGCTGAAGGTGCTGCAGCGCGGCTATGCGGTGGCGTACAAGGATAAAAGCGTAATCAAGAGTGCTGCGGCCGTGCAAGCAGGGGAGAAGATAACGGTGCGATTACAGGACGGCTCGTTTGACGCCGAAGTGATATAGATTTTTACCGACAAAGGGGTTTTAAGCATGAGTAAGAAGGAAAAAGAACTGAGCATTGAGGAGGCTTTTGCAGCGCTTGAGGGGATCATCGTGAACCTTGAAAGCGGCGAAACCGACCTCGAAACCTCATTAAAGCTCTATGAACAGGGAACAATACTGTTAGCCGACTGCCAAAACAAGCTAAAAACAGCCGAGCTTAAAATCACCGAGCTGTCGCCCGCTGAGGATCAATAGTATTCGTATGCTTTCATAGCAGCCACTGTACTGAAAGGCAGATTTATTCATGAGCGATTATTCTAAACGATTAGATGACTATATAGCAATGATCAACGCCGCACTGGACGGCTACCTCCCAGAGCAGGGTGTTCCCCAGCAGGTGGTGGTGGACGCCATGCGTTATAGCCTATTGTCGGGCGGAAAGCGCATTCGTGGCGTACTGGTATTGGAGTTTTGCAGACTGTGCGGGGGTGATGTTTCGGCGGCCCTGCCTTTTGCGTGCGCCATCGAGATGCTGCACTGCTACTCCCTGATACACGACGACCTGCCCTGCATGGATGACGACGATCTTCGCAGGGGGCGGCCCTCCTGCCATATTGCGTTCGGCGAGGCCAACGCCCTGCTTGCAGGCGACGGGCTGTTAACCCTTGCGTTTGAAACAATTTTAACCGGCTGTGACCCCGAAAAGGTACCATATGAGCGGACGGTCAAGGCCGCGGGCATTCTTGCAAAGGCTGCCGGATACAACGGGATGGTCGGCGGGCAGACCGTCGACCTGCAAAATGAAGGCAGCCCGCTCTCGGCTAAAATGCTGGATACGATCCATGCCCTTAAAACCGGGGCGCTCATTCGTGCCGCCGTGCAGATGGGCTGCGCTGTTGCGGGCGCAAGCGACAGCCTCGTCCGGGTCGCAGACAGCTACGGAGAAAAAATCGGCTTGTCGTTTCAGATAGTTGATGATATACTTGATATTGTTGGGTCTGCCAAGGAATTGGGCAAACCGACCGGCAGCGACCAGAGCAATCATAAAACTACCTTTGCCACCCTTTATGGTATTGAACAGGCCCACCGGATGGCGCAGGGCATGAGTGAAGAAGCAAAAGGTTTGCTCAAGGCCTTCCCATGTGTTGATACGTTCATCATAGAGTTTACCGATGCGCTGACGAACCGAACCCATTAAAACGTCTGACACTTGCTGATTTATTTTTGATTTGTTTCGTCTATTCTCATGCCGCGATGCCGAGCGGCGGAATGGGGCAGTTATGAATGACATATACGCACTGATAAACAACTACATTCTAACCTGCGCGATATCCTCCTGGATTACCGCACAGATTATTAAAACATTTCTTACGCTTTTTACTACCAAACGTTTTGAGGTTGAGCGTCTGGTGGGTGCGGGCGGTATGCCCAGCGCTCATTCGGCGCTTGTATGTTCCATGATGCTTGCGGTCGCAAGGAAGGAAGGCTTGGGTTCCCCTTTGTTTGCCTTGGCCGTCATGTTCGCCGCCGTTGTGATGTACGATGCCATGGGCGTTCGGCGTGCGGCGGGGGAGCAGGCAAAGATCATCAACAAGATCGTGGTAAGTATTAAGCGCCCCGAAGAAAAAGGCGAAGAGCAAGCAGATTCTTTAGGCAAAAAGCATTATAAGCACGACAAGAATAAGGTTATCAAGCTTGATGATATGCAGTTTAAAAAGCTGAAGGAATACCTTGGGCACACGCCGCTTGAGGTATTGGGCGGTGCGCTTCTGGGTATTATAATGGCGCTCATCATTCCCATGCGGTAAACCGTATATTCATGCTGAAGGAGTAATACCCGTAGAATGGATAATGATAGTATGCTGCGAAGCCTGAAGCTTCCCGACGAGCTGAAGCGGCTGAGCAATGAGGAGTTAAACAAGCTTTGCGGCGAGATACGCGAGCTGTTGATGGATACCATCTCCCACACGGGCGGGCACCTGGCCTCTAATTTAGGTGTAGTAGAGCTTACCGTCGCAATACATGTTGTTTTCGATTCCCCCACCGACCGCATTGTATTTGATGTTGGTCACCAGTCCTACACACATAAGATCTTGACCGGCAGGCTGGAGCGTTTTTCTACCCTTAGGCAGGAAGACGGTATCTCGGGCTTTCCGAAAACTAAAGAAAGCATTCACGACGCGTTTATTTCAGGCCACGCGGGCAATGCCATTTCGGCCGCCAGCGGTATCGCCGCCGCGAAGCGCTTAAGCGGGGAGGCGGGCAAGGTGATTGCCGTGGTGGGTGACGGCGCGTTTACCAACGGCCTTACGTTTGAAGGGATGAACAACGTCGGTAAGGCCGCCGAAAACCTGATTGTGATCTTAAATGACAATGAGATGTCAATCTCCAAAAACGTGGGGGCGGTCGCGAAGCATCTTGCCAAGATACGTTCGCGCCCCAGTTATTTTAACGCAAAGGACAGGGCGCATCGGTTTTTAGACCGTCTTCCCTTGTTAGGCGAACCGGTTGAGCGCATACTGGTAAAGTGTAAAACTACTTTTAAGGAGTATTTATACCACAGCAACTACTTTGAAGCCTTTGGTTTTACTTATTTGGGTCCGGTAGACGGGCACGATTTGGCTAGCCTTAAGAATGTACTCGCAAGGGCGAAGGCCATTAAAGGGCCGACAATCATTCATGTAGATACTGTAAAGGGAAAAGGCTTTGCAAGCGCGGAGGAGAACCCCGGCGCCTACCACGGTATCCCCAATATGGACTTAACAGGTAAGTGTGTTGCGCCGACCAACGGCGATACCTTCTCCACCCGGTTTGGGCAGTACCTGCTGGAGTTGGCGGATACGGACGAACGCATCTGCGCGATCACCGCGGCGATGAAGTACGCAACCGGGCTAAATTTCTTTTATAAAAAGTATAAGGAACGTTTCTTTGATGTCGGCATTGCCGAGGAACATGGCGTCACCTTTGCCGCAGGCCTTGCGGCAGGCGGCATGCTGCCTGTTTTTGCGGTTTATTCCACTTTCCTGCAGCGTGCCTACGATGAGGTGCTGCATGACGCGGCCATCGAGCAAACGCATATTGTGCTTGCGGTTGACCGCGCGGGTATTGTAGGGGACGACGGTGAAACCCATCAGGGGCTGTTTGATGTTTCCTATCTATCGTCGATCCCCGGGGTAACCATCTTTTCACCCTTCTCCTATGCGGAGCTGTCGCTTACCCTGCACGAGGCCCTCTACAACACGCAGGGCGTTGCGGCGGTTCGTTACCCGCGCGGGGCCGAGAGTGAGCTTGCCGGCGGTGTAGCGCCTCAGCTTGAATACAGCCATCTGCGCGATGCACGCGCAAGTGATATATTGGTGATTACCTACGGCAGGGAGTTTGGCGAGGTGCTGCTTGCAAGGGAAAAAAGCGCGCTTACCTTTGATATTCTTAAGCTGACGAAGATAACCCCTGTCCCCGAAGAGAGCATTACGATAGCAAAAGAGTATAAGCATGTACTGTTTGTGGAAGAGGGCATACAGAATGGCTCGGTTGCCGAGCATTTTCACACACTTCTTACACAGCGCGGCTATCAGGGCAGCTATGCCGTTCAGGCGGTGGATAACCGCTTTGTACCGCAAGCGTCCATCCCTTCAGCCGTTAAAAGCTTGGGGCTGGATAGCGACAGTATAGTCGAATACGTAAGACGGGAGAGCCTGCGGTGAGCGAAAGTAAAATGCGTTTGGATACGGCGCTGGTGGAACTGGGGCTTGCCCAGAGCCGGGAGCGCGCCAAGACGTTGATTATGTCCGGCGTGGTGTTTGTGGACGGGCAGAAGGCCGACAAGCCGGGGGATATGGTAAAAGCGGGAGCCGATATTCACGTAAAAGGCTCCGGTTTAAAATATGTCAGCCGCGGCGGCCTAAAGCTGGAGAAGGCGGTAGCGAGCTTTCAGCTTGCGCTGGGCGGCAGTATCTGCATGGATATTGGCGCCTCAACAGGCGGTTTTACCGACTGTATGTTGCAAAATGGTGCCAAAAAGGTGTATGCTGTGGATGTAGGCTACGGCCAGCTTGCGTGGAAGCTGCGCACCGATGAACGCGTGGTGAATCTGGAGCGAACCAATATCCGCTTTGTAACGCGCGAACAGGTGCCGGATGAGGTTGACTTTGCGAGCATCGATGTTTCATTTATCTCGCTGTCGCTTGTACTCCCGGTGGCCTTTGCGCTGCTGCGGGAACAGGGAGAGGTCGTCTGCCTTGTAAAGCCGCAGTTTGAAGCGGGAAAGGGCAAGGTCGGCAAAAAAGGCGTGGTGCGTGAGCCGGAGATTCACCTTGAGGTACTGCAAAAGGTGGCGGCGGTTGCCGCTGAAATCGGGTTTGCTCTGCTAGGCGCAGACTATTCGCCCGTTAAGGGGCCGGAGGGTAATATCGAGTACCTCTACCATCTTAAGAAATCCGATCAGGGTGATATAGCGCCCGGAATAGACCTGGAGGCACTTGTAAGGCAATCTCACGAGAATCTATAGTGAAAGGGTATAAGCCCGATATGGATACACTCAAAGCGTTTATCATCCCCAACCTTGATAAACAGAACAGTACCGAATGCACGCGGCAGGTATGTAAAGAACTGTGTCGACTGGGCATTATCCCTTGCATGGAAAATGACAAGCAAGATGCCTTTACAGATTCTTGCACCAAGTTCGGCACCTTAGATAATTTAATGAATACCTGCGATTTTGTTGTAACCATCGGCGGTGACGGTACCCTCATACACGCCGCGAAGCGGGCGGCTTTTTATTCCAAGCCGGTGGTTGGAGTAAACGTCGGCAGGCTGGGCTTTATGTCGTTTATCGAGCCGAGCAGGCTTTCGGTGTTTAATAGAATTATTGACGGCTCCTACGCCACCGAAAACCGTATGATGCTCGAGATTACCAAGCATTCCGACAGCGGCAGGCAGGCTTACTATGCTTTGAATGATGCGGTTATCTCAAAAGGTGCCAAAGCACAGATTATCGATTTAAATGTATCCTGCAACGGTAAAGGCGTAAGCAGCTATCGGGCGGACGGCATCATCCTTTCGACTCCAACCGGCTCCACCGCCTACAATATGGCGGCAGGTGGGCCGGTGATCTCCCCAAACCTTGAATGTATCACCATGACCCCCATCTGCCCGCATTCGCTGGTATCGAGAACCATCATCTTTTCCCCGGCGGATGTAATTACCGTCAGCGGCGGGCAAGAGAGGAATGGGAGTGAAATCTACTTAACCGTTGATGGGGAAGATGCGGTTAAGGTAAACCCCGGAGATATTGTAACGGTAAAAAAGGCATCGCTTTATGTAAAGCTGTTAAACCTTGAATTAAAAGACTTTTTTGAGGTGTTAAATCAGAAGGTACTGCTTCGCGGTTAGTTCTTATACTTATTTCAATTAGAAATTTGAAATTAGTATTATACCCTTGCCATTGTTCCTGCTGTGCATGGCAAGGCCATAAACCATCACCACTCCTTGCTTCGCACAGCGGCGGAACGGATGATTGAGATGAAAACAAAGCGGCACGCAAAGATTCTGGAGCTCATTTCAGAGAATATCATCAATACGCAGGAGGACCTGCTCAGCCGTCTGCGCGAGAGCGGCTATAATGTCACGCAGGCGACGGTATCACGTGATATTAAGGAGCTAAAGCTCGTCAAAACCCTTGGGGAGGACGGCAATTACAAGTACTCCTCCAACCTACGGGAAAAGGATGTGGAGACCAGCTACAACTTTCACACCCTTTTTGTGAAGTCGGTGATTAATATCGACTATTCCGGCAACATTGTATGCGTAAAATGTTATACCGGCATGGCCAACGCGGCCTGCGCGGCCTTTGATTCGCTGAACTGGAAAGGGGTAGTCGGTACCCTTGCGGGCGACGATACCATCTATATCCTTACCCGTTCCGAGGAGACCTCGGTGCTTTTGATGCGTGACCTTGTAAAGCTGATGGAACAGGCATAGATTATCCGCGGCATTGCACAACCGATATGGCAGGTGATTTTGAAGGTGCTTTCAGAATTATATATCGACAATATCGCAATCATCGAGCAAGCCTCCATTGTACTGGGGAGAGGCTTTAATATCTTCACGGGTGAAACCGGCGCCGGTAAGTCTATTTTAATCGACTCCATTAACGCGGTGCTGGGGGAACGCACTTCGAAGGATTTAATCCGCACGGGTGCGGCCAAAGCCAATGTGACGGCGCTGTTTTCGGATGTATCCGCCGAGGCGGTACAAAAGCTGCAGGAGCTGGGTTACGAGCCGGACGAGGGCGGCACGGTGCTAATCTCGCGCGAGCTTACAGCCGATGGCAGGGCAAACTGCCGTATCTGCGGCAGGCCGGCCACGGTGGCGATGCTCCGCGAGCTTGGGGCTTATCTTATCAATATCCACGGCCAGCACGATAACCAGTCATTGCTCGATACAGATAAACACATGAAGTTTGTGGATAGTTTCGGCGTTCTTGCGCCGGACTATATCCGCTACACAGAGCGGTATACCCAGCTTAAAGAGGTGGAGACCCGCCTTAGCAAGATTTCTACCGATGAAGCGGAAAAGGCGCGACGGGTAGATTTGTTGCAGTACCAGATTAACGAGATTGAAGAGGCGGACTTAAAGCCGGGGGAAGAGGACGACCTGCTTGCAAAACGTAAGCGCATTAAGAACGCCTCAAAGATCTTAGACGGGCTGAATGCCGCTTATGATAGCCTTTCCGGCGGGGATGAGGCAGCGGGCGGCTGCAGCCTTGTTTCCGATGCCGCGCAGGCGTTGAGCGAGATCGCGCCTTATTTTGAGGATGTCTCCGAGATGTCGGAACGCATCAACTCGATTTCGATCGAACTTGAGGAGCTTGCGAGCGATGTGCGCGGTATACTGGATGACTTTGAATTTGACCCGCGTTCGCTGGATAAGATAGAATATCGGCTCGACGCCATTTATAAGCTTAAAAAGAAGTACGGCAGCGATGTGGATGAGATACTGCAGTACCTGGCTTCGGCCAAGCAGCAGCTGGAGGAGATCGAGCTTTCCGACGAACTCCTAAACAAGCTGACCGTGCAGCGCGGGGAGCTTTATGAGAAGGCCCTCAGCGCCGCGAAAGAGCTTTCGCAAAAACGCAACGAGGCGGCAGCGGAGTTTACAAGGCGTGTAAAGCTGGAGCTTGAGTTTTTGGATATGCCTAATGTACAGCTGGTGATTGCAAACACCCCTGGCGAGCTGCGCGCAAGCGGTATTGATAACATTGAGTTTCGCATCTCCACCAACCCCGGCGAGCCGCCGAAGCCCCTTTCAAAGATTGCCTCGGGCGGTGAGCTTTCGCGTATTATGCTCGCCATTAAAACCGTACTGGCGGGTAAAGACGACGTGGATACGATGATATTCGATGAGATAGATACCGGCGTTAGCGGAAGGGCCGCCCAAAAGATCGGCCTTAAGCTGCGCGAGATCGCGGGCGGCAGGCAGGTTATCTGTGTTACGCACCTTGCGCAGATTGCGGCGCTCGGCAACAATCACCTGCTTATTGAAAAGAAGGTGCGCGACGGCAAAACCTTCACCGAGGTACATACCCTTACCCGTGAACAGCGCATGCGCGAGCTTGCGCGCATCATGGGCGGGGAGGCCATTACGGAGCTTATGCTTTCCAACGCCGATGAAATGCTCAAGCTGGCGGGAAACTGATTACCATAAAAACATAACGGGTAAAGCACTTTTGGCTTTACCCGTTTTTACTTATATCTTCTCGTTATAGATGTAACTAAGTACTTCATGTACCCGTACCCATTCGTCATGGTTCAGGGAATAATAACGCCACAATCCTGCCTTACGGCACACCACAAGGTTTAGGTCTTGCAGTACTTTCATATGATGTGAAAGGGTTGGCTGGGTAATGTCTAGGTCTTTTAAAATATCGTTGGCGCATTTTTCGCCGTAAGAGAGGATGTCTACAATCTTTAAGCGATTAGGATCCGACAAAGCTTTTAACGTTGCCCCAAGAACTTTATAAGGCATAGTATGTCATCCTTTACATGGAAGATGGAATCAGTATCGATTACAATCTATATTATACCGCTGGTATCGGATTGTCAAGCAAGCTCGTTATAATACTAAATCTTCATTAAAAAAGCGATAAAATCACTTTTTTAATCCCCATGAGTATTGAATTTAGTATAAGCAGCTATTTATTTCTGGGCTTTATCTTGGCAAGAGGAGACCTTTTTGCGGCATCCTCCAGCTGTTCGCTCGAGATATGCGTATAGATTTCCGTTGTGCCAACGTTCACATGGCCTAAAATCTCTTTAAGCATTCGGATGTCAACATGCCCATATTGATACATGAGAGTAGCGGCGGTATGCCGCAGTTTATGTACGGAAAATCCTTTATGATCCAGCCCAATGGTGGTAAGCTGGTTTTCTATAATCTGCTGAACACGCCTACGGCTGATGCGTGTTCCGTTTCGCGACACAAACAGTGCGTTTTTCTCCTTGGTATCCTTCGGCCGAATCGTTTTATATGCCTCGATCGCCGACAAACACGCATCATTTAAATAAATAATGCGCTCCTTATTGCCTTTGCCAAGCAGTCTCAGCTGATTATTGCGTATGTCTGTAAGGTTGATACCTACAAGCTCTGAAAGACGCATACCGCAATTGAGCAGCAGCGTAATTATGCAGTAATCACGAAGCCGACTTTCGCCGGTTTCGTCCTCAGCGCTTGCCAGCAGCTCAATGCTGTTTTCTAAGGTAAGATACTTAGGAATAGATTTTTTAAAGCTTGGCACCTCAAGCTCACGCACAGGGTTTTGTTCCAAAAGGTGTGCTTTTACCGTAAGATAGTTGAAGAAGCCTCTGAGGCTGGATACCTTTCTTGAACGAGTAACACCGCTGTTGGAGCGTTCACTTGCGGTAAAATGTAAAAACTCGTAGGCGTCGGATAATGTAATAGTGGCGATCAGCGACATATCTATGTCGCTGATGGAAATCTCTTCAAACACTAGGGTAGGGGGCACCAAATTTCGTACACGCTTGATATATCTTAAAAATGTCCGCAAGTCAATATAGTAACCTTCCACTGTACGTGGTGAACGGCCTTTAATGGTTTCCATGTAAAATAAAAAATCACGAAGCGGAATCGGGCAATCCAGCAGAATATTGTTGTTCATAATAAACTCCATAAAAGCCTGATGTAATTATAACTTGAATTATCTTAATTATACACCTATAAAAGCCATGGAATCAATATGCGTATACTATACGGGGCGATTTTAGAAAGGCCAATCCCCTTAATTGCGCTAAATTTTTATTTAGTGCAATAAGCAGTAAAAAATTAGGAACAATTAGTCAGTAGTTCATTTATGCTTTGAGGCCTTCCCTTCATCTTTACTTTATTCTCACTTCCAAGTAAATTAGAAAAAAACTAAAACTCCCACGGCAAGCAGAGCACTTTGTGTGTGCCTCTGCCCACCGTGGGAGTTTGAATTGCTATATCTCCTTTTAATCCTTCTTGCTGTCCAAGGATTCATCAGAAAACACCGGCGCGTCGTCGGGCTTCTCTCCCGCAATATCCGGATTTTCCTCTTTTTGCTTGTCATAGTACGGATCGATACAATACTTCTTGATATATTGGAATGAATTGAAGTTTACAATCAGGCCAATCAGTGCCGGTACAATCAACAGAACCAGTATTAGCGAGAACGGGAAAAACAGTATTACCGGCACAAGGATAAGCGCAGCAAAGAAGGTTGTAATAAGGTTTGTTCTAAGCCCAAGCACAGCGAGTATCAGCGAATTTCTATATAGCTGAATAAGCTTAAGGTCTACCGTTACAATCAACAGATATACGTAGTAGGACGCGAACAGCAGTATCAAGGCTACCGCAATGGTGATACCGAACATCACTGTAAAGAGTGTTGATGCTGAAATGTTCAGGAAATAGAAAGATATCGAGAAATAAACAATAATGCCGAGCAGTATCATGATAATACCTGTCGGAACGGACTGCTTCCAGTTGTTCTTTACGGCATCCCAGAAATCAGAAAGCATAAAGGCATGCTGTTCCCTTGCGTAGTTCCTTAAAATATAGGTAAGCCCGGCGGTAGCAGGCCCGATCGGGATAGCGGCAACCGCAGTACCCAAGCCTGCCAGAATCTTATACGGCAATGCGCCGTTAAACAGCGGGAAAACAAAGATCATGGCCAAAACAAGCGGAATATAAGCTACGAGGTAAAGCAGGTTAAGCTGAATAATCTTCCAAAACTTTCTGAAAAGGATATCAAAGAAAAGAAAGAATCGCTTCTTTTCGGGCGCGTTTTTTGAAACGCCCTTGCCAGGTTTTGAGTAGTTCCCTATTCCTAAAAAACCCAAAATCTACAGCTCCTTCACGAGTATTACGCACGTGGGTGACACCGGTTGTAAACATCCTTAAACTTATTCTTCATAATCTGGGCATAAACCTGTGTGGAAGAAATATCGGCATGACCAAGCATCTCTTTGATGTCTTTGAGCTGAGCGCCGTTTTCCAACAGATGCGCTGCAAAGGAATGCCGCAATGTGTGTGGCGTAATCTCTGTTTTAATATTCGCCTTTTCGGCGTATGTTTTTATTATCTTCCAAAAACCCTGTCTAGTCAACCTGCTACCGTTTAAATTAATAAATAATGCATCAAAATCGTTGTCCGGCACAATCGCAATGCGTACACGGTAGATATATTCATTGAGAGATTTCAGCGCTTCCGGGTAGATGGGTATAATGCGGCTTGCCCTGCCGTTACGGCAGTTTAAAAAGCCAACATTCAGGTTAATATCCTGTATATTGAGCGAAACCAGCTCAGACACCCGTATACCGGTCGCATACAAAAGCTCAAGCATGGCCTTATCGCGGCAGCCCTTAGGCTCGTTCGCGTTGGGGCTTTTCAGCAGCTGGTCAATCTCGTGGTCGGTAAGGATGCTTGGCAGCTTCTTCTCTACCTTTTCGAGCTTGATGCTTCTGGCGGGGTTGCCAGTGGCATACCCGTTTAAGACAAGATATTGAAAAAATGAGCGCAGCGAAGCAATGCTCCTGGTGATGGTGGCGTTGCTTTTATTAAGCGCCTTTAAATGCTCCACATAATCAGCGATGCAATCGTTGGTGACCTCGGTTGGCTGCAGTATGCCCTCCCCTGCGGCATAGATCACAAAGGTGTTCACATCCCGGATATACGACTCCAGCGTGTTCTCAGAAACATCCTTGCTGTTTAACAGATACCCTTCAAAGCTCTTTACAAACTGTGTCATTTTTCTCGTCCGTTCTGCCGCTGTGCGCAGGCTAAAATTATAAAACCAACGCTTTCATTGGGTACTTGCCATGCACAGTAATAATGGCAAGACCAAAAAACTAAAAACCGCAAACAAATCTATGGTGAAATGCTGCCGAAAACGGTACAGCATAACCCGTCTACCATAGCCGAAACGAAGATGAGAATGGTGTACACAACATACCTTGAAAGATAAGCCTCCACCGCGTCCGAGACGGAGTTCTCCGCCTGTTTATGCGAAAACATTGAAAAATAGATGCAGGAGAGCTTATAAGAGCTGGCGCAGGCCAGAATGGTTGCAAAGGAAGCGATGAGAGACACCGGCACAAGGTTTTGAATGGCATACCACATCCCCGTGCTGCCGGTACTGGCATACAGGTAGCTGATAGTCACGCCTACGCTAAACCCCTTAGCCACTGCAATAAATAAGACGACCGGCGGTGCAATCGCGCAAAACCCTAAAAAGAATACCAAAAACAACACCAGAAAGTTCATGGTAAAGGAGGATAAAAAGGCAGGCAAAAAGGTTTGATCCACGCGCTGCCCGATATAACCTGATAGGATAATCCCCAGTTCCCCCACGATAGGCTCGCTGCCATACTTAACCGCCAGAGAGCCAAGAAACACACCGAATATGTAGAGCCCGAGCATTCCATAAACAAGCCGGTTGTTGGCTATAAAACGAATTGCGGCAAGTACGCGCGTACGGCCGCTGCGTATACTGTTTATGGTTGTCCTTCTCAATTTTAATTCCCCTTTTCTGAACCTTTATGGTACATAAGTATTCAGGACAAGGGGTTTTTAGAATTATTTACCGAGCTCGTATGCTCTGTCGATACAGGAACGCATTGCCGCGTGCACTGTTTTTTCAAAGCCATATTCTTCAAAGGTGGCGAGCGCTTTCACGGTAGTGCCGCCGGGTGAAGACACCATCTTAATCAGCTCGTCGGGCGTCAGATTGCTTTCGGTAAGCATTTTTGCACTGCCGATGAGCGTTTGAGCAAAGAGACGCAGCGCAACCGCGTAGTCAATCCCCTGCTCCTTTGAGAAGTCCGCAACGATCTTGGCAAACAGATAGATAAAAGCCGGGCTGCTGCCGTTCACGGGGATTACCTCGCACAGCTTGTCGGCGGGGATCTCTTCGCTGATACCGGCCGCGGCAAAGATGCTTTTTACAAACATAAATTCATCGCTGCCGGTGGGTGGAATACAGGCGAGAGCGGAAGCACCCTCCCCCAACATCAAAGGGGTATTGGGCATCACCAAAATCAGCTTGCAGTCGAAGCCAAGCTGATTTTTAATGTAACCGGCACCGATACCAGCCGCAATTGAAACAAATACATTATGTTCACCCGCGCCGGGTTTAAGGGCGCTCAGCACGTTCCCCATTACCTGCGGTTTTACACACAAAAATACATACTTGCACTGCTCTGCCACAGTTTTTTCATCTGCAGCAACAGCAATGCCTTTTTCAGCAAAAAAAGCACATTTCTCTTTAGAAACATCATAGGCACAGATATTGGAGGGGCTTACGACCTCCTTTGACAAAATACCGCTGATGATGGCTGAAGCCATATTGCCAAGCCCAATAAAACCCACGTTATATCTGTTAGACATCTACGTCAATTCTCCTAACCTATGCTCAAATATTAATATACTATAAACTATAATTTAATATAATACATTCTAATTGAATATTCAACAAAAATCATAATATTAATATAGATTTGTTGCAAATATCAAAAATTATGTAAAACCAATTATGTACAGTCACAAATATTATGTAAACATGATTATGTTTACCTTCAAAAAAGAGATAACCGGCCCCGTTTTGGGGCCGGTTAATTATACATTTTTATGTATATTCGCGGTACGCCTTAGAGTTGAGCCGCTTTCATCATAATAGCGCACTCCAAACGCTTCTTTTCAAGCTCACAGGAGATTCTATGCGGTTTGAGGATATCTCCCCTGTACTGTACATTGTTTGCGTTACACCCGCCGGAGCAGTAGAACTTTGCCCAGCATTCCCTGCACTCCTGCTTACCGTAGATGTTCGCGCGCGCAAAATCATTCTTTTTGTCCGCGTTTATACTGTTATCCATTACGCTGCCCATCTTCCATTCTTCCATCCCTACAAACTGATGGCAGGGGTAGATATCGCCGTCCGGCGTAACCGCAACATACTCGTTGCCGCAGCCGCAGCCGCGCAGACGTTTGATGGCACAGGGGCCTTGCTCAAGGTCTATCATAAAATGAAAGAAGTTTATGCCGTCCTTCTTAGCCTTTAGGTCCAGCAAAAGCTTTGCCAGCCGTTCATACTCGGCAAACACGTGCGGCAGCTCCTTCTCGGTAATCGCGTAGTCGTTTTCAAGGTCGGAAACCACCGGCTCCACCGAAATTTGCTCAAACCCGAGACGCTTGAGTTCCAGTACGTCGTTTGCAAAGTCCTCGTTAAACTTGGTAAAGGTGCCGCGCACATAGTACTGCCCGTCGCCCCGCTTTTCAACCAGCTTGCGGAACTTCGGAACAATGATGTCGTAGCTTCCGGAGCCGTTTACACACTTCCTAACGTGGTCGTTGACCTCCCTGCGGCCATCGATGGAAAGTACGACGTTGTGCATTTCTTTATTGATATAATCGATCTTGTCGTCGTCCAGCAGCAGCCCGTTGGTGGTGATGGTAAAACGGAACAGCTTGTTGTGCTGCTTTTCAAGGCTTCTCGCGTAATCTACGATCTGCTTTACAACGTCAAAGTTCATCAGCGGCTCGCCGCCGAAGAAGTCGATCTCTAAGTTCCGGCGGGTACCCGAGTGCTCGATAAGAAAATCTATGGCCTTCTTCCCTACCTCCGCAGGCATGAGCTTGCGGCCTTTGCCGAAATCGCCCGTAGAGGCAAAGCAGTAGCTGCAGCGCATGTTGCAGTCGTGGGCAATGTGCAGGCACATAGACTTGATGGGCGAATTGACCATCATCTCTTTAAACGGCTCGTAATCGTCCGACGAAAACAGTACGCCGTCCTCGGCAAGCTTATGCAGCTCGGCATAGGCCTCTTGAATATCCCCGCTTGAATACCTGCCGCTGAGGGCGTCAATAACCTCGGCAGGGCATTCTTTGCTAAAGCCCGGTTTTATATAATCGAGGAGATCAAAGGAGATATCATCAAGGATATGCACCGCCCCGCTGTGCACATCCAGTACAATGTTATAGCCGTTTAAGGCATATTTATGAATAAGGTAGTTTTCCATGCTTGTTAACCTTGCCTTTCGGGTTTAATACCGTGATAACAACAAAAATCAAGGGACAGGTATCTGCCCCTTGAAATGTGTATTGTTTTCGAATGCTTTATTTATTAGCGTTCTCGCACTTCTGGTTGGCAACGGTACAGGATGTTTTGCATGCGGACTGGCAGGAAGCCTGGCACTCGCCGCAGCCGCCCTTCGCGGTGCTCTTTTTAAGGTTAGCGGTATTTAAGGTTTTAATATGTTTCATGGATATCGTCCTCCTTATTCCTGTAAGCCGGAATATACTCATTACAGGTATTTATTTTATCATATTTTGTATTGCCTTGCAATTGTTATTTTCTCTTATTCGTAAAATTAACGCCGATAATCCCGCCTATTGCTCCGCTAACCAAGATCAAAGCGAGCTTTGCGAGCAAAAACCATCCCAAACCGTTGTGCAGAAAGATCAGATTCAGTAAAAACAGGATGACCGAAACCGTAATGCCTACAGCGATGCCCACAGGCAGCCCCTTGGCCTTGGAGAGCCTTGCAGCAAAAATGCTGCCTATAAACGAAGCGAGCACCAGCATAAACACCGCCGCAGGGGTAAAGACGGACGACGATATACCGGCGCTTGAAAACAGCACCGAAAGCAAAACAGACAACAGCAGCAGCGTTACCATGACAACCCCTGTGCCCACCAATACCGGCTTTGCCAGCCTTATATTCTTCTGCTCGTCACGCTTATCCGCTATACCTTTCAAATAAATCGACCTCCAAACCATCCCACACTTAATTAGTAAAGGATATTCGGAGGTCGTACTATTTATGACTGATTACGGTACTGTAAGGCTATTTGGAGGAAGCATCCGCACTGTCGTGTACGGTGTTGTTGGTTTGAATAGCCCATCTCGCGATGCGGATCTTACTTCTGTCGGAGCCTGTTTCGATTACAACCGTATCCTCACGGATGCTCACAACAAGGCCGATGATACCGCCGCTGGTAACGATCTCGTCACCAACCTGCAGGTTGCTGCGCATCCTCTGAATCTCTTTTTCCTTCTTTTTCTGGGGTCTGATCAACAAGAAGTAGAATACCACAAAGATAAGGATAATGGGGCCGATCTGTATCAGTAACGCCAGTGTGGGGTTTGCAGTGGCCGCGGCGTCGCTTGCGGTAGCCGCGGTAGCATCTGCAGCCGCCAATAATAATTCGTTCATTTTCTCTTTCCTCCAATAAGTCGGTAATAACAATATATGGTTAAGTTTTGCGTATGATATTACAATTATACATAGAAACGCACTGCCATGCAACAGTTTTCACTCGAATACATAAAATGTTCAAGTTTACGCTAAACCTTGCTGCGTTTATCGAGTATTGGCAGATACTTTTCTTTAAATTGCGTGAAGGTATCCGTCTCTATCGCCGCACGAATCCGCTCCATCAGCGTATTATAGAAATAGAGGTTGTGCATCACCGCAAGGCGCATACCCAGCATTTCATTCGCTTTAAACAGATGGCGGATATACGCCCGCGAGTGGTGCTTGCATACCGGGCAGTCGCAGTCCTGCGAGATGGGCCGGTCGTCGTTCTGATACTTGGAATTGATGATGTTCACAATGCCGTCGAAGGTGAACATGTGGCCGTGGCGCGCATTGCGGCTGGGCATAACACAGTCGAAGAGGTCTACCCCGCGGGAGACCGCCTCGATGATGTTTACGGGGGTGCCCACACCCATCAGGTAACGCGGTTTATCCTGCGGCATGTAGGGTTCCACCGCCGAAATAATGCGGTACATATCCACAGCAGGCTCGCCTACGGCAAGGCCGCCGATGGCATAACCGTCCAAATCCAATTTAACAATCTGCTCCATGTGCCACAGGCGCAGGTCTTCGTATACACAGCCTTGGTTGATACCAAACAGCATCTGATGGCGGTTGACGGTATCATGTAAAGCATTTAGCCTTGTCATCTCATCTTTACAGCGATACAGCCATCGCTCGGTGCGCTCGCAGGACCTTTTAGAGTACTCGTGGGAGGAAGGGTTCTCCACACACTCGTCAAACGCCATAGCAATCGTCGAGCCGAGGTTGGATTGAATCTGCATGCTCTCTTCCGGTCCCATGAACACCTTGCGCCCGTCGATATGAGACTGGAAGGTAACGCCCTCTTCTTTGATTTTGCGCAGCTGCGCGAGTGAAAAAACCTGGAACCCGCCGCTGTCGGTTAAAATCGGGCCCTGCCAGCCTATGAATTGATGTAGCCCGCCAAGCTCGCGGATGAGCCGGTCGCCGGGGCGAAGGTGAAGATGGTAGGTATTACACAGCTCTACCTGACATTTGAGGTCTTTTAGATCGTAAGACGAAATACCGCCCTTGATTGCACCGGCCGTCGCAACATTCATAAACGCGGGGGTCTGCACCGTTCCGTGAACGGTTGTAAACTCTCCCCGCCGTGCCCTGCCGTCCTTTTTAAGCAGCTTATACATACCCATCCTCCAAACTAATAGATAAACATCGCGTCACCAAAGCTGAAAAACCGATACTGTTCTTTAACGGCAACCTGATAGGCATTCATGGTATGTTCGTAGCCCGCGAAGGCGCTTATCAACATAATGAGCGTACTCTCCGGCAGGTGGAAGTTCGTAATAATGCCATCCAATACCTTAAATTCAAAGCCGGGATAGATAAAGATATCCGTATAGCCCTCGCAGGCTTGTACACAATTATACTGTGCCGCCGCAGCCTCCAGCGTACGGCAGCTGGTGGTGCCAACCGCTATCACTCTTTTGCCGTTTGCCTTGGTACGGTTGATCAGATCGGCGGTTTCCTGCGGCAGAAAATAGTGTTCGCTGTGCATCTTATGGTCTGTAATATTCTCTTCCTTTACAGGCCGGAAGGTGCCCAAACCCACATGAAGCGTTACAAACCCAAGGTTGACCCCTTTGGCCTTCAAGCGCTCCAAAAGCTCGGGCGTAAAATGCAGCCCCGCTGTCGGCGCCGCCGCGGAGCCGAGCTCTTTGGAGTAGACCGTCTGGTACCGTTCCTTATCCTCCAGCCTCTTTTTGATGTACGGCGGCAGAGGCATCTGGCCGATCTTCTCCAATACATTAAAGAAGCTGCCTTCACACTCAAAACGCACAAGCCGGTTTCCGTCGGGCAGTACCTCTAAAATCTCAGCGAGCAGCAACCCATCCCCAAAAGAGAATCGGTGGCCCGTACGTGCGCGTTTGCCGGGCTTTACGAGAATCTCCCATACGTCTGCTTGCTTTTGCTCCAGCAGCAAAAACTCGATGTCGCCGCCGGTATCGGTTCTGTTGCCATACAGCCTTGCGGGCAGAACCCGGGAATTATTCAGAATAAGGGTATCCCCTTCTTGCAGAAGATCAAGGATATCGTAAAAATGCCGATGGTCGATCTCCCCTGTTTTACGGTTTAACGTCAGCATTCTGGAGGTGTCGCGCGGCTCAATCGGGGTTTGAGCGATCAGTATTTCGGGTAAATCATACCAAAAATCGGATTTTTTCATGGGCTTTTTCTCCCGTTATGAACTAATTTTATAAAACAAATTGACAGATGAAATAACAGATGATAATATGTAACATAAGAAATGGATAGAGGCGCGGGTTTAAAGAGTAGCAAAACGTGAAATCGCCGAGATTGTTTGAGCGTTTGTGAAAGGTAAAACCGCCGAAGGGAGCAGTACGGCAACTGCTTGCCCTGGTTACACTGCCGAAAAGGCATGTGACTGTCATCATTATGGTAATGATGGAGAGCTATACACCAATTTCACAATTGTACTCTATCTTTGTGTTATGGTCAATAGCCGCACATTATTATATTGCATGACAGTCCGGTTTTCAACCGGATTTTTTGTTATTTTCCGCTTTTTTTCTTAAACGGTAATGACAAAAAGGCTTGGGCGTTCATTTCCGGGCATATCATAGTCTGCATGGCCTAGTTTGTATCTATGCTGAGATAATTCGCGAGACTTTGACAGAAAGCATAAAGGTGAAGAGTTAGCAAACAGGGCCTAATACAAAAGGAGATTTGAAGATGAAACAGTTTCAGGTAGGCGTTATCGGCGCGACAGGTATGGTTGGTCAAAGGTTTATTTCCTTGCTTGAGCATCACCCTTGGTTTAAAGTTAAGCTGCTTGCGGCTTCTTCCCGTTCCGCAGGCAAAACCTATACCGAGGCTGTGGGTACCCGCTGGGCAATGAAAACGCCGATACCTCAGGATATAAAAGACATGGTGGTTTTGGATGCCACAGCAGACATCAAAACTATCGCTGCTTCGGTTGATTTTGTCTTCTGCGCGGTAGACATGAAAAAGGACGAAATCAAAGCGCTGGAGGAGCAGTATGCCAAGGCGGAATGCCCTGTGATCTCCAACAACTCGGCACACCGCATGACCCCGGACGTACCCATGATAATCCCCGAGATAAACCCCGAGCACGCCAAGATTATCGATGTCCAGAGAAAACGCCTCGGTACTAAACGCGGCTTTATCGCCGTAAAATCCAACTGCTCGCTGCAAAGCTATGTGCCCGCCCTTCACCCCTTGATGGAGTATGGCGTAAGCAAGGTTCTGGCCTGCACCTATCAGGCGATTTCAGGCGCCGGCAAAACCTTCGAAACATGGCCCGAGATGATCGATAACGTGATCCCCTACATCGGCGGCGAGGAAGAAAAGAGCGAGAAAGAGCCGCTGAAGATCTGGGGCGAGATAAAAGACGGCGCCATTGAACCGGTTACCTCCCCTGCCATTACCACACAGTGCATCCGCGTGCCGGTCAGCGATGGGCATCTTGCCGCAGTGTTCGTGTCCTTTGATAAAAAGCCTTCTATTGACGAGATCAAAGCAAAATGGGCCTCCTTTAAGGGCGAGCCGCAGATGATAAACCTGCCTTCGGCTCCCAAGCAGTTCCTTCACTACTTTGAGGAGAACGACCGCCCGCAAACAAGGCTTGACCGTGACCTCGAGGCTGCCATGGCGGTTTCTGTGGGCAGACTGCGCGAGGACAGCCAGTATGACTATAAATTCGTATGCCTTTCTCACAATACAGTCAGAGGCGCCGCAGGCGGCGGCGTGCTGATGGCAGAACTGCTCGCAGCAAAGGGATATTTTGATTAGTGTGAGCCTTTCAGGCAATAATATTTGGAGGGACAATTGGTGAAGAAGACTGTTTTTACCGGTGCCGGATGCGCCATCATCACCCCTATGAATCAGGACGGCACCATTAACTATGCACTTTTAAGCGAACTGATTGATTTTCAGATACAAAACTCCACCGACGCAATCGTCATTGCGGGTACCACGGGCGAATCCTCTACCTTTACCGATGCCGAGCATATCAACGTGCTGCATTACACGGTAAAGGCTGTAAACGGGCGCGTGCCCGTTGTGGCCGGGGCCGGCAGCAACGATACATCCTACGCCGTGGCGCTTTCCAAAGAGGCGAAGATTGCGGGGGTTGACGCGCTCTTGCATGTTACCCCCTACTACAACAAAACCTCGCAAAAGGGGCTTGTAAAGCATTTTACCGCAATCGCCGACGCAACCGACCTGCCTGTCATCCTTTATAACGTGCCCAGCCGCACCGGTTTGAACATCAGCTTAAGCGCCTATAAAGAGCTTGCGAAGCATCCAAACATCGTTGGCACCAAGGAGGCAAGCGGTAACCTCTCCGCGATTGCGCAAGTTGCGGCGGAGTGCGGCGACGAGTTGGCCATCTACTCGGGCAATGACGACCAGATTCTGCCCATCCTCTCTCTGGGCGGTAAGGGTGTTATCTCGGTGCTCTCTAACGTAATGCCCAAGGAAACACACGACATCTGCCAGCTCTACTTTGACGGCAATGTACAGGCCAGCACCAAGCTGCAGCTGGAGCTGCTCGGGCTGATCAACAACCTCTTTATCGATGTGAACCCCATCCCCGTAAAGGCGGCGATGGAGATGATGGGCTTCCCCGTTGGGCTGTGCCGTCTACCGCTCGATTCCCTCAGCGACGAGCATGCTGCCGTGCTGAAGGCTTCGATGGAAAAGCACGGACTGCTTAAGGCTGTTAAAGCCAACTAATCACGGAGGAAATGACGTGAAAAAAAGAATTATCCTCTCCGGCTGCAATGGCACGGTGGGACGTGTGATAACAGAGCGCATCTCGCTGCGTGATGATTGTGAGATTGTTGCCGGAATAGATATTAACGCTGCACCAAACGACAATTACGAGGTATTCACATCACCCAACAAGGTTACCGCAACGGCTGATGTTATCATCGATTTCTCGCATCCTTCGGCGCTTACAGCCTTGCTGGGCATGGCTCAAAAGCGCAAGCTGCCTATCGTGGTGTGCACGACTGGCCTTTCGCAAGAACAGCTTAACGATTTAAAAAAGGCTGCGGCAAATATCGCCGTATTCAACTCGGGCAATATGTCGCTCGGCATTAACCTTTTAATGAACCTCGCCAAGAAGGCCGCTGCCGTGCTTGGGCAGGACTTTGACATCGAGATTATAGAAAAGCACCATAACCGCAAGCTGGATGCCCCCAGCGGTACCGCCCTAATGCTGGCTGACGCGATAAACGAAACATTGGAACAGCCCTACCGCTATGAATACGACCGTCACGCGAAACGTGAAAAGCGCAGCAAAACCGAGATTGGAATTCATTCGGTGCGCGGCGGTACCATCGTTGGCGAACACGAGGTACTGTTTGCGGGGCCGGATGAGCTGATTACCCTTTCGCACAGCGCGCGTTCCAGGGATATTTTTGCCACAGGCGCCATCAACGCGGCATTGTTCCTCTGCGAGAAGCTGCCCGGCTTATATGATATGTCCGACCTGCTGGCGTAGCCCTATCAATTTTTGCCGATGCAAAGCGGCGGAATGGAGTTTAGTATGAACGGCGTTTCAAAGATTACTATTACCGACGATGTAGCGCTTATCACCATCAACAAGGCGCCCGCCAGTGTAAGGCTATTGGCCTCCATTCTAGGTGAGTTTGCCGAGGCGGGCATCAACATCGATATGATCTCCCATGCAGCACCGCAGGGGCAGTATACCTCTCTGTCCTTTTCCATCTTGAGTGACGACCTTGTCAAGGCACTCAACCTGACCGCGCGTTTTGCCGACAGTCACCCCACTATTAAGCCGCTGGTGAGCAACGGCAACTGCAAGATACAGCTTTACGGCGAAGAGATGGCAAGCCTCCCCGGCGTTGCCGCATCGGCCATGAAGGCCATTGCGGGCGCCGACGTGGATATCTCGCTTATAACCACCAGTTCGATAGATATCTCGATTCTGGTCGCCAACGCCGATAAAATCAGCACCGTAGCTGCCCTGCAAAAGCAGTTCGGTTTGTAATCCGGCTGGGGGAAGCATACGGCAAGCTTAGTAAATAGTGTACTGTACAAAATTAAGCCTCAAGAGTGCAACAAGCGCTCCTGCGGCTTTTTCTTTACAGGGATATTTCGGCCCACTCGTCGTAGTATTGCGAAAGGGCTGTACGTTTTTGTTCAAGCTCCGCACACTTCTGCTGCATGACTATATAATCGGCATAAACGGTTTCCAGCGTCATTTCATGCTCGAGTATGGCAATCTCCGCCTCGGTGTCGGCAATCAGGCGCTCGAGCTCTTTCATGCGGTTCTTAGCACGCGCCTCGGCGCTTTTTTGCTCCTTACTTTTATAATACCCTTCATGCTTTGCCGGAATGGGCTTTGCTGGCTCTGCCGTTTGCTCCGCCGCTTTCAGCTGCTTTTCCCGGGTAACCGCCGCGACATAGGCATCGTAGTTGCCGTCGTAGGACTTTACGCCGTCCTCACAAAGTTCTACGATGCGGGTAGGCACGCGGTTGAGCAGGTAGCGGTCGTGCGATACAAAGAGCAGCGTGCCCTCGTAGCCAAGCAGGGCCTGTTCCAAGTCCTCTTTGGCGGCAAGGTCTAAGTGGTTGGTGGGCTCATCGAGTATCAGCACATTCGAACGCTCCAGCATCAGCACCGCAAAGGCGAGCTTTGCGCGTTCACCACCACTGATGACCTCCACCTTTTTATAAACGTTATCCCCCGTAAGCAGCACGTTGCCGAGCGCGGTACGTATCACCTGCTCGTTGTAGGTGAGGTGACGATCCCACAGCTCATCCAGCACCGTCTTTTCGGGGTGAAGGTTGCCGTTTTCCTGCTCATAATAGCTCACCGAGGCGTTCTGTCCCCATGCATAGCTGCCCGAGTCGATCGGCAGCAAGCCTTGTACGGCCTTGAGCAGTGAGGATTTCCCGATACCGTTTGTCCCGATAATCGCTACCCGTTCCCCTCTGGCAACCTCGAGATTCAGGTTTTGAAAGAGATGTTTGCGCCCTTCCCCCTGCCCGACCGATAGGGATAGGTTCTTGATTTTTAAAAGCTCTTTATAGGGCACCTTATCGATCTCAAACCTTAAGCTCATGCGCTTGATGGCGGTGCTGGGCTTTTCCATCACCTCAATCTTCTCAAGCGCTTTAAGCCTGCCCTTTGCACTGTTGGAGGTAGAGGCGCGCGCCATGTTGCGGTCTACGTAATCCTGCAATTCGGCGATGCGCTGCTGCTGTTGTTCGTATTCCTTCTGCAGCCTCGCGATGCGCTCCTGCTTTAAGGCAAGGAATTTGGTATAGTTGCCTGGATAGCCTGTGAGCGTATGGCGCTCAAGCTCGTAAATCTCGCTTGCGATCTTATCGAGGAAATAACGGTCATGCGACACTACCATAATGGCGCCGTTGTATGTACCTAGGTATTCTTCCAGCCACATCAAGGTTTTAAAATCCAGATGGTTGGTGGGCTCATCCAGTATCAGCAGGTTGGGCTCTTCAAGAAGCAGCCTCGCCATGGCAAGACGTGTTTTTTCACCGCCGCTTAGGGTTTGGATGCGTGTATCAAGCGGCTTATTTTGAAAGCCCATGCCATTTAGGATGGTTTTTATCTTGACCTCGATCAGGTAGCCGCCGCCCTGCTCAAAGGCTGTTTGTTTTGTGGCATAAACCGACGATGACCGCTCGAAGGCGTCGGTATGCTCACCGCTTAAGGCCATCTCGTGCTCCAGTGTGCGCATCTCTTCCTGCAGCTTCAATAGCGGGGCAAACACGCTGAGCATCTCGTTGTAAATCGTGCTGTCACGCTCCAAGCCGCTGTTCTGCTCCAGAAAACCGAGCGACATGGTGGAGGAGCGATATACGCTGCCGCTGTCACCTTCCAGCTTGCCGCAGATAATCGAAAGCAACGTGGATTTGCCCGCACCGTTTGCGCCAATCAGGCCGATGCGGCTTCTTTCTTCTATCGTAAGGCTTATATCCGTCAAAACCGTCTTGTCGCCAAAGCCTTTATTTAATCCCTCGATGGTTACCAGCATATGAACTGTTTTCCTTTTCAGTAAAATCCGACAACACAAAATATCATATCGCGGCTGCATTTATCATACAATCGTCCATTACCGCCGGTTGCCCCGCAGGGCGAGGCGGGTGGACATAAATTATAATAAGCGCAAAAGAACTGTTTTTGATTGATTCGCCTACAATGCGCTTATTATATCATCTAGGAAGGTTTCTGGCAACCGCTTTGCGTTTTAACGGCAGAATAGCGGCAAGATACCGCCGACATCCGTAAGCATTTCATCTGTTAAACTTAAAAACTTTACATGATGCCGCCGCATAAAATCTGCCATACGTTCTCCGTCCGAATGCATAAAGATATTGCCGGTAAAGGCCAAAACATCTTTATCGATAAGCCCACAGCAGCCGCCGATGAACCCGTAGGGATAACCGTCAAGCCGGATATGCCCCTGCTGTAAAAGAAGTACCTCTACCCCGTTTTTTTCGCATGCCTGAGCAATCGAGCGGTCGGCTGTCATCACAGCGTTTGCGCTCACGATGGCAGTGGAACAGCGCGCATAACCCTGTTTCACCTGTATGATCTTAATATCGGTTGCGCCGCAATAAGCCGCGATTTCCGGCGCAACGTGATGCCCGCACAATAGTATATGGCCTATGCGTGCGGCGTTGAGCGCGGTATCTTTAGGGTAGCTGTTATGTAGGCCTTGGGCTAGCGGTATAACCTCAAACCCAAGCTGTGTTAACTCCCGAGCATAGGGAGATTCAGGCGCCGCAGCGATGATTTTGCCGCCACCCAGATGGTGAAACAGCATATCTGCATGTGTTTGCACCGGCGCAGCCAAACCGGGATATGGTGTAATGTTAATATACTTTACATCATGTCTTTTCAGGGCCGACAGGATGCTGAAATGCTCTGCCGATACCGCCGCAATAGCCACCTTGCCCTGCGGCAGGTTGGGTGAGAAAACAAACTCCATGGCCTTTCCTCTATTCCGTCCTTAATGCGTCAACCGGCTTAAGCTTCGAGGCCTGTGAGGCCGGATATACCCCGAATATCGTACCGATTGCGACGGCAAAGCCGATGCACAGCATCAGCAGCGGCACATTGATAGTCGGCGGCAAGCCGATAAAAACAAACCCGATGAAGGATAATCCAATGCCCACGGCACTGCCGATAAGGCTGCCGAGCATCGAGAGGGCAAATGCCTCAAGTAAAAACTCGCTCATGATGCTCGCTCTCCGGGCGCCGATGGCCTTTTTAATGCCGATTTCCCGCGTTCTTTCGTTTACCGAGACGAGCATGACCGTCATAATCGAAAGCCCCGCCACGATCAGCGAGATTGCGGCAATGGCGGACAACACATAGGAAACGATATTCAGCAGGTTGTTCAGCTTATCCTTTTGCTCGGCAATATTCTGCGTTTTATAAATGGACTTATAGCCTGTCGCCTGCTCCAGCCTGCGGATAACCTTGTTTGCGACGACATCGGTCTCGGCTTTATCGCCTACCTGTAATGCAATCTGGTCGAAGTATTGCTTACCCGCGGTATTTTGCATGGTAGTATAGGGCACGTATACGAAGGTGGGAATATAGCTGCTCAGTAACGATTGTAACATATTCCCGCCCGAGTTTACAACCCCGACGATTTTAAACTCCTCATCGGTATCGCCAAGGCGGATCTTTACGGTTTTACCGACAATATTGGTTCGTTTGTAGGTTTGCTCGGCAAATATCTTATCCACCACGCAAACCTTCTCCGCGGCGCCCACATCCGCCTTGCCGATAAGCCTTCCGTGCAGCAGCTCCAGCGAAAAAATCTGTTTTGCACCCGCGTCTATCCCCCAAACGGCGCTGCTAAGCACAAAATTCTTCGTGTAAGCATTGGTGTATTCCATCATAATCGGGATGGCTCTTGTAACATCATCCGAAGCTTTTATAACCTGCAGGTCGTCTTGAGTCAGCTGCACATCGGTAATGCGCTTGTCGGTTTCTATGGTCAGGGCGCCGATGCCGAGGCTGTCCAGCTCGCTGTTGATAGCCATTTTGCCCATATCCGCAATTGCACCGATGATAATAACCGAGCATACCCCAATGGCGATACCCATAATGGTCAGAAAGGTTCTGAATTTGTTGCGAAACAGATTTTTAATGGCATATTTCAAATAATCGCTCATGAGCAGAACCGCCCTTTATCCGCCGGTTAAGCGCACCAGCATTTTATTCTTGAGCGCATCGCTCGGATTGGATATCACAAAATCACTTTCGGCCACTCCGCTTTTTACCTCTACCCCATTGAGCAGCTCCGCATCGGTTTCAATAATACGTTTGTACACCCGACCGCTTGAGTATACATACACAAATTCGTTCTCTTCATCGTCCTGACAGATCGCCTCGTAGGGCAGTATAAAGGCCTCTCTGCCTGTTTCTATCAGAATCTTCCCCTTCGCCGTATATCCGGGCTTTAAGTTCCGGTCGGTGTTTTGAAACTTCAGGATAACGTCTACCATAGCCTCCTTGCCGGTAGAGAGCAGCGACTTCTGTGCCGTGGGGTAAATCTTGCTTACCACACAGTCGTATTTTACGCCGCTCTGCGCAAGGATGGTAATCGTTGCCCTCTGCCCTTCCTTTACCTTGCCGATATTGGTCTCGCTCACGCTCACCCGTGCTACCAAGCTATCGCTTTGGGCAATCGTAACAATCGGGGTGAGCGGTGCGGACATCTCCCCCTCCTGCGCATTTACCGCTGTCACCACACCGCTTGCGGGGGCGGTTAAAACGTTTGGCAAGGTATCGATGGCCTGCTTGTTCTTTTCAATGTATTCACTGATAGAAGTCCCGCCCGAATTGACAATCTGCGACAGCAACTCCTCCGGCACCGCGGAGACACTGTTGCCTACGAGCGCCGAAACAGCGGCGACAGAGTTTATGCCGGAATAAGCCGAAACGGTTGCGTCCTTATCTACCACCGCAAGCCTTTGGCCCTTTCGCACATAATCGCCGACCTCCACCTCTAAACGCGAGATCATTACGGGTATGTCCGGCCCGACGTCGCTTTTCTTTGCCATTTCTATACTGCCCGAGCAGTTTAAGTATTGGTTGTAAACGGTCCTTGTTAACCGGGTTATCCCAACCTCCGGGACAGCCGAGAAAACAATATTGGGGATAAAGATGGATGTAAAGAGTAGCAAAATGCTCGCAATTAATACTGTCAGCCTAAACTTCATATCTGCCACCTGTTTTGCCGAAAACGACAATAATCTTCCTTTAATTTCACTAAAGATGAATTTAGCGCTATGTACCTGTCGTTCTTAATACCAATTCAAATAAGAAATAAACCGTAAAAATTCTTCACAAAAGGCATAAATGGGGCCTTTTGTTCGAATTTTTTCTATATTTCTAATTGAAATAAGTATAAAAGACATGAAGAAAACCTCCTGTTTGCAGTGAGGTTTAATCACGGGTCGGTTATGTTGTACAGCATATGCTATGGATGTATATTTATCAAAGATGCTTGATACTATTTTGGCTTAAACGGCGCTCATTATTTATGAAGAAACTATAAAATTATAGAGCAAAAAGCTGCCGCGTTTCAATTAAACGCGGCAGCGGTATGTATTCTGTAATGTTATTTTTTAAGAGCAGCGATGGCCTGTGAAATGGAGTTTACACCGATCATCTCTAGCCCGTATTTCTGCGGGTTTAATATCTTTGCAAGTGATGATTTTGGGATAATACACTTTTTAAAGCCAAGCCGTGCGGCCTCGTTGATACGTACCTCAGCGTTACTAACCGAGCGTATCTCCCCCGCAAGGCCCAGCTCACCAAAAACGAACACATCGTCGTTAATGGGCGTATCGGTTAAACCCGAAACCAGCGCAAGTGCCACCGAAAGGTCAGCCGCCGGTTCGTCGAGCTTTAAGCCGCCTACAATATTCACATAGGTATCCAGGCTTGAAAACAGAAAGCCCGCGCGCTTTTCCAGCACCGCCAGAATAAGCGACATGCGGTTATAGTCAAAGCCGGTAGACATCCTTCGCGGGGTACCGAAGCCGGTCTTGGTAACCAGCGCCTGCACCTCGGCAAGTATGGGGCGGCTCCCTTCCATAATGCAGGCCACACAGGTGCCCGAAACATCCACCGGCCTGCCCGAAAGCAGCATAAGCGACGGGTTTTCCACCTCGCAAAGCCCGCCGTCCGACATCTCGAACACGCCGATTTCGTTCGTAGAGCCGTAGCGGTTTTTTACCGCGCGCAGGATGCGGTAAGGGAGGTTGCGCTCGCCCTCAAAGTAGAGCACCGCATCCACTATGTGCTCCAGCACCTTTGGCCCTGCAATGGCGCCGTCTTTGTTGACATGCCCGACGATAAAGATGGCGATTTCTTCTTCCTTCGCGCAGCGCATAAGCGCCTGCGTGCATTCCTTTACCTGGCTAACGCTACCCGCGGCCGAGGAAATGCCGCTATGCGTCATGGTTTGAATGGAGTCGATCATTACAAGGTCGGGCTTCTCCGCCACAATGGTATTGATGATGCTCTCGATATCGGTCTCCGCCAGCAGATAGAGGTTTGGGGTAGAAACATTTAGGCGCGCCGCGCGTAGCTTGATCTGGCGCTGGGATTCCTCGCCCGAAACATATAAAATCTTTAGGGCCTTGCCCAGATGCCCGCAGATCTGCAAAAGCAGCGTTGACTTTCCGATGCCTGGGTCGCCCCCCAGCAGCACCAGCGAGCCCTTGACAATCCCGCCGCCAAGCACGCGGTTAAGCTCGTTTACCTGCGTATCGTAGCGAATCTCATCCGTTTCGTCGATATCGGTGATGGTAACAGGGGTAAATACCTTTCCCCCGCTGCCGCCGCGGCTCAGGCCGCCCTTACCGCTATCCGCCTGCTCGCGAATTTCTTCAATTAATGTGTTCCATTCTCCGCAGTTCGGGCATTTGCCAAGCCATTTGGGCGATTCCGCACCGCACTCGCTGCATACAAATACATTTTTAATCTTGGCGCTCAATGCTTCCGCCACCTTTTATGTCCTGTCGATTTTGATCTTTCCAAAACATTATGTTTTAGTTGTTTCCAATTCTTTTTTGCCCTGATCAATATACCTCATCAGCCCCGCATAGATCGTAAACGCCAGCTGATTCTGATACTCATCATCCGTGAGCTTGCGGCACTCGTCGGGGTTGGACAAAAAACCGCACTCCACCATAATGGAGGGTATTTTGGAGTGGTAAAGCAGGTAGATCTCCTGGCCGGATTTTTTAATCTGCCGATTATTATCTGGCTGCAAGAGTTCGTGAAAGCTTTCCTGTATGGCCTGTGCAAGCACTTCACTTTCGGGATTATTCTTACCGAAGAAGATTTGCGCGCCGTGAGAGGAGGCTTCGGTGAATTTATTCTGATGAATGCTTAAGAATATAGCCTCCGGGTGCTCCTCAACAAGCTTCATGCGGTTTCGAATGTCGGAGACCTTTCGCTGACGCAAGGTAGAAAGGCCTTCGTCGTTAATGAGCCGGTCATCCTCCCGCGTCATGATTACCTCAAAGCCCCCCACCGTGAGCAACTCCTTCAGCTTTAAGGAAACAGCTAGGTTAATATCCTTTTCGATGGTTTTGTTATCATACCCTTCAGCCCCGCCGTCTTCCCCTCCGTGCCCGGGGTCGACAATAATCGTCATGCGATCATCAGTAACGGCAAATGCTTGCTCAGCCGTGTAATTTACCCTTCTGATGATATAAACGATAATCAGAACCGCCAGCAGTATAAACAAAACGGTGAAAACAGTCTGCCTAAAATCGATGTTGCGATAGTTGTAATATCTTCTCGTCATGCCCATCCCCTCCAACAAAGGTTATGCGAAGGGGATAATCTTTTATGTTACTTTTTCTTTTTATAAACAAGCTTCCCGGTCAAAGAGATGCGCCGATAACCAAAATAATAAGCCGTAGAGGTTATCGCGGGAACGATAAGCGGCAGCACTAAGGTGAACAAAATGTGCCACCACATAATGTTTTGCACCTCCACCGGCAGCATAAGCTGCATAAAGCCGAAGAAGGGGGCGGTAATAATGCGAAATGCGGCTACTAAAACCTGATTCTCGAGTATCTTCCCGATAATCAGCAACACGTACGGCAGGTAGAACACAGTCATAGCAATCAAGCCGATTTTCAGGCCGGAGTATTTATCGTAGGAGATTTTGCCGGTGCGCACATAGTTAATATCCTTTTCCCCCACCGTCCACAGCGGCAGATAGATCAAACCTACCAGTAACAACAGGTTGATGACCTGAATGAGTATAAAACCAAAGGTATTGTTCAGTACCCCGGCGAGCGAAAAGAATACGATAATACTGATAACATCGGACAGTAAGATGCTTAACATAAGTGAAAGTGCATGGCGCAGGTTTGATTTTCGATACATATTTGCCTCCGTAAACTATCTAAAAAAGTTGGAGTATCTGCAAGCCTAGGAATATGTCTTATTATAGCCTATTTACAGGATGCATTCAAGGGTGCCGGCGTACAAGCATGGATATATCAATAAATTTAATAAATGAACAAAGCCGCCGGAGTTTATCCGACGGCTTGCTGTATTGGAGGTACCACCCAGATTTGAACTGGGGAATAGAGGTTTTGCAGACCTCTGCCTTACCACTTGGCTATGGTACCCTATGGAGCGGGTTACGAGGTTCGAACTCGCTACCTCCACCTTGGCAAGGTGGCGCTCTACCAAATGAGCTAAACCCGCAAAACCTGGTGCTTCCGGTCGGAATCGAACCAACGACACGAGGATTTTCAG
>JAEWAB010000007.1 GCA_023391875.1 Bacillota bacterium | reverse complement strand
GACTTATCCTCCACTTGCGCCATCTTAACTGCTGCCATCTTAAACTGCTTGTCGTAAACTGCTCTCTTCATAAACTGGGTTCACCTTTCGCGCTTTTCTTGGTGTCCAGTTTATTATACCATCTCCACGACTGGAGGCTTTTTCTATGTTCGTTTTTCGTGGTGCAGTTCAACGCTGGATACCGCCATGGAAGACATTGAAGGGCAAAAAAACTTTCGCCTTCCAATGTCTTTTTTAATGTTAAGGTGTTATAACAACACCGAAATATTAATCTGCATCCTTCACCAGATTCAGCTCTTTAGCAATTTGCAGGTTCACTTTCAACACATTAACAGTATCTTCACCGAATATTCCAAGCCATTTCCCTTGTGAATTCTCCTTTATGATCTCCTTCAACCTATCCTCTGATAAACCGGTTGCCGTGGCCAATGCCGGAATTTGGACTTCGGCTGATTCAGGGCTGATATGGGGGTCAAGGCCGGAGCCGGATGCCGTTAATAAATCGGTAGGAATATCCTCTTTCTTCACAGACGGATTTGCCTCCAAAAACTTTGCTATGTCAGCTTCTACACGCTTGGCCAGCTCCGGATTGGTCGGCGCATAGTTTTTGGAACCGGAACCAACGCCGGTGTAGTTGCCGCTTTCCTTATCCTCCTGTGTATAGGTATTGTAATTTACTGCAGACGGACGGCATTTCATAAAACGTGCATCGGTAAAATCCTGCCCCACGAGTACAGAGCCGACCGCCTTGCCGTCGGCGGTAAGCACACTGCCATTGGCCTGCTTTGGAAAGATTACTTGGCTGATTCCCGTAAGCAGCAGGGGGTAAGCCAATCCGCATATCAGAAGCAGCGCTATTGTCACCAAAAACGGTTTCTTTATTCCTTTTAAAAATTTGCTCATTACGAAACCTCCTATTCTTATTTAAAAAGCGTTGCCGACATTATAATCCCATTGACCTCCCGCTATAGCCCGAAAACCGCTAACAATGGGGTGATGATCAAATCAATGATTTTTATGCCTACAAAGGGGGCAGCAATGCCTCCAAGCCCATAAATCAACATATTATGAGACAGCATCTTCTCCGAGCGCTGCGGTTTATACTTAACACCTTTCATTGCAAGGGGAATCAGGCAGGGGATGATGATGGCGTTAAAAATCAAAGCGGAGAGGATTGCACTGTAAGGAGTAGACAGCGCCATGATATTAAGCATCCGCATTTGCGGAATAACCGCCATAAACATCGCAGGGATAATCGCGAAATACTTGGCAACGTCATTGGCAATACTGAAGGTTGTCAGGGAACCGCGTGTAATCAAAAGCTGTTTGCCGATTTCCACCACATCAAGTATTTTCGTGGGGTCGGAATCCAAATCAACCATATTTGCCGCTTCTTTGGCAGCCGAAGTTCCGCTGTTCATCGCAATTCCGACATCTGCCTGCGCGAGTGCCGGCGCATCGTTTGTGCCGTCACCGGTCATTGCCACTACCTTGCCTTCAGACTGTTCGGCCTTGATGGCCTTAATCTTGTCTTCCGGCTTACATTCGGCAATAAAGCTGTCTACTCCGGCTTCCTGAGCGATTGTGGCCGCAGTCAGCGGATTATCACCGGTACACATGATTGTTTTAATGCCAATTGCACGAAGCCTTGCAAACCGTTCCACAAGTCCCTGTTTGATGGTATCTTTCAGGTAAATGGCCCCAAAAATCCGATTCCCTGCACAAACCACAAGCGGAGTACCACCCAGTTTGGAAACCTCATTGACCCTGGTCTCTAAATCCTGCGGGATCGGGCCTCCAAGCTCATGAATATATTTTTGAATCGCATCGTATGCACCTTTACGTATTCTTGTACCATCCGGAAGATTAACACCACTCATGCGTGTTTGCGCCGTAAATTCAATGAACTCTGCATCTGGTATCGCTTCCTGACGCTTTCCGCTCAACTGCTCTCCAAGCGCTACCACCGATTTCCCTTCAGGGGTATCGTCTTTCAAGGAACTGATGACGGCATATCGGATCAAGTCCTGTTCGCTTGCGTTTCCTACCGGAATAAATTTGGAAGCCATACGGTTTCCGTAAGTAATGGTTCCGGTCTTATCCAGAATCATCGTATCCACATCACCGCAGGCCTCGACTGCCTTTCCTGACATGGCAATGACATTAAAGCGCGTAACACGATCCATGCCGGCGATGCCTATGGCCGAGAGCAGGCCGCCAATGGTCGTGGGAATCAGACAGACAGTCAGAGCAATCAGTGTAGAAATCTGCAGCCGGACACCGCTGTAAACCGCGATGGGATATAAGGTAACAATGACAATCAAAAAGATGATGGTCAGGCTTACCAGCAGGGTGTTTAACGCGATTTCATTCGGTGTTTTCTTACGGGAAGCACCTTCTACCAAAGAAATCATTTTATCGAGAAAAGACTCTCCCGGATTTGATGTAATCTCGATTTTCAGCCAGTCGCTTACTACGGTTGTTCCACCGGTGACAGATGCAAAATCGCCACCGCTTTCCTTTAATACAGGCGCGGATTCTCCGGTGATGGCGGATTCGTCAACCGAGGCGATACCCTCGATGACTTCACCGTCATTTGGAATGATTTCACCGGCTTTTACCAGAACGATGTTCCCTTTTTTCAGAATACTTGCACTCACGACGGTTTCTCTTCCGTCATCGCTCAAAATACGGGCCTGCATGTCTTTTTGGGTCTTTTTCAGGCTTTGTGCCTGTGCTTTTCCTCGACCTTCCGCAACTGCTTCCGCAAAGTTCGCAAAGAGTACGGTGATTAAAAGGATGAAAGATACGATGCCGTTGTACAACCTCAGGTTGTTGCCTACATCACCAAAGATATTCGGTAAAAAGCAAAGCAGCAGTGTTATGGCAAAGCCTATCTCAACCACAAACATGACGGGATTTTTCATCATGTATCGTGGGTTTAGTTTTGTAAATGCTCCTTTAATGGAGGATCTTAAAATATCTTGCGTAATAAATTTTGTTTTTGATTCTTTACTCATGAAAATACCCTCCTTAACTCCACAGCGTTAAATGTTCCGCTACCGGGCCAAGAACCATCGCCGGGAAAAATGTTAATGCAGCAATAATCATTACCACCATAAGCAGAGAGATCGTAAATGTCCTTGTATCGGTCTTTAATGTACCGATGGATTCGCTGACCGACTGTTTGGCTAACAGCGAGCCAGCAATGGCAAGCTGAATAATGATGGACAGATAGCGGCCGAAGAACATAACCAGCCCGGTTGTGATATTCCAAAAATACGTGTTGTCTCCCAAACCCTCAAAACCGGAGCCATTGTTGGCTGCCGCGGATCCGTACTCATACAGCACCTGTGTCAGACCGTGGTGCCCCGGATTGGTGATGCCCGCCAGCCCGGCCGGTAAAGCGACGGCTAATGCCGAAAAAGCCAGTATCAGCAGAGGATGAATAATGATACCCAGTGCCGTGAGCTTCATTTCTTTTCCTTCAATTTTTTTGCCCAGATATTCAGGCGTACGACCAATCATCAGCCCACAGATGAATACGGCAAGGATTGCATACAAAATCATATTCATCAGTCCGACGCCCTTGCCGCCGAATACAACGTTCAGCATCATGTTCATCAGCGGAACGGCTCCGCCTAATGGGGTAAGGGTGTCGTGCATATTATTGACGGTGCCGGTCGTAAAGGCAGTGGTGACTGTCGTGAACATTGCCGACTGTGCAATGCCAAATCGAACTTCCTTACCTTCCATACTGCCCATGCTCTGGCTTAATCCGGCTTTTTCAAGGATAGGATTGCCGGCGCTTTCTGATGCGAAGCATATGGCCAGACCAATTACAAAGATGATAGACATTACCGCAAAAATCGGCTTTGCCTCGCTGCCGATCAGAATCTTTCTTTCTTTACTATCTTTCGTTTCCTTCTTACGGTTGCGCACCATATGCCCAAACGCTATCACACAGGCTCCCGGGAGCAGCATCATGGAAAGCATTTCGACTATATTGGTAATAATGTTGGGGTTTTCAAGCGGTGTTGCCGAGTTGGCACCGAGAAATCCGCCGCCGTTTGTTCCTAAGTGTTTGATTGATTCGAGAGCAGCTATCGGGCCCATCGCAATATCCTGAAATTTCCCCTCAATAGTCTGTACGGTGATATTGGCAGCCAAGTTCTGTGGGGTTCCCTGAGAAACCAAAATTAAGCCAACCAAAAGTGAAAGCGGCAGCAAAACCCGTGTCGTAATCCGGATGAGATCGACATAAAAGTTTCCCACGGTCTTTGCCTTTCCGGCAAGTCCGCGCACAAAGGCCATGGCGACGGAAAAACCGGTAGCCGCGGAGGTAAACATCATAAAGATAATCACCAGCATCTGGCTCAGATACGAAAGCCCGGATTCTCCGGAATAGTGCTGAAGGTTTGTATTGGTCATAAAACTAATGATAGTATTAAATGACAGGGTGGGTTCCATCCCGCCGATGCCATTAGGGTTTAAGATCGGAAGGGATTGAATCCTCAGAATCAGGTATCCAACAAGCACCATGATTGCGTTTGTAGCAAGCATTGCTATAGCATACTGCTTCCAATTCATTTCTTTTTTATCAATACCGCATACACGGTAAATCACGTTGTCCACCCGATTGAATACCGGATCGGCAAATGTGTGCTGACATACCGCAATATGATATAAGTATTTTCCTGTGGGAATAATAAGGGCAACGAATATTGCCAATATCAAAATAATTTGCAGCATTGTTTATTCTCCGCCTTTCCGTTAAAATTTCTCGGGATTGACCAAGGCATATAGTAAATACGCTCCCAGTGCAATAATCAAAATTCCAAGAACTATCATAATCAAGTGCCCCCCTCTACGATTTCTCAATCTGGTGCTCACACCAGTCTGCCAACAGCTTGATCAGTAAATAGCTAACCGCCAAAATGCCAATCATTAAAAAATCCATACTAATCCTCCTATCTCGTTTGGGCTTTGATTCAGTGTAGCATTTTTATCATTAGTTTGGTGTTAGGGTTTCCTAGGGCGAATTAAAATGATATAAAGATTACCATCTACAGCAAATTTCTAAGTTTAATGCTGATAAATAATAATCCGTGCCATCTCTGACACGGATTATTATTTGCCTATATTCACTTATTGATGCTTGATTTGGAAAAAGTCAAATAGGTCTGCTGTCATCCGGAACCCGAAGCATCCGGTATCCTACACCGATATGGGTCTGAATATATTTGGGCTGTGCGGGATTCTTTTCAATTTTCTTTCTCAGGGTTGCCATAAATACGCGCAATGCGGGAACATCACTGGTGTAGTTCCCCCAAATTTCATGCAGGATAAAGTTATGGGTTAGAACCTTGCCTACATTTTTAGCCAGCAGACAGAGCAGCTTATACTCAATCGGGGTAAGATGAATTTCTTCATCGTCCCGCCAAACGCATCCTGCGGCGTAATCAATTTTAAGATTACCGTTTATAAAAGCAGTTGAATCCTTGCGTAATTTGTCACTGTCGTAACGGATACGGCGAAGACTTACCCTAAGCCTTGCCAGAAGTTCATCTACACTAAAAGGCTTTGTTAGATAATCATCCGCACCGGCGTCCAGCGCATCTATTTTATCCTTATCCTCACTGCGGGCGCTGACGACAATAATGGGTATGTTTGACCATGCCCGTACTTTTCTGATGATATCTACTCCGTCCATATCCGGCAGACCCAGATCCAAAATGATGATATCCGGCTGTTTGGAGACAGATTCAAATATGGAGGCTTCGCCCGTTTCAGCCGTGTGGTAAAGATACCCTTGTGTTTCCAAGGTGGTGGTTATCAGCTTTCGTATGGCCTTATCGTCCTCCACAACCAGAATTAAAGGTTTATTCATGAACGTTCACCTCCTCTGCCTGCAAGGTAAAGCCAAACACGGTACCTTGCGGAACGTTATCTTTTACATAAATAGTGCCTCCGTGTGCATTGATAATGGACTTACAGAGGGATAGTCCCAACCCAAGCCCGCGCCGACCATCTCCTCGGACATTATTGGCGGTATAGAACATATCAAACAGCTTCGCTTTTGCTTCATCCGAAATGCCGGAACCGTCATCGGATATTTCTACCAGAACAGATTGTCCGTCCTTTTTTGCAGAAATCGTTATGTGGGAACCTGACGGAGTATATTTAATCGCATTGTCTAGGATATTGATAATCACCTGAATAATGAGCCGTGAATCCATTTTTGCCATTAAGAGTTCGTCGGCTAAAACAGTTTTGATATGGTGTTCTATACTGTTTCGATTAATATGAAGCAGCGATTCTGTGATTACTTCTTCAATAAGCTCAGGCTGCATATTCAAATTCAATGTCCCGTTATCGATTCGGGTGATTGAAAGCAGGTTCTCCACTAAATTAATCAGCCACATGGAATCATCATAAATATCGGTATACAAGCCTTGCTTCTGCGTTTCACTCAGCACTTTGGAGTTTCCCATGAGGATACCCGCATTACCTGAAATACTGGTAAGGGGAGTACGAAGATCGTGGGATATAGCCCTAAGTAGGTTGGCGCGGAGCTGCTCCTGTTGCATTTGCATAGAAACCTGCTTTTGTATTTCGTTCATCGTTTCTTTTTCAAGGGCCAACGCGCACTCTCCCAGCATAGCGATTAATAGATTCTTTTCAAATGCCTCCAGAGGTGCTTGACGATCTATGGCAACACCCACCACTGCGAGTACCGCGCCATTTCCACGAACAGCAAGGTATAAGCATTGGGCTGCGGATAGGGTATTGGTTGTGGCGCCCGCACGCTTATTATTTTTGTATACCCACTCGGCTACCGCGCGTTCTTCTGTTCCAAGATAGGCCTGCTCGTCAACGGACGAATCATTCTTTAAGAAGATCATCGGTTCGGCCAAGCTTTTCTGGTGTGATGGGTAGAAAATCACAGTCCTATCCAATAATTTTACCATTTGATGGGCTGTTTCGCTTAAGATATCTTCTTTATTTTTGGCCTGCTGCAATTTGCGGCTTGTTTCCAGAAGCACCTCTGTCCGGTGGGCCTTTTGCGCAGATTGGCGCGCTTGCTCCTTTATCCGTTTTGTCAATGTACTGGTGATCAGAGAAGCCACAAACATTATTAAAAATGTAACTGGATAGCCGGGATCATATGCCTGCAAAGAAAAGCGTGGTTCGGTAAAAAAATAGTTAAACAATAGTACGCCCAATACCGACGATACAGCGCTGTATATCCTGTCTCTTGTAATGATGGCATTTAACTGAATACCTATAATATAAACGGTTATGATGTTTGCTACGCTGAAATGCAGATAATCAAACAAAAATCCGATCAGAGTACAAATGAATAAGAGAACGATTGATTTACCCGCATCAGCCAGCGACAGCTTTGGCGGTTTTATAAACTTAAAAGTATTTGTATGGAAAGACGATTGTGTGTCGGGAATAATGTAAATATCAATCGTTGGTGCTAGCGCTGTCAGCCTATCAATAAAATTAGACTTTGTAAGCCACTTCCTTGAATGAGCGGAGCGCCCGATAACTATTTTTGAAACACGGCTCGCTTTCGCGTATTCTGCGATCTGTGCGGGAATATCATCCCCATACACTGTCGAAATTTGCGCTCCAAGCTGTTCCGCAAGCCTTAAGTTTTCCCGCAGCGCTGCTCTGTTTTTATCTTCTAGTTCTTGCGTTCCAGGCGTTTCAACAAATAATGCTGTAAGCATACCGTGAAAAGCATCCGCCATTCTTGCCGCTGTTCGGACAACCCTAGCATTGGAAGGGGCGGATGACAGACATACTAAAATATGCTCATTTGTATAAGGACTATTGCTTTTTGACGGTTCATTTTGTGCTGCAACCCTGTTTACTTTATCAGCCGTACGGCGTAATGCGATTTCACGCAGTGCTATCAGTTTCTCTTTCGTAAAAAAATTTGAAAGTGCCCGTTGAGCCTGCTCTTCCCGGTAGATTTTCCCTTTGTTTAATCGGTCTATCAGATCATCAGGCTCAATATCCACCAGTTCAATTTCATCAGCACTATTAAAAACGCTGTCTGGAATGCGTTCCCGTACATAGATACCGGTAATCGATTCAACGATATCATTTAAGCTTTCGATATGCTGGACATTGATTGTAGTAGATACGTCAATTCCTGCCTGCAGAAGTTCTTCCACATCCTGATATCTTTTTTTATGGCGGCAGCCTTCTGCATTTGTATGAGCCAGTTCATCCACAAGAATAAGAGAAGGGCTCCTTTGCAGGGCGCGATCCAAATCAAACTCTTTTAATTGAACGCCTTTATATGATAATTCTAATGGAGGCAGAACTTCGAGCCCATTTAAAAGAGCTATGGTTTCCGGACGAACATGGGGCTCAATATAGCCGGCAACTACATCAATGCCATTCTCTTTGGCTTCATGGGCATCATTTAGCATGGCACAGGTTTTACCTACACCGGCTGCATAACCAAAGTAGATTCGCAGTTTGCCACGTCTTTTCCCCGCCGGTAAGTTGGAAAGCTGTTTTAAAAGAGAATTAGAATCTGTTTGATAAATCGGCATTGAAATACACCCCTTTCTTCTATTTAAACAGTATAGCACAAGAAAAATCAGAATAGCGTTATGGTTTCTTCTATAGTATTAAGATTATATTAAGACATAAAAATATACAAAATCAAGAGGTTATATAGCTGTCTTAACTTTTTATTCAATCTTAATACTGTGGAGAAAATCTTGATATGGTAAATATGGCTATTACAAAATTTCTGCGCTATGCTTTTGATCAATAGAAAGATCGTTCTTATTGGGGTGAAAGGGGATAAATAAGGTGTTTGGTTTGAAAAAAGATATTCATTATATCATAATTGTAGGCTGTGGCCTTTTCGGTGCATATCTCGCAGGGAAATTATCTGAGGAATGCAGTGTAACTGTAATTGATAAAGACAAGAGTGCTTTTAATAAATTACCAGCTTATTTTGGCGGATATATTTTAAACCGTGACATCAATGATGCCGGCGCTTTGCTTGAAGCCGGAATTCAAAAAGCATATGCAGTAATCGCTGTTACAGGGAGCGATGTTCTAAATATGTTTATATCAGAGGTTGCAAAGGATATCTATCATGTTGAAGATGTTTTCGCAAGCCTTTATGATCAAAATCGCATAGATGCGTATCAGGCACTCGGAGTTAAAACAATATGTGCTTCAGATTTATGGCTGGATGCTTTTAAGAAGGAGGTAACACTATGAGAATTTTATTGGCCGGTGATGGCAAACAATCCTTAAATATCATTCATTCATTGCTTGATAAACGGCATCGGCTAACTGTTATAAGCACGGATATGATATATTGTCAGCAGTTAGCGGATCAATATGAAGAATTAGCAATACTGAACGGTGATAGTACAGAATTATCAATATTAGAGGAAGCAAACGCAAAAAAAATCGACATGGTGGTAGCCATGTCTCTTTATGATGCTGAGAATCTGGTGATTTGTAAACTGTGCAAACAAATCTTTCACATACAAAATGCCATAGCCATAATAAACTGCCCTCAGAATGTGGATATATTTCGTAAATTGGGTGTAGACAGTGTTATAGATACAAACACATTTATACTATCTTATATTAAAAATTAATGTTATCATTTTCATTTCTAAATAATCACGATACCCTTAATGTATTTTTTAAGCTATGGCTTTATCCTAACGCCGTCTTAATTCTGAACGGAATATAAAAAGGCAAATAATGGTTATCTTTATCTACAGATAATATTGGCTGTTTAAGATAATAGATAGATGGTTTAACAGTAACGCTTCGGATGTCAAGATATCATTTGGCCAAAAAGGATTTAATAAGCGTCAATGTGCAAGAGAAATATAACATCGAAAGAGCAAATTACTTTGAAACCCAGGGATATAACGAATGTGCGGCATTTGCTACAGCATATGTGCTTAGGAGTTTTGGGGAAAGCGAATCTAGAAAAGAAGTGTACCAAAAGACTTGTATTTTGTTGTGACGATTAATCCAGTTCTTAATCTGCACTTTTCCCAAGCCAAGGGCTTCTGCTATCTCTTGCCTCGTTTTTCCCGCTTCCCGTATCTCAGCAATAAGCTCCTCGACTGCTTTGATATTTGTCCATTTCCGTTTTTCCATAACAATACCCCTGATGTAGTTCTATTTTCCTATATCAGGGGGCTTCTTGTCAATTGTCCGTTTTTGCTGGACCTGTTCAATGAATCGGCAGGCTTCTTCCAGCGCTTGGGTAGATGCGGGGCAGCCTTGGGCAGCCCATTTTCAATAATGATACCGCAGAAACCGAGCACCACGCTCTGCCATGTGGCGCCGAATGCCGCAAGGTGCAGCCCTTCGCTTGCGGTGTTGCGCATAACGTTTTGAAGGTCAAGGTACATACTCTTTTCAAGGTAGGTCTCTGCCTTTTGCTGTTCGCCGATCTGTGCAGCCAGCAGCGCATGGGTACCGAAACTCAGGGTGGAGTCGTGCAGGGTAAGCGGCTCATAGAAGTTCCAAGCCGCCTGCTTCTGCGCTAGGGTATAACGGTCGGGCAGCATCGCCATCAGCAGGATGATATCGGCCTGTTTTAGCACCTGATACCGCTGCAGACGGTCGAAGTTCAGCTTGTGGTAAACCGGCGTGTTGTCGGTCTTATAGCGCGTAAAGTCGAACGGTTCGAGGGAAAGAAAAAGTTCATCCTCTATATAGAGCTGCTTCTCTTTGTCGTACAGTACAACCGCTTTTTGAAGGATATCCTTCCAGCGCAGGGTTTCTTCCATCGAGAAGCCAAGCCGTTTTAACAGGTTCTCAAGGGTATCGGGGTATTCGCGTTGCATCTCGTCAATCGCGGCAAGCGCAAGCTGCAGGTTATAAAGCGCAAGCGTGGTGGTATAGGTGTTGTTGCGGGTTACGCCGCAGTATTCATCCGGCCCTTTGACAAACAGCATGTTATAGCAGTCTTTCACAGAATCGTAGGAGAATCGGTCGGCCCAGAAGCGGGCGGTTTCAAGGTATACCTCGGCGGCATAACGGTAGAGGAAGGGCTTATCACCGGTGGCGCGCAGGTAGTAATCAAACGCATAGGCAACGTCCGCTGTAATATGGATCTCGCAGGCGCCGGTATCCCATGTTTCGCACTGCTCGCTCCCGTCAAAGGAAGCCATCCACGGGTAGCGCGCACCGCTGCAGGACATCCTTTTTGCATACTCCCTTGCCACATCCAGAGCATGATAGCGGTAGAGCAGCAGGTTTTTAGCGGCTTGGGGGTCGCTGAACACAAAGAACGGCAGCAGAAAGACGTCGGTATCCCAGAAGTAGCAGCCTTTATATCGGGCGTGGGTCAAGCCGCGGGCACCGATGCTCACCCGCTCGTTATCCCGCGCATCGCTTGCAATCATCTGAAAGATATTATAGCGCAGGGCGGTATCGGCTTTGTCGTCGCCCTCTATGGTAATATCACATTCGTTATAGCGACTTTTCCATGCCGCCTCCGACTGTGCGAGCAGCCCGTCGTACCCAGCGGCCGCAGTCTTGATGATATCCTCTGTCGACGCCAAAAGGAGCTGCGGCTCCGGCAGATCGAGCGAGGTATAAACGCTAACGATCTGCGCACAGGTGCAAGCCTGCCCCTTCTTTGCCGTAAAGCGCACAGACTTGCCGACAAAGCCGTTCCCATTCACTGGTACGGGCACGCCATTGCTGAAAGAAACCGCCGCCGCCTCGCTGAGTGTGATACCGGTGCCCTTAGTTTTTATCTGAACCGCGGCATGATTACCGTTAACCTCCTGCTTTACTACCTCGGTATAGGATACGGTTTCGGTATTCTCCTTGGTTTGGTCGTCGCTGATGGGGCGGTTACAGCTTCGGCAATCGATGCCCGAGGCAAGGGTAATCTCCATATCGCCGTCCAGCGGCTCGACAGTTAAGCGCATCGCGGCGGCATGTACATCCGAAAGGCTTAAAAACCGCTGAGCTGTCACTTTAACCCGCTTATTACCTAGCAGCGCGATATATTCGTACCTCATCTCACCGTTACAGAGGTTTAGGCTCTGTGAAAAGTCGCTGATAACGGTCGATTGCCCGCCCAGTAAAACCCCGTCGGCCTGAATACGCACAGCGAAGAAGTTGGGGGTGTTTACAAAGTCGATGATATTCTCCTTAATGGTATCGTACACCCCTGCGAGATAAGTGCCTTTGAGGTAGTTTCGCTCGGTGGTATCCTCGCACAGATAGCCGCGCACGCCCATATAGCCGTTCCCCGAAAAGAAGATGCTCTCATTATAATCAATGCTATCTCGGTTCCTGGTTGAGATGGCTGACCTTTCATATTGAATGTGACTCATGCTTTAGACCATTCCTTTCTTGCTAAAAAACCTGATGATTGCTGCCTTGTTAAGTGAATCTATTCTTCAAACGCATACCGGATGGCATAGGTCAGAAAACCCGCGCAGGTGGCAAAGGCGGCGCCGGTTTCGCACTCGCCGGTAACCTCGTTTATGCTTTCGCAGGCGATGCCGTTATCCATCATCGATTTGCTCAGGATATCGCGGCAGTGCTCCTTCCGCCCCAATATTAGGCTGTTTGCAACGCTGAGAATCCACGGGTGTGGCGCGTGTGGGCAGCCTATTTCGGCAATCGGGAAGCCCGCGAAGGAATATTGGTAGTCGCTGCTGCGGATAAGCTCCACCGTGTTTTGGAACACCTCGTCGTCCGGCTTGCAGAAACCGCGGAACGCCAGCAGCTGCAGGCTTCCCGGCGGCTCATCGTAGATATCGTAGTGACCGTTTAAGTCAGTAGACCAGCAGAATACCCTTTTCCCGTTTTCGGTTTTAATACAGTTGGTTAGAATCGCCTCTTCTACCCTGTCCGCTTGGGTTGACAGCTCTTTGAGGCGCTTTTCAGGCAGGATACCTTCAAACATACTGCTGATGTCCTTGAGGATACGCCAAACCAATACATTATCATAGGTAAGGTAGCGGTAGACGTGCATATCGTCGGTGGGCTGCAGGAAGGTTTCATACAGGTCGATGCTGGGGTGCTTCTTTCCCTCCAGGACCTCTAAGATATGGTTGATACCTTTTATGATATACTCCTGTTTTAAATACTCCGTATCCCCTGTGGCTTTAAAGTACGCGGCTAGGGCGAGCACCGGCGCACAGAGCTCATCCAGCTCAAAGCCCGGCTCCAGCACCGTACCGTCGATATAGCGAGAGTGTACCCCTACATTTTTAATCTGGCGGGTGAATATGTAATCAAGCATTGCGCGCGCGTGTTTTTTATCGACGTTTAATACCGAGGGAAAGCTCCAGAGCAGGCTGTCCCTATCCCAGTAGGCGGCGCTTACATAGTAGCGCGGGCTGCGAGAGGTAACGAGCACCAACTCCTCGGTATCCAAGGTTACACCGGTAGCATAAAAAAGGTTAAAGAACAGGTTGAGGTTGTAAATGCGGTTTAAGGTGTCGTCACCGAAATCTTTGGTACGCTGTTTAAGCCATTCAAGGGTACGGGTATATTCATACGTCCAGCCTTGGCGCAGCATCTCCTTGGCCGAGGTGCAGGAGGCTACCTCCTCGTACCCCAAACCCCAGAGGAACTCGATGGTCTGCTCCTCCCCGGCTTTCAGGATCAGGTCACAAGACAATTTATAATCAACAACATCATCCGTAACACTATATTCGGAATGAAAATCACGGGAGGCTATGGGTGCGAAGGAGAACAGTGCGCTGCCCATGGTAAAATCAAAGACGATACTATGGTTCCAGTTACTGTGGTATACCTTCTTGGTACCGCTGAGCTGCTTATCCTCGTTAATGCAGTGCCACGCGGAGGCAAACCGTCCCATAAGCCCCGCTTGAATGCTCAGCTCTGTATCCGATTCATTTTTATAGGTAAGCCGGTAGATAAAGCCCCGCTCATCCATGGGGGCTAAGATAGTACCCGAAACCGCAAGGCTTCCGCAAGTGGCCGAAAAAGCAGGCACCCAATACCCCTGCCGCCGCCAGAATATATCGGAAAGTGAATCATCATTATTATCGATTTTGATAAACGGGCGCATCAGCGACAGCTGCTCATCGCCGCGGATATCCACAAGGCCCTTGAGCCCCATATGCAGAAAGGTGATATCTTCTATGGCGGCGTTGTGTTCGTTAATCTGCGGCAGGCTCACCTGCGCGTTCCCTGTTGGGATGTAGGTTGGTTTCATTAGTAAAAACATACCTTTCTAATTTATTGTCGCATAAGTGTACGGTTTTTATTATTTACATGCTCAAAATACTCCGAAGGAGTAATACCTGTATACTTTCTAAATATTTTGGAGAAATAAAATTGATTATTGATCCCTACCAAATAAGCCACCTCATTAAAGCGCAGGCTGGTGGTGGCAATCAACTCTTTCGCATGGTTTATTCGAACCGCATTGAGATAAGCGAAAATCGTGCTGCCTGTAATCGATGTAAAGATACGGTTGAGGTAGTCAAAATTCATCTCAAAGCGTTCTTCAATAAGCTCACTGCTGATTTGCTCAGTATAATTGGATAACAGATATCGAAGCAGTTCCTCCGCCACAATCTCCGATTTTCTGACATGTGCCGAGTTATGATGCGAAATATACATAAGAAGATTTTCATGCGCTACATCCAGAAAGAAGCGGTGCATCTCTGCCGAAGCAACCCTCTTATAATGCTCTTCTCGTTGATTGTAGATATCAATCGCCCGGTTAAAGGCTACCCGATAACCTTGATTAGGCAACGAAAACAGCTTGGGCAAATAGGTGATGGAATCAGTAACGTCATTTTCATCGAGGTTATAGCTTGCCAGCGAATCCCTCCGTTTTTCCACTAGCCTTGTCATTGCATCCTTTTCCTCAGATTCTGGAACGTGTATAAAACCTGGGTGCTTAAAATGTACATAATAGTAGTCGCAGGGGGCCTTTTGGTACCCCTCATGCGGACGGTTCGGCTCGAGAATAATTGCGTTACCCGCCTTAAGATGATACCGTACCCCGTTCTCTTCCAAAAACATCTCGCCTTCACGGATTACATAGAGGATGTATTCATCTATCATCCTTGGAAAATGAATCCATGGGGTAGCATATTTAATCCTTCCAATCAGGCGCACCTTGGGTATTACTTCAGTATCATAATAAAGCAACATATGCAAACCCGCTTTCCGCTAATATTAAAATAACGAAATGTAACGGCAGGAACCCATAAAGTTGCGAGCCGTTACATATTCATTTATACTATTCCTCAAATTCCAGCCAGATGGTGTTCCAAAGCTTTAGTTCAGGAATATGGATTAAGTGCCTGCGCCCATTCTTCTGTTTATCAGTTACAAACGTGAGGCTTTGTGGCCTACAGTCATTGTTATCAGGCGTTGCAGCGTAAACATTCTTCATCGGCCTATCAAGTAAGATACTGATTTCAATGTCATTCACCCGTTTGGGCTCAAATGGCTTTGGCTCGTTCCAGCGGTTATCTATCCCGCACAGGTTAATCAGATGAATTACCAGCAGCCGCTCCGATTGCCTAACAATGGTCCAAACACGGTCTTCTTCTCCGCATGAGGAAAACGCCGCCTGCTGTGAAGAGAATATAATATCATCATTAATACCATTTGCTGCGGTCATTGAAATATCCATATAGTACTTACCGGTTAGTAATAAAGCATACCGCACGGAATAATCGCAATAAGATCTTACTTTTGGCAAGAAGGAATCTCTCGATTTCGCATATTTTACGTAGTAGCTATCACACAGCACACCCTTGTTTTCTCCAAATACCAGCTGATTACCACCGGAGGCACAAATTACAGCATTGGCTAGAAGCAGGGCTGTTTCGGCAGCCTCTACTTTTTTTTCGGTGTCGGCGTCCTGAAACGGCTTCATGTAGGCGGCTAAAATAATGCCTTTACCCGAAATTCTTGAGGCCTCACGAATCAGCGTATATAAATCATAATAGTTGTCGTGCGGCGGCCATACCTCTATGTAAACGGCATCCTGCTCCGCCAGCGCTACTGTCTCCACCGGCCAGTTGTTCACCGCATTGAATATTACGCCGGCCTGCGGGTCTTCCGAGACCACTGCTTTATGTGCACTGTTGATGAGTGCAGGGTATTCTTTTGCAAGAGCCACTGTATTTCCTTTACTGTCCCACACGTTTTTAGGGTAGCCGTAGGTGTCCATGTGAATGCCCTGAAATCCCAGCTGCCTCACTGCCTCTGCGTATTCGTGAACAATATACGTGCTCCATGGGCTACCCTCTGCGGGGTCCATAAAATACAACCAATCGGCAAAGGTCATGGGCTGTCCATCCATGGTGTACAACCCCCAGTCAGGATGTTCCTCAAAAAGCTCGCGTCCTGCTGAATAAACTGCGCCGTAGGCAAACGGGCGAATACCCAACCGCTTGCAGGCGTTAATCTTCTCTCTGATTGCCGCAAGAGACGTCGGCCTGCCCATTGGATCCTCATACTTCTCTTTTTTAGAAATCAGATGGTCATGTCGATACATCCAATCGTAAAACTGAATGGCATTGATATGTAACTTACTTAAATATTCAACATCTTCACTTTCGGCTTCCTCTGCCGAAAAGTCTGCAAGAAAGCCATAACGAATGCTTTCTCGTACACTGTTCACAATATCAAAGGCAGTAGAGATAGTGTCTCCGTCAACGGATATATCTACACCATAGCAGGCGCAGGGAAGATTTTGAGGAAATAACGCCTTATTTAAAAATTTTCCATCTTTTGTCTGCTCGGTGGTATATTCCTGAGCATCGGCTACCCACTGTGCCAGACTGAAGAGCGAGACCTTTATATCCCGAGGCTTCTCCTTTGTAGTGATGCAAATGAATGATTGTTCTCCGCAGAGGTATTGGGCCTTGCCCGGGTAACAATCAATAAAAATATGGTTTGTATTGCTCATCGTTTTTCTCCAGTTTATCTAATTGAAATTTGAGTTCGTTATCCTTTTACCGAGCCTTCGGAAAGCCCGCCAACTACCATCCTTTTCTGGAACAGAATAAACAACAGTATTACTGGTATCAACGAAATGATGGACGCCGCGAAAACCCATTCCCAGCGGGTAGCATGTTCACCGTTGAGCCTTTGCAGCAGCAGCGGCAAAGTTAGCATTGTCTCTTTTGCACCCACTAGCACCTTAGCGGTAAAATATTCTTCCCAAAAACCCTGCAACGCAAAGATAGTCATAGTGCCGATAGCAGGCTTGGAAAGTGGAAGCATCACCTTAAAGAAGATACTCCCATGCCCGCCGCCGTCGATAATCACCGATTCAGCCAAAGCATCAGGCAGCGAACGGAAGAAGTTGCGAAGAAAAAAGGTATGCCCACAGACATTGGTGGCAACGTAGACAATAATCAACCCAAGGCGCGTTCCCGTAAGCCCGTTTTCAAACCCCGGCAGCTTAATGCCGCTGAGGGTAACAAACTGCGGAATGATGTTTAAAAAGCCGGGCATCATCAGGGTAAATAGGTATACCTTAAATATGGCTTCACGTCCCGGAAACGGTATCCTTGCAAACCCATAGGCCGAGAGGGTTGAGATGAAGATGGAAAAAAGCACGGTTATTGATGTGTTGATGATGCTGTTTTTAATAGCCGTGAAGAAGATGGGCAGCTCAAAAATATATTGATAGGCATTGAGACTGGGGTCTGAGGGGATCAGCCTAGGCGGATAAGGCAGTGAAAAGCTAAATTGTTCAAAGGAGTTGGAGACCATAAACAAAAACGGCACACAGAAAATAATAAGTAAGGTAATTAAAATGAACCATATCATTGCCTGCGCTATGTACTCTGAAACCTTGTTTCCGGGCTTACCAAGCAGAGTCTGATTTTGTTTATCAGTAACGGTTACAGCACCATTTTTCATTGCTTATTCCCCCTTTTCCACAACATCCAGCTTCATGCCCTTGTTGAGAAGCACGGTAACCAACAGGATAGTGAGCGCTGTGATTAGCCCTATAGCTGAAGCTTCGCCGAACTGGAACTGGTTGAACGCCCTGTCGTACAGCAAATATTGCAACACCGAAGTTCTGCCGTTTGGCTTGCCGGAGGTAAGCAGCAATACCTGAATAAACACATTGAAGGATCCGATAATCATATTCACAACTACAAAATAGGTGGTAGGGCGTATAGACGGCATGGTGATATGGGTGAATTTTTTAAGGCGCCCGGCACCGTCAAGCTCCGCGGCCTCGTACAAGTCCCTTGGTATACCCTGAAGGGCGGCAAGAAAGATTAGCATAGCCCAACCCGTATTCTTCCATATACCCATAACCCAAATTGCGGCGTTGCCCGACCATTCGCGCAGCAGCCAGGGGATAGACTCATCGGTGAGATGAAGTACATCCATCAGTAAATAGTTAATAAGTCCGCGATCGGAGTTATTAAACATATATATAAACACGAGGCTTACAATTACCCATGAGGTGATTACGGGCAGGTAAAACCCTACGCGGAAAATAGTACGCCCATGCCTCAGGTTGTTAATCAAGTAAGCAAACACCATACCGCCTAAGGTAATACACGGTGTCGTGACTAACGCATAGAGGAAGTTATTGCGGTAAGCATACCAGAACCGCGACGAGGACTCGGTGAAAATTTTAATAAAGTTATCAAGCCCCACAAAGCTCATGGTACCTTGTACAATCTGGTAGTTTGAAAGAGAGACCCGTATGGTAAACAGCATGGGGTAAACCACAAAAACCGCTACCAGAATGAGCCCGGGTAAAACAAACGGCAGTGCGGTTACACTGTTTTTAACACCCTTATAAAACCGTCTGTTTTTGCTTTGCTGCACATTTATCATAAGATTCATGCCCTTTCCTTCGGATTCAAGACAATTTCTGAAGGTCTTAATATAATATTACGACCGGAGAGCTAGTATTGTATCGCATAGGCTTTAAAGGATTCTCAGGCTCTGCCGCCGCTTAATACTTGCAGGGTTCCGTCGAATATAACTTTGACGGAACCCTGCTATATCGTTATACAGCTCTTGGGCTATGCCAGCTTTTCGTCAATTAGTTTAGTGGCATTTGTAAGCTCAGTTTTTACATCCGCCTTGTTTACAAAGATATTGGTCATCGCGTCGCTCCAAATCTGGCTGATATCTGTTTGGTTGGGCGATGGAATTCTGGCCTTGGCAGACTCCATCTGTTTCATGTATACCGACCATACGGGGTTACCGGTTACCTTTGCATCGTTCACTAGCTCGGATAATACAGGCAGTTGGCCTTTTTCCAGCATCGCAAGCTGAACTTCCTTGCTTACCATAAATTTAGAGAACTCATAGGCCGCATCCTGATGCTTGCCGCCACTAAACACAACAATATTCTCGCCGCCAACCACAGAAGCCGATTTGCCGTTATAGGTTGGAACCAGTGCGGGAACGAGCCCCTTGGCTGCGTTCTCCTCGTAAGAACCAAAGAACCATGGACCCTCAAAGAACATTGCGTATTCGCCGGTTTTGATGCCGTCCCACGCATCCACAGAACCGTCTACATCACGGATGGTGAAGATTTTCTTGGCGTGCAGATCAAGCATGGTCTGAATCGCCTTAACGCTGGCGTCACTGTCGAGGTAACCGCTAGCCTTGGTGAAGTCATCATTTGTCAACGTACCACCAAACAGCCAGAAATAGGGTAATGTATCCCAATCACCTACGCCGGAGGCGTTCAGTACATACTTTCCGTTTCCCTTGCTTTCTGCTGCTTTAATGAACTCCTCCATGGTTGCCGGAGCGACAGTTAACCCAAGGTCTTTAAGGGTATTTTGGTTTACAACCGCGGCTTTGCAATTGGTGTCTAGCGGAAAACCATAATACTTGCCCTGATAAAGATTGGTAGCAAGCGGTGCAGCCAGAAAAGCCGCCTTGAGCTTTACAAAATCATCTTTATCGCTCAGAGCCACTATACCGCCCTGTTTGGCATACGCCGCTGTGTTAATGATATCTACTCGAGCTACATCGGGGGTTTGGCCTGTACCGAAAGCGGTAACAATCATCTGATTATATTGCCCGCTATCCTGACGAACGGGCTCAATGGTGATATTGGGGTGCAGCTTGTTCCACATAGGTAGAACCACATCTTTAAACTGCGCATCCTCGCCGTCGCCGTAGGTATACCAGAAGGTCAGGGTTATTTTTTCATCGGTTGTCGTGGCCTGCGAATTGGCTTCGGAGACAGCTGATGAAGAAATCGCCGCAGAGGCCGTGTCTGAAGATGCCGTAGGGGTTGCTACCGGACTACAGCCGGCGATCATTGCTATAGTAAGGGCTAAAGTTAACAGTATCGAACCAACTTTGATATGTTTTTTAGTCATCTCTGTTCCTCCCAATAGTTTAGTTTGTCAGTGTGCTTTTCATGAAAGTGTTATTCACAGTTTCTAAGCTGATTATAGTTTTTTCTAACACCGGACGGAATAAAGAAAAATGATTTTGTTTATACTTTAGCTACATTATAATATATAATGCATAATTTTTGAACAGTAAAGAAAAAGAATAGTATTTATATCCACTTCCGGTATGTCCACATTTTTAAGACGAGCATGAATAATTTAAGCTCAGAGATTTCTCTGAGCTTGGTAGTATAGTCTAGTGTTTTTAAAACATTTGCTTAACTTCACATTATGGTACGTCCAACGTTCTTGAAAACGCCCACTGAACTTTGTATAATATTTATAATCGAAGTCCAAGGAGCTCTCTCATGGGCCTACTAACAATTACACGAAATTAGGCTTACCACAGGCTAGGCTGATAATCGGCAGTCCATACTTACGCTCACAGCAGTATTGTTATATAAGCTTTAGGAAGGGGGCAAGGTTGTGGCAAACATTCTGATGATAAACGTGCCTTACGCCGGGCATACAAACCCAACTTTACCGCTGGCTGCCGAATTGGTAAAGCGAGGGCATTCGGTTGTATACATTAATTCGCCCACATTTAAGGATAAAATTGAGGCAACCGGCGCTGAATTTGTCCCCTATTCGGATTATCCCGAAAAGATGTCGGAACAACAAATAAAAATGCGCTGCTTCAAAGCAGCTTTCAATACCGCAATAAAGCTTACAAATAAGTTTGATTTGCTGATTTACGAGATGTTTTTCTACCCGGGAAAGGTTCTTGCCGAGAGGCTGGGTATCCCGTGTGTGCGGCAATTCTCACAGCCTGCGTGGAATGCTGAAACGGTCCGTGATGCCAGTGCAGTCTGGAAGCTCTCCTGCAAGCTGATTGACATACAGGTGATGGGAAAGCGAAACGCCGCCGAGATGGGACTGGGTGGGAAAACGCTGATTGATTCTGTACTCAACGATAAGCCAGAGTTAAACTTGGTGTATGTGCCAAAGCTGTTCCAGCCGAAAAGTGAATACTTTGACGAGCGTTATGTTTTTGTTTGTCCACCTATGAAAGCCGCGACGGCTCCACATGAAAAAATTCCATACGATACTATGAAAAAGCCCATTATTTATATCTCAATGGGGAGTATCATCAGCAGCAGGATTTTCTGCAAACGGTGTATAAAGGCATTTGGAGGCAAAAACCTTTCTGTGATTCTGAACACAGGGAAAATAGACCCGAAAGCCCTTGGCCCTATTCCTCAGAATATTTTCGCTTACTCTTTCGTGCCGCAGCTTGAGGTTCTGCAAAATGCCGATTTGTTTATCACGCACTGCGGGATGAACAGTGTTAATGAAGCGATGAGCTTTGGGGTTCCCATGCTCGCAATGCCCATCATCAATGACCAAATTGCCAATGCCAAACGGATAGTAGAACTTGAAACAGGTATGTACATGCGTGCATTCCCCACAACGGCAGATAAACTTTACAGAAATGCTCTGCAAGTTTTGAAGAATACCGAAATAACAAAGAACGCTTCTTACATAATGGAAAAGATAAAAGAGGAAGACAATTTCTCAGCTATAGTTACTAAGGTTGAGGAATGTATAAAGTGATATCATGAGCAAACTAAGCTTTTTCTCTCACAAATTCTTGGTGAAAAGAGGAGATACTATGGCGACACTCAGTAAGGTAGACTTTGTTGAGCTTCCCGCAGCAAGAGTGATTGGAATAAAAGTGGTTAATGGAGGGGGGCGTAATCCTGTACCCGCCCTTTGGGAACAGATATTCAGTCAAAATACACTGGATATTCTACGCCCGGAACAAGCTATACTAGATTTGTTTATTGGTTGGATGGGTGAATACAACTCCGAAAACGGTACATTCACGTATATTGCAGGATATTTGCTGCCCTGTGAAGCCGAGGTTCCGGATGGTTTTTCCTACCGGGATATTCCGGCATGCCAGATAGGACTAGGAACCATCAATGGCAATTTTGCTGATGGCGAAGTGTTTGCGCATTCCCATGAGATGACGGTTGAGGGAATCTATAAAGCCGGATATGAGCCGGATTACTCTTATGGATGGAGTGCGGAGGCATATCCCAAAGATTTATCCTTTGAAGCAACCGAAGGAACCATAAACTATATTTGTCCGTGCAAAAAGAGTACATAATAGTGCATGTCACCAAAGGGCCTGATTTTTTAATCAGACCCGACGGGGATATTGCGATCCCTACTTCCCGCTTCGGGACATCTCGGTGCGAAGTGACCGCTACCATATAAAAAACCAATCAATTTTATGAGGCTATGTTTTTCTGAATTGAAAAGCATGGCCATTTTAGTTTTCTAAAGAAATTTCCGCGAGAAATATGGTATAATTATTTCAAATGATTTTTGCAGGCAGCGGTGCAAGCCACGCCGATATGTTGGACAAGAAATTCCTGAGCAAACAGGAACATGACAAGCTCGCCGCCTCCTTCGATTTCGACAACTGCAATGTCGACGAAAAGCGCTTGCGGTCATCAAGAATTACGGCCAACTCGATGGTTCACTGCGGCGGTACCCTCCGCCGCTGAATAAGCGGCCCTCGCGGGCCGCGCAACTGAAAGGACATGTATTATGCAGATCAAGAAGGAAAGGCCCTATTTTGAAGAGAACGAAGCTATTATCCGCCAACTTGCCGCCCAGGGTGTCGTACTGCTTGAGAATAACGGCGCGCTGCCTTTAAAGAAGGCCACCAAGAATATCGCCCTCTTCGGCGGCGGTGCCATCCGTACCGTTTTCGGCGGCACCGGCTCGGCGCTGCCATGGCATAGGCACACCGTCAACATCTATTATGCCTTCAAGGCCGCGGGTTACAACGTCGTATCAGAAAAAGGCCTGTTTGAATATGACAAGCGCTACATCCACAACCGGGACGTGCTGTGCCGCTTCATACAGCAGCAGGGCTTCTCGCAGGCGCTGGTTCATGAATACTATCGTCCGGGCGACATCGACATCCCCGATGAGGATTTCGACGCTGCGGCAAAAGAGACCGACACGGCCATCTACGTCCTCTCCCGCACCATCGGCGAGGGCTGGGACCGCCGCAAGGAGGGCACGCCCGTCAAGGTGATCGACGACGACTTCATCGCGATCGCAAACGACCTGTATATCAACTGCCCCCCGCCGGGCATCCATGACCATCACCCCAAGGAACTGAAGTTCGCGCGGCTCACCGACGACTACACCAACAGCTCCTACGACCTGACTGAGATCGAGAAATCCAACCTTCGCCGTATGGTGAAAAGGTTCAAGAAGACCATCCTGTTGCTCAACGTGGGCGGCGTGATTGATACGAAATTCATCAAGGAGCTTGAGGGGCTGGGCGCCGTTATGCTAATCTCCTACGGCGGTATGGAGGCGGGCACCGCCGCTCTCGATGTTCTCGAAGGTAAGGTGACCCCGTCGGGCAAGCTGACCGACACCTGGGCCGAGAAGTACGAGGATAACCCGGCCGCCGCCACCTTCTCGAAGAACGACGGTGACTCGATAAAGGAGCTCTATGAAGAGGGTATCTATGTCGGCTACCGCTATTTTGATACCTTTGGCGTCAAGCCCATCTATGAGTTCGGCTTCGGTAAATCCTACACCACCTTTGATATCAAGATAAGCGGCGTCACCGCCGACGCGCAGGAGGTTGCGGTGAAAGCGACCGTGACTAATACGGGCAAGGAGTATACCGGCCGCGAGGTCGTGCAGGTCTATTTCACAGCGCCCGACGGCTTGCTCGAGCACCCCTACCAGGAGCTCGCAGGCTTTGCCAAGACCGACGACCTCGCCCCGGGTGCCAAGCAGACCCTTACCATCCGGTTCCCGCTGTCGATCATGGCCTCCTATAACGAGAAGCAGGCCGCCTTTATGCTCGAGGCCGGCGACTATGTCATCCGTGTGGGCAATTCCTCGCGCAACACCCATGTGGGCGCGGTGCTGCGCATGAGCAAAGCCGCCGTCACCGAGCAGCTGACCAACCAGATGAACAAGGGCAAGCTCACCGAGCGCAGCAAGAAGGGTGCCGTGCCCTATTCCTATGCAGGTGAAAAAGAGGAGATCGCTTCGGCTGCGGTCATCGCGATCGACGCTTCGAAGATCAAGGCCCTCGACACCGCCCACAACGACTTCCCCTACGATTGCGACGACGCTACGACCTATATCGTCGGCAGCGAGAAGGACGGCCCGCTCAATCCCGCGGACAAGGTTTATCTCGAGGACGGTGTCACCGCCCGCCGCAAACACAAGCAGATCATCAAATATGTTGATAAAAAGCCCGGCATGAAGCTCAAGGACGTCATGGACGGCAAGCTCACCCTTGAGGAATTCGTCGCGCAGCTTTCCCTCGAGCAACTCGCGAACTACATTAACTTTGAGAAGTTTGTGCCCGATTTTATGGAGGAGTACGGCATCCCCATCCCGCCGCAGTATGACGGGCCGGCCGGCCTGCGCTTCCTCAAGGGTTACACCCCCGAGGGCTATGCAAAGATCATCGGCAACGCGCAGGGCAGGGGCAGGCTGCCGAGCGAATACACCATGTCCGACCAGCCCGAATACCTCTACTGCTCCTGCTATCCCGCGAGCATCCTCATCGCCCAGAGCTGGGATCTCTCCCAGAACGAGCTGCTCGGCAAGACGGTTCTCACCGAGATGATCGAGCGCGGCGTCAACGTCCTGCTCGCCCCGGGCTTAAATATCCACCGCGACCCGCTGTGCGGCCGCAGCTTTGAGTATATCGCCGAGGACCCGGTCCTTTCGGGCCTGATGGCGGCCGCCGCGACCAAGGGCGTGCAGTCGGTGCCCGGCTATGGTGCCTGCATCAAGCATATGGCCCTAAACAATCAGGAGGTCGACCGTTACTTCAGCGATTCCATCGCCTCCGAGCGCACCATCCGCGAGATCTACCTCAAGGGCTTCTCGATCGTGATGCGCGCCGCCCGCCCGATGATGATCATGACCTCCTACAACCGCATTAACGGCGAGCACGCCTCCGAGTGTTTTGATCTATGCACCGACATCATCCGCGGCGAATGGGGCTACACCGGCCTGATCCGCACCGACGGCTTCGCGGGCGAGGAACACGATCTTTCAATGTACGCGGGCAACGAGTGGATATCCTACCCCAACTCCTACCGTAAGATCATGCGGCACTGCGACCACACCAAATACGACCCCTCCATCGACGACGGCGGTAAGCTTACAGAAGACGACGAGACGATCTATCTCGGCGACGTCCAGAAGTGTGCGGCACTGATCCTCCACTTCACCATGATCACCAAGTCTATCGAGGAGATTGGTGCTGAGCGGGTACCCTATCTCGAGAACTTCGAGCTTGTGGATTATCTCACGGTCGAAAAGAGCGATGCAGAGAAGTAAGGGCAAAAAACAGTAAAAGGCTGAAAATAGAGTAGGCTTGTATTGAAATTCATTTGGTGACACGTTTTTGTTGGGTTCAATGCTGTTATTGCCGCTGGCGTTCCATTCAAGGGGGGCTAGAAGGACAGCCGATAACCATCATACACATCTTGAGCACTCCGTTTATAATGGAGTGCTCTTTTTATCATCAATATCCACAATGATGCTAGTACATATTAAACACTTATGTAACCGGCAAATTAATTGTAAGGCAGAAAATCGTTGTACATAGTAAAATTGTGCTATTTCGACACCCTACTTTTCATTACCGCAACATATGTTATAATACTTGTAACAGTCTGTGGAGGAATATTATGAAAAGTCACTTAAAAATAAATAATATAACCATACGGCGCAAGCTGTTTATTGCCATGCTAATTTTATCGGTACTCCCTGTGGCGGTGGTTACATTTTTTTCGATGCAAACCATCTACAACACCATGTATCGACAGATAATAGACAGCAGGCGTATGAGCATTAACTGGCTGCAGGACAGACTGGAGCTCAGCATCGAAAAATATATCAGCCAGTTTTATGAGTTTGAGGTGAATAAGCAGTTTAAGAACGACATCCTCACATGGTGCGGCACCGACGAAGGGTTGGACTACGCGGCAAAACTACGGTTTATCTCATTGCTAAACTCCTCCATCAGCATAGACGGCAGCATAAACTCCATAGAGCTCTATAATCTTGCCACGAACGAGGTATTGGTGGCTCAGCGTTCCGGCGCTAAACTTTTGAAATCGGAAAACAGCTACCCGGTGTGGAGTAAACGCAGCCCCGATCGTCAGAGCAATATCATCTTTATGCGGGACGGCAACGAGATTTTAATTCTGCACCGTATAAACCTTTTTGAAACCAATACCCCGCTTGCCATGATGATCGTGCGGGTGAAGCCTTCAGCATTTGAAAGCATCCTCTCCAATATCAAGGCAACCGCGGATGAATCCATCATACTGCTCAACGATGAAGACAAGCTCATCACCACTGATACAGGGCTGGGTACCACTCCGCCTGAGGATACCGCGATGGAGCATTTAAAAGAGCTTCAAACCTCCAAAGGAAATGAAACGCTGATCGATAACCATTTCTATTTTTATCAAAGTGTTAACGGTGGAAAGCTTCAGGTTATTCAGATAGTCCCAATGACGATTATCACGCGGGCTGTGGGTCAGACGCTGCTAATCGGTATATTGGTCGCCATCCTCACCATTCTTACCGCGGTGGTACTCTCTGCATTGCTTTCCCGCATCATCAGCGAGCCGATTGTCCAGCTTTCCAACAAGATGCGCCATATAACCCTTAAGGATGCCGAGGCCGCTGAGTACACACCCCGCGCGGATGAAATCGGCCAGCTGCAGGACAGCTTTAACGTGATGATCTCGCGTAATCAGGAGCTGATAACTAGGGAGTACCAAAGCAAGATTGAAAAGCGTGAGGCACAGCTGCGGGCCTTGCAGGCGCAGATCAACCCGCACTTTATGTATAACACCCTGCAGGTAATCGGCGGCATGGCTCTTAAAAAGCAGGCGCCGGAAATCTATACGGTTACCACGGCTCTTAGCGACATTATGCGATACTCCTTAAACTTTTCGCGGGAGATGGTGCTGCTGCATGAAGAAATCAAATACTTAAACAGTTACCTGATGATACAAAACCGCAGGTTTGATGATCGAATGGATATTGATATCCGTATTGAAAAAACACTGATGAACTATCTCGTGCCGAAACTCATTCTGCAGCCTATACTGGAAAACAGCTTTGAGCATGGCCTTGCCAATAAATCCGGCGGTTGGAAGCTTGGGCTTAATGCGGAGCTGGATGCACAGGGGGACTTAAGAATAACCGTATCAGACAACGGCCTTGGCATTCCCGAGGACAGGCTTGCCGCCATTAACGCAAGCTTTTTAAGTGATACCGACAACGCGATGGGGCTTGCCTCCCATATTGGGCTGAAAAATGTTAACGCGCGCATACGCCTTAAATTCGGGAACCAATACGGTATCTCGGTTGCCAGCACCGAAGGCGAGGGCACGGTTGTCACGGTACGGATGAAGGCGGAAAAGGAGGATCACGATGAGCTATCGGGTAATAATTATTGACGATGAGCCTTGGACGCGCGATGTCATCAAAAGCCTTGGGCAATGGGATATGCTCGGCCTTGAGGTTGTGGGGGAAGCATCCGACGGCGAGTATGGGCTAGCGCTCATCGGGCAGCTGAAGCCGGAGATTATACTAACGGATGTACGCATGCCGCACTTAAACGGAATCGATTTGCTTGAGCGGCTGCGCAACGAAGGAAACCCCGCTAAGGTGATCATCATCAGCGGGTACGATGATTTTTCGTATACCCGCAGCGCCTTTAAGCTGAATGCAAATGATTACCTTCTAAAGCCTGTAAAGCCGGAGGAATTAAACGAGCAGCTTCGCCGCTGTGTGGAGGAGCTAAATGCACAGCACCAAAGCGACACACCGGGCGAATTGGACCTTGAGGGCTTTATGAATGTAGAATGGGTAAACGACTACTTTGCGCTGCGAAACAAAGCCGGTGAGTGCCTGTATGCCGATGATGCCGAAACGCTTCGGGGATTGTTTAAGCAGATGCACAGCCTCATCACCGAGCGAGAAGGGGCGGCAATCCCCGAAAAGCTGATTATCTGCATCTACTACGACCTGCTGAGCGGCCTTCAGCGATTTATCATAAGCAGCGGTTACCGGATAGACGACATTTACGCCGGGCGTGAAACCTCCTTTGTTTTCAGCCGCGGCTGTACATTAGACCAGATATTAGACCACGCACTAAAGCTGTATACGGCTGCCTCCAACGCCGTCAGCAGCCTTATAAAGACGCGCGGCCGCGTAGACGTAAGAAAGATTGAAAGCTATATTGCCGAGAATTATCTTTCCGGCTTAACACTGGAACAAACGGCGGAGCGTTTTTACGTCAGCAAGGAATACCTTAGCAAGATTTTTAGGAGTACGGCGGGCGAAAGCTTCTCAGATTACATCACTTCACTGAAGATGGACAAAGCAAAGGAACTGATAAGGCGCCGCGTTCCGCTCAAAGAGATTGGCCTTATGGTGGGCTATACCGATCAGGCACATTTTTACAAGGCCTTTAAGAAATACTTTGGGGTAACGCCCGGTGAAATGCAAAGAGATATTAACAATGTACAATAGAACACGCCAATTCAGAGCAATGCGGCAACAAGGCTTTTACGGTATAGTTGAATCAAGGATTAATCCAAGACTTCTGAAATTTGAAGGAGGATATTTATGAAAAAAGTTCTTTCGTTGGCAGTATGCCTATGCATGGCCTTTTCATTAGCCGCATGTGCCAGTACCCCTTCAGCGCCCGCCGGCAGCAAAGCCCCGGAGGAGAGTTCGTCATCCGCTGCCGCTCCGCGTGAGGCTGAGCTGAATATAATGATGAGCTTCCCCCAGTTCATGGACCAGTGGGAGACCTACACCAAGCAGTTTGAAGATAAGATGCTCAGCGAAGAAAACATCAAGGTAACCGTGAACCTTGAAATGCCAAGCTCCGACCAGTACGACAGCGTGCTGCAGGCTCGCCTCTCGGGTGACGACGCGCCCGATTTATACACGCTTCACGCGAACAATATCGCCACCTACAATACCGCAGGCAACCTTACCGATCTTTCTGCCGAGCCTTTGGCGGCAAAGATCTATGATAACGTGAAGAAAACCGTTTCGATAGACGGCAAGCTGCTGGCTGTTCCCATTGAGAGTCAGGCGTGGGGCGTGCTTTACAACAAAAAAATATTTGAGGAGTGCGGCCTGACGGCGCCTAAAACCCTCGACGACCTGAAGAATATCTGTGAGGTACTTAAAAGCAAAAGCTATACCCCATTCATGCTCGCTTTCCAGGAGCAGTGGGTTCCGCAGCTCATGACTGCTCTTTCGCTGGGCGGCAAGGTTTCCGGCGATGTCCCCGACTGGGTAAGCAGGATGTATGAGGACAAGGGCTCTTATGATGAAATGCGTGACATCTTCGGTGCAATCGACGTTATCATGCAAAACGGCACCGACCGCGCTATGGAAGAGGGCTCGCAGGCCGGAGCCGCCGATTTTGCAAATGGTAAAGCGGCCATGTTTGTTCAGGGTACCTGGGCAGCGGGAACCATTATGGAGACCAACCCCGACATGCAGCTTGGCGTATTCGCTCTGCCTGTAAACAATAATGAGAAATGCACACTGATTAACCTTTCAACCTCCACCACCCTTGCCGTATACCCCAACAGTAAGGAGAAGGACCTCGCGTTAAGGTTTGCAAACTATGTGCTGGACGACAACGACTCCTCTGCCCTGTTTAAAGCTTGCTCCTTTAACCCCCTTGCAACCAGCCATAACTTTGAGGCTGCTTCGTGGGTAGCCGACGCTTCCAAGTATGTTGCCGACGGCCGCGCGTATCAGGACCTTGTGCTTCCCTCTTCCGTAACAGAGGAGCAGGGCAAGCTGCTGCAGGAATACTACGTTGGTTCGGTTACGCAGGATGATTTTGTTGCCCGTTTAGACAAAGCCTTTAAGGATGCCAACAAATTATCACAGAAATAGTCACATACCGGGGCGGGCAGATGCCCGCCCCATTTTTATCAACTTGCACCCGAGGTGATATGTTTGAAAAGTAAACTCAGGCAGAATCTAAGCCTGTTATTATACGCTCTCCCGGCGCTGGCCGTTTATCTTCTGTTCAAGCTCGTTCCCGCAGTTTCAGGCATCTTCTATTCCATGACCGATTGGAACGGGGTCAATAAAACCTATCACTTTATCGGGCTTGAAAACTTCTTGGAGCTGTTTACAGATAATTATTTCTGGAATTCCATGCTCTTCACCTTCAAATATGTAATTATAATGGTCGTTGCGGCGAACGTAATCGCTTTAGTGCTTGCAGTGGCCATCGAAACCAGGCTGCGCGCCAAGGGCTTTTTCCGCACGATATTCTACATGCCGAATATGATCAGTATGGTAATCGGCGGCTTTATGTGGGTGTTTATCTTTACAAAGGTTCTGTATTACCTTGCGGATAACTGGGGAATCACGTTCTTAGACCAGTCTTGGATCGGCGACCCGAAATACGCCTTTATCGCCATCATTATTGTCGCCTGCTGGGGCAGTGTCGGCTATCTGATGATTATCTACATGGCGGCATTGCAGGGGGTGCCCGCTCAATTAAAGGAGGCCGCCAACCTCGACGGCGCAAACGCGTGGCAAAGCTTCTGGCGGGTGGTTTTCCCCATGATACAGCACGCCCTTACCATCTGCGTATTCTGGACGCTCAACTCCGCTTTTCAGGTGTTTGATGTGGTATACGCCCTTACAGGCGGCGGGCCGGGCCGCGCTACCCAATCGGTAGCGCTGAATATCTACGAAGAAGCATTCAAGGGCAACATCCGTTTTGGCTACGCCACGGCTAAGTCTACCGTTCTGTTTATCATTGTATTTATTATCACCCTTATCCAACTTAGACTAATGCGAAACAGGGAGCAGGAGCTATGAAAAGAAAAAGCTTGATTTCTAACATCCTCATCTATTCATTCCTAATCCTTGCGGCACTCTTTTGCCTGTTTCCGCTTTTAATGGCGCTTATCAATTCCTTTAAATCAAACGGTGAACTGCTCACCAGCATCATCGCGCTGCCCAAGACCTTCCGCATCAACAACTACATGCGAACCTTTGAAAAGATGCATTATCTGCGCAGCTTGGGCAATACCGTTATACTCGCGGCGCTGAGTGTTAGTATGATGATACTCTTTTCGGCGATGGCGGGGTGGAAGCTCTGCAGGACCAAAACGAGGTTTTCTTCCCTTCTGCTCGGCTTTTTTGTGTTCTCGATGCTTATCCCATTCAGTTCTATTATGATACCGCTATATAAAATCGTACTGTTATTCGACATCAAAAACTCGCTGGTCGGCCTTTCGTTTGTATATGCTGGTTTAGGAGTTAGTATGGCAATCTTCCTTTACCATGGGTTTGTAAAGACGATCCCGCTCGAGCTGGAGGAAGCGGCCGCCATCGACGGGTGCAAGCCGTTCCAGACCTTCTTTCTCGTGATATTTCCACTGCTTAAATCCATTACTGCAACGGTTTGCATTACGAATGTGCTGTGGGTTTGGAACGATTTCCTGCTTCCGCTTATCGTGGTGGCCGACAACAAAAAATATACCCTGCTTCTCTCCACCAACACCCTCTTCGGGCAGTACAGCAGCGATTGGTCTGCCATATTGAGCGCGCTCATCTTAGCCGCCATTCCTGTCATCATCTTTTACGCGATCTTTCAAAAGCACATTCTGCGCGGGATTACCGACGGGGCAATTAAGGGCTGACGCAGGAAATACCGTTTGACCGATACGGGGGATACGATTTTGCTGAATATTGAAAAAACTGCTCGAAACCGGGTAAAGGGTTTTCTGCGTGCCGACGGAGCAAGGGTTGTAAACGAAGCGGGGGAAGAGATCATCCTCACCGGCTGGGGGTTGGGCAACTGGCTACTGTGCGAAGGCTATATGTGGTTAAGCGGCCCCGGAAACCGGTTCGACAGGCCAAGAAGGATTGAAGCGGTAATCAAAGAACTTGCGGGCAGCGACTATGCCGAGACGTTCTGGCGCAGCTACCGCGAGAATTATGTTTCACGCGAGGATATCCGCTACATGGCGAGCCTTGGTTATAACTCCGTGCGCATCCCCATCAGCTGGCGGATTTTAATGGAGGAAGAGCCGGGCGTTAAATTTAAAGAGGATGGCTTTGCATTGCTTGACCGCTGCCTTGATTGGTGCGAAGAGTATGGCCTCTACGCCTTTTTAGACCTGCATGCCGCCCCGGGCGGGCAGACAGGGTCGAATATCGACGATACGCTCGACGACTACCCCAGACTGTTCACCGATGAGGACAGCCAAATGAAATGCATCGAGCTGTGGAAAGAGCTTGCGCGCCGCTACCGCAACCGCTGGATCGTAGGCGGGTATGACCTTCTGAATGAGCCGATACGCCCCGGCTTGGAGGGCGACGACGCCATCAGTTCCCTCCTCCCCGCCCTTGCTCGGTTCTACGAAACGGTAATTGAGGAAATACGCAGGATTGACAAAAAGCATATGCTCTCCGTAGAAGGTCACCATTGGGCAACCGATACGGCAGTATTCTACAAGCACTACGACGACAATATGCTCATTCATTTTCATCGCTACGGCTGCAAGCCGGGAATAGAGTGCCTGCAGCCCTATCTGGACTGTTCAACCCGCTTAAACCAGCCTCTTTGGCTTGGAGAATCAGGCGAAAACACACTCGAGTGGTATACCGCGCTATTCCCCCTGTGCGTATCGCTGGGTATCGGCTATAATCTGTGGACGTGGAAAAAGATGACCTGCAGTAACTCCCCCTGCTCGGTGAACAAACCCGCAGGCTGGGATAAAATCATCGATTACACGCAGGGCGGCAGGCGCCCGGACTATGAGGAAACGCAGGCGATACTGAATGAATACCTTGAGAATATTAAACTTAAATACTGTACGCTGAACCCTTCCGTCACCGATGCCGTATTCCGCCGGCCGGGTTGCAGCGTGCGCGCCACCGATTTTGATCTTTTACCCGGGAAAGGTGTTACCTTTAGCGGTTTAAGAAACGAATACAATCTTTTTAACTACAACCAGCAAACGGGAATGAAGATTGTCCCTGTTACAGATGTGTCTGTTCCCAAGCGTTTTGTTTTCGACAGTGGATGGGACCTGCTTGCTCTGCAACTTCAAGAAAGCGAGTTTGCCTGCTACAGTTTTAATAATATCTCAGAAGGATGCACCATAACCCTTGAATTGAAGTGCAACGAAGATTCAAAAGTCCGCATCATACAGGATGAAACAGAAATAGCCTCGCTAGATATTAAAAAAGGCGAAGAAGCACAAAAAATTTCTGCTGGGATTCTACAACAAGCCGAACAGTCTCGTATTAAAGTGTATATGGTGAGCGGAAATGTTCTATTATACGGGATTGAATTTATTTAAAAAAGCACAGACACTTTACGCTTCCGATTATTGTAGGCGGCTTGGTGAGCAGTGCCGAGCAAATTGCCGAGGCTTTTCAAGCCGGTGCCGACGCGGTTTCTCTCTCTAAGCAAGAGCTTTGGTAGAAGATACCTATATAGCTATAATGCGCAGGTCAGCGTACTCACTGACCTGCGCATTTCTTTTATTTAAGTGATCAATACCTCGATATTAAAGATAGTAAAGAATAGATTAGCCTTCCGAGTTGATGAATATCTGTTCATCGAGAACAGATACTAGCGCATCCACCCGAATCGTGTGTTTGGTTCCATCCACAAAGCCTCGCGTAGTCAATGGTGCTCTTTACTATCCTTAAATCGAGGCTCGATGGAAGATTCTGTTTGAGTGAGGCCTACTGCTTAACGGTTCTCATCGCCCTCATGGCATTGAGTATCGCAATGACGGCGACGCCGACGTCGCCGAATACGGCCTCCCACATGGTTGCTATTCCTAAAGCACCCAAGATTAGAATGATCGCCTTCACGCCCAGCGCGAAGATAATGTTCTGCCAGACGATGGAGCGCGTCTTGCGCGCTATCCTGATTGCGGATACAAGCTTTGACGGTTCGTCGGTCATCAGCACCACGTCGGCGGCTTCTATCGCGGCGTCGGACCCCAATGCACCCATGGCGATTCCTATGTCGGCGCGTGCGAGTACAGGGGCATCGTTGATGCCGTCCCCGACAAACACCAGCTTGCCGCCTTTTTGCTTTTCCCTGTCCAAGGCCTCGAGATGTTCCACCTTTTGATAAGGAAGCAGATCGGTATAAACCCTGTCGAGCTTTATCTCACGGGAGATGGCTTCGCCTACCGCCTTTACGTCACCTGTCAGCATCGCAGTTTTTCTGATGCCGAGTGCCTTCATCTCCCTTATAGCGCGCTTACTATCAGGCTTGAGTTCGTCGGAAATAACGATATGCCCCGCAAAGACACCATCAATCGCCAGATAAACGATACTTCCGGGCGCTTCGGTCTTCTGCCACGCGATTTTCTCGGAGCTCATCAGTTTTCCGTTGCCTGCAAGCACCTGCCTGCCGTCTACCTTTACCCGGATACCGAGACCCGGTAGTTCTTCCTGCTCCGCAAGCCTTTCAGCATTAATTGCCTTACCGTATGCCTTTTGAATGGAAACGGCAATGGGATGGTTTGAAAAGCTTTCTGCATGTGCGGCGTAGGAAAGCAGCTCCTGTTCTGTCCATCCGTTTGCTCCGGATACCTGAGTTACCTTAAAGACGCCCTTGGTCAGCGTGCCTGTTTTATCAAATACAACCGTGTCGATGTTGTTTAAGGCTTCCAGATAGTTGCTGCCCTTAATCAGAATGCCGTTTCTTGAAGCGCCGCCGATTCCGCCGAAAAAGCTAAGCGGTATGGAGATAACCAAAGCGCACGGGCAGGACACCACCAGAAAAACCAACGCCCTGTTAATCCAGTCCGCAAACGTTGCGCCGGGTATAAGCAGCGGAGGGAAAACAGCCAGCGCAAGAGCCGCGAAAACCACAAAAGGTGTATAATATTTAGCAAACCTCGTGATAAAGTTTTCTGTAGGCGCTTTCTTGCTGCTTGCGTTCTGCACAAGGTCTAGTATCTTTGATATCGTCGATTCTCCAAATTCCTTGGACACCTCAATAGTGAGCATACCGCTTTTATTGATGGAACCGGACAATACCTCGCTGCCGGGCTCTACATCACGGGGAAGCGATTCACCTGTCAGCGCGGAGGTGTCCAGCGTGGAGCGCCCCTCGATAATCCGACCGTCCAGAGGAATCTTTTCCCCCGGCCTCACAACGATGAAATCTCCGATACCGATCTCTTCGGGCGTAACCTTTCGTATCTCATCGCCGATTTTTAGATTGGCAAAATCGGGGCGGATATCCATCAATGCGGAGATGGACTTACGGGACCGGTTTACGGCGAGCCGCTGGAACGCTTCACCAACTTGGTAGAAAAGCATGACAGCCACGCCCTCCGGATACTCCCCGATGGCAAAAGCACCGATGGTAGCGATACTCATTAAGAAATTTTCATCGAAAACCTGGCCCTTTAGAATATTCTTTAGCGCACGGAGTACTACTTCGCCGCCAACCAACAGGTAGCTGGCCAAGAACAGAATAAGCTCGTAAGGCTTACCAAAATCGAAGAGTATGCCGATGAAAAAGAGTGCCGCTCCAACGCCAAGAAGGATTCGCCCTCGCCATTTTTTCAGACCTTCGGAGGATTCTGCCGGCGGCTTTTTATCGGTATAGGAAATCTTGATTTCGGGCTCGATGTCCAGCGCTATTTGGGACGCCTGCCGGATAATGCGGGGGAAATCCTTTTTGTCCAGCGCCTCGACGGTTAACTTCTGGGAAACAAAATCAATGCCCGCCGACTTTACCCCTTCAATACGGCCAACCTGCGTTTCTATCTTTTGCGCACAGTCCGCACAGCAAAGGCCCTCTAAATACAGCACCTTTTTACCCGGCTGTGTTCTTTCCTTTTCACTCATAACAACATCGGGTTCGTGCTTCTTAACGATGGCATCGGCTTGCGCAATCAGACGGTCGGTTTTTGCATCATCCGCTATTTCGATGGTCAGGGTCTTTGACAAGAAATCAACCGCGGCAAAGGATACCCCCTCCAATTTTCCGACTTCACGTTCAATCTTTGCGGCACAGTTGCCGCAGCAAAGCCCCTCTAAGATAAACTCTCTTTTAATCGCCGCTTCCATTTCCCGTCACCATGCCTTTCTCTATCGTTATGCTTCTTTCACAAGAATATCCTCGTCATGTGAGACGGCGATGCGGGTAATTTCTTTTGTCAATGCGTCGGTGTCTGTATCAAACTCCACAAGGAGCAGGGTGTTTTTGGGATTAACCGCCGCGCTTTTAACACCCTCCAAAAGGCGGATATCCTTCTCGATTTTTGCCGCGCAGTTACCGCAGCAGAGCCCCTCAAGGATATATTGTTTTTTTAAAGCTGCCATGATGTATTCCCCTTTTATACAATTCTATTGATTGAACGGTTGAGCTATTATTCAACCATTATTGCAAAAAAATATTTCATTTGCAAATTCTGCAATAAGGTACGACCATTATTCACATACATGAATCAGGCCCTGATCGAAGATATTTTTGACATGCTCGTCGGCTAAAGAATAATAGACGACCTTTCCGTCTTTTCTGTACTTCACCAGCTTTGACTGCTTAAGGATTCTAAGCTGATGAGATATGGATGATTTGGTCATGCCCAACAGAACAGCGATATCGCAGACACACATCTCGGCCTGTAACAAAGCACAGAGGATTTTTACGCGGGTAGAATCTCCGAATACCTTAAATAGCTCCGAAAGATCCAGCAGATTGTCTTCATCGGGCATATTGTCCCTGACACGGATAACGACATCTTCGTGGATGGTATTACAGTCGCATCGGTCTATATCAGCAGCATACGCGCACATATCGGCACCTCCTTGAGTTGAACGGTTGAATCATTATTCAACTGCATTATATGCTGTAGGAATGGAAATGTCAATAGGGTTTGGTTGACTACGAAGCTAAAGTTCCCCCTCAACTTTGTACAAAAACCTTAAAATAGGCAATTTACCGCATTATTCATAATGGTGTGGCCTATGGTTGGCAAATAGTGTTGTAATAAGTGCATACAATAAAGCCAATGGCAAAAAGGCTTTATATTTTAGCTGCTTTAGGTGTGATAATGTCATTTATTTTGCACCTTTTTAATGGAGGATAATCTATGAAAGATAATTTTGATTCACTGGAAGAAATTTCTGAAATTAATGAACTTGAAGAAATATACGATTATTTTAACTCAGAAGAAAATCTGAAAAACTGTGGGCCTTTTGAACAATTAAATCAGAAGTATGTTTCATTACAAAAGCGATATGCCAGCTCATTCCATGAACTGTATAAGGATATCGAGTCTAAAGTATATAGACGGGAATATTCAAAAGGCGGAAATTTCCATCGGGGTTTTTATTCTCCAAGCGCTAAGGATTTAGTCATTGGAAATTGTAACAGAGGCAAACTGTTAAAAAGGCCACCGAAAGATAGTAACTATGATTATGAATACCTCTTTGATAATCAAAACAACTTGATTTGTGTATATAAATATAGTAATTATAAGGATGTGCCTAAGCTTGCTACAACTGAATTGTTTACTTATGAGCAAGGCGTATTATTATCACTGATATTCAATTCTGATAATAGCCACAGTTTGAGCTTTGTTTCTGAATGCCAATATAAAAATGGATTATTAACAAGGTATGAAAACGCTCTTTGTGAACTGTTTTACGGTGGAAAAGGTTGTACTGAAATTAATGTTGAAACTTATGAATACAAAAATGATTTGTTATCTTCTTTTTGTTGGTGTATTTACATGCCTTCCATACATTCATTAACACAGGAGCAATATACCTTTAACAGAGATATGGAAGGCTATCTATCAACTTTTACAGTCAAGCAACTCGGTGGATTCAAACCTAAAACTAATTTTGACCTTGATTCAGTTATCTACAAGGTCAATGTAAAACGAAAATAAAAATTAAACTGTTTGGGTCGGTTATATGTTTTACTACTTTAAGTAGATTCCATGAATCACCCGCATCAAAAACAGGCTCCGGTTCACTGAACCGGAGCCTGTTTTTATAAGTATATCCATTACCGAAAATACCAAAATAGCTTTTGCCCGTTTTGCGTGCATTAGGTTTCTGTCATAATTCCGCCGTTTACGTGTAATACCTGACCGGTGACAAAAGAGGAATCGTCACTGGCCAGATAAATGTATGTCGGAGCGAGTTCGAATGGCTGTCCGGCACGTTTCATGGGGGTTTCTAATCCAAAGGTCTTCACATATTCGGCTGAGTAACTTGAAACAATGAGCGGCGTCCAGATTGGCCCCGGAGCAACTGCGTTCACGCGGATACCCTTCGATACCAGCTGCAGGGCCAATGAGCGGGTAAATGAGACGATTGCGCCTTTTGTTGAAGAGTAATCGACCAGCAGAGGCGCGCCTGCATAAGCGGTCACGGATGCGGTGGATATAATGGCACTTCCGGGTTTCAGGTAGGGCAGGGCGGCTTTTGTCATGTAAAAGTGGGGGAAGATGTTTGTTCGGTATGTATTTTCAAGCTGTTCGTCCGTGATATTCAATATGCTTTCCTGCGGAAACTGAACACCCTGATTTAAGACGAGAACGTCAATTTTTCCGAAGGTGTCCTGTGTTTTTTGGATAACTATTTTTGAAAAATCAGGCTGCCTTAAGTCCCCTTCTACCAGCAATATTCGGCGTCCGTAAGATTCTACGGCCCTTCTGGTCAAATCGGCATCTTCACGTTCCCGCGGTGTAAACACGATAACGGAATCCGCGCCTTCCTTTGCAAACCCAATTGCAACGGCACGCCCGATACCGCTGTCGCCTCCGGTGATGATCGCTATTTTCCCGTTTAGCTTTCCGCTGCCAACATACTCCGGGTTGTTAGAAATCGGAGTGGGCCTCATCAAGTATTCTAGGCCAGGCTGCGTATCCTGATGCTGGGGTGGGAAAGTGACGGGCGTTTCCTGACATCGCGTTTCGTAATCATAATAGGGATAGGTCTGTACCATTAAACTCTCTCCTAAATGTATTTTATAATAAGATATTCGCAGCAGCCTTATATGGTGTCACTAGGAGGGAGATTACTGTTTTTGAGATGAACGGATTATTCGGTTAATTACCCACACCAAATAAAGAACCCGGAAAGCAGCAGGAAAGCCCGCCAATGCAGGCTTTCCTTTTGACGATATAAATAATCTACTCTTTTCCTTCTTCGGAGCAAGTATTAGTAATACTCTTCTTGAGCTTTTTATAAAGCCATTGAAACATATCGCTAAAAAATAACCCTAACATTGTTCCCAACGCCATTGGGAGGATTGAAATTCCATCTAGCCATCCTAGCAGGTTACCAATAACATAAATAATAGAAATACCAATCAATGCTTTAATATAGACCAATACTTTTTCTTTCATGGATATTCTCTCCCCATAAAAACATATCAGCCACCGGCTCTATGATTCTTCCTCAATAAGGACTGCTAAAAGATGCTTCTGATGTTGAACCTATGTTTAGAATTACTGTAAAAAATACTTCAAGGCGCATCCTATGTATACTCAGTTTATTGCAGCAGATTCGACAGATACGAGAACGACTCGGCATCCGCAAAATACCAGATATTTTTTACATTGGGATGCTGATGGTTTTTTGCTAAGACATATCCATCCACCTCATCTTCAAGGAATGAATATTCCTCTGTAATGCCGTTTCGGGTAATGAACACGCTCATGATCTCTCCCCCAGTAGGCGGAGGACCGGTGAAGTCACTTTCAAACATACCCCCAACAAACGCGAGAATCTTTTGGATTTGTGCCTCGTCGCTTATAACTTTCTCCTTCCCGCCCATCAGCTCTTCTTTCTTCACCGTTATCGAGACACCCGGCTCTGCTTCATTAGTGCTCGACTGCTGGGAGCTTACTTCAGAAAGAGAGCTTGACGAAGAACTACGCTCAACAGGTGCGCTTGGGCCAATAGGATTTCTGCTGTTCTCCGCTTGGCTAACGGCAGCCGATTGATTGGAAGGCTGACTGTTTGTGGTACTTACAGTCGATGAGCTGGTTAAAGGATTTTCGGCTAAACGCTCATTTGGGGATGATTTATCTGCTCCCCTGCCTGAACATGCAACCAAAGACAGTGCAAGATAAAACAAAACGACGAGCTTTCCCCATGCGTTTTCCGTTTCATATGCACGATACCTTTCCATTACAAATTTTATCAAGCACTGATCGAAGAGCGGCCTTGTAAAATTATACCACGATAAGTTCCGTGCGTAAACAATGGTTAAACAAAAAAGCCTGAGAAATCAGGCTTTTTTGTTTTATAGCGGTGGAACATAGGCTACATACCCTTGGGTAAGGCAGCCGATTCGCCGAACAAATTATAAGATTCTCGTAAAATTACTATCCCTATCCAGCAGGCTTTCCACCGTATCGTAGCCCAGCCGGTGCAATAGCTCTAGCACATAGGGATTGTCGGCGGGGGTTTGGATGCTTGCTTCGTCGCCGTAACGGTTTACGTGTTCACGGGCGACTTCTTTATCGATGAGCGATTTCGGCCCGCCCACACAGCCTCCGCGGCACCCCATGCCCTCGATGAAATTGGCGTCGATATTCCCATCGGATAATTCTTTAAGAAGCTTCTTGCAGTCGACCACCCCATCCGCCTGCTGAGATTTAAGCGGTATCGTTCTGCCCGGGCGAAGCCGGTCGAGCGTCGCCTGAACGGCCTCGCTGACGCCCGTTACCCTCGCGTAGATACGCCCCGCGCGGGAAGAATGGTCGCTTTCGTCCTCTTCCAGCGTTTGGGGTTCTATCTTCAAGAGTTCAAAAAGCTCCGCAACCTCTTCAAACGTCAGGACATAATCGACTGCGTCCGCAATATCCGGCTCTCTCGCCTCCGCTTTTTTGGCAAGGCACGGCCCGATAAAGACGGTAACGGCCTCGGGGTGTAGCCTTTTAATCGACCGCCCGCAAGCGACCATGGGGGAAACCGACGGCGGCACATGCGGGATCATGTCGTGATAAGACTTGCGGATAAGCGCCACCCACAGCGGGCAGCAGCAGCTTGTCAGCAGAAAGTCCTTGTCATCCTTGATGGTACGGTCAAACTCCAGCGCTTCCTTCAGCGTGAGGATATCCGCGAACATGGCCACCTCAACCATACCGTAGAAGCCCATCAGCTTAAAGGCGCTGCGAAGCTTGCCGGAGGTGACCTCGGCGCTGAATTGGCCGGAGAACGCGGGCGCAATCATGGCATAGACGGGAGCGCTCTTTTCTTTGAGCCGATTAAGCAGCGCAACGGCATCTTTTCGTCCCGCCAGCGCGCCCTCCGGGCAGGCATTTAAACAATCCCCGCAGCCGGTGCATTTGCTGGTGATAATCAGCTTGCCCTCTTCGTCCCGCCTGATTGCATCAAAGAGGCATACCACCTCGCAGGTGCGTGCACCCTTCTCATCTATCGCGCAGCTGCAGGCGCCTGTCGTAATAACCGCCGGTTCCCCTTCCGGGTGCAGAAGCATATTGAGTAGCCGAACATCGTCGGTGTCTCCTTTTTGCCGGATATCTTCGCACGCCTGCTCAAGGTTCCCCGCAACTGCCGCTTTCTCAAGCTCGTGGTTTAACTCACTATACCTGTCCATCATCCAACCTCGAATTCATGATAGTTTTATGTCTCTTATTATACCATAAACATAGCCGCGTTTATGGTATAATGGTCCATTCCCGCCAGTTGCCCCGCAGGGGCGAGGCGGGTGGACATAAACGTATAATAAGCGCAGTGAACAGACCTTTTGTTAGATTTGTCCCCTATGCGCTTATTATACCATAAACAACCGCGTTTATGGTATACTCGTCTATCCCATCGGTTTCCCCATAAGAAGCGAAACGGGCGGACACAAAAACGTATTAAAGATTTTGATCAGGCGCTGCTGCGCAAAAACCGTTGTTACGTATAGATAGCTATAAACTGAAAAGAAGCGACAACACTATTTATTGCAGTGTTGTCGCTTTTATTGTGTAAAGATAAAGCACTTTTAACACGGAACAGGGGTGAGAGTTGATTATGCATATCTCCAAACGCAACGCTTCCATGATCGTCAAAGAGATCAGCGCCGTTATTGGGGAGCGCGTGAACATGATGAACCAGGACGGCATTATTATCGCCAGCACCGACGTGACCAGAATCGGCACCTTTCACGCGGCCTCTAAAAAGCTCATCGACGAAAAGCTGGATGAGCTGGTGATTCACGATATCAACGAGTACGAGGGCTCACGACCGGGCATCAACCTGCCCATCGAGTTTAACGGCGAGATTACGGGGGTGATCGGCGTCACCGGCTCTTCGAAGGAGGTACTCAAATACGGCCAGATCATCAAGAAGATGACCGAAATCCTTATCCGTGACCACTACTATCACGAGCAGAAAGAGATCGATAAAAACATCCGCAACCGATTTGCGGAGGAATGGATTTGCGGCGAGATGAAGAACATCAACCCCGATATGGTGGACAGAGGCGCTTCTTTGGGTATCGACATCACGCAGGCCAGAAGGGTGATGATCCTCTCCCCTATCATCAACGAAAGCTCGGGGAATATGCAGGATCAGGAGGAGGCGCAGAGAATCATCAACGGCACAGAGGCGATGATTGCAAACATCCTCTCGGAGGATAAAAACAACATCCTGTTTAGAACCACCAAAAACTTCATCTGCGCTGTAACCTATATTAAGGATAAAGACATCCTGAACACGGCAGCCCGAATCAAGGAGGTGTTTGAAGCTCAATACAAGGCCAAGCTGGCCGTCGGCATCGACAGCCCAACGGATAACTATCTGTTCATCCACACCGCGTACATCAAGGCCCAAAAGGCGCTGCAGGCCTGCATACGCTCAAAGAGCAAGGATATCCGCCTATACAATACCGTCAACATGGAAATCTTCTCGGGAGAGATTCCGGACCTGATCAAGCTTGAGTATATCCGCAAGATCTTTCGGGGATACTCAGAAGAAGATATCTCGCAGTGGATTAGGATACTGGAGGTGTTCTTTGAAACAGAGGGGTCGATTAGCTTGGCGGCCGAGCGCCTGTATATTCACAAAAACACGCTGCAATATAAGCTCAACAAGCTTAAGGAAGCAACAGGGTACGACCCGCGCTCTATCCGCTATTCCTCGCTCTACTACATCGCTGTGCATTTCTACCGAGATATTCAACATAATATGCTGTGATTTGTGGATTAGTGACAAATTATAAAATGAAATTTTTGAACCGCATGTTATCGGGAACATAAATCTAAGCATACTTTTATATTCTGTACTATAGCTGAATATTTTGGCGAAAGCTATAATGAAGTCACCAGTTAACAAACTGTTAAAATGTTTGGAGGTTAAACTTATGTCAGGGATTTCGCTACTAATAGCTTTTATCGTTGCCATTGCAGTGATGATCATTGCCATTTCGAAGCTTAAAATCCACCCTTTTTTATCGATCATGGGGGTCTCCCTCATCCTCGGTTTGGTGGCTGGAATACCGCTTACGAATGTTACCAACGCCGATAATTCGGTAACCTTGGGTCTTGCCAACGTCATCGGTGCCGGCTTCAGCGGAACGTTCACCAGCATCGGTATCGTTATCATCTTAGGCGCATTGATCGGAACGATTCTGGAAGTAACCGGCGCCGCTTTCAAACTCGCCGACATGGTGATTAAACTGGTTGGCAAAAAGCGCCCCGAGCTGGCGATTCTATTAATGGGCTGGGTGGTTTCCATCCCCGTTTTCTGCGATAGCGGCTTTGTTATTTTAAACCCCATACGCAAAGCGCTGGTAAAGCGCACACGCACATCCAGCGTGGCGATGACCATGGCCCTCTCGGCTGGCCTTTATATCTCGCATGTTTTCATCCCGCCTACACCGGGGCCGATTGCGGCCGCGAACACCTTGGGTATCGGAAACAACCTGCTGCTGGTTATTGGCATGGGCACCTTGGTTTCTATCCCCGCACTGATTGCCGCGTTTATCTTCGCGAAGCTTATCGGCAAAAAGGTAAAGTCGAAGGATGAACTTGAAAATACAGACACCGTAACCGACACCTATGAGCAGATTGTTGCGCGGTACGGCAAGCTCCCGAATGGATTTCTGGCACTTGCCCCTATCATCGTACCGATTCTGTTAATGGCCATCGCCTCCATCGCTACCGTGGCTAAAATGACGGGAATCCTCGCAAATATTCTCTCCTTTATCGGAACGCCTATCATTGCACTGATGTTCGGATTGTTATTCGGCGTGCTGCTGCTCGCAACTTCTAAAAAGATGTCTAAATTCTATGAGCTCACCAACGATACCCTGAAGATCGTAGGCCCGATTCTGTTTGTAACGGCTGCGGGCGGCGTGCTCGGCAAGGTCATCTCTGTTTCCGGCCTTGTAACCTTTATTACCGACAATGCGGCGGTGCTGCAAACCGTGGGCATCTTCTTCCCCTTCTTGCTGTCGGCTATCTTAAAAACCGCTCAGGGTTCCTCTACGGTAGCGCTGACCACGACCGCCGGTATCCTGGCGCCAATGATGGGTGCGTTAGGGCTGAGCTCGCCTGTGATGTCCGCCTTAACCGTTATGGCCATCGCCGCGGGTGCAATGACCGTATCCCACGCCAACGACTCTTACTTCTGGGTAATCACCAACTTCGGCGAGATGGAGCCGCAGGACGGCTACAAGACACAAACGCTCATGACCTTGGTGTTGGGCTTAACCTCTATAGCAGCAATTTTTATATTATCGCTCTTTGTCCGTTAATTAATTTTATAACTTAGAGAATGGGACGGTAAAGCGATTACCGTCCCATTCTTTTAAAGGTACATCGCCGAAAGGAAACCGATCATGAAAAAGATCCTGTGCATACCCGACTCTTTTAAAGGAACCATGAGTTCCAGCGAAATTTGCGATATTATGGAACGTGCCATTCACGATATCTATCCGGACGCCGACGTTCTGAAAATTCCTGTGGCCGACGGCGGAGAAGGCAGCGTCGATGCCTTTTTAGCAGCCGTTGGCGGTGAAAAAATCTTTGTAAAGGTGAAAGGCCCTTATTTCGAGGAACTGCAGGCCTTTTACGGTGTGATTGACAACGGACAGACGGCCATTATTGAAATGGCGGCCTGTGCCGGTCTTCCGCTGGTGGGGGAGGAGAAAGACCCCCGTAAAACCACCACCTATGGCGTTGGTGAGCTGATTGCACATGCCGTTAGCCACGGCTGTAAAAAAATCATCATGGGCTTGGGCGGGAGCGCCACCAACGACGCGGGCGCCGGGGCCGCCTGCGCGCTCGGGGTTCGCTTTATCAACGCAGCGGGCGAGGCATTTATCCCGGTGGGCGGTACGCTCAAGGATATCACCCGTATCGGTATGTCGCACCTTCTGCCCGAGCTGCAGAATGTAGAGATAGTAACCATGTGCGATATTGATAACCCGATGTTCGGTGAAACAGGTGCCGCCGCCGTTTTTGGCCCGCAGAAGGGCGCTACCCCCGAAATAGTCGCCCAACTGGACGATGGACTGCGGCATATCGCCGAGCTTTTTAAAACGGATTTGGGCAAGGATGTCTCGCTACTGCCGGGCTCGGGGGCTGCCGGGGCGATGGGCGGCGGCATGGTGGCCTTTTTTAACGCCCGATTGCAGATGGGGATTGAAACCGTTCTGGATACCGTAAACTTTAACCGGCTGCTGCAGGGCGCGGACATGGTTTTCAGCGGAGAGGGCAAGATCGATACACAGTCCATCCGTGGGAAAGTGGTAATCGGCGTAGCCAGACGGGCAAAGCTTGCGGGCATTCCCCTTGTAGCCATTGTCGGCGACATTGGCGACGACATCGAAGCCGCTTATGAGGAAGGCGTCACCGCCATCTTCAGTATCAACCGCGTTGCGGTGGATTTTAAAGTGGCTAAAGCGCGTTCAAAGAGCGACCTGGCGCTGACGATGAAGAATTTAATGTATTTTATTAAGGAACTTGACAAGCGCGAGGCTTAAATTGCAATATCTTGCAAGGTTAGATAGACATTTAAAGCGCAACATTGATTCAGCGAACGCGCATAAGGTTTAAATAAGGCCACGGGCGGTATCGCTTGATACCGCCCGTGGCCTGTCGATTTATAGCCATTTGAAGGGTGTTCCGTTATTTTATGAGCCCCAGTGCCCTAACAAACTGAGGGATGCCGTATTCAAAGTTAACCCCGTAGCGGACGTCGGTGCCCGCCTCTTTGGTGCGCCGGATGCTGCCCAGCGTAAAATCAACGGCAATGCCCGCAGCCTCAGAAAGCGCAAAGCCGTTTAGCAGCGCGCCCAGCAAGGCGCTTGCAAAGATGTCCCCCGTGCCGTGGTAGAGGCCTTCCACCCGTGGGGACAGCGTATAGGCGATCTCGCCCGTTTTAGTATCGTAGGTGGCGGCGCCGAGATTAATCTCGTCAAAGCACACGCCGGTAAGCACCACCTTGCCGTTTACAAGATTGCTTAACCGCTTGAGCAGCTCTTCAATATACTGCCGCGTGTACGGGCCTTCACGGTAAGGGGTCTCGGTGAGCAGCGCGGCTTCGGTGATATTGGGCACAATCACGTCGGCCTTGCGGCAGAGGGCCGCCATGCCTTTGGGAAAGTCGGACGTAAAACCTTTATACAGCGAGCCATTATCGGCCATCACAGGGTCTATTAAGACAAGGGTGTTCTCCTCTTTAAAATCGTCAATCAGCCCCGCTACCAGCTTTAGCTGCTCAAACGAGCCCAAAAAGCCGGTGTAAAGGCCGTCAAAACGCAGGCCCAGCGAACGCCAGTGGTTCTGTATGGCGGGGATATCCTCGGTGAGGTCGCGGTAGGTGTAGCCGGTAAACCCTCCTGTGTGGGTGGAGAGCACCGCAGTGGGGATAACGCTGGTTTCTATCCCCGCAGCGGAGAGTATCGGCAATGCCACCGTCAGGGAGCATTTGCCGAAGCAGGAGATATCGTGAATCGCCGCAATCCTTTTTTGATTATTCAACGCTGTTTCTTCCTTTCCATGCTTTGGAGCAATTGGAGCAAAATGATCTCTCTCTTCATTTTGCCGTTTTTTAATGCAAATAGCAAGCGGCAATATCAAGCCGCTCCGTTTATGGAATAATTTTATGATTAAAAAACGGCAGCCTATCCGCCAACAAGATCGGATGGGCTGCCGCTTTTGCTTGGTATGGTTTTATAATACTGTCTGCTGGGTTAGCCACTCAACGGCATTGCGTGTCAGGCGCAACAGCTCGGGGTTATTAAGTATCTCTGTCGTATGCCCGGGGGTGATGGAGACCACCCGTCCATCGCCGAACGGGTGCGCCCACGCGCAGGGCGCCGTAATATGCTGGGAGGTACCGCACGCAAGCAGGGTGGTGCGGGATACATCCAGCTGGCAGAAGTAGTGCTCGTCGTTGCCGGCATAGGGGGCTACCCCCTCCAGAACGGGGTGGTGTGCCCCGCCGACAGCCGTTACGGCAACAGCACATTCGGGCGGATGGCTGATAAAGCGCCCGGCGTTCAGTTCAGTGTAAAATGGGCTCTGCTCGCCGATGTGCACCAGCCCCGCGTGAAAAAACAGAATACCCATGCCGCCGCGCACCATTTCTACAATCTTCTGCTGGACGTCCTCGGGCAGGCCGTCCTCCTTTTCTTCGCAGCCGGAGGCCAAGAACACCGCAAGCTGTGGGGCGCAGGCTAAGCCCGCAAGCTCCCTTGCATGAACGGTGGTTTGTACCTCCCACTCATCGGCGGGCAGCAGCGCCTCGATAAACGGGGCATAACGCTCGCTTGGGTGCCAGGGATCGTTCCATACTACAACCGCTTTTTGTTTCATTGCAAACTACACCTCAATCACAAAAATTGTTCTGCAAGCGTAAATGAACTCTATACGTCCTATTATAGCGCTAATCACGCAAAGGGCAATTTGTTTTTAGGTTTGTGCAGTACTATTTGTATTAATAAAAAGTTAGAGGCTTCCGATGATGCTCGGAAGCCTCCTGTATACGGTGATGAAATTATATCTTGCGCTCTTCGCCAACCCGCGCGTCGCCTGTTTTGTAGAGGTTGCCCTTGTATTCTACCAGCCCGATGTTGCAGCCGTTGCCGATGGTCACGTTGTTGCCGCGCACCACCTTGGCGTTGGTGTTTTCAAGGCGGATCTCGTTGCCCTCAATCAAATCAGCTTCAAGGGTGGGGGTGTAGATGCCGAGGGCGGAAATGGCCTGTAAAAGGCCAAACTTATAATTGCCAAGGCTTACCTCGATATGCTCCCCGCCGATCTCCCGTGCACGGCTTCTGGGCGCGTGAAGATGGATGTCTACGTCGTCGGCGTTGAGCAGCCCGCCTACCTCAAACGAGCCGTTGGAATGAAAGCGCTCGGAGTTACAGTCGCCGCTGATCTTTGCGGAGCCTACGATCCGAACCGATTGAGCATCCAGATTCTTGCGGATATCCGCGGAGCCCGAGATGGACACCATATCGCAAACCGCGCCTGCTCTTAATCTGGCAGAGCCGCTTATCTTCAGTTCCTTTGCCGTCAGGTCGCCGTCGATCTCCGTGGAGCCGCTGAGCTGCACCTTTTCGCTCTCCACCTTACCGGACACATGAGCGGAACCGTTTACGATGAATTCCGTGCACTGAAGGTCGCCCGTTATCTTGCCCGTGCCGCTGATCCTCACGGTGTGGTAGCTGCCGCCCATCGCGCTGCCCGAGCCGTTGATGATAATGGAATTATTAACGCCGCCCCTCTCTACCCTGCCGGAGCCGTTAATCTCTACAGAATTGCCGTCGACATTAGTGGCACTGCCCGAGCCGTTTATCTTAATAGAGCCGAAGCTGGCGCCTGCCACGCGGCCGGTGCCGTTAATTTTAATCGAATCGTATGCTCCGCCGATTACCTGGCCGGAGCCGTTTATTTTAACCGAATTGCCGCTGCCCTCCGCCGCATTGTTTGCGTTGTTCTGGTCGGCCTGTGAATTCTCATACATATGATTATCCTCCTTAAATAAGCTTTAGCTTCAGTTCTTCAATTACGGTGGAAAGGATGATCTGCTCGATGACGCGCACGCCCTTATCGCAGCAGAATTTGCAGGGCGGCGAAACCATAAAGCAGCTGAACACCCCCAGCTTTCGCATAAGCAGCAGCTCGCTTGGCTCGCCTTTGAACCTTATCATCCCCTCGCTGAGTACCTCGAGCAGCAGCTTTCCTTCCTCAAGGCCGATATTGCCGGAGAGGATGAGCTTATTAAGCAGGTACGCCGAAAGGATATCGTTAAACTCCAGCGGCCCGCCGCTGTTTTTGAACTCGCGGTAGATTTCCAGCACCTCTTTGGTAACAATGTTTCGTGTTACTAAGTCCTCGGCGCTGAGCGTAACACTGTCGATGCTGGGGGAAAATACATCGGCGAGGTCGTCCAGCGAGATATCTTCCTTCATATCCTTGATTTTATCGATACGAGAAAGTACCTTGTCTTTGGGGAAGAAGGTCTCCTGCCCCGTAAAGGTCGACTTTCTGATAAACCAGTCCTCGGGGATGAGGCCCTTACGCTTCCACCGGTAGAGCTGGCCGTACGAGATATTGGTGAGCTCCAGCAGGTCTTTCTTTGAGATTAATACTTCATCCATCTTCATTCCTCCTACACAACAGTGTAACATAACACTGTTACGTTGTAAAGGGGGCATAAAGAAATTTTTTAAGCGGTAAAATACCTTGTATACAAGCATAGCCTTAATTGATTCACGTGGTAAAGCAACAAATTGACAAACCCCTATTAAAGTCGTATTCTTATGAAAACTAAGATTTCTCATTGTCTATGCGCCTGCTAAGTGTAAGGCGTTTGAACTTTTGTGATTATATCTGTCTTGCCGGTAACTGCAAATATATAAAGTCCCTTAAAAATGCCCATAATGCAAACAACCGCATACCACATGCCGCCCTTGACATCATGATTTTACTTACAGCACCTTTCTACCACAAGGTGCATTTTTATTTGTTGCCGTTAGGAGAACGTTTATGAAATCTTTTGTCAAGAGGTATCGTTTCAGCCTTCTGTTCGTACTAAGCCTTTGCCTATTATTCTCTTCCTGCGGCTTACTCAAAGACTTCGGCGTCGGCGTCACTCCCGATACCTCCTCTGAAATCACACAGGAGGCCTCGTCGGATGGGGAGACTTTAAACCACCTAAGCGGCACGATAGCCTACGCCACCATGCACACGATTACCATTTTAGCGGATGATAGCAAAACCTATACGTTTGAAAAAGATGCCGAAAAACTTACCGTCGGCAAGGACGGTATCCTTATCGGCTGCCCTGCAACGGTGGATTACTACGGTACACTGGACGAGGCCCTGGAGATGCAACGGGTGCAGGTTAAGCGGATAACGGTTGGTTCGGCGGCAGGCGCTGTAAACGAGGAAGCAAGGGCGCGGCAGATACTGAGCACCATGAGCCTTGAAGAGAAGGTCGGGCAGATGTTTATCGTTCGCTGCCCGCAGGAAAACGCCGCGCAGGCGGCTGCGAACTATCACTTGGGCGGATACATCCTTTTTGCGAGCGATTTTAAAAACAAAACCAAAGCCGAGGTTACGGAGGATATCCAAAGCTATCAGGACGCCTCCCGCCTCGGCATGCTCATCGGGGTGGACGAGGAGGGCGGCAAGGTAAACCGCGTAAGCCTGTATAAGCAGTTTCGCGCCGTGCCGTTTTGGTCGCCGCAGGACCTTTACATCGAGGGCGGATGGGACCTGATTGTGAGCGATACCAAGGAAAAGGCCGAGCTGCTCAAATCCCTTGGCATTAACCTGAACATGGCGCCTGTCTGCGATGTGCCCACTGCGGAGTCGGACTATATCTACCCCCGCTCCTTCGGCAAGGACGCCGCGCTCACCGCGCAGTATGTTGAGAAGGTGGTTGCCACCATGGGTGAAAATAAGCTTGGCAGCGTGCTGAAGCACTTCCCCGGCTACGGCAACAACGTGGACACCCACAAGGGGGTCGCCCACGACAGCCGCGACTACGAGACGTTTGTAAAGCAGGATTTTCTGCCCTTTGCCGCGGGGATTGAGGCGGGCGCGGATGCCGTACTGGTTTCGCACAACATCGTTGCCTGTATGGACGCCGAAAACCCGGCCTCTCTTTCGGCAAAGGTACATGATATCCTGCGCAAGGAACTTCACTTTACAGGCGTGATCATGACGGACGACCTGTACATGGACGCTATCCGGCAGTTCGCCGGCGACGGCAAGGCCGCCGTGATGGCGGCGCAGGCGGGCAATGACATGGTTTGCTGTACCGATTTTGAGGTACAAATTCCCGCCGTAATCGATGCCGCCAAAGCCGGAACCATCCCCGAAAGCACCATCGATGACGCTGTAATGAGGGTTCTGCGCTGGAAGTTAAGCCTGGGTATCATTCAATAGATAATGCTATGCAACAACCAAAAGCAAAAGGAACAGGTAATTGACCCGTTCCTTTTGCTTGTAGGCCATCATCAAAGCATCTATGCCTTGGCGCTGCGCTGCTTTTTAGACACCACGTCGAATACAACCGCCACCAGCAGCACAAAGCCCTTTACGGCCCTCTGCCAGTTTGCGTCTATGCCGAGGATGGACATGCCGTTGTTGAGTACGCCCATGAAGATAGCGCCCACAACCGCGCCGCCCACCGTACCCGTGCCGCCGTAGGCGGAGGCCCCGCCGATAAAGCAGGCGCCTATGGCCTCCAGCTCGTAGTTGGTACCGGCGGAGGGCGCCGCCGAGTTAAAGCGCGCCACGCACACCAGCGCCGCCACTGCGGAGAGAAACGCCATGTTCATGTAGGCATTATAGCCAATCAACCCGCTTCCATAAATGCTTACAGCTTGTTTATAAAACCCGCGCGGTGATATATTTCAACACGAACTGCCGGAATACCTTTATTAGCGCGGGTTGCCTGCACTACGTAAATAGCAGCTTGCATTAGCAACGCCCAGTTGTACATACTCTTTATATGTATGCGCCGTTCGCCCCAAATAATCCGGTATAAATCATGTATAACGTTTATCCGTATCGTTTAAAAGGCCAGGCGCCGCTTTGGAGCTTCCAAAGCGGCGCCTGGCCTATATATGAAAAAAATGAGATATGCAATGCTGACAATGCCAAGGAATAATGCCTATTCTTCACCCATGATGGCGTACTGCTCGTCGGTGAGCTTAATATCCAGCGACGCGATATTCTCGAGGTATTGCTCCTCATTGCTGAACCCGAGAATAGGGATGACCTTCGGCTCGTGGCGCAGCAACCATGCCAGTACCAGCTGGTTGCCGGTAATACCCAGCGCGCGCGAAAGATTATCGACAATGCCAAGCTTGCGGGCAGACTCCGGGGAATCGAACAGGCCCCAGTTGTAGTAGCGCTTTCTCTTTTCCTCGCTGCCGTAAATGCCTTTAAGCAGCGGCGAATAGGCAAGCAGGGTTATATCCTTGTTCGCGCGGATATAATCAAACAATTCCGCATCCGCATGACGGATGATACCGGCGTCCAGCCCCGGCGTAGGATGCAGATAGGAATACTCCTGCTGCACGGCGGTGTACAGGGCCATTCCCTTTTGCGCGCTTACCGCCCGGGCCTCCTTTAACTGTCCGCTCGTCAGGTTGCTGCACCCGATGGAGAGCACCTTTCCTTCCTTCACCAGATCGTTCAGGGTCTCGAGCGTCTCCTCAATCGGGGTTTTGGTGTCGTATACATGGGTGTAATACAGGTCGATATAGTCGGTTTTCAGGCGGCGGAGGCTGTCCTCCACCCCTTTTCGGATGACAGCGGGCGAAAGCCCCTCATACTCGCCGGGCACCCGATCCCATTCGGGGATACCGTCGGCGCCGCGGATGCTGTATGGGTCTTTCAGGCGCGCCCCCACCTTGGTGGCGAGAAAAACCTCATGGCGGTTATGCCTGTCCTGCATCCAGCTGCCCAAAACGTTCTCGCTTTCGTCCCCGATAAATTCGCCGCTGCCCATCCACCACGCGTAGCAGTTTGCCGTATCCAGAAAATTTCCGCCCGCCGCGGTGAATTGGTCAAGCACCCGATAAGAGGCCTTATCGTCCATCGCAGTACCCATCATCATGCAGCCGAGGCAAACCCGGCTTACGGCCTTGCCCGTTGTACCAAAAAGAAGTTGCTCCACATACCCTCCCTGCCTTTCTGCTCAAGTATGGTTGATTGTCTGCTATGTTCATTATATAATGAAATTGGATTTAAAGAAGTGCCAATCCATCGGCAATTTTAAGAACCAATTGGAGGGTACGGGTATGTTTGGGTTTGAGGTAAACAAGGAGCTACCTGTTTCAGCGGCGAAACAGCTGGCGCAGCAGATACGCGGCGATATCTTATCGGGCGCACTGCCGTCCGGCGAAAAGATGCCCCCTACCAGAAGTCTTGCCGCCGAGCTGAATATCGCGCGCAACGCTGTAATAGAGGTGTACGAACAGCTGCTCGCCGAAGGCTATCTGCTTAGTAAAACCGGATCGGGCACCTTTGTAGCGGGGCTGGGTGCCCTGCCCGCGCCTCGCCCGCTACCGCCGGAGTTTGGATTTTCCGCAGAGAAAAAGTCACAAACCGATGTGATTTCGTTTGACCCCGGTAACCCCGACTGCTCCGCCTTCCCCCAAACGCTCTGGGCGAAGCTGTTAAGGGATACCTGCCTGGACGCGGATGTCAGCGCCTTCGGCTACCTGCCGTCCGGCGCGGGGGTACCCGCCCTGCAATCGGCGCTGCGCGCCTACCTCTACCGCATGAAGGGTATCGTCTGCAGCGAGGCGCAGGTGGTGATTTTGCCCGGCACCTTCAGCGGGCTGCAGCTACTGGCAAAGGTGCTCTACCGTGAAGGTAGCACGCTGGCTGTGGAGGACCCCTGCATGCCCTTTGTGCGGCAGGCCTTTGAGGGCTGCGGCTACGGCATCCACCCGGTAGAGGTGGATGCACAGGGCATGAAAACCGACGAGCTTAAACAGGATGACCGCCTGCGTGCCGTGTATGTGGTGCCCTCCCACCAGTTCCCCGTCGGGGGGGTGCTGCCAATCGCAAGGCGCGTTTCGCTGCTGCAGCACGCCGCAGAGCGGGACGCGTATGTGATAGAAGACGACTACGACGGCGAGTTCCGCTACGAGGGCGAGCCGATTCAGCCGCTGCACCGCTTAAACGGCGAGCGCGTCATCTATCTGGGCAGCTTCAGCAAGATTTTCTCCCCTGCCCTACGTATCGCTTATCTGATACTGCCGTGGCAGCTGCGCGACAAGGTGGTGCGGCAGATGGAGCTGACTAATACGTGGGCCAACACCATCGAACAGCTTGCGCTCGCGCGACTGATTGACGAGCGCCTGCTGGATAAACACATCTACCGCATGAAGAAGCTGTACGAGGCAAAACGGCTACTGCTGATGCGCAGCCTGTCGCAGGCGTTTGACGGGCGGGTGACCATCTCGGGCGAAAACGCGGGGATGCACCTGCTCGCCCACTTCACACGCCCCTTTACCCGCGACGACTACCGCGCCTTTACCCGGCAGGGTGTGGAGGCCGACTGTGTGGAGCGGTATGCCGTATGCAAAGGCAGACACGACCACGAGCTGGTGCTGGGGTACGGCAACCTGAATAACGAGCAGATTCAGGAAGGCGTGCGGCGGCTTAAGTGTGCGCTGGAGCAGAGGGATGCGTTGTCGAAAATATGATGTTTTACGGTGATTATACAAAATGTAATCGAAAAAACGTTGACGGGGATGGAAAAACGTGATACATTAATCATACAATTATCGTACACTATTGGCAGTAATAGTACATTTCTGTATGCAGTTTTCACCGAAATAACCTCTACAGCAATCATGGACAGAGAGGAGTGTATGGATTGGTATGGAAGGAGCAGTATGCCATCGGCATTGAAACGGTAGACCGCCAGCATAAGGAGCTTTTTGCCCGCGTGGGGGCTTTCTTGGAGGCCGTAAGGTCGGCTACCCCATGGGAAGAGAAGCTTACGAAGGTGAAGGAAACCATCGGCTTTATGCAGAACTATGTGGTCGAGCATTTTAATGACGAAGAGGCGTATCAGCGTAAGATCGGCTACCCCGACAGCGAGAGGCACCGCAAAATCCACGAAGACTTTACCGTTTATGTAACCGAATGTGCACGGCGGTTTGAATCCGAAGGATATACGCAGCAGGGTGTTCAGCAGTTTGCCGGCAAGCTCTTGGCATGGCTGGTAAACCATGTGGTGGCAGAAGACTTGAAGATGGCTAAGTATATCGGCTTAAGGGAGGAAAACCACAGATGACAGATCAAAAAGGCAATACGTTTTACGAAGCAACAAAAGATGTATTCAAGATGATGCTCGGGCTGGACATCGCTCAGCTGGAGGCACAGGCCGCCGCGGGCGGTGAGGAGACGGTGCATGTAACCATTGAACTGATCGGAGATTTAACAGGCTCGGTGGTTTACAGCTTCCCGAAATCCACCACGCTCAATATTGTAAAAACCCTCTCGGGAATGGAGGCCGAGATGATTGACGATTTCGCCACCTCGATGCTGGGCGAGATTTCGAACATTATCAGCGGCAACGCGGTAACCTCCCTTTCCAGCTTAAACTATCAGTGCGACATCAAACCCCCGCAGATTGCCATCATCGACGGTGCGGACACAAACGGCGGCAAGACGGTGGACATCTGCCTTGAGTCGGACGCCGGACGCCTGTATGAGCACCTGCTGCTCTCTTAGGCCACAGAAAACGTTTTATACATAAAGTTCAAGCCTCAGTAAAGGATAACACTTTACTGAGGCTTGTTTTATGTAGCCCAGCCGTTACTCGCTAATCAATAAAATACAGCCTGACGGCGTATGAATTACGGCCCTCAGGCTGTTTTTTAGCGGCAGGACATTACTTTTCGTCTTTGACTTTTTTAAGCTTTGCCTCAATCAGGGCTATATTACTGCTAAGCCGATTGTTTTCCGGGGCGAGGCGCGCGGCCTCCTTGGCGTACTCGAGCGATTTCTCGTACATGCCAAGGTAGTAGCAGGCAAGCGAGGCCAGATCGTAAGGCGTATGATCCCACGCGTAGCCCATATTCACATAGCTTAGTGATCTCTCTTTGATCTTCAGCGCGCGCTCCGCCATGCAGAATACAATTGGCCAATCCTTTACCTCATAGGCGGCTCTGGCAAGCTCCACATAGGGTTCACGCATGTGCGGCGCCTCGGCAATCGCCTTTAAATACCAGCCGACTGCTTCAGCGTAATGCGAAAGGCAGCTTTCGCTCTTAGCTATCCAGCGCATGGCGGCACTTCGCTCCTCCCGCCAGGTGGCGGTTGGGAGCTTCAGGTAGCGGGTGAGGGTATCGATGCATTCTTGCCACTGCCCACGGTACATATATTCGCGGCCCAGATAATAGGTCATGCGGTCGCTTTCCGGGTCTTCCTTTACCGCAAGCTCCAGCAGAGGCAGGTACGACCCTCGGGATTTCGTCGGGTCGGGGTAATGATTGAGCACCATGCCGTCAATAAACACCGTTTTCACCGGTTCGCTGCCCACGTAACTGATGTGTTCATGTACCGGGCACACCCAGCGGTAGCCTTTGCGGTTGTGAATTTTAAAATAGGTAAACTGAATATCCGGCGTGCCGTCGGGCTTTAAGCTCCAGTTATAAAGATACTTGCCGTTGGTGGTGTCGTCTGTCCACACCCGCTCAATACACTCCCGCCACCCCTTTACGAGCACCTCGTCCAGATCGGTGCACACGCAGATGTCTGCATCCTCCGGCACATGGTCAAGCGAGAGGTTTCTCGCCACGTCAAAACGCCATGGTTTGACCTCCTCCACATACACCATAGCGCCCCGCGCGCGCAGCTTTTCCACTGTGGCGTCGGTGGAGCCGGTATCGGTTACCACCACCATGTCGGCCTCGCTCATCGAGTCCATCCATTTATCCACAAACTGTTCTTCGTTCTTGCAGATTGCGTATACGCAGATTTTATAACGTTTTTCCAAGTTTACCCCTGCTCCTTTCCAAGCTTAGCCTGAATAAGCGCGAGATTGTTCTTCAGCCGCGGGTCCGTCGGGCTGTACTCACAGGCTGTAGTGGCATAGCGGGCCGCTTTCTCGTACAGCCCCAGCCAGTAACAGGCGATGGCGCCCAAGTCGTAGGGCTGATAGCTCCAGCAAAGCTCCTCTAGCAGGTAACTGCCTGTTTTTTGGGTAATGGCAAGCGCCTTTTCCACCATTAAAAAGGTCAGTGACCAGTCCCTTTGCCTGTAGCCAAGCCGTGCGGCGTCCAAATACGGTTCACGCACCATCGGGCATTCCGCAATGGCCCTGAACAGCCAGTTCATGGCCTGCTGCTTATCACCCTTGCCCTCAAAGCTTCGGGCAATAAAGCGCATGGAGGCACACCGTTCTTCACTCCATGTAGCGGTGGGGAGCTGCAGATGCTTTTCTAGGGTCTCTATAGCCTTGTCGTACTGCTGGTGATACATATACTCCCGCCCCAACCAGAAGGCCGTTCGGTCATCCTGCGGATTTTCTTCGGCCGACAGTTCCAAAAGCGGCAGGTATTGCCCCCGCGATTTCGTGTTATCCGGGTAATGGTTGAGCACCATATTCACCCATACGACCTTTTCGGGGCCGCTCCCGCTGTATTCCAACACCTCATGCACCGGGTGCACCCATCGAAAGCCGTGCCTACGGTGTATCTTCTCCATTGCAAACTGCTTATTGGGGGTGCCGTCCGGGTTGAAGGTACAGGTAAAGAGGTAGCGCGCCCGTGTGTGCTCAGGCATCCACGCCGCCTCCAGCTTTTCGCGCCAGCCCTTTTCAAACACCTCGTCCATATCGTTGGAAACACAGATATCCACATCCTCGGGGATGTGGTCCATGGCCAGATTTCTTGCTACATCAAACCGCCAAGGGCTGAGCTTCTCCTCATACACAACAGCCCCGCGCGCCCGCAGCTTTTCTATGGTGCCGTCGGTGGAGCCGGTATCGGTCACCACCACCATGTCGGCCTCACTAACCGCGTCCATCCAGCGATCGACAAACTGTTCCTCGTTTTTACAGATGGCATAAACGCAGATTTTATACTTGCTCAAACTCTCACCTCGTTTACTCTTTCATACCACTATATGTTTACGGTGTAACAAATGATACCTTTTGCCCCAGATAAGGCAAAAGCCGCCTTTCGGCGGGCTTTTGCCTTGCAAGCCATGATTGCTTAAGAAATTGTGCTATGATAACTGTACAACGATCATATACGTCGATGCCCCGCCCAAGAGTTCTACATTCGCCGCTTCCAAGCCATATAGCTGGAATGAGATTGTATCTTTTGCATTTAGCGCCGCCATAAAGGAAGTGCTGAGATTATCTACAGCGACGGGCGGCTCTATAACGGATGCGGCTATAGGCGTAAGACCATTCACAATTACCCGGGAAGACATCAACACCGCAGTCGTAGTCGCTACCCCATAGCTGATGAGATATTTTCCTGTCTCCGGTATAAGGAACATGTCATTCGCACTGTTTTGGGCAAATGCACTGACACTTTGATTGGTGAATAAAGGAATATTCGTTCCTTCCTTTTTTACAGTGAGAACGGATACAGTGCCTTCGCTTGCCATGCTATTGCTCGTAACAAGCAATGCGGCTGCGCCTGCCGGACCTGTCGGGCCCGTGTCCCCTGTCGGGCCTGTCGGGCCGGTGTCACCCGTTGGGCCAGTTGGGCCGGTATCGCCGGTTGGGCCTGTTGGACCCGTGTCACCCGTTGGGCCAGTTGGGCCAGTATCTCCTGTCGGACCGGTTGGGCCGGTATCGCCGGTCGGACCCGTCGGGCCGGTATCTCCTGTCGGACCGGTCGGGCCGGTATCCCCTGTCGGGCCGGTTGGGCCGGTGTCACCCGTCGGACCGGTTGGGCCGGTATCTCCGGTCGGGCCGGTTGGACCGGTATCCCCTGTCGGGCCAGTTGGGCCGGTGTCGCCTGTCGGGCCGGTTGGGCCGGTATCTCCGGTCGGGCCTGTTGGGCCGGTATCGCCGGTTGGGCCTGTTGGACCCGTGTCACCCGTTGGGCCGGTTGGACCTGTATCGCCTGTCGGACCGGTTGGACCGGTGTCACCCGTCGGGCCGGTTGGACCGGTGTCTCCCGTCGGGCCGGTTGGACCGGTGTCTCCCGTTGGGCCTGTTGGGCCGGTATCTCCGGTCGGGCCGGTTGGGCCGGTATCGCCGGTTGGGCCTGTTGGACCCGTGTCACCCGTTGGGCCTGTTGGTCCGGTATCGCCCGTCGGACCGGTTGGACCGGTGTCTCCCGTCGGGCCTGTCGGGCCAGTATCGCCTGTCGGACCCGTTGGGCCGGTGTCCCCTGTCGGGCCAGTTGGGCCAGTGTCCCCTGTCGGGCCAGTTGGGCCAGTGTCGCCTGTTGGGCCTGTTGGGCCTGTATCTCCCGTCGGACCGGTTGGGCCGGTGTCTCCCGTTGGGCCGGTTGGACCGGTATCGCCAGTTGGGCCGGTTGGACCTGTGTCGCCTGTCGGACCGGTTGGACCGGTATCTCCTGTCGGGCCAGTTGGGCCGGTATCGCCGGTAGGGCCAGTTGGACCCGTGTCACCCGTAGGGCCTGTTGGTCCGGTATCGCCCGTCGGGCCGGTTGGACCGGTGTCTCCCGTCGGGCCGGTTGGACCCGTGTCACCCGTTGGGCCTGTTGGTCCGGTATCGCCTGTCGGGCCGGTTGGACCGGTATCACCCGTAGGACCGGTTGGGCCGGTATCGCCTGTCGGACCGGTCGGGCCGGTGTCACCTGTCGGACCCGTTGGGCCGGTATCTCCGATCGGACCCGTTGGGCCGGTATCACCCGTCGGGCCAGTTGGACCTGTAGCGCCGGTTGGACCAGTTGGACCTGTGTCGCCGGTCGGACCGGTCGGGCCAGTGTCGCCTGTAGGACCGGTTGGGCCGGTGTCGCCGGTTGGACCAGTTGGACCAGTGTCGCCTGTAGGACCGATTGGACCAGTGTCGCCTGTAGGACCAGTTGGACCAGTGTCGCCTGTAGGACCGGTTGGACCTGTAGCGCCGGTTGGACCAGTCGGGCCGGTATCGCCCGTCGGACCCGTTGGGCCGGTGTCGCCGGTCGGACCAGTTGGACCTGTAGTGCCGGTTGGACCAGTTGGACCGGTGTCCCCTGTCGGACCGGTCGGGCCGGTATCGCCCGTCGGGCCAGTCGGGCCGGTTGCGCCTGTAGGGCCGGTTGGACCGGTGTCGCCTGTCGGGCCGGTTGCGCCGGTCGGACCGGTGGCCCCTGTTGGACCTATGGCTCCCGTAGGACCGGTCGGACCCGTTGGGCCGGTGGCACCGGTTGGACCAGTAGCACCTGTCGGGCCGGCAGGACCCGTCGGACCGGTGGGGCCGGTAGGGCCGGTAGGGCCGGTAGGGCCGGTTGCGCCGGTCGGGCCGGTATCACCCGTTCCCGGTCCGGCAGGACCCGTTGGGCCGGTCGGACCTTGCGGGCCTACCGGGCCGAGAGGACCCTGCGGCCCGGTAGCACCGGTTGGGCCGGTCGGGCCGGTATCACCCGTTCCCGGTCCGGCAGGGCCGGTTGGACCAGTCGGGCCGGTCGGACCTGTCGGGCCTGTCGGGCCGGTTGGGCCTGCGCCGCTTATATCATCTTCCACAATAAGAAGTGTGGCTTGAACAGGTACTGCCGTCGAGTAGAAGATAGTTGCTGTGGTCGCATTCACCAGACTTAACTGAACGGGTGCAACCGTGACGTTAATAATGCCTATACCATCAACTTCATCGAGCTTAATGGGTGAGTTGCCCTCTATGAAATCTCCCTGCGTAGACGACAACGCAAACACAATCGATGGGGTTCCGGGTGCTGATAGTGTAGCCACCCACCAATCAACCACATACCTGCCCGCCTCATTAAACGTAATTACGCCGGTAACAGGGTCGTAGCTGATATTTCCCGCGGTAAAGGTGATGTTATTAAAGATAACGTTTCCGCCGGCCGCTACTGAACCGCCAACGGTACGTTCTATCTGAAGTGCAATATTGCTCACATTAATCCTCCTAAATTTAAAACGATATTGAATTTAAAACGAAATTAGAAACTAACGTCCGTAATGACGATATTCGCTTGCACCGGAAGATCGGCGAAGAATATCGTAAATCCGCTACTGTTAAACAGCGACAGCGTTGAAGGTCCTGCGATGGTTACCAACGCACTGCCCGATATCTGCCCGGTTATCACCGGAATGCTGGAGGTTATGCTGTTGCTGACAGGGCCGATCACCCCTAAGGTGAAGGATGCCGTCGGGCCTAAATCCGAGCCGTCTATCGCCACCTGCCAGGATACAAGATAGTTGCCCACTCGGGTAATAGTGAATACTCCGGTTACGGGGTTATAGACGAGCGACAGATCCTGATCGTTAATCAGGGTATCGAATACCACGTTCGCTCCGTTGGCAACCGGGAGTGCCTCTGAGCCTTGAAGCTGGAACTCAACCCCCCGTATCTGAGTGGTAAACCCTTGCGGACCAGTCGGGCCGGTTGGGCCTGTCGGGCCGGTATCACCTGTGCCGGGGCCTATCGGGCCTGTTGGACCGGTTGGGCCTGTTGGACCTGTCGGGCCAGTCGGACCGGGGATGCCTATTCCTGCGGGGCCGGTCGGGCCGGTCGGGCCGGGGATGCCTATTCCTGCGGGGCCTGTCGGGCCAGTTGGGCCGGTTGGACCAGTCGGGCCGGGGATGCCTATTCCCGCGGGGCCGGTCGGGCCAGTTGGGCCGGTTGGACCTGTTGGACCTGTTGGACCTGTTGGACCGGTCGGACCTCTTCTGCAGAAGAATAGGCTTTTCGGGCATATGAAACGCAGCGGACAGAAGCAGCACCTACTGTTTATACCCAAGAAACCCGATGCGTCAAAGGCTTCATCCAGTACGGGACCGCCTTGCATGAAGTTATTTGGGTTTACGCCCGCGTTTCCGAAACAAGGCGCATTACCGGCGGAAGACATATTCCCGAAGTTTCCATTCGCGTATCGATTGCCTGTATTGGCCGGGGCGGCCTGCTGGGGACCACCGTTTTGAGGGAAATGCATCCCTATCGGCGATCGTTGCTGGTAATTATATGCTCTCATGTTGTTGGATTGCGGATTAAATCTCATGTGCCATATCTCCTTCTTACAAACTTGACCATGTTAAGCTTCTATACCATTGTATGACGGTCGTTTAAGAAGGGTTAATGGCAGATTTTCTGACTATATTATACTTATCACTATCCAACATGGTTACATATTGTAATTTTCGTACGCAGAATTTGTCGAGATAAGTAAAGAGTGATGATTTACATTCTTGCGTTACTACCTTATAATGGTTGGTAAATATAACCGAGCCACAGGAAAGGCGGGCGACAGTACCGATGTTTCAGGTAACCACAGATTGGAACCCCAAGCAAGCGCGCTTAAAGGAGATTATCCTCAAGCCGGAACTTTTGAATGAAGCGAAGGAACTGCTGCTGCAGATGCACAGCATGGTACATACTTCAGGCGTATATCATACACCGGCGCCCACCTATATGGATGAAATCGAGCTCAACCTGAGTGAGCACGCCTTTCGCACCATGCCCACGATCAAGGACGCCACCATTGCATGGGATATCTGGCACATCACGCGTATCGAAGACTTAACGGCGAATATCCTGATTGCCGACAGCGAGCCCGTGCTGTGCGACAGCCGGTTAAAAGCGCTAGGCACCGAGGTAAGGGATACCGGCAACGCCATGACCGACGAGCAGATTATCGCATTCAGCCGCGCCGTGCGGATGGACGCGCTTTTTGACTACCGAAACGCCGTCGGGCGCAAAACGCGTGAGATCCTTCAGGCCCTTTCCGCCGCCGATTTGAAACGCCGCATGAGGAAGGAACAGCTCGACCGCATCGCAGCCGAGGGTGGGGTGCTCCCCCACCCGGAATCGGTGTGGCTGCTGGACTTCTGGGGGAGAAAAACGGTGGCCGGCCTGTGCCTGATGCCCATTACGCGCCATCAAATCGTACATTTGAACGACTGTGTAAAGCTGAAAGCAAAATGCGGGAAGATGTTTGCGCCGTAATCTTAAAAATTTCTGTGCGGGGAGGAAAATTATTCTTGACCATATCGTAATATTACGATATAATGATTATAAACTAAAACGAAAAGAGGTGTAACGGCATGGATATGGTAGCCATATGCTGCGCACTCGGCAACAAAACCCGCTACCAGCTCATCAAGGCCCTGAAAGAAAAGGGCATTGGTACCTGCTGCGACCATATAGAATTCTTTGAAAACGGTGTGAGCGTCGGAGACGTGGTAAATTTTACGGGGCTTGCGCAATCTACTGTTTCTCAGCACCTTGCCGTGCTTGAGCATGCCGGGCTTATCCGCAAGGAAAAGCGTGAGCTTTGGAGCTGCTACTTTTTAAATGAGGATGTTTTGGCCGCCTTTCTAAACGAACTCAGCAGCGATTTACTGAGGAAATAGCCATTATTTTTTGCCGCAATATATCGTAAATTTACGATATACGATATAAATCTGGGAGGGTATTTACCATGCAAGACATACTGTTAACCATCAAGGATTTACTGGCAAGCACCATCTGGGCGGTAATTGAATCACTGGGCCACAACTGGCTGACATTAACGCTCGCAATACTCATGGCCGTCGCGCTGAAGACCTATGTTAATACCGATAAACTCAACAAGGCTCTGTTGCGAAGAACCAAGATTTCTATCCTCGCAAGTGTACTGCTCGGTGCCTTTACACCCCTTTGCGCCTGCGGCACCACCGCGGTAATTCTCGGTATGCTTTCCACCACCCTGCCGTGGGGGCCGATTATGGCGTTCCTTACCTCCTCCCCGCTCATGAGCCCGGACGGCTTTATTATGATTTGGGGCACCATCGGCCCGCAGTTCGCCGTCGCATTGACTATTGCCTCCCTTGTTATCGGGCTTTCGTCGGGCTACCTGACACACCTGATTGAACGGAAAACGACCTTCTTAAACAATCAAACCCGGTACCAAGAAAAAAATGCCCCGTCGAGCTGTTCCTGTGCCCCTGCTCCCGCCGCCTGTACCTGCACACCCGCACCCATTACCGCCTGCACCTGCGGTGCACCCGCTCTTGCCGTACCCGCGCAAGGCCCCTGCTGTGAATCAGACCATGCTATCGTGTCAAAGATTATAGAGGACGTCGGACGTGAGCCTGAACAGACCGACTTAGACCGTAACGCCGGCAAAAGCTTGGGTACTGCTATACGCGACCTGATCCGTAAGCTGAAGCTGCGTGAGCTGTTTGGCACCTTTGTAAGCTTGGGGCTTCGGCAGATTTTGCTCAATTTCGCCATCTTCGTGGCTATTGGGTACCTGATCAACTACTTCATTCCGTCCAGCATTGTTTCGGTGCTGCTGGGCAATAACAGCCTTGCCGCGGTACCCCTAGCCGCCGTTGTGGGCCTGCCGCTCTATGTTACAACCGAGTCGGGCATCCCCATCATCACCTCCCTGCTGCAAAGCGGTGCCAGTGAAGGCGCCATGCTGGCCTTCATCATCACCGGCTCCGCCACCAGCGCGTGGGTAATCGCGGGCATCAGCACCTTTATGAAAAGGCGTGCCGTGGGCTTATATCTGGCATTCGTGCTGCTGGGCGGCATCCTATCCGGGTACATCTACGAGGGTATAAAACTGCTCACTTTTTGATACCATCATCATGCTTGGCTCCATCTCCTGCAAAATAAACAAGCGGCAGACAGTTCGATACTGTTCGCCGCTTGTGCGCTTATTTGTTTATAAAGCTTTTTACATCCTGCCGCTGACTAGAAAATAGATGAAGATAGCCAGTACCGGGAGCAGCAGCATGGCGCACCCCAGCCGCCGTCTCGGCTTATTGGCCTGCCTTTTCATATGCCGGCGAATGGGAGACGGCTCGTCTCTCTCCTCCAGATACTTTCCGTTCTTAAAGACCCCGTAATTCACAGCGTATCTCCCCTTTCAGGAGCAGACGGTTACAGCTCTTGAATGGCGTTTAACAGCTTTTTCAGCTCTGCGGCTTCCTCCTGTGAAAGCGTGATGCCCTTCGCCATCTTCTCGTGGTCGGGCGACCATTCGCGCAGGTCGTATTTCGGCTCGCGGTCGTTCCAGCTTACCAGATTTAATTCCTTCGTCCAGCCGTTGCGGCTCTCCGCCAATACGCCAAGCTCTTTTACAATCTCATATTTAATCTCTGCCATGTTAATACTCTTCCCTCTCAATGATAATAGATTGTTTCGCCTCAGATTCATTCTAAGCTTTCAAGAACATTATACCATAAACGCAACCGCGTTTGTGGTATAGTCGCCCATCCCCGCCGGTTGCCCCGCAGGGGCGAGGCGGGTGAGCATAAAAATGTATAATAAGCGCGTAGAGCAATCTCTCTGACTGATTAGCCTCCACTGCGCTTATTATATCACAACCGCATTGTATTAAAAAGTATATATACTGTCCGATTATGTCAGGTTTTTAGCAGGTCTTGCACCGTCTTACGCTTTTCAAACAGGGTGCAGCCGCCGCGGTGCTCCCCCTGCAGCATCCCCTGAGCGTTAAGCTTTTGAAAAAGCGGCGAGTTTAGCGCCTGCAGCAGCGAACCGCTCCCCAGGTTTACGTCGGAGAAAGGCGAAAAAGGACACGGCTCGGCACCTCCATCCGCGTTAATGTGAAAGAATCCTCTGCCTGCCGCAAGGCAGCCGCCTGTATACTTTTCATCCCCCGGGAAGGATAAGAACAATAGCTCCTTATATCGTTCCCGCAACGCACGCTGCCGCTCTTCCAGCAGGGCACGCTCGGCATCGCCGGGGGCAAGGGCAGCGCTTAAAGGGTCTGCCGGAACATACTCCACATAAAAAACCACCTTGCAGCCGCTTTGAGCCAGTTTTCGAATAAACGCGTCGTCGGTAACCGTGTGGATATTTTGAACGGTGATCGTAATTGATACACCGTAAAAAACGCCTTTGCCCTGAAGTGCCTGCATGGCTTGGGTAAGTGCATCGTATACACCCGCTCCGCGCCGCTCATCGGTCTCGGCCCGGTTGCCCTCCATGCTGAGCACCGGTACCAGATTGCGGTGGCGGTCAAACAGGAGAAGATATGTCTCGTCAATTAAGGTGGCGTTGGTGAAAACGGGAAACAAAATGCCCGAATGCCCCTTGGCGCAGTCGAGCACGTCCCGTCTCATCAGCGGCTCGCCGCCCGCAAGCAGGATAAACGCCACCCCCAGCTGCTGTGCCTCGGTAAAGATCTTGTTCCAGCGCAAGGCGGTGAGCAGGTTATGTTCGGTATCCTCTGTACAGGCGTTATTGGCACGCGCATAGCAGCCCTTGCAGAAGAGGTTGCAGCTTTTCGTAATACTTGCAATCAAAAACGGCGGGATATGCCTGCCCTTCTTTTCATACGCCGCCCTTTTCTTCTCGGCACCGGCACTATGCGCAAGATAGGCAGTAAGGAATGCCGACTCCTTGGGGTTTTGAAGCGACGCTTGCAGCGCGCTCTTTACCATCTGCCGGATGGCGTTGTTCATATAGCCCGCCAGATCAAACGGCTGTACGCTCTTCTCGTTATTGGTGCTCGGATTTTCGTCCGGGCACTCTGTCAGCGCTGTGTAAACTCTATTGTCTTGCATCATCCCATCCTCCAACCCATAACTAAACATGTTTAATTATAGTGGATGAACCATCTATTGTCAAGGAAAGGGAGTAAGCAAATAGGCTCTGTAAATAGCTGTAGTAAAGTGTAATAATCTGTTGTATTCGCACACATTTCGTCATACAGCTGAATAATATAGAGCGAAGGACGTTCTTCAATCTGTAAAAAAAGGTGAGACTATGTGCAATAACAACTTTCTACCGCGCCGTCAGGTAGCTTTAAACGCCAACAGCGGCGGCGTAGGCCCCCTGCCCATCATTACCACACTGTTTGCCTCCCCGCTCAATGTGGTTTCCACCAGCATTGATACCCGGAATATCGGCGTTGCGAACATCCTGTTACACTTCTCGAGTATCATCAACCTGCCGCTGGGTATCTCGGTAACCCTGAACTTCGAGATCCGCCGTTCTTCCAGCGAAAGCGGTACGATCAACGTAGGCTCCACCTACACCTTCTCTACCCTGGTAGAGGTTCTGGAGGCGGAGGCGTTCTCGTTCCAGTTCTTCGATTCCGACGTGGAACCCGGCTTCTACACCTACTCTGTAGAGCTTTCGACCAACTCGATCATCGACATTACTCCCGGCGCGTCGATTCAAAACGCAGTACTCAGCGCTCTGGCAGTCGTAGACTGATTAGGACGCATAAGCGCTGTGCGGCATAAGCCTCTTATACCGTAAAGCGCTTGGAGGGCAGTGAAAATGCATCGGCGCTGCAGAGTTGATGGGATGCCCATATAATAACGGATGAAAAAGCTCACAAACAAGCAGCGGCTTTTTAAAACCTCAGGTTTTAAAAAGCCGCTGCTTGTGAAAACTTGCATGGAAGAATGCAAAGTATGAAATAAGCAATGTTGGAGCCCTGTTCCCATAAACCGATCCTATGGCATTATACTTATTCGAGCTGATGAATGTTTTTATAAGGCTTCTCCTATGCGTCGTATCTCTCCGGCGCCGGAACCGGTTTATGCGATACGTTATCCCTACTGGTCTATGCATCCATATCTATACCACATTTATTCCACCCAGCCGCCTTTTTTAGACATTAAATGTAGCATGATATTTTTGCGCGCCGACATATGCCGACCTTTTTCGACAATTATAACACAAAACAGAGCCGATTGCAATGGCAGAATATGCAATCGGCTCTGTTTAATGAATTTTTACTGCTCCTTTACAAGTATCAACGCGCAGATGGGCGGTACCCGAACGCTGTCGCCCTCTATGGTGTACAGCGGGGTATCCCCCGCGCGCTCGGCATCCGCATAGACCTCATACCGCTCGCCGGGCTGGTCGGTATCGGTGGTAAAACGGCAGTCAAACGCCTCGGCGGTGGGGTTGATGATCACCACGATGCGCTGCACGGTATCGCCTGCGGCGTCGGCGGCAAGGCGAAAGCAGATGCGGTTTTCGGGGGTGGTATACAAAAACTTCAAAAAGCGCTCGGTATCCTCCGCCGTGGTCATGCGCAGCGCCTTATGCGCGCGGCGAAAGCGGATAAGCCCCTTGTAGTAATCAAACACCTCGCGGTACTGATGCTTACGGCTCCATACGATCTGGTTTATGCTATCGGGGGAACGGTAGCTGTTGTGCTCGGGGGTACCGTCCTCCCGCAGCTTGCGGCGCAGAAACTCCTCCCCCGCGTGTAAAAAGGGGATGCCCTGCGCGGTGAGCACCAGCACGGCGGCCAGCTTATTGAGCCTTATCAAATCCCGCTCGCCCAGATCGGGGTTTGCGAGTGATAGCTTATCATAAAGCGTATAGTTATCGTGGCAGGAGTCGTAGGTGACCGTTTGGGTGGGGCGTTTGGCAAACGGGGGTTCATCGGGCCGGTACATCACATGCGGGTGCGCGGTTGCTCCTACAAGCCCCGCCTTCACCGGCTCGGTAAGGCCGCCATACAGACGGCTATTTAAGCACCCGCCGAGGTAGCCCTTCTCTTTCGCCTCAAAGGCGCTGCCCTTTAAAGCGTCGCGGTAGTCGTCGTTAAAGAGCGCGATGCGGTCGCTTAGCTTTTCGGCGTTGTCCTTGGTGGCGGCAAGGCTGCCCGGCAATACCGAGGGTCCTCCCTGCCAGCCCTCGCCGTACACCAGAATACGGCTGTCTATCTCGTCAAGCTTGTGGCGGATGTAGTTCATGGTTTGGATGTCGTGCACACCCATTAAATCAAAGCGGAAGCCGTCTATGCCGTATTCCCGCACCCAGTAGAGCAGCGAGTCGATCATCAGCTTGCGCACCATGCTGCGCTCGCTGGCAAGCTCGTTGCCGCAGCCCGAGCCGTTGGTGAAGCATCCGCACGACTTGCGGTAGAAATAGTCGGGCATAACGAGGTTGAGCGGCGAGGTCTCGGTGAAATAGGTATGGTTGTACACCACATCCAGCACCACGCCGATGCCGTTTTGGTGCAGGGCGTGTACAAGCCGTTTAAACTCCTCGATGCGCGCGCCGCCGTCGGCGGGGTTGGTGCTGTACGAGCCGTCCGGCACAAAGTAGCTGAAGGGGTCGTACCCCCAGTTGTAGCCGCCTTGGGCAAGGTTTTCTTCATCCACCGTGGCGTAATCCATGACGGGCATCAGGTGCACATGGGTGATGCCCAGCTCTTTAAGATGCGCAAGCCCCGTTTGCTCCCCCTGCGGGCTTACCGTATCCGCCTCGGCAAAGCCCAGGAATTTGCCCCTGTGCTCTACCCCCGAATCGGGCGAAATGGTAAAGTCGCGTACATGCACCTCGTAAAGGATGGCGTCGGTGGGGTTGTGGGGCAGCACGTGCGTTTCGCTGCTCCACCCCGCGGGGTTGGTGGCGTCAAGGTTCAGTACCACGCCGAGCTTCGCGTTTTCGGTGGTGGCTTTGGCGTAGGGGTCTACACACAGCGCGGTGTGTCCCCCCACCGTCACGGTGTAGGCGTAGCAGATGCCGTGCAGGTCTCCCTCCACTGTCGTATGATAAACGCCCTTCGCCCCTTTTAAGAGCGGCACGCTTTTAAAAGGCTCCGAGCCCGGGCGCGCATACAGGTGCAGCACCACCGCACTCGCCAGCGGCGACCACAGGCGAAATACGGTCTCTTCGCGCGCATAGTCGGGGCCGAGCAGGCCGCCGTAGAAATAGTGCGCGTCAAACTCCGGCGTGTTAAAGATCGAATAGTCCACCTTTGCGGTGACGGCTTGGCCGTCACTGAGGACCACCGTTACCGTTTCATCAAGGCTCAGCTCCTCGGCAAGGCCTATGTCGAACCCCCGGCCGTCCGCGTGCAGAACGACGCCGGAAACAGCCGCGTCCTTACCCGAGCGCGCGACGCGTACCTGTGAACCATCCGCCGCGCCCTCGGCCGCAACGGTGAGCCTGTTGAATCCGGTAATGAGTGCCGAAACGAGTTTCATACGATCTACCACCATTTAAGCAAGTATCTTTTACAGCATATGTAAGATTAAGTTTAAAGTCCAATACCCGTGAGGAACTCATCCACCGTGCGTTTATAAAGCGCGTAGTCGGTGGCAATAGAATTGGCGTGCGTGGCGCCCGGCACCTCCATGTAGCGGATGTTCGGGCTTGCCGCCCCGAGGTGCCTGCCCATCTCGGTGGGCACCTTTTTGTCCGCGCCACCGTGGATGATGAGGGTAGGAATCGTCAGGCTCCGTGCGGACTCCAGCGCGTCAACATCCTTTACCAGCGCGCCCGACACCAGGCGGATAAACACCTCGGCGAGCGGCACGGCGCATAAGAGCAGACGCGGGTATCCGCTTACCACCTGATGACGGATGATCTCGCTCCACGAGGTGTAGGCGCAGTCGGCGATACAGAAGCTTAAACGCCGGTCGCGGCTTGCCATCAGCAGCGCGGTTGCGGCGCCCATCGACTCGCCCATCACGCCGAAAACGGGATGCTGCACCCCGTCCGCCCTCGCAAGCTCCTCAAGCCTGCCCACCCAGCGCATCGAGTCGCGATGCTCGTAGTAGCCGAAGGTGACAAAGCCGTCGTCGCTTAGCCCATGCCCCACGTGGTCGGGGATGATAACATTAATCCCGCGCGGCAGAAAAAGCGGTAGGTATTTGATAGCGCTGATATACGGGTAGGTGTGCCCGTGGTTAAAAAGCAGATACACGCCCTTGGGGTTGGGCGCGCGGTAATAGTGGGCAAACAGGCGGTAGCCCCGCTCGCTTTGCAGGGTAAGCTCTTCGCTTTTAAGCGTATAATAGTCCGGTTCCAGCATATTGCCGCATTCGCGCTCGGAGCGCCAAACCGCGTTATAATCCCGCTTTTGCGGGCACAGCACCGTCTTGGCGATGACTGCCGCCGCCGCTGTGTAAACAACAATCAATAGGATGCCCAGCGCGCAAAGGATATACAGCCCCCACATATCCACACCTCATCCGTGCAGCTTTTCCGTTTACCTTGTAATAAATTATAGCATAAAACAGCCGCCTTTTCACCCCGCCTTGCGTAAAGCTATGGCAGACGCAAAAAAGGCACGGCGTAAAACCGCGCCCTTCTGCGGCAAAAGGCACCGCCTGTCGGCTTTAAAGGCCCTTTGGGGTATAAATCGGCATACCGGAGAGGGTATCGGTCACCGAGAGGACGCGATCGCCCGTCTTCTCGCGCCGAAACAGGGTGGAAAGGTTATTGACCGGGTCGAGCACCGCCCGGTAATACTCGCTGACACCGGTTTGGCATAAGACCGATTTGTCGCTGCAGTTGATCTCGGTGTGCTCGCAAAGCCCCACAAAGTCTACCTCATAGCCGCTGCCGATTCGCGTCACCTCGCTTACAACGGGCAGGGTCTTGTGCAAAAAGCCGTGGTGCAGCAGGGTGCGCCGGGGCTTAAAGGGGCATATGTACAAGCCGATGTCACAGTGCTGGGTAAGGGACTCGCTGAAGCGGTTGATGCCGTCCTCCCCCTCTTCGGTGAAGCGGTAAACGGCGTTGACAAGCCGGTCGTTGATCCCGAGTGAGAGCGTGCCGCTGTCGTACACACTCTGTACGACGATCCCGCGAATGCGATGGCTGCCGCCGAAGTTCACCTGCGTGAACCATTCGCCGCCGTTTAGAATCGACACCACGTTCAGGCTGTCGGGTAGCCGGTGGCCAAAGGAGAGGATATCCGGGTTTTTCATGGCGGTGGTGCTTGCGTTGTACCCTGTGCTCATGATTGTAAGTCCCCCTTGTTGCAATTCATATATGAACAAGTATATTTGGGGGGGACGCTTTTTATACGGGGAACCGCCACTTAAGAGGCCATCATTTTATACCGCACGCCTTGTACGCCTTTTTTAAAATCCTATTTAAATTAATAACTATATCTTTTATTTTTAAATTAATATATCTATTAATTAAAATTATAATTAATAAATGGCGTGCAGACCGTGCGGATGCGATAACATCAACGTTTTTTTTGCACAAATCCGCACGCTTCGTATGTCCTTAGCCGCCGACACATCGGACAATCTGTCTGAACCCATGAAGGGATAAAATGAAAAGGCGCCGGTTTTTCCGGCGCCTTGCACGATTGAATTTAAGCCTTGCGGATAAGCCCCATCGGGGTTTGCTCGTTGGTCTGGCCAAGGGGGTTGTCCTTAAGCAGCTTACAGAGCCACTCCCTATCCATCTCCTTGGAGGAGGTACCGAGGATGGCGCCCTCGAGGTCGTTGATATCCACCACCGTCGCGGGGCAGCCCAGCGCCTTCGAAAGGTCTTTTGCCACCTTGTCCGGCTCCGCGGGGGCGAGCACGACATACTCGTTGTAAGGGGGCAGCGTGTAGCTGCAGGGGCCGTCGATAGACCTTGCCTTCGTACCCGCAATCACATAAAACCAGCCGCGCTGATGGAACAGCTTGCCGATGGCCGAAATGAACGCCGCAAATAGAATCTTGATAGTACCGCACTCCCGCAGCGCCATCTCCATGGTCTCGGGGATGCCGAGGCCGATGCCGTAGGGGGTTTTGAGCACAAATTTGCTTAAAAAGGTAGCCAGCGGGCGCGGATGGATATCCTTCATGCGGATGGCGCGCTTCTGGGTGCAGGCCACCGCCTTTTCCGATACAAAAAAGATATCGCCCGGCTGCACATGGGGCTTCGCGTACTTTACGGCCACATCGCAGATGTTGTCTTTATCGGTAATCACGTGGGTTTTGATCGCGTATCGAACATAGTCTACGCCGTCCACGGTAATAACGCCGTTTTTCTCTTCATTTACAAGAAGCTCATCACTCATTGTTTGAACCGTCCTATCGTTTACATTGTGGTTACACCAAACACTAGTATATTCCGTTTGATTGGGAATTGCAACCCTTTTCCTTTACCCACAACATGTTATAAATTGATCGCTTAGGAACGGTTGAAGGTGCCTTTGCCCAAGTAAAGCGCGGCGTCGCCCAGATGCTCCTCAATGCGCAGCAGGCGGTTGTATTTCGCCACACGGTCGCTGCGCGCCGGGGCGCCTGTTTTGATCTGGCCCGCGTTGGTGGCAACTGCGATGTCGGCGATAAAGCTATCCTCGGTTTCACCGCTGCGGTGAGAGATGATGGTGGTATAGCCCGCCTTCTGCGCGGTGAGCACGGCCTCCAACGCCTCGCTCAGCGTGCCAATCTGGTTCACCTTTACTAAAATGGAGTTGGCGGCACCGAGTGAAATACCCTGCCTGAGGCGTTTTACGTTGGTTACAAACAGGTCGTCGCCCACCAGCTGCACCCGCTCGCCCATGCGGCGTGTAAGGGCCTGCCACGCGTCAAAGTCCTGCTCACCCACGCCGTCCTCAATCGAGACGATGGGATACTTGGTTACAAGCTCGTCCCAGTAATCGATCAGCTGCTCGGGGGTGTAGGTGAGACTCTTCTTGGGCAGGGTGTAGCTGCCCTCGTCGTACCACTCCGAGGAGGCGGCGTCAATGGCGATCATAATGTCCTCGCCGCCGATGTAGCCCGCCGTTTCGGCTGCCTCTAAAATCAGCTTGATGGCGTCCTCGTCGCTGGCAAGGTCGGGCGCAAAGCCGCCCTCGTCGCCCACGGCGGTGGAGAGGCCTTTCTTTTTGAGCAGCTTGCCAAGGGCGGCGTAGATCTCCGCGCAATAGCGCAGCCCTTCCTTAAAGCTCGGCGCGCCCACCGGCATTACCATAAACTCCTGGATATCCACATTATTGGAGGCGTGCGCACCGCCGTTTAGGATGTTCATCATCGGTACGGGCAGGATGCGTGCCTGCGCGCCGCCAAGGTAGCGGTAAAGCGGTATCCCCACGCTCTGTGCGGCGGCGCGCGCCGCGGCCAGCGAAACCGCCAGCATGGCGTTGGCACCCAGGCGGGTTTTGTTCTCGGTGCCGTCCAGCTCGATCATACGGCGGTCGATGGCCTGAATGCTGCCGATGCCCATGCCGGTTAACGCGCTGTTGATCTCGCCGCTGACATTGCTCACCGCCTTGGTAACGCCCTTGCCGCCATAGCGGTCGGCGTCGCCGTCGCGCAGCTCATGCGCCTCGAAGATGCCGGTGGAGGCCCCGCTCGGCACGCTCGCCATCGCCGTTACGCCGTTTGAAAGCGTCACCTGCGCCTCTACCGTGGGGTTGCCGCGCGAATCTAAAATCTCTCTGCCGTAAACTCTTGTAATCTTTACCTCGCTCATGTTTTAATACACTCCTTTGCATAGAATATGTTTATTGTTCACTTTGATAACTAAATTATACCAATCTTCATTGGTTATATGTATAACGCTTAAGGTTACTTTCAGACAAATATCTTATACTTATTTCAATTTGAAATATAGAAAAAATTCGAGCAAAAGGCCCCATTTATGCTTCTTGTGAAGAATTTTTACGTAATATTTCTTATTGGAATTAGTATTAAGCTTGCGAATTTTTAAAGGCATTTCACACACACTAGTTTTGCGGCTTGACAGAGGCCACATTTTGTCGTAAGGTTAAAAATAAGGATATATTCAGTTAAATTATGTTAACTTTTGTCTGATATAAAAGGAGCGAAACTTGTTGAAATATTATCTTAAAACCGGCGCAATACTGGCCGCATTGCTGTTTATGTTAACCTCATGCACCTACTCGCTGCTCGACGGCACCGGCGCGCAGACACCGTCCTCCACCGCTCCCTCGTCCTCTGTGCCCGCTTCACAGCCCGAAAGCCTGCCCCCACCGGCGGTGAGCACCCCGCAGACGGAATCCTCCGAGCCGGAGGTACCCGAGGCACCCGTCAAGCCGGTGATCTCGCCGGAGTACGAGGACCTCGCCGCCCTGAGCAACGCTAAGGTGAAATGGGGGCCGGGTAACCGCTTTAACGCGGACGGCCGTCCGGAAGCACCTGTTTCGCTGCAGGAGAAGTACGGCAAATACGGCTCGTACTTTATTGGGCCGGACAACGGCAAAATCTATCTCACCTTTGACGAGGGCTACGAAAACGGCTATACCCCCGCTATTCTGGATACACTAAAGGCTAAGGGCGTTTCCGCCGTATTCTTTATCACCTATGATTATGCCAAGCGCAACCCCGCGCTGGTGCAGCGGATGATTGACGAAGGCCATATCGTCGGCAACCATAGCACCACTCACCCCTCCATGCCCGATAAATCACTGGATGAGGGTAAGGCGGAGATCATGACCCTGCATGACTATGTGCTGCAGAACTTCGGCTATGAGATGTGGCTGTTCCGCCCGCCGCAAGGGGACTTTTCGGAGCGGACGCTGGCCCTTGCACACTCGCTGGGCTACCTGAATATCTTCTGGAGCTTCGCCTACTCAGACTGGGATCCGGCTAACCAGATAGGTTACGACGCGGCGCTAGCCAAGGTGACCGCCAATCCCCACTCGGGCGGCATCTACCTCTTGCATGCGGTATCGAAGGATAACAGCGAGATTCTGGGGGCGGTAATCGATAATTTCAGGGCCAAGGGCTATGAGCTTGCCACCTTTGACCTCGCGGGCGAGCCGCAGGCTTCCGAGGAAACCGGCGAGGACGCATCCATCATTCAATAGGGCGACTGCTGATATATTGGTTAAAAGGAATGTCTATATGGGCATTCCTTTTTCAATTGTGTACGTTTTTTGTCTACATTAAAAGTATACCACCATTTCGTAAAAAAGTATAGCGAAATATTGTTAACAGCAACGAAAGAATTTTGTTTAATGAACATTGCAATTGCTTTTAATGAAGCGTATTGTTATACTGTTTGTGATAGGCTTTATGTTGATTTTTACGTACTTTTCACAGGAATGCTAGCGGCACAGGAGGCAAAACGCGGTGGGCGCCAACAGAAATTATCGGGTTACCGTTGCAGGAAACAGCAAAGACAATATTGCCATAAACGCGCCAAAATCAATTACACCGACATCGGCTGCCGAAAACAAGTACAAACTGCTGCTGATGCACGAAAAGCAAGAGAATACCCGTCTGCGGGAGCGTGCGGCACAGCTTGAAAAACAAAATGAGGAGTTAACCGAACGGCTGGAGGCGGAGCAGCGGCGCGCCGCTGCCCTTGAGCAGGAGCACGCGCAATTATTAAGCCGTCTGGAGCAGTATAAAGCCGCCGAGGCGGGGCAGCTTGCGGGCGCCTTGCAGCAAGGCTTGGGCGAAAACACCACCCTGAATGTACGAACCTTAGAGGATCAGTGTACCCAGCTTGACGAGCTGCGCCACCAGCTTTCAGAGCTGATTGTGGAAACAAAGCAGAAAACCGAGCGCTATGCCCCCTCCGAAGACAAGAGCGAAAACGTGGCGGAGGATGTAAGCGTCAAACAGCCGGATTTCTTCCGGCAGGATATCAGCGAGTTTCGCAAGAACTTGAGCGATTTAGAAAGCCGGATTGCCGGAAGCTTTGCGGATATCAGCGCCTTTATCGGCAACGCGCATCTGGAGATTGAGGAACCACCCGCCCCGGATTTTGAACCGGAGGTGGTGGAACCGTTTGATTTCGGCGAGCCGTATTTCTACGCGGAACCGGATGAACCGCCGCAGGAGAAGATCACGCTGGAGGTGGAGGCCAAGCTGGTTGAGGCCTACGACGAGCCCTCTGTACAGCCTTCAGAGCCTAAGGACGAGGAGCCGCGCAGCGATGAAGGCTATACGCCGCTGTTGGCCCTCGCAGACCTACAGCAGGATGCTCAAGCGAGTACACCCAGAGCTACCGATAAGCAGGCCGAGGCAGAGAAGCCCGCCACGGAAGAGACGGCACATATCAAGCGGCGGTACTGGCCCGGCTTTAAGCTAAAGCGCGAATCGATACATGCAAGCGAGGCCGCGGCCAAAGAGGATGCCGAGGATGATTTTGTGGAAGAGGCCATCGGCTCCGACCCGCTCTTTTCAGCACCCATATGGGCAGAAGAGCCCGCCCCGCATGAGGGCAGCTTTCGTAAGCGCTTTGACGACTACCGCAACCGTTAAATAGGAATGCCAACCATAAGTAGGGGCTTGCGTACAATTGCACGCAAGCCCCCTTTGCATTATCCGCTTTTAAAATTCCAAGCCGAAGAATGCTCTACCGCTAAACTACTTCGCGGAGTTTTCGTACGCCTCGATCATCTTTTTAACCATCTGACCGCCGATAGAACCGGCCTGTCTGGAGGTAAGATCGCCGTTGTAGCCCTGCTTCAGATTTACACCAACCTCGGTGGCAGATTCCATCTTGAAGCGGTTCATAGCTTCGCGAGCCTGAGGAACGATGATTCTGTTACTGTTGGCCATAATTCTACACTCCTTAAATTTTAGAATTAGCGTTTGCACTATTATTGTAGTCCGCCGAAGAATGAATATGAGAGGGAATTCGCGGTACGGCGTGTAGCAATTTAAAGCTTTTACGGTATTTTTTTATTATTTTGACAGTCAAAATTGATAGTGAAAAGTGAGCCATCCTAATGATAGTATTGCACATTTTCTTTCTTATTTTGATAGCAATCCAAAATCGTATCGTTAACTGAACATTCCTACTACAAAAAACAAGCTCCGCCGATAAACCGACGGAGCTTGTTTAAAACAATATTGTGTAAGGCCGGGATTACTTCTTCGGTACGCTCTCCCAATCCTTTAAGAAGCGCGCGATACCCTGCGTGGTAAGGGGATGGTCGATGCTCTTCTTCATTACGTCGTAAGGGATAGTGGCGATGTGCGCACCGGCCAGAGCGGCGGCGGTTACATCCTCGGGCTTACGGATGCTGGCGGCGATGATCTCGGTCTCGAGGCCGTGAATCGAGAAGATGTTCGCAATCTCCTCCAGCAGCTCTACGCCGTGAGCACCCACGTCGTCAAGTCTGCCCACAAACGGGCTTACAAAGGTTGCGCCCGCTCTTGCAGCAAGCAGCGCCTGAGCAGCGGAAAAGATGAGGGTTACGTTGGTCTTGATCTTCTTCTTGGTGAGCTGTGCGGTGGCCTTTAAGCCCTCGGCGCACATCGGAATCTTGATAACGATGTTCTTATGAATCTTTGCGAGTTCAAGGGCCTCCTCAACCATGCCCTCTGCCTGAAGGGAGATAACCTCGGCGGAGATGGGGCCGTCTACGATACCGGTGATCTCGGTTACCACCTCTTTAAAATCGCGCCCTTCCTTTGCAATCAGGCTGGGGTTGGTGGTTACGCCGCAGATAATGCCTAAGTCGTTAATCTCGCGGATATAGTCTACATTGGCGGTGTCTAAAAATAATTTCATGGTTTCACCATGCCTTTCCGGCGATATCTTAAGGTCTCAAAATCAAAAGACATCGTCTTACATTTTAAATACGATATCATGGCCCATAGCCGTAAGTATTCACCTTAGTGTACAAGGTTTGCGTTAAAAACAGGGCAAAAAGAGATACACCCCGTTTTCAATATCTCCCTTCCGCTTTGGAAAATACCTTTAACACGCAATAGTATAGCACACTTAATTAACGATTTCAATCAATTCACGGTCAAAAAAATAATTCTGAATCGCTTTATTTGTTGCATCTGTTTTAAGGAGTCATATTGCCTCATAACAACGCCCCGGCTGACGACGCTTGTACAAATAATCACTCTTTTTCCACTGAATACGCGGTTTTACCTCCGGAAAAAGCGCCAAGACAATTGAAATGTCAAAATGGCGGCGTGTTTCAGCCCGCAGCGATGCCTCTTTTTACACGCCAACAAAAAATGTATAATCAGTATCAGAATAGCACATTTAATTAACAATTTAAATCAATGCACATCAAATAGCATTCCTGCACCCTATTTTATACCATGCACGCGCCACCTGCAAAGTATACGGAAAAGAAGCAACTCCGCTATGAAAGCGGCCCCCATGATTAGCGGTTAAGTCTTGCAAAACTTAATTTTGCCACTCTCAGAGAGGGGGTTTAGCCATCAAGTTTTCCAGAATTTTATCTTTCCACTCTCTTGGAAGTTTATCGCAATCAGTAGCAGCATGGGCAGCAGCAGCATCCCGATGATACCGAAGTTCACAAGGCCGATATACATGCACATCAGCGTGAGCAGCGGGTTTAAGCCGATGCTCTGCCCCACAATCCTCGGCTCCATGATATTGCGCACAACGAGGATTACGACGTACAGAATCAGCAAGCCGACCGCACGGGCATAGTTGCCCTGTATAATCGAGATGACAATCCACGGGATGACGATGGAGCCGGTGCCCAATACCGGTACAATATCCACCACCGCAATAATCAGCGCAATCAGGATGGACGACTCCACCCGCAGGATGGTAAGCCCTACCGAAAGCTCTACAAAGGTAATGGACATAATAATAGAGTACGCACGAAGGTATTTAAGCAGGGTATCGGAAGCGAAGCTCTTGCCGTCGTACAACCATCCGATATACTTGGAGGGAAGCTGTTTTAACAAAAAGCTGCGGATACGATGATAATCGATGCTGATGAACACCGAAGACATAATAGTAAAGAGCAGCCCGAGCAGGAAGGTAGGCAGCTTGGTGGAGGCCAGCGCAATCCACCCCACCACCGATTTGGAGGTGTTGATGATAAAGTCTTTAAGCGCCCCCATCACATTGCTCAGCATGGTATTGAGGGTGTCGGAAATAGTAGGGGTAAGGCTGGAGAAGAAGTTTACAAAGAACTCATTCGCGCGCTGCAGGGCAGGTTCGAGGTCGTAGGTGTACACGTTCGGCATCATCTCAAACAGCTTCTGAAAGCCGTAAACGATGCGCGAGCCGAGCAGCCACAACAGCACGCCCACCACACCGTAGGCGAGAATCATCACCAGCACCGCCCATATTTTGCGGTTGCCCTTTAATTTACGGTGCAACAGCTCTACCAGCGGCTTTAACAGGTAGGCGATGAAAAAGCCGATGATAAACGGCATGATCCACTTCGCCACATATTTTAAGCTCACATAGATGAGCGCGATAACAACCACCCAATAGACGGTGTTGATGATAAAGGCTCTGCGGCGCTCTACCTTATCAATATTCAAGCATATGCCTCCCGTTTCATAATTTGCAGGTACCTCACACAACCGCAGCTTGGTTTTGCGGTTAAGGCCTTTTAATGCTGCGCGTTACTTCTTTTAAAACGATTTTTACCCCACATTTCCTTCAGCCGCTGACTGCGCCCTTGTAAGGAGACGGAGAACCGAAACGCCATGTTTCACTGCTTGTAGCAAATTTTCGTATAAAAGGTTGAATCAAGCACTTTCATTTATTCAGTTTAATCTTACTTCCTAAGAAAATGATTATCAAGGGGTTTGCCATGATATTCATAAATAATATATAATTTTATATACAAAAAATCGACAAAGTTTTTAATATCCGATAAATTCACGCGAAAACAAAAGCAACGCTGTATTGATCTTAAATATTAAAGAAATACCGTGCCTTTTCAGAAAATATAGCCCCATATTGAAATTGAACAAACGTGGACGCCATGTTATAGTGTATCTCATGTGAACACATTCGTTTATCAATGGCGTACTATATTTTAAAGGCCGATTGTAATCCCATGGCTGTGAGGCGATTAGATATGAACACTAAGCCAAAATATATTGTGGTTGATGCCAATGTACTGCCCGACGTTTTTTTAAAGGTGGTTGCAGCCAAAAGCCTGCTTGCGGGTGGAAAGGCCAAAACGACCTCTCAGGCGGCGCAGATGGTGGGTATCTCCCGCAGCGCGTTTTACAAGTATAAAGACAGCGTGTTTGCGCAGGGCACCTTGGCGGCGGACAGCATGCTCACCCTTACCGCCACCCTCAGCGACGAACCGGGGGTGCTTTCGCGTTTTACCTCCGAGCTTTACGCGGCGGGCGCCAATATCCTTACCGTAAACCAGAATATCCCGGTGGACGGCGTGGCGCTGGTTTCGGTTTCGGCGAGAAGCGATAATTTAAGGATGGATACCGGTGAGCTGCTCGAGCAGCTCAAGGCCATGGAGGGTATTGTAGACGTAAGAATGATCTCCGGCCGCTGATACCGTTAAAGAACAAATTTATGCCGCTAGGGCATGGATAGATGGGAAAGGCAGGGTTAATTACATGGCGAATATCGCATTAATGGGGCATGGGGTGGTAGGCTCCGGGGTAGCCGAGATACTGCTCAAAAGTAAGGATTCGCTCGAAGGCAAGCTGGGCGAGGAGGTAACCCTCAAGTATATCCTCGACCTGCGCGATTTTGACGTACCGTACAAAGACCGCTTTATCAAGGATTTTAATATCATCGCACAGGACCCCACCGTTTCGGTGGTAGTGGAGGTAATGGGCGGTATTAACCCCGCCTACGACTTTGTAAAGGCCTGCCTTGAGAGCGGCAAAAGCGTTGTAACCTCCAACAAGGCGCTGGTGGCCGCCAAGGGCGCCGAGCTGCTTTACCTTGCGCGCGAGCACCACGTAAACTTCTTGTTTGAGGCGAGCGTGGGCGGCGGCATTCCCATCATCCGCCCAATGCACCAATGCCTTGCGGCAAACGAAATCCGCGAGGTGGCGGGCATTCTAAACGGTACCACCAACTTCATTCTAACCAAGATGATTCGCGAGCAGATGCCCTTTGACGACGCGTTAAAGCTGGCGCAGGAGCTTGGCTACGCCGAGCGCGACCCCTCTGCCGACATTGAGGGCGATGACGCCTGCCGCAAGATCTGCATCCTCGCCTCCCTTGCCTACGGGAGGCATGTATACCCCGAGCAGGTGAAAACTGAGGGCATTACCAAGCTCACCCCCGAGGATGTCGCCTACGCCGAAAGCTGGGGCGGCGTGGTCAAGCTCATCGGCCGCGCCAAGAAGCTTGAAAACGGCAAGCTGCACATCATGGTAAGCCCCGCGTTTATCAGCCGCGAAAGCCAGCTCGCAGGGGTGGACGACGTGTTCAACGGCATTCTGGTGCGCGGCGACGCCACCGGCGACGTGGTGTTCTACGGCAAGGGCGCGGGCAAGCTGCCCACAGCCAGTGCCGTGGTTGCCGATATTATTGACGCAATCAAGAACAAAGATACGATTAAAACGCTCTATTGGCAGGACAGCACCGAGAACTACGTAGAAAACTTTGAAAACTACAGCACCCCAATGTACATTCGCGCCCTTTTCCCCGACAGCAGGGCGGCCTCGGCGCTTATCGCCAAGGTGTTTGGCGGCGTAAGCGCCCTCGCGCGCAAGAACCAGCCCGAAAACGAGCTTGCATTTGTTACCGAAGACCTCACCGAAAAGGTGATTGCGGAGGGTATCGAGCAGCTGAAGGCGGCGGGCGTTACGGTGCTCGCCGAGATTCGGGTACTGGATTATTGATTGGCGGTACCCCCGCGGAAATGGATGAAACAGCATTGATGAAGATATCCGTACCGGCTACCAGCGCCAACCTCGGCTCGGGGTTTGACTCGCTCGGTCTTGCCGTTAACCTGTACAACAACGTTTTTATAGAGGAAAGCGACACCATAGACATCGCCTCCTTAGACGACATCCCGGTGCCGACGGGCGGTGACAACCTGATTTTTACCGCCGCGCAAAGCCTGTTTTCCCTGTGCGGCAAGCGCTTAAAGGGCCTTAAAATAAGGCAGGAAAACAACATCCCCATGACGCGGGGCCTCGGCAGCTCCTCAGCCTGCATCATCGCGGGGCTGGTGGGCGCAAACGAGCTACTAAACCGTCCGCTAAATACCGACGCGCTGGTAAACCTCGCCGCCGAGATTGAGGGCCACCCCGACAACACCACACCGGCATTGCTGGGCGGGCTTGTTACCGCCGTGATGGAAGAGCGGCGCGTATACTATATTAAGCAGGAAATTACCGGCTCGATTCGGCTATACGCCTTTATACCTGATTTCGAGCTTTCCACCGAGTTTGCGCGCGGCGTGCTGCCCGAAACGGTATCGCGTAAAGATGCGGTGCACAACCTTTCGCGCGCGGCGCTGATGTCGGCGTCGCTTTTGGAGGGCAAGTACGAAAACCTGCGCGTCGCCGTGAACGACCGGCTGCACCAGCCTTACCGTCTGGGCTTTATCGGCGGTGCGAATGAGGTATTTGAGATGTCCTACAGCCTCGGCGCCTACGCCGCGTTTATCAGCGGCTCCGGCTCGGCGCTGATGGCAATAACGGGCGGCGAGAACACCGGCTTTGAGGCAAAGGCGCGGCAGGCGCTTAACAACATGGGCAAGGCCGCGTGGCGGCTGCTGCCCCTTGAGATCGACAACCACGGCGCACAGGTTATTCAGGGCGGCAGCAACCTGCCGCACCTAAAATAGAGTAACAGAGCATGGGTGGGTTTAAGCCCCGCTCTTTCCCCGATAAAAGGCGGGGTATGGGCGCGGCAAGCCCAAAAACACAGCACAATATGCAGGGAGGAAACGGACTGATGAGTCTGATTGTTCAGAAATTCGGCGGCACCTCGGTAAAGAACACCGAGCGCATCTTTAATGTGGCGCGCATTGTTACCGAAACCTACGCCGCGGGCAACGACGTGATCGTGGTTGTTTCGGCACAGGGCGATACCACCGACGACCTTATTGAGAAGGCGGCGGAGATTAACGATAAGCCGTCTCAACGGGAGATGGATGTACTGCTCTCCACCGGCGAGCAGATCTCCATTGCGCTGCTTGCCATGGCGATTGAGAAGCTGGGCTACCCGGTAAAATCGCTTACGGGATGGCAGGCGGGCTTTATTACCGACTCTACCCACGGCAACTCACGCATCAAGCGCATCGACACCGAGCGCATGGAAAACGAGATCAACAAGAAGAATATCGTGATTGTGGCGGGCTTTCAGGGCATTAACCGCTACGACGACATCACCACCCTCGGGCGCGGCGGCTCCGACACCTCGGCGGTTGCCATTGCGGCAGCCATGCACGCCGGCCTGTGCCAGATTTACACCGACGTAGACGGTGTGTACACCGCCGACCCGCGCCACGTAAAAACGGCGCAGAAACTTGAGGAGATTACCTACGACGAGATGCTCGAGCTTGCCACCCTGGGCGCGCAGGTGCTGCACAACCGCTCGGTAGAGATGGCAAAGAAATACGCGGTAAACCTTGAGGTACTGTCCAGTCTGACAAAGGTTCCCGGAACAAAGGTGAAGGAGGCTATTAAAGTGGAGAAAATGTTGATAAAGGGTGTAACCCATGACGATAACGTGGCAAGAATCTCGGTGGTAGGGGTACCCGACCAGCCGGGTATCGCGTTTAAGCTGTTCTCACTGCTCGGGCAGAACAAGATCAACGTAGACATCATCCTGCAGTCCATCGGCCGCGATAATACCAAGGATATCAGCTTTACCGTTTCGCACGCGCACAAAGACCTTGCCATGGGCCTGTTAAACGACTATGTGCACACCATCGGTGGCAAAAACCTGCTGTGCGACGACAACATCTCGAAGGTATCCATCGTGGGCGCCGGTATGCAGACCCACGCGGGCGTTGCCGCGAAGATGTTCGAGGCTCTGATGGATGCTAACATCAACATCCAGATGATCTCCACCAGCGAGATCAAGATCTCGGTGCTCATCGATAAAAAAGACGCCGAAAAGGCTGTTACCGCGATTCACGACGCGTTCATCAGCTAAACGGCGCAAAGTGAAAGGGTTAAAGGGATGGCTACGAGCAAAAGCAGCCTGCGGGGGAGCAAGAACATGTGGATTATATACGCCGTTTTGTCGGCTATCTTTGCCAGTCTTACCTCCATCTTGGCCAAGGTGGGCATTGAGAACGTAAACTCCAATCTTGCTACCGCCGTGCGCACTTCGGTGGTGCTTATACTGGCTTGGGGCATTGTGTTTGCCACCGGCGGCCTTTCGGGGCTGCACGACCTTACACAGAAAAGCTGGATTTTCTTAATCCTCTCCGGCATCGCCACCGGGCTTTCGTGGCTTTGCTACTACAAGGCCCTCCAGATCGGCGAGGTAAGCAAGGTGGTGCCGATCGATAAGTTCAGCATCGTTATCACGCTGGTGATGGCTTTTCTCTTTCTGCACGAAAGCTTTACGCCCAAAACCATTATCGGCGCGCTGCTGATTACCGCCGGAACCTTTGTGCTCATCCTGTAAACTATACGCTATATACATCCAAACGGCACGCTCTGCGCAAGGCTCAACGCCTGCGGCAGGGGTGCCGTTTTTGCTTTTATCGTCAATTCTTGCTCTCAGCTGTTTTTACATCTTTCTTCATACAGACGCATACAATGTTTTGATACTTATTTCAATTAGAAATATAGGAAAAATTCGAGCAAAAGGCCGGTTATGCCTTTTGTGAAGAATTTTTACGTTATATTTCTTATTGGAATTAGTATTACGCCCTTTTCATGTGCGCTGTTTTTAAAACGGCGCGTTTGAAATAAAATTCAGTATAAATAAATGACTGCATCCATGTCGTTCTTTGATAATAATCAATTCGCGTACCGTTTTATTCGGCGCGGGGAAACAGGGGGAATAATCGAGTGACGGGAGCCGAGTTCGAGGATGACGAGCTGTTTTTAAAAGCCTTCGGTCATGTACCAAAAGAGGAAGACGGTAAACAGAACAGAACCAAGGAGCCAGACGGCACCCCACAGCAGATACAAAAGAAGTTAACCGATTCCCTGGTAAGCGACGGCAGCCTTTCCGCTGGCTTTGCGCAGTACATGCGCGCGGAATTGCAGCAGGACGTTAAGCCGGGTATGCCCGTCTGCTTTACGGCGGAGCTGGGCGGCCACGGCGGGATATCTCTTGTACAGCAGGGCAGCGTTATCCGCCTCTGCGCGGGGGAAACGGGGGGCGTTTACCTTCTGTGGTACAGCGCTTCGGCGGCGCCCGCCTCCGGCGTGACCACATCGCTTTTGCTGGAATCGAACGGCAAGGAGCTGTTAGGCTCCCGCTCTTTCTGCCGCAACGCCTACTTTATGGGTACCTGCATGTCGCTCGGCGCACATGCCGCGGTGCTGGTGCCAAAGGGCGAGGAACGGCGGATACGGCTTGTAAACGCCGACAGTGCCGCCGACATCGGCAACGCCTCGGTGCTGGTCATCCGCTTGAGGTAACGTCCGGCGTGGCGCCCACGCAGAACCGGCCTGTACACAAATCGGGGCTTGAAGCGGCAAACCGCCGCTTCAAGCCCCGATAAAAGAATGCAAAGCGCTATTCGGTGATATCAACACAGAACGAAAAACGGTCAGATACAGAAGTCGGAGCCGTTTTTCTCGTTATAGTCGGCAACTAAGTCCTGCATCGTCATGCCGTCCAGCACCTCGTTTACGGCGTTGCCGATCTTCTCCCACACCACGATGGTGGCACACTTGGGCGACCGTACACAGGAGGATTTATCCTGTACGCAGTCTACGGGAACAAAGGGCCCCTCCAGCGAGCGCAGCACCTCTCCCACCGTAATGCTCTGTGGGGGACGTGTGAGGGTATAGCCGCCCTGTGCGCCCCGCATGCTCTTGATCAGCCCGCTTTTGTGCAGCAGGATGATGATCTGCTCCAGATACTTCTCGCTGATCTCCTGCCGTTTAGCAATATCCTTCAGCGAGGTGAGCCCATTTTCATAGTTTACCGCCAGATCAAGCACTAAGCGCAGGCCGTAGCGCCCTTTTGTTGAAATCTTCATGCCGCATCTCCCATATAAACCTCCGCGCCCGCACACGGATACACAGTGGCAAAAAAGAGAACCACGCGTAACAGCGCGTATGGGGGCCGTTTGTTACGGCTTCCATTCCCTTTTTTCCGGCGTGGAAGGTATTTTTACGCGATATTCTATCTCTATTCTAGCAGTCTTTTCATATCCGCGCAATAGGGTTACTCCGTAAAGCGCCGGTTGTCTCTTTTTCCCCTGCGTGGCAAAATTTATAGCGAAAAGTTGCTTTTGCCCGACGATGTGGTACAATTAAAGTCAAATAAAACGCCGAGCACGCGAGGATGTTTAAAAGGAGACTGCCTATATATGAATCTGCCGCACCTGATAGACCTTGACGACCTGCATGTTTCCCAGTGGGAGAAGCTCATCGCCCTTGCGGGGGATATCTGCAAAACCCCAAACGATTATTTCGGCAGGCTGTCGGGCAAGATTATGGCTACGCTGTTTTACGAGCCTTCCACCCGCACACAGATGTCGTTTCAAACCGCCATGCTGCGGCTGGGCGGCGAGGTAATCGGGTTTGATAACCCGTTAAACTCCTCGGTGGCAAAGGGCGAAAGCCTAAAGGATACCGTAAAGATCATGAGCGGCTACGCCGATATCCTGGTAATACGCCACCCTTTTGAGGGCAGCGCGAAGGCGGCCTCTATCTACGCAAGCTGCCCGGTTATCAACGCGGGCGACGGCGGGCACCTGCACCCCACCCAGACCCTCACCGATCTTGTGACCTTAAAGCAGGAAAAGGGCCGACTCACCAATCTTACCATCGGCCTGTGCGGCGACCTTAAAAACGGGCGCACCGTTCATTCGCTGCTCAAAGCCATGGTAAAGTTTAAGGGCAACCGCTTTGTGCTCATCTCTACCGAGGAGCTGCGCATCCCCTCCTACATCCGCGATATCCTGCAGGCCAACGGCTGCCCGTTTGAGGAGGTTTACAGCCTTGACGAGGCCATCGGCGAGCTGGATGTACTCTACATGACGCGTATCCAGAAGGAGCGCTTCGCCTCCGAAGAGGAATACTACCGGCAAAACAGTATCTACACCCTCGATGTGAAGAAGCTGGAGAAAGCAAAGCTCGATATGAAGATCATGCACCCGCTGCCGCGCGTGGATGAGATTGCCGACGAGGTGGATACCGACCCCCGCGCCATCTACTTTAAACAGGCGGCCTACGGCATCTACGCACGCATGGCGCTGATTTTAATGCTGTTTGACGGTTCTCTCCCCCCCGCGCCGGTGCCCGAGCCGCATATGGGCGGGTTTTGCTGCTTAAACCTAAGCTGCATCACCCACACCGAAAAATATCTGCCACATCTTTATAAAGGAAACGGCGACATGTTGGAATGTGAATACTGCAGCCAGCGTATCTTAATATAAAAATAAATAACCGGGAGGAGCGGTTTGCTATGGCGGCTTTGCATCTTTCGAACAGACAGTTTTACGAGCAGGTGGAAGGCGCTAACCTGCCGCTTCTGGTTGACTTCTGGGCGGCATGGTGCCCACCCTGCCGCACCCTTGCGCCCATCCTCGACGAGCTTGCCGAGGAGCTTACGGGCAAGGTGGTGGTGGGCAAGGTGGACGCCGACGAGCAGCTGGAGCTTGCCGAGCAGTACGGCGTGGTGAGCATCCCCACCGTGGTGTACATACAAAACGGCGCCGAGGCGGGCCGCCTTGTGGGGCTGCGCCCAAAGGAGGACTATCTCGCCCTCTGCGGGCTGATTTAGTATCCGATATACTGTAAGGATGTAAACTGCCGAGCGCCTGTAACCATACAAAAGCAGCCAAAGCCCTTTTAGGGTAGGCTGCTTTTTTAATCGGGCTGATAGCTTATTCAATCTTTATAAGCCGATTGCCCCGAAAATGGATGACACACCGCTGCCCCTTTTTTACGGCATCATAGTTTCAAACGGAGGTTTTAAAGCTTCGTATTCCTCCCTTTACCCGGAAGCGCAGGATATAATCGCTTTCCCGCAGGGTTTGTGTTCTGCCGTTTCGGGTATAGTTGCATATCTCCTTTTCTTGCACGACTGCCTGCACCACATGCGCCCTCGAAAGATAGTCCCTGCCAACGCGCAACAATATGCCGACAAGAAGTGCGCCGGACAGGATAAACGGTAATGCCGACATCAGTGTTATGAAAATCTGTTCCACTTGTCATTCCTCCAATGTATCAGCACTGAACAACAAAGCAGCAGACAAATCTGCCTGCTGCTGAAAAGGGTTTATCCTTTACTTGTTCTTTTGTTCGGCAAGGGTGCGTTCTAACCAGATGCCGCCGATATCCAAGGCGTCGAACACGCCGTTCTTCTCGCCGCGCTTGATGGTGCGCTGCCCGTTGTTCTCGATACTGATCAGGTTTACCGTTACCCTGCTGGCAACCTCGATACCCTCTAGTTCTTTCTTCTCCAATACCTCAAGCCTTACCATATACTTTTCACTCGGCGTGCCGTAATAGATGGTATCGCCGCTGCGGATGAGCGGCCTGCCCCGGTACATAAGGGGTTTTTCCCTCTTTACAGGTGCCTGTTTTTTCTCTGACATAGAAAAGTCCTCCTTTTAATCCCTTTATATATCTGAAAAGGTGATTGCCTTTACAATGTACCCTCCGTCCTTGATGCCACTGAACAGTATTGGCTTGCGGCTTTAGGGAATAAACACTTCCGCGAAAAAGAAAATAAATTATAAGAAAAAGCGGCCTGTTGGAATCTCCGGCAGACCGCTTCCTACATTTTAAGCTCTAAACACGTTACTCGTCGAGATACGACTTTACCAGAGCCTGCAACAGCTCATCCCTGTCTATCCGCCGAATCAGGCTGCGGGCATTGTTGTGTGTAGTGATATAGGTAGGGTCCTCCGACAGAATATACCCCACAATCTGGTTGATGGGGTTGTATCCCTTCTGCCGTAACGCCTCATATACAGTTGTGAGGGTTTTCTTCATTTCAACCTGTTTGTCGTCATGAATCGAAAAGGAAATCGTAGGTTCATTCATACAGAAAACCTCCCCCCGAGAAAACGAAAGCTGTGAACAATCGGTTCAATAATGACGGAATCCGTGTTAAATCTTGCTTCTCCACCGACTATGGATTCTGCCAATAGTCATTAATTACTACCTCTAGCATACACCAAATCGTAAAATATATCAATATTACAGGTAGGCGAAATTATTAACATTCTATGAAATCGATTACCGAAGACTTTCACGATAGCATAACGATAACAACAAAGAAAGGGGGCAGCCGGATTGGACTGCCGCCCCCTTTCTTCTATTCAGGCGTAAGCGGCATGCGCCGCTTGCGCCCTTGATCTTATATGCGAAGGGTGGCGCCCAGCTCCTGCATGGCCTTGAGGATGCGCTTCATGGCGGCGTCGGTTTGCTCGTCGGTGAGCGTGCCCTCGCCCGAGCGCAGCACAAGGTTAAAGGCGATGCTCTTTTTGCCGTCCTCAATCTGCTTGCCCTTGTATACGTCAAACAGCTCGATGCGCTCCAGGATCCTGCCCGCCGCCTTTTTGATGGCCTTCTCGAGGGTCAGCACGGGCAGTGCCTCGTCACACAGCAGCGCGATATCGCGTGTGGTGGCGGGGTATTTGGGCAGCTGCACATAGGTTTTTAAGGCACATCTCGCATTAAACAGGGTGTTTACATCCAAGGTTGCGAGGTAAGCGCGGGTTTCTACGCCATAGTTTTCAAGCGTAAGCGGGTGCACCTCACCGAGGATACCCAGTGTCTCTCCCCCCACAACGACCCGTGCGCAGCGCCCGGGGTGGAAGGCGGGGTGATCGCTTACCGCCTCGAAATCCAGCTCCTCGATACCGATGGCGAGCGCCACGGCTTCGATAATGCCCTTGAGGGCGAAGTAATCGGTGCCCTCGCCGTACATGCCAATGCAGAGCACATTGTTCTCCTGCGGCAGCTTGGTCTCGTCGCTGTTTTTCAGGTAAACCGTCCCCATCTCAAACAGCGAGGCGGCGGGGTTGCGGTTGTTGTAGTTGCGGGCGAGCACCTCCATCATGCTGGGCAGCATGGTGGTGCGCATCACGCTGGTATCCTCGCCAAGCGGGTTGGTGATGGTGACGCTGGCGCGCAGGGGGCTATCCTTTGCAAGACGGATCTTGTCGTAATACTTGGGGCTGATGAACGAATAGGTTTCTACCTGATTGCAGCCCGAGGCGCGCAGCAGCTCGCTTAAGGTGCGCCTGAACTTCTGCTCCTCGGTGAAGGCGCCGCTCGCGGTGCCCGTGAGAGCCGCGGTGGGGATGTTGTTGTAGCCGTAGAAACGCGCTACCTCCTCCGCCACATCGGCCTTATGCTCAATGTCGCCCCTGAAGCTTGGCACCGTGACCGTCTGCCCGTCGCAGCTAAAGCTGAGGGCGGTAAGAATCCTCACCATCTCCTCGGTGGCAAGCTCGATGCCGAGGAAGCGGTTGATCCACTGCGGTTCAAGGGCAAGCTTGCGTAGGGTCTTGTCGGAGCGATCTACATCAATGATGCCGCCCACCACTTCACCCGCGCCCAGCAGCTCCACCAGCTCGCAGGCGCGCTGCAGGGCGGGCAGGGTGTTTTGAGGGTCCAACCCCTTTTCAAATCGGCCGGAGGCCTCGGTGCGCATGCCCAGCTTCTTGGCGGTGGTGCGTACCGAGGCGCCTTTGAACACTGCCGACTCGAACACCACGGTATTGGTGTCGTCCATGATGCCGCTGTACTCGCCGCCCATCACGCCCGCCACCGCGACGGGCTTTTCGCTGTCGCAGATTACGAGCATCTCGGGCGAGAGCTTGCGCTCGGTACCGTCGAGGGTGGTAATGGATTCATCCGCCTTTGCGTTTCGCACCACGATGGTGTTGCCCGCCACAAAGCGGTAATCAAACGCGTGCATAGGCTGGCCGTATTCGAGCATCACGTAGTTGGTGATGTCTACAAGGTTGTTGATGGGGCGCACGCCACAGGCGCGTAGGCGCTCGCGCATCCAGCGCGGCGAGGGGGCAATCTTTACGTTTTTGACAATCCTCGCGCTGTAGCGAGGACATAACTCGGTATTCTCTACCGTTACCTTCAGCATGCTGCCAATATCGCCCTCGCTGTCCTTGACCTCGGGCGTATGCAGCGTGAGCGGCTTGTCGAAGGTTACCGCGGCCTCTCGGGCAAGGCCGATCATCGAAAGGCAGTCGGGGCGGTTGGAGGTGATCTCAAACTCTACCTTTACATCGTTTAGGCCGATGGCTGTCTGGATATCCTGCCCGATTGCGCAGGGCTCCTGCAACAGGAAGATGCCATCCTCTATGGCGTAGGGAAAGTCGTTTACCGTGAGGTTTAATTCACCCAGCGAGCAGAGCATACCGCAGGACTCCACCCCGCGCAGCTTGCCCTTTTTAATCTTCACACCGTTCGGGAGGGTGGAGCCGTCCTGTGCCACCGGCACGAGCGAGCCTTCGGTGACATTGGTGGCACCCGTTACAATCTGCACGGGTTCCCCCTTGCCCACGTCCACGCTGCACACCACCAGCTTGTCGGCGTCGGGGTGGCGCTCGATCTTCAGCACCTTGCCCACCACAACGTTGCTGATCTCTTCGTCCTCAACCTCGTACCCCTCCACCTTGGAGCCGGACATGGTCATGGCCTCGGCAAACTCGCGTGGTGAGGCATCTATATCAACATACTCTCGTAACCATCTCATTGAAAGATTCATGATACTCTCAATCCTTTCCGTTTGGGTTTTAAGCTAAAACTGGTTTAAGAAGCGCACATCGTTTTCATACAACAGGCGCAGGTCGTCGATGTTATACCGACGCATAACGATGCGCTCGAGGCCCACGCCGAAGGCGAAGCCGCTGTATTCCTCGGGGTCGATGCCGCAGGTGGAGAGCACCTTGGGGTGTACCATGCCGCAGCCCAAAATCTCTATCCAGCCCTCGCCCTTACACAGGCGGCAGCCCTTGCCTCCGCAGGCGAAGCACATCATATCCATTTCGGCGGAAGGTTCGGTAAACGGGAAGTGGTGCGGTCTGAAGCGCGTCTGCACATCCTTGCCGTAGAGCGCCTTTACAAAGGCGTCGAGCGTGCCCTTTAAATCGGCCATCGTAATGCCTTTATCCACCACCAAGCCCTCGAACTGATGGAAGAGCGGCGAATGGGTGGCATCTACCGCGTCGGAGCGGTATACACGTCCCGGGGCGATGATACGGATGGGCGGCTTCTGTTTTTCCATCGTACGTATCTGCACCGGCGAGGTCTGGGTGCGCAGTACGATGTTGTCGTTGATATAAAAGGTATCCTGCGTGTCGCGCGCGGGGTGATCCTTGGGGATGTTGAGTGCCTCAAAGTTGTAGTAGTCGTACTCCACCTCGGGGCCTTCGGCAACCGAGAAGCCCATGCCGAGGAAGATCTCGAGCACCTCATCCAGCACGCTGTCGAGCGGATGCTTCTTGCCGATGGCAACCTTTTTGCCCGGCATGGTTATATCCAACCGTTCGCTCGCGAGCGCGCGCTCCTGCTCCCTTACCTTGATGAGCATGGTAAACTCGTCGATCTTCGCCTCGATATCCGCTCTGATCTCGTTGGCGAGCTGCCCGATGATGGGGCGCTCCTCGGCGCTTAAGCCGCCCATCTGCTTTAAGATGGCGGTAAGCTCGCCCTTCTTGCCGAGGTATTTTACCCTCAGGCCGTCCAGCGCCCTGAGGTCGCCGATGGAAGCGAGCTCTTCCATCGCGGCTTTTCTAATCTGTTCTATCGCCTGTTTCATTGCCTTGTACCAGTCCTTTCAATATACTGTTTGCCGTGCGGGGGTTCGGCGGGGTAAAAAGGCAAACAAAAAGGCCCTCGCCCGCCGAGTATGACAATACTCATGGGGCGAAAGCCGTAACGCTTCCGTGGTACCACCCAATTTTCTGCTCTGAAGAAGGTATCAAGAGCAAACACTCTCTCTGCCTGTAACGGGGCAAACCGTCGGCGCCTACTTAAACCTTTCAGCGCCACCGCTCGTGAGTGAACTTCGCGGGAACACACGCGTGGGTGCGCTTTCAGCCGGTGGCGCTCCCTCTCTTTGAAGGTGTAAAACCGTTACTCTCTCAGTCGGCACGTTATCTGTGTTATTACCATACCACCTTACCACATTTTTATGTAACTTTCAAGGGGCGGGTGGGGATTTTTTGCATATCCCTGCTCCCCTGTTTCAGTTATATATTCTTTGGAAGATTTGGTGCGTGTAAAATTTAACAATCACCAGTCCTTACTAGACAGCACAGCGGCAAAATCCCCTAGACAGCCACCCCGCAAGCGAGTATAATGGTATTACAGCCAATTAAAGGAGGATAAACGGCATATGGATAATCAGGAGCTTTTACAGGCAATAGAAACCATGCTAGACAAAAGACTTGATGTGAAGCTCAAACCAATAAATGAACGGCTTTCAAACATCGAAACAGACATAGTCGGAATGAAAGATGACATAGTCGGAATAAAAGAAGACATAGAGATACTGAAGGAAGATTCCGCAATAACTCGGAGCGGAGTAAACACCCTGCTTGAATGGGCAGAACAAGCACAAATCGAGGTTAAAATACCGCTCTACAAGAAAGCGGAGTAAAATCAATCCATATGCCGTCCAGCGTCTGGGCGGTTTACTTTTATCTACAGAAGAAATATTTTCCCTTTTATGTTTCTTATATACATACCTAATTTTAATTGAATATTACTGTATAAGAAAATTTAAAGCGGGAGGTTTTTTATATGAGCCATACGGCATTCATGTTCCGCCTTGTGGGCGGGTGCATCGGGATACTCGGCATTGTTTTAAGCCTTACCTTGGGGCTTTTTACGCAGATACTGATAGGGATTTGTGTAAGTATTGTGATGGGCGGCATTTTAATTGGCATTTCAGAGATTATAAACCTGCTTGAAAAAAGGCTTGCGGCAGAACAAGAGCTGAAAGAGCTGCTGTTGGGGGAGCATACTACCATCAGCACCGAGCAGGCCTCAAAATCATAAACGCATAGACGCATAGGCCTAAATAGCGCCGCTTCTTCTCTGTAGACCGCACAAATTTCAGAATCTTTGTGTGAATTGTTTGCATTTTGTCCATAATATCGTCGGTCTGTTTGTTGAATAAACGGCGGTGGTATGCTATAATTTATATAACGTTTCAACAAGTATCTTCCGTTTTTACGTAAGATTGATAAAAACATAGGTGTTTGAGGTAGAGCAGATGGATGTGTTTATTGAACAGCTGGTTACCAGAAAATCGACAGGTAAAACCCTTTTAATTAAGGTAGGCATTATCGTGGCGGGCATTATATTGCTGATTGTGCTGGGATTTTTGTCTATGATACTCGGGGAGTTTTCTATCTTCGCCATTGCCGCGATGATGGGCGTGGGCTATGGTGCGTGGTTTTTGCTCACCAGCCAGAATGTCGAGTTTGAATACTCCTTTACCAACGGCGAGATTGATATCGACAAGATTGTGGCGCAGCGCAAGCGCAAACGTATGATTACCGTGGTGTGCCGGCAGGTGGAGGCCATGGGCAAGTACAAGGCTGCCGCGCACGAGCACACAAACTATAAAACGCGCATCTTTGCCTGCGAGGACGAACGTGACGAGCAGAACACTTGGTACGTAGTATACAACAGCGTAAACTTCGGCAAAACACTGGTGGTGTTCAACCCACCGGAGAAGATGCTCTCCGCCATGAAGCCCTTTATACCCAAGACGATCGTATATGATTTACAGCGGAACGGACTTATGTAGTATCCCTCGAATTCAAAAAAGCCTGACAAACCCTCGTTTTTTAACGAGGGTATTTTCGCGTGGGGAGATTATGTTGTTTCAAAGCCGCGGCATGAACCCTGAGACGATCGCCGCCAACTGGGCCGCAAAGGAGGCCTTTGCCAAGGCGCTGGGCACGGGGGTGCGCGGCTTTGCGCTCAGCGAGGTCGCTGTGCTGCGCGATGCGCTGGGTGCTCCGTACTTCGCCCTTGCGGGGAACGCGCAGGAGCTTGCGGCAGCACGCGGCCTGCGCTTTTCGCTGAGCCTGAGTCACACCGAGGGGCTGGCACTGGCGTTTGTCATCGCCTATACGGAATAAGTTCTTGCTAAATATCATACAGACTTATTGTTGGGAGGAATGACCGGTGAGGATACTTTCATCCGAGCAGATGCGAACCGTGGAGCGCGAGGCCTTAAAGCATTCCCAAACCTATTTAAGGCTGATGGAGAATGCGGGCATCGGCGCTGCAAAAATCATCCTGCGGCGTGAGCGGCCAATCGAGAATAAACGCTGCGTGGTGCTCTGCGGCAAGGGCAATAACGGCGGCGACGGCTTTGTGGTGGCACGCAAGCTCAGCCGCGAGGGTGCGAGCGTTGCCTGCGTGCTGGCGGGCGGCGAGCCGCGTTCGGATGAGGCGCGCGAGATGCTGCGCCTTTTGCATCTGGATCCAGTAAGCATCCTGCCGCTTGAAGAGAACCGCGCGCAGATAAACCTGATGCTGGTTGAGGCGGATATCGTGGTAGACGCGCTGTTTGGCACCGGTTTTCAGGGGGCCTTGCCCGATGCCTGCGGCTTCTTGGCCGAGATGACCAACCTTTCAAAGGCAAGGGTATACGCCCTTGATATCCCGAGCGGATTAAACGCCGATACCGGCCTTGCAGCAGGTAGGTGCTTTGCGGCCGACTGCACCATCGCCTTTGGGTGCCTAAAGCCCGCGCACCTAACCGAAGCTGCCGCAGACCAGCTCGGTGCGGTAGAGGTGTGTGATATCGGCATCCCGGAAGAGGCCTTTTTGGTAATAAACGATGCCGTGTTCCTGATCGACCACGATATGGTGCTGCCTCACCTGCGGCGCAGGCCAGATGATTCCTACAAGGGCACCTTCGGCCGGCTGCTCGTGGTCGCGGGCAGCCTCGGTATGACGGGCGCCGCCGCTTTGGCTAGCCAAGCCGCCTCGCGGTGCGGTACGGGGCTGGTTTATGTTGCTACGGCGCGTTCCTTGCTGTTGCCTCTGGCGGCTCATCTCACCGAGCAGGTTATGCTACCGCTGCCCGAGACCGAGGCGGGCGGTATCTCCGCTTTGGCGCAGCCTGAACTGCTCTCCGCGCTGCAGAAGGCTACCGCCTGTGTGGCCGGCTGCGGGCTGAAAAACACCGAAGATATCCACGCGATTATCAAGGCGATTCTCACCCACGCGGATTGTCCCATCGTTTTGGATGCAGATGGTATAAATGCGGTAGCCGGTGACATAAATATAGTTAGGAATGCGAAGCAGGGGTTGGTGCTTACCCCGCATTACGGCGAGTTTTCAAGGCTTATCGGCAAGCCGATCGACTACGTGGCAGATAACCGCGTTGCCCTTGCCAAGGCCTTTGCGCAGGAATATAACCTGACGCTGGTGCTCAAAGGCTCCACCACCGTCGTGGCGCTGCCGGACGGCAGCATCTGCTTAAACAAGGCCGGGAATTCCGGCCTTGCGAAGGCAGGCAGCGGTGACCTATTGGCAGGTATCATTGGCGGGCTACTCGCACAGGGCTGCGCGCCGCAGCAAGCCGCCATTTGCGGGGTTTATCTCCATTCGCAGGCGGCGAGGCTCACGGCGAAGCGCCTGTGTAAAACCGCCATGCAGCCGTCAGATATCTTAAACGACCTCTACCTACTGTTTCAAGAGCTGGATTAGCAATTTCTTGTGTCTGAAACCATCTCCGTGCCGGCTTAAACTCGAACCTTACATACCCCAGCATTGAAGGAGGAAGCGATATGGTTAGAAGGATTACACAAGTACTGATGGCGGTCAGCTTGCTGTTGCTGGTAAGCTGCAACAGGGACGCCGTTGCACCCGAAAATGTAACCGATAATCTAAGCTCCTCCTATAATACGAAGGCGGTCGTGGAGTATCAGGATATCAAGGCGAATCTCGAGATGATCAAAAGCGAGGGACGCTGCGAGGTGACCTTTGACAGCCCCGCCTCGCTCAAGGACCTATCGTTTGATTACAACGGCGATCTGGTTACCGTAAAGTACGGAAAGCTGAGCTTTTCCGTTGAGCCCGATTCGATGCCCGGGCAGGCGCTTTCGTCGCTGCTGGTCTCTTCACTGAACACCGCGCTCAACGACCGCGGCGTATCGGTAAAGCAGGAGGATAACGCCATCAAGGTGGTAGGGCAAACCAATGGCAGCGATTTTGAGCTGGTGCTCGACCGTAAGAACGGCAACGCGTTATCACTGGAGGTTCCCGAGGACGATTTAAGCCTGCAGTTTTACAACTTTAGCTTCATTAACTAAAACCAAAGCTCCTGTTTACGCCAAGCGTATGCAGGAGCTTTTGCTTTGCCTTATTTCGTAGCCGTAAAGAAGAAACGCGGGAATGGGAATAGGATTCTGCCGTCCTTTTGCTTAGGGTAACGGGCGATGATCTCATTTAGAATATCCTGTCTAAAGGCGGGTAGCAAGTCATCCGCCAGCTGATACAGATACGGCCTGAGGCCGGTGGAGCTGTACCATTCCAGAATGGCCTCGTGCGAATCCATCTTATGATAATAGATGGTCTTCCACATCTCAAAATCCGCCAAAATCTCTGAGAGCTGGTCGAAATATTCGCCGGGCGTCAGATTAAAAAATATCCGCTCCTGCGAAAAATGTTCTTGCCATCTTGCGCCGGAAGTGACTTCACCAATGAGAAGATGGATAGGCTCCTCGTAGTTCATCGGGGTTTGCACCGCCATAACCCCGCCGGGCTTTAACAGGCTCATCATCTCGCGCAGCAGTTTGTGATGGTTCGGGAGCCACTGAATGCAGGCGTTTGAAAAAACGAGGTCAAAATCGCCATCCAGCTTGGAAAGCCCATGGTTGGCATCACAGAGGGCGAAATCGAGGGTGGGATAATCCCTTTTCGCTGTTTCGATCATATTGGGGGAGTTATCCACACCTAATATGTACGCGTTTGGAAAGCGGCTCTTTAGTACAGCCGTGCTGTTCCCGGGGCCGCAGCCAATATCCAGAACCTTAAGCGGGTTTTCAAGCTCAATTCGATTCACCAGATCAATAGCGGGCTGCGTGCGTTCGCGAGAGAATTTCAGGTATAAACGAGAGTTCCAGTCCAAGATGCTCCACCTCATTTGGGTATTATTGCATCAGTATAACACAAGAGGTAGTGCATTTACAATACTTGGTGCATGATTAAGAGCATTAAAAAAGCCACCGTTATTGCGGTGACTTTTTTGGCTCCCCAAGTTGGACTCGAACCAACGACCCTGCGGTTAACAGCCGCATGCTCTACCAACTGAGCTATTGAGGAATATAAAGTCCTTAGATGGCGTGTCGGATAAGGAAAGGCCACCGAGGTGA
>JAEWAB010000008.1 GCA_023391875.1 Bacillota bacterium | reverse complement strand
GGGGTGCGCCGTAACTGATTTTGCGGACACAGGAAATGGCTGATATAATATCAGATGAAGAGGTGTCCAAGATGAAAAAATACGACGCAGAATTCAAGAAAGAAATAGCACAGTCTTTTCTGGACGGCAGAAGAACGGCGCCGAGCCTGGCGGCGGAACTGGGCCTACACTCAAATACAATCTACAAATGGGCAGAACAGTATAAAACCGATCCAGAGAATGCCTTTCCAGGAACAGGCCACATGAAGCCAGACGAAGCCGATTTGGCGAAAGCGCAGAGACGCATCCGAGAGCTTGAGGAAGAGGTCGCCATCCTAAAAAAAGCCGCGGCATACTTCGCAAAGAACAGCAAGTAAAGTATGAATTTGTCTATCAATACCGCTTCGAATTTGCTGTTAAGAAGTTATGCCGAGTACTCATGATTTCTCGAAGCGGCTATTATCATTGGGTTTCAGAAGGTCGGCCAAGACAGCAGGACAAAGACGTCGTGATGCTAGCGACTATTCGAAAAGTCGAACGGGAAAATGATAATAATTACGGCGTCAGGAGAGTACATCGGTCCTTGAATGATGAGCATAAAGTCAAATGCTCACGCAGCAGGGTACAAAGAATTATGCACGAAAACGGTATCAAGGCTCAAATTAAAAGTAAATACAAGCCGCAAACTACCAAGGCCAATCCAAATGAGCAGGCATATCCAAATCTCTTGGAGCAAAACTTCAAAGTTTACCAGAGCAATCAAGTATGGCTCTCCGATATCACGTATATCCGGGTTAATGGAAAATGGGTTTATCTTGCGGCTGTCATGGATTTAGGCCGCCGGAAAATAGTCGGTTGGTATCTGGGAACCAGTCCGAACGCCGCGCTGGCATGTAAGGCGCTCCAGCAGGCACTTCGGAAAGAGCAGCCCTCAGCTGGTTTTATACACCATTCCGATCGTGGCTGTCAGTACACCAGCAAAGATTACAGGCGGCTTCTGGACAGTAACAGAATTTTAGGAAGTATGAGCCGGAAAGGTAATCCATATGACAACGCTCCGATGGAATCTTTCTTTCAGACATTAAAGACGGAATGCCTTTATAAGAATGCCTTCAGTACAATCGAGCAAGCTGAATACTACTTGAAACAATGGATCGATGTCTACTACAATTGTCAGAGGCTTCATTCCGCTCTGGGCTACAGATCTCCGCTATCCTATGAAATCTCAAGAAATCACCCGTTTAACTTGTCCGCTTGACCCAGTACGGCGCATATTACCTCCATACCCCCCTGCCCCCCTTTCGCGTATTGGATGCAGTTAGGCAGGACACTCGCCACGCGAAAGGGGGGTAAGATTGCGCTGGGGGCGAAGCCCCCAGCGCTGATTGCCCCTCCCGTTTAGGTGCGCTTGAATTATTCGACAGGCTGCAGAAACGGGAGGGGTTGGGGGTGGGCAGTCTGAGGGTAGAGGTAATAGGTTGAAAAACAGGCGGCTGTAGCGATAAGTTTGATTACGATAAAAGCGCCCCCGCATTTCAAAATGCGGAGGCGCTGATTATATCGATTCGCGTGAATGTATTCTAAATCTGTTAGGAGTTCTTCATAATAACGCTCTCTACCACGTCGGCAACGTCCTCGCAGGCGTCGCAGCACTTCTCAAGGCGTTCGAAGGTCTCGGTCCAGCCGGTGATCTCCATCGCGGTGTGATTGGTGGAATAAAGGGTGTGCACCGCCTCGGTGTAGAGCTTGTCGCCCACCTCCTCGAGGTAGTTCACCTGCACCAGATGGGTGTGGATGGTCTCGGATTTGCGGAAGTGGCTAAACTCCTGCATCATCTTTTTGAGCTCGTCGCAGCACTTTACAATCGTCTCGGTAAACTCCAGCGCCTCGGGCAGGATAGACTTGATGTTGTACATATAGATACGCATCAATACATCCTCGATGGCGTCGGTGACATTGTCGATCTGGTGCGCAAGCGCCATGATGTCCTCGCGCTCGATGGGGGTGATAAACTCCTTTACCAGCTTACCCATCATATCGTGCTTCTCAAGGTCGGCGGTGTGCTCGATGTGGTGCAGGTACTGCATCTTCTGGGGCAGCATCTCCGCATCAAAATTGATCAGGGTGTCGTGCAGGTTGCGCGCGGCCTCGCAGGAGTAGTTCACCATCTTTACAAATATCTCGAAATAGTTATTATCGTTCTTCGCCATAACGCTTTTCCTCTCCTTCTACGGTTTAGGTTTGAGTTAAAACAGCCACATAAACAGGTGTACCATCAAAAAGCCGATCAGCCCGCAGCCGGGGAAGGTGAGCACCCAGGTGAGCACCATTTCCTTTACAACGCCCCAGTTTACGCTCTTGATGCTTTTCGCCGCGCCCACGCCCATGATCGAGGTGGTTTTGGTGTGCGTGGTGCTTACCGGAATACCGGTGAGCGACGAGAGCAGCAGGCAGCCCGCCGCGGCGAGGTCTGCCGAGAAGCCCTGATATTTTTCAAGCTTTACCATATCCATACCCACGGCCTTGATGATGCGGTAGCCGCCGATCGAGGTGCCAAGGCCCATGACCGCCGAGCAGAGCACCATCAGCCACAAGGGAATGGTAAAGGTGTTTACGTCGGCCTTGCCCTGAGCAAGGAAGATGCCCAGCAAGAATACGCCCATAAACTTCTGGCCGTCCTGTGCGCCGTGCATGAACGCCATGGCTGCGGCGCCCGCAATCTGTCCGCCCTTAAAAAAGCCGAGCGTCTTTCGCCGGTCTATGCGGCGGCAGATAAGCTCGGTAAGCTTTACCGTAATCCAGCCCATGCCAAAGCCAAGCAGGGTGGAGAGCACCAGCCCGTAGATAACCTTCATCCATTCCGAACCGTTGATGCCGCCAAGGCCGCCCTGCAGCGCAATAGCCGCACCCGAGATGCCCGCGATAAGCGCGTGGCTCTCGCTGGTGGGAATGCCGAACCACCACGCCACCGTCGCCCACAGTACAATGGCAAACAGCGCCGCGCACAGCGCGATAAGCGAGTTATGCGGGTCACCGCCGAAATCCACCATGTTGTAGATAGTCTGGGCAACCGTGGCGTTTACCATGGTCATAACGAACACGCCAAAGAAGTTGCAGATTGCCGCCATTAAAATCGCCGCACCCGGGTTCATCGAACGGGTGGAGATGCAGGTGGCAATGGCGTTGGGCGCGTCTGTCCAGCCGTTTACCATGATCACGCCGAGCGTGAGCAGCACGGTAATAAGCAGCGCAGGGTTTGTGAGGATTTGTGACACAAATTCGCCAAGAGATATTGTCATTCAATTATCCGCGCCTTTCCTGTTTACAATTTGTTTACCTGCGTTTTTCATATTATTATCCTTTTCTTTACGCAATTTTCATTGTAGCATGTTTATTCGCCGCGTTCAATAGAAGGTTCAACCAGATTCGGGCATTTTCGTGGTTATCTTTATAGGATTTTTGTTAAAATATTATCATTCTAAAGAAATATCCGCTCCTCTTAAGCTGTATGCTTGTAAAAACAAAAAACAGAGGCGAAAGTGCTTCGCCTGTGTCGAACTGTTTACGCTGTGAGGACACGGTACCTGCCGCACTATAATGTAGGCGTACGCCGTCCACTTCAAGAATAGATTGTCCTTCCCTCGGGGTTGGCCTGAGATTCTATCCCCCCAAAATAGGGGGCGGACATAAACAATCAGGGGCAGACACATCGGTCTGCCCCTGCGATTACGATATTGATATGGGCCTCTGCAGGGGCGAACCCGTGTGTTCGCCCTGTCGGCAGGCCAGCGATCTGTGGTCGGCCCTATAGTCATACGCCATATGACATCATAAGCTACGCAAGCCCCGCCTGCGCCTCGGGGTTATCTTGCCACGCGGGCAGCTTGGCGAGGGTGCGCACCGCCACCTTTTGCGCGGCCTGCTCGTCCAGCCCTTGTGTTCTCACAAGAAAGCGGATGGTGCCCTCCAGCTTTTCGGGGTAGGACTGCATGCTGCCGTCCTCTCGGGCGCAGTAAACGCAGTACTCCTTGCTCTCGTCGCCCTGCGCGAAATCGGCGGCCTTGGTCATGGGCATACCGCAGGCAATACAGCTTTTCATCCTTAATTATCCTCCTAAATTAACCGTTTTCATACGTGTCCAGCGCGGGTACCAGACAGGTGGTCACCCCTTTTACCCCGCTGACGGTGAGGGTGAGCAGAACCGTATCGCGAATCTCCTCCCTCGTTGCGCCTGCCGCCTTTGCCATCGGCACGTGCGCGACTACAGCGCCGGTATCCCCCTGCGAGGCCTTGATGCCGATATAGATCAGCTGGCGGGTCTTGGCGTCCAGCGCGTCGGAGGCGGTAAGGGCGGTAATCAGCCCGTTAAAGGCGGATGCCACCTCCGGCGCCTCCTGCTGAAACACCTCAAAGCCATTACGGTTTGACATATGAATCATCCTCTCTATCCAATATAATAGTATATAAGCCCATACACCATAAACCAATGTGAAATAGCGCGTTACACGCCGCGCCTGTGCTCGTAGATGTCCACGCCAAGGGCTTTAAGCCCCGCTTTGCCCCGCTCGGTGAGGGTGTAAACCGTGGCCTTTTCGCCGTCCCGCTTAAACCACCCGAGCAGCAGCAGGCTCTCAAACAGGCGGTTGCCCAGCGTGCCGCCGAGGTGCCCGTAGCAGGATTTCGCCTTGAGCGTCATTCGTTCCGTTTCCATTCTGGTTTCCCTCCTACAAGGTTCTCTCCGGTCTCATAAGCTCCTGAAAAACTCTCTGAGCTCCCGTTTAGTGCTTTCGGAAAGGGTGCTGTCTTTAACGCCCTCTATCGCGCCCTCAATCCCGTACAGCATATGAATACAGGCGGTAGGGTCTATGAGTTTCACACGCAAGAAGGCCTCTTTGGCGCCGGTTTCTCTCAGCTGTTCTGGCGTTGTAATGCCCGCTTCGGTAAGAAGCTGCTCCAATACCCTGCCCACATTGGGCAAAGCCGATAACGTGCTCATTGATGATCACCTGCCTGACTGTTGATAAGCTGCATATAGTGGTTCAGTAAAGTATCCCCGTAGCGCTTCACGACCCCGCCCTCGGGGGCGAACAGGTCGGCGTTGGCAAGGTAGTAGTGCAAGAGCCCCACCCACGTGTTGAACAGCAGGTGCGGGGAGATGTTTTTCACCCGGCCCGCCGCGATCTCGCTTGCCGCGGCCTCGCTGAAATGCAGTGATATCGCCGACTGGATGCCCACCCACACGTCGCGCGCGGCAGGGGGGAGCAGCCGGTTTTCGATGACCAGCCGCGTGTAGAACGGCTCGAAGGCCTTGATGCTGTTTAGGTGCGCCCTTAGTACCGCCCCAAGCCCCGCAGGGCGGTGGGCAAGCTCGTGGGTGCGCCGTGCCATCTCGTTGCCGCAAGCCTCCACCACCTCGGTGATCAGCGCTTCCTGCGTGGCGAAGTGCAGAAACACCGTGCCGTGCGAAACGCCCGCAGCCTGCGCGATATCCGACATGCGGGTGTTCATGATGCCGCGCGCGGCAAACACCTCCCGTGCGGTTTGAAGCAGCAGGGCCTTGGTCTGCTCTTTTTGTAGCTGCCGGTTTGTCTTGCTCATTTTTACTGACTCCATAGTCATTGATTTTATAATCATCATAATACAACTGCTTGCGCTTGTCAATATCGTGAATGGAAATATTTCTGTGCTTTACAATAAGGAAGCTATATTATAATAATGTAGTAACAGCCTATTTATATCTCTACGTTGTAAGAACATCGCTATAGCAGCATATCCTGCTGCCGCTGCTCATGGCCGCTTTTACCTACGCCGCGGGGCAGCGCGGGCGGGGGAACAGTTCGCCCCTACAACCCTACAACATGGGGACCAGAGGTGTTGTAGGGGGCGGCGACCCCTACGCCCCGCGGTTGGTTCCGTCCATCCACGGGAACCGGGTAGGGGCGAACTGTGTTCGCCCGCGGTCTACCGCACGCTGCATAGAATCCGCGGGAGACCAAAGGTCTCCCCTACAACCCTAACCGCCCTGTTACCGCATTGTAGGGGCCGACGACCTCGGCGGCCCACGCTTGCCCATCGTGTTACGGTAATTGTGTAGGGAACGGCCACCGTGCCGTTCCGTCCGGAGCCAGATTTCTCCTTGTAGGGGCGGGGTTTTCCCGCCCGTGGTTTTTACCTACTGCGCTTTTATTATGAATTCTGCTGTGTTGTACATTGTCGCTCAGGCCGCGACGGGCCCATCCTTTTCTTGTTCGAGAAAGAGGAGCAGCTTTTCAGCAACTGAAAAGCCAAGCGAATCAGGGGAGGCCCCCTGAACCCCCGCGCGGTCAAACAGGCAGGGAAAATGGATGCCTCTAATTTAGCACCCTCGACGAACGGCGCACATTCGGCTCTAGCCTCAGGGTGTCGCCGTTCGTAACCCCTCGGGTCTCTATCGAAGATTCTGCTACCGCCTGTCTGACCGCGCTGCTTCTCACTGAAGATTTGCAGTAATCCACCTGAGAGTGGCGGCTTACGGATGCGGAAAACGCATTTCTTCGATTGAGTGAACGAGGGAATAGCTGCAAACCGCAGTTTGCAGCTACAAAAGCATGACCTAAGGCTGGGGCCGCATGTCATGCTTTTGCCGAGTTTTCTGCGATAGTGTATCAGTCCTCCTCCGCAGCCGTAAGCCGCGGGGTGCAGGGTACTCCCTGCTTCGCTTTTGGTTCCTTTTCTCGAACTAGAAAAGGAACCCGCCTGCCGGTGCGGGAACCGGCAATGTACAATATTGTAGTAAGTATAGTAAAGACGCAGTATGTACCGTTTCGTACGTTATCTTTGTGGCAGAAGGAATAATCTTGGGCGATTCAGGAATCGCCCATACCCAGATACCATGAGGCGGCAGGGGAAGCCACGGGCGGGAGAACCCCGCCCCTACGTCTTGGTTTTTGGGGACACTACGAGGGAAGGATCATCACCCGAGTATCCATTGACAGACCTAACCGCGCCTTTTCTTCCACCACGGCACATATCCTGCGGCGCGGCAACTTCTGCCCCTCAATAATGAAACGCCAGACAAGAAACAGAGAGATATCGAGAAAATGAATAAGATTGATAGCGAAAACCATATAATAAATTAAAATAAACGGCATCGCGTGTTGACAGGCCAAAAACCGCACGATATAATAGTTCATGTTGACCGCCGCACAGAGAATGGGTACGGCGGCACCCGCCCAAACGGCAACTTGCGGCCTTGGGGGTGAAACTGCGGTATAGCCAGACCCGCTATACCCTGCGATTTTGAGTATATGGAGGGAACAAACCATGTCAACTTTTATGCCAAAGGCAGACGATATTAAGCGCACCTGGTATATTCTTGATGCGGCCGGCAAGCCCCTTGGGCGTACGGCTGAAAAAGCTGCGTTTATTCTGCGCGGCAAACACAAGCCCATCTACACCCCGAACATCGACACCGGCGACAGTGTAATCATCATCAACGCCGAGAAGGCGATTTTAACCGGTAAGAAGGGCGTACAGAAGCTGTACCGCCACCACAGCGGCTGGGTAGGCGGCTTAAAGGAAATCCAGTACAAAGACATGCTCAAGTATAAGCCCGAGTTCACCATGGAGCTTGCGGTAAAGGGTATGCTGCCCCACAATACACTGGGTGCCAACTGCTTAAAGCGTCTGCGCGTTTACAAGGGCGCGGAGCACAACCAGCAGGCACAGAACCCCGTGGCTTGGGTGCAGGAATAATCGGAAGGAGGCAGTGAGAATGTACGAGTCAAAACCTTATCTTTACGGCACAGGCAGAAGAAAGCATTCGGTTGCCAGAGTAAGACTTTACAAGGGCACCGGTAACATTACCATAAACGGCAGAAGCATCGATGATTACTTCGGCCTTGAGACCCTCAAGCTGATTGTTCGTCAGCCCTTAGCCCTTACAAACAATATTGCCGCTTTTGACATGATCTGCACCGTAGCAGGCGGCGGTGTTTCCGGCCAGGCCGGTGCCATCCGTCACGGTGTTGCCAGAGCGTTGCTGCAGGTAAACGACGGCGAGCTTCGCCCCGTTTTAAAGAGCGCAGGCTTCCTCACCCGCGATCCTCGTATGAAAGAGCGTAAGAAGTACGGCCTCAAAGCCGCTCGTCGCGCTCCGCAGTTTAGCAAGAGATAGTTTCGCTTTTGGTGTGCAGGTCTTATCCCTGCGCCCCTATGCAGACTGCTTCATAAAACAAATAAACCCTCTCAAGGCCTTGGCTTTGAGAGGGTTTTGTGTTAGAAAAAGATGTAGGCATTAATGAACCGGGCGGCTTTCATGATAAAGTCTGTCGGGGCAAAGGTCTTCGCCCGTTACCCATTCAACCGTGATGTCCCGTGCTTTAGCGGTATTAAAGATTGCGAGGTTTTTCAGACGGCTGTAACAAGGCAGTTCCAGAAGAGGTGACATGTCAAACACCCGCGTCTCGCCATTATCAAACGTCACCTGTAACCGATAGCCAGATAACGGTGTAACCTCTTTGGGACGTGGCACCATGTCAATCACTCCAATCCTTTAATCGTAAAGTACTCGCCGCTTTCCTGTGTAAGGGTCCAAAGCGCGGCTAGCTCGTCCTGATGAATAGCTGCCCAAGCTACAACCAATTTATGCTGCTTCGTAGGCAATTGTCCTCCAAGCACCTCACCCTCCGTAGAATAAGTTGCGGAGTATTCCCCATAAACAGCGTGGAAATGGGGCAAATGGTGCTGCTCAGTATCATTAAAGAACATCCTAATCAGGATACCATAAAACTGTGATATTAGTGGCATTACCGATTACCTCCATTTTAATCTAGAATACTGGTTTTTATACTTATTATTATCATAACACATGTGGACAAATGTGTACATATGTGGACAATTGTAGACAGATTGGTACTTGTTAAACATCATCCTCATCAGAAGTCTGATAATAAAATACGCCGTTTGATTTCCCCGCCGGCACTTCCTCGTCCTCTATCCAGCCCCAGTCGTCCTCATCCTCCCCCATCTGCGCCCTGAGCTCGCGCTCATATGCTTCATTACTGCCAAACTCGATTTTGCAGATAACCTTGGTGAAGGTGGTGAACATTACGCGAACATAAAACTGCCTCTTCACATGGTCGTAGATGCGTCCCGCGCTCATGGTGCCTCCCGCGACGGTACTTGGGCTGTTTGCCACATACCCCACCGTGCCTATCATGGGCATGACGGCCTTGATGGCCTCCTGGTCGTAGCTGTTATCCGGCTCCTTGATACACTTCACCAGTGCACCGATCTGCAGCGGTCGCGTACCGTAGTAGTACTTAAAGCCTGTAATGGTGATAAATCTATCTTTCATCTTTGTCTTTCCTCCGCTTCATGTCGTTGAGAATACGCGGCCGCCGCTTACGCAGCCTACATCTCCCGCAGCCCGCTTCTTGCCTCCGTTCATTTCACTACCTATATCATATAGAAGATGGTGTACCATAAGCCGTACTTATTACCTGAGTGGATAGGCAAAAACCTATTTGTCCCCGCCATATAACCCCGTAAGTATTTCGATATGCTTCTCTTCATCAAGAATGATACGCCGAAACAGGGTTTGGATTTCCTCATTGTCGATGAGTCCGATCATTTTCGTGTAATGCTCTATCGCGGCATACTCGCCTTCAAAATCCGCCTCAAGGATTTCACGGAATGCACGCCGGTAGGCGGGGAAGCTGCCGTTCCAGTAACAGTTTGTTTCATAGGATAAAAAGCGCGGTTCAAGCCCCAGGTCTCTGACTAAGCCCCCAAGCAGCTGCCAATGTGTCATTTCCACCGACGCGATATATTTATAAGCGTCAAACGCTTCGGGGTAGTCCTGTATTAACAGCCGGTGTATGACGTACTGCGTAATCGCCGTCATTTCCGAGCCTTTGCCCCCAAACGCGCCGGATATGATAGTAGCATACCGCCTGTTGGGCTTTGTGATGGTGACCTTGGGGTAAGGCAGTTCAACGCTGTAGCGTCTGAAGCGTTCGCAATCGAATGGACAGTACATATATAAGCCCCCCTCTGAACCAGCTTATGTGAGGTTGCCGAGAATTAGAAGGTTCTGATAGGGAGGGCGTAACCTTAAGTTTATATAGTATAAGTAAAAGAAAATGAGCGAAACCAAGCTTTTATAAATAGCCGCTGCTTTCTTATTGATCTTGCTGGCAGAATCAATACGCGTCCACCGCCCGCTTACGCCGCCTCGATTTCCCTTAGCTCGCTTCTGGCCTCCGCTTCGGTGTCGGCCGAAAACAGGAAGTTCCCCTGCGCGTCAAATACCTCTACATGCCCGCCCACATATCGAATACTGTAATTCATACACAACACCTCTTTCTAAGAATTGTATTTCGTTTTACATCCTTATTATATAGAAGAGGGTGTACCATAAACCGTACTCAACACAGGGAAAGAGGCCTATTCATCGCAAAAGCGACGAATAGACCTCTTTGATTTAAACTATATGTTATTTTATCGGTGTTGTATCCTTTTCGTATGCCGCAAGGCTTTCGGCGGCCTGACGGCGCAGCTTTTCAATCAGGCTCTGCGGCTCGAGGATTTTCACCTTATCCCCGAAGCTGAACAGCCAGCCGAGCAGGGTGGGGCTTATAAGCGCATCCACGTTTACGATAAAGCTTTTGTCGTCCGCGGGGTAAACCGAAACCTCCTTGCCGAAGCGGTCGAGTACCACCCCGATAAGCGTATTGTCAAACTGCAGCTTGATGCGCTCTTCCTCTCCGCCGAACATATTAAAGACCTTTTTCGCGTATTCGGCGGGGTTAAACGCCTTGCGGTCGGGGGGCGAGAGGCGTTTCTCCTCCAGCATCCCGATATGCTCCATCTTGTCCACGCGGAAGTGCGAAAAGCTGGTGGGGTACTTTTCGTAGTAGGCGATCATGTAGTAGTTCTCGTCGTCCCACGAAAGGGCGTAGGGCGAGGCGCGGTACTGCTCGCCGCCGTGGCGGTAGCTTTTGGCCTTATTCACGGTGTATTCGTAGTACAGAAAGGCGATCTGCCGGTTCTGCGCAATCGCCTGATGGATGGTGTCTACATTATAATAGATTTTCTCGTTCATGGTTTTCACGCGCCCCGATACGAATACCTGCCGCTGCAGCTGGCGCGCCTCATGTACGCTCGCGAGGCCCTCGATCTTCTTAATCAGCTCGGCGGATTTCTTTTCGGTGATAAACTTCGAGGAGGCCACCGCGTCGGCGAGCAGCTTCAGCTCCGGCAGCTCAAAGGGGCGGGAGGCGACATAATAGCCCGAGGGCTGGGCCTTTTGAAAGGGGATGTCCAGCCCGTAGCGGCGCAGCGCCTCTAAGTCGTCATAAATGCTTTTGCGCTCGGCTAAGACGTCGTAGCGGGCGAGGGCGGCGATCAGCTCCTGTATCGAAAGCGGGTGCTGCTCGTCGGTCTGCTCGAGCAGTATCTTATAAAGGTAAAGCAGCTTGAGCTTCTGGTTCTCCGATTTTGGCATCGCCGTCATCCTCCCCTGATGCAAGATTAATAGGTACAGTCTGTTCCAATAATAACAGTATAACCCTTAAACTTATCGCGTGCAACCAAGCCGGTGGAAATATCTACATCTACGCACAGGCCACTCTCAATGATATAATAAGCGCATAAGCCCGAGTAAAATACGATAGTCTCGGAGCGCTTATTATATATTTTATGTCCAGCCGCCTCGCCCCTGCGGGGCAACCGGCGGGGATGGACGATTATATCATAAACGTGACTACGTTTATGATATAATAATTGTATCACTTTCCCCAAAAGCAAAACAGCCCAAAGCGGCGGCTTCAGGCTGTTTTATATCAGAAACAGGACGGAAAGAGTGTGTGTAAAAGAAGAATCGGCGGTTAACCCTGCAGCTGGGTTTTCACCTGCTGCACCTCGGTGTCGTTTGCCATGGTAGCGGGCTGGTAGAAGCCCTTGGACTGCGCGATCTTAAACAGGTCGTACTGCGAGCATTCGCAGCTGTTGCGTATCTGCTGGATGGCAGAGCGCAGGGTGGGGTTGGCACACTCCGAAATGGTGTTTGCGTAAAAGGTAAGGCTGCTCTTTACCGACGACAGCGCGTCGTTTACCATCATTTTATCCTGAAGCATAGATGTTTTTCCTCCTTACTTTAAAAAGCTCATGAGCTGCTGCTTGGTTTGCTGGGCATCCTGTGCAGATTTTTCAAAATAGGCCTTTACCTGCGGGTCTTGTGCCTGCTGCGCGTAGGCGTTCATCTTCTGGCACGCGTTTTCGTGTGAGCCGATGAGGTGCCTTAGGTTTTGAAGCTCTACCTGATTTAACTGTGACATGGCTTATCTCCTTTCTTATATTTCTTAGTCTAGTATTCGGTTTTTTTACATGCCTATGCACCCATCTAAAAACTTTACTCAAATGATAGATTCAGCCAAAAACTTGCCGTTTTGAGCTGCCGAATTACCGCTTAATATGCTTCCCTAGGCAGGGTTTAAAAAAGTGATAAATCCATTTCTCTAATAAGAACTAGTGGTATAAGCGAAAAAACGGCGCCGGATGTTTTGGTGAAAATGCACAGCCTCCGTAGCCGGTATCAGGCTGATTTCGGCTTCAAGAAATTTTATGTAAAGTGTGCAATCTGCCAAAAGCATATTCACCAAACGCCTGTATTACTATCATTTTGTGCAGCTTTGGCCCGCATCACTGCACGAATTTTTCCAAATTGTCCTGTAAATTATATCCAAATTAAAGACAGAAACTGGTTGGCATTTTTATGAAACTGTATTGTTTTGCTAATTTTACCGCAAAAATTTTGCAATCCTATGTACAACATGACAACAAGTGAAGTTTGTGCAATTTGACTAACTAACGCGGGGTTTCTTCGAATATTTTTTAATAACAAAACAATCATTCGACGGTATCTTTGTTAAACTCTGGAGATTATCGCAAAAAATCGGGCCGTTTTGATTAAGTTCGTTTGGGGGGGGACCATTTGACAAAGAACGTTTCCAACGAATATAATTTGAAAAGCAAATCAAAACCCAATATTCAAACAGTTGGGGAGTCGATTGTTTATATAGATTTAATCAAAAACTCAATTGATAATCCATGTTTTGAAGGGGCAATTGAATGATATTTGTAAAGCGAAGCATGATGGCGATTAGCCGCTACTTGAACAGCAGGGCTTTTGCAGTAAGTGTTTTGGCGATAATTTTGGCGGGTGCGGTCTACACGATGACAACGATGACCAACGCCATAAGTATTCGGGACGGCGGTTCGGTCCAATACGCCTTTACCCAAAAGGTAACTACCGATGACATCCTAAGCGAACAGGGTATTGAGACGATTGAGCGTGACCGCGTCGGTTTTAACGGCTTCTCGGGCAAATACGGTGAGATTACCATCAACCGCGCCTTTCCCGTAACGGTTACGGCCGACGGCAGGCGGCAGGAGCTCTATGTGCTGGGCGGTACGGTGCGCGACGCGCTCGCGCAGGCTGGTGTTACTTTAGACAATGACGACCTCGTAAACCTTCCGCTGGTAAAGGAAACCACCGAGAACGACAACATTGTAGTAAACAGAGTAAAATATGTCCTGTATGATAAAACAGAAGTAATTGAGCATCGGGTGATAGACAAGCAGTCGCCGCTTATTAGAAGCGGCACCTCACGCAGGCTTTCCACCGGCTACGACGGCGAAAAGATTCTCACCATCGAGGAGAAGTATATCGACGGCAAGCTGAAGGAAACCAAGGTGGTTAACGAGAATATCACCAAGGAGCCCGAGGACGCGGTAATGCTCCGCGGGGCAAAGATTCCGGCGTCTCCGCTGGAACTGCCCGCCGAGTTTGCGCTCGACGAGAACGGGGTTCCCACCAACTATAAAACGGTTCTGACCGATCAGGCTGCCACCGCTTACAGCTGTAAGCCGGGGATGTGGGGCGCCAGCGGCCTGCCCGCCATCACGGGCTATGTCGCGGTGGACCCGACCGTGATCCCTTACGGCACCAGACTGTACATTGCAACGCCGGATAACAAATTTGTGTACGGCTACTGCATTGCGGGCGATACGGGAACAGGCCTTCGCGATGGTCTCATCGACGTGGACCTGCTGTTTGATTCCTATTTCGAGAGTACCCTGTTCGGCAGGAAAGCCGTGAACATCTATATCCTGGAGTAATAGTATCCATTAGGCGCCAAAACATCAGAAAGCCCGAGTGTGTGCAACCACATACTCGGGCTTTGCTTATTCTAGAATATGGGAAGGTATCAAAACGTGGCGTACATCCGCGTGTCGCGCTCGACGGCGGTCTCAAAGCCGAGGCTGTCTTTGTTCATGTTCTCCTTGCCCCAATCGTACATCTGCTCCAAAAGCGGCAGCAGGGTAGTACCGCTGGGCGTAAGCGAGTACTCCACCTTGGGCGGAATCTGCCGGTACTCCCGCCGTGAGATCAGCCCCTCGGTTTCAAGCTCCTTGAGCTGCATGCTCAGCATCTTGTGCGTAATGCCCGTGACATTGTGCTTAAGCTCCCCATACCGCTGCACCTTTTCGGTCATCAGATAATAGAGGATGAGTATCTTCCATTTACCCCCCAGCACGCTCAGGGTGTATTCGATCGGCAGGCTTTCATTTTTTTCAATCATCGGCATATCCTTTACACACTCCTTATCTGTTATACCCTTTTGGCCGTCCTATTCTTGATAAACCGTTAATACCAACTATTTCCATTATAACAGATTAGAAATTAATGTAAATACCGAATGTGCAGATGATGGGCGAATTTTTCTATACACCACACGATATGGGGGTTGGCGGCGGATAAAAGCCAAAGCGGCCTGTTAACGCCGCTTTCTCCGGCGCTTTTGGGCATAAAAGAACGCCTCAAAAAGAGGCGTTGTTACCGGTTCTATATCATATGCGGCTTTGGGTTATGTATGCGCTATTTTGTAAGGTAGCCTTGCAGCTCGCTGCCGGAGTGGTGCTCAAGGGCGCTGCCCTCCATGCCCAGATAGTCACCAACCGCCGCCGCAATATCGGTGTCGCCGTTTTTTACAAACATCGAGGAGGCACTGATAACGCCTTCGCCCGACTGGTTAAAGGATACGATGCTCGAAAACTCGCCGGGGTATTTGAGTAAAAGCAGGGTGTTCTCCGCCCAATCCTTAGGCTGGATATACGACTTCCCCCACGAGAGCATGGACGCGGCCGCGACCGTTTCGCTGCCCGAATTCGCGTTTAACATGTTTGCAAATACGGCGCCGTTTATTTTACTGCGCAGTATTTCCATCAGGTTGCTGTCGATCTTATCCTTGCCCGATAAGGCGCCCATTGCCTTAGACAAGGCATCGTCGGTGAGCTTCACCAAGTAAACGTCCTCGGGGGTGGCATACTCCTGTGACGTCATGGTATCGATAACGCCTGTTAACGTACCGGCCGAGGACATCAGCGCCACGTATTCCTTGCTCTGCCCCAGCTCCTTCATTTCACCCGTCAGCGCGACGCCCTCCGTGATAAAAAAGCCATTTATCTCTTTAGGCTGTGCCTCGCCCTTGGCGCAGGCGGGCAGGATGAACAGGCTTAGCAGCAGGAGTGCGGCCATACATACTCTTTTTTTCATACAGAATCCTCCGATATTTTAATGTTTAAGCCGGTTGGTACAGTAAATGAGGCAGGTGCCTTTGCCTGCCTCATAAGCTTATTAAAGATAAATATACTCTATTCCTCTTCCTGCAGCTCCAGACGCAGGCTGACAACCGCCTTGCCGTCCTCGCTGCGGGAGACGCCGATGGCCGCGTGGGGGCCGTACAGCAGGCTTAGGCGCGCGGAAAGGTTGGCAAGGCCGGTACCGCCCATCCCCGCCTCGGGCGAAATCGCCGCCTGCCCGATCTGCCGTTTGAGTTCCTCCAGCTGGGCGGGTGAAATCCCCGCGTCGTCCTCCACCGTTACGGTCAGGACTGTATCCGTCAGGGCAATCTTGATACCGACAAAGAGGTTGTCGCAGTTGTTCTCCAGCCCGCGCATCAGGGCGCTCTCCGCCAGCGGCTGTATCGAGAGCTTGGGCACGTTCAGGGTCTTTGCCTTTTTATCGACATCCAAGCGGTAATCGATATGGTCGTTAAACTGCACCCGCTGCAAAAAGAGGTATTCCTTCACATACTCCACCTCTTTGGAGACGGGCGCAAGCCCCTCGGCCTGTATGGAGTAATCGAGCATCGAGCAAAGCGTCTGCACCATCGAGTGAATCTCGGTCTGCCCGCCGCGCATGGCAATGAGCTGCACCGACTGCAGCACGTGGCAGACAAAGTATGGGTTTATCATCGCTTCCAGCGCCGTAAGGCGGGCGCTTTTCTCGCCTTGCTCGGCGGCGCTGCTCTTCTTTGCAAGCGCCTCAATGCGCTCGGCGATCGCCTCATAGCGGCCGGCAAGCAGGGAAACCTCCGCGCTGCCGCTGAGCTTCAGCGGTGCCGCGGGCTTGCCCTCGGCGGTACTGCCCATCGCCTCCGCCAGCTTGTATAGCGGCCTTGTGAAGTGGCGCATCAGCAAAAAGGCCGTAAGCCCCGCCAGCAGGATGAGCGGCAGCGCAAACCAGATGATCTCTACGCTCAGGCCGAACACGTCGCGGTAGAGCGCAGCCTTCGGTACAAGGCTAACCAGCCTAAGGCCAGTGGCGGGCGAGGTATCGTAGGCCATGAGGTAAGGGGTGTCCAGAATCTCGGCCTCCAATCCGGCGGCGGAAAGCGAGCCGACCAGATAGGGGCTTAGGTGTATCATATTCGTGGCGTTGACCACCTTGGTATCGGTGGAGTAAAACAGGCGGTTTCCGGCGTCGAGCAGCGACAGGCTGCTTTGCATGGCGGTACCGCTTTTGGAAAGCGCCCGCATAAAGGAGTCGTCCACCTTCAGTACAATTACGGCAAGCGGATTCTTGGTGGAGATATCGATCACCGTGCGGGTGATGATAAACAGGCTGTCGGGGTCGTCACTGGGGCTTACAGAAAGGTAGTCGTCGCTTGAAAGCGACTCCCGATAGCCCGGCATCTCAGAGATCGCGGGGTTTTCGCTCACCTTTACATCGGCGGAGTTACCGGCGATGGAGTAGCTTACCCCTTGGTTTAAAAGATAAAGCGTAAACGACCGGATGTCGTTGCGCGAATAGTAGATATTGCGCAGCAGGGTTTGTACGTATACCCCGCCGTTGTAATCCCGCGAGGGCATATTGATGAGCTGCATGAACTTCTCGTCGTTGCGAATGGAGATCGAGTAGCTTTTGAGCGTATTGTAGTAGCTCTCCAGCTCGCTGAGCTTCATGCTGATGATCGCCTGTTCGGAGGCCGACTGCCTCTCCTTCATGCCGTCTATCGAGCGCCAGCAGGTATAGCCTGTCAGTGCCGTGAGCGCGACGGCCATCGAAAGCGCGATGGCTAGTGCCAGCTTAGAGGACAGGGTAAGCCGATGATACCAATTCGTTTTTCTCTGCTCGTTCTTCATGCCGCGTCCCCTCCACCCAAATTAAACAAAACTGCCAATACAGGTTTATTATAGCACAAATGTTTGTCAAAAATAAATATAATCCCCTCAAAATTGACGCAATCATACTAATTCTTCCTTAAAAACGATTTGCGTCAATCGATGCACCATGCCTTCGGTTTTGATAAGGGGATTTTGTTCCCATGGAATTTAGTATAATTTACAAATTAAACAAAAAAGGTTATACTGTAATCATCACAGGCCGTGCGGCCCTTTGGGCTGGGTGCCTACCAATATACCATTGAAGGGAAGTCTGTCGTTGTAGTTGTTGGCGGAAAGGACGGTTTCTAATGAAAAAGACAAGCATTCTTTTATCAGTTGCCGTTGTTCTTGTTGTTTTTACAGGCTGTACCGGTGAAGCGGACGGGTCTGTTCCAGCCGCGGCGATACAGGAGCCGGAGGCGTCCCCGGTGGTGCTTAGCCTGATGCTGAACAGCCCGGAGCTTACCGAGCAGTACCGCGAGATGGCAAATGCCTACGAGGCCTATATGCCCGGCGTCGAGATCGAGATGGACATCCGTCAAAACGATTACGGCACCGTTTTAAAAACCAAGCTCAATTCCGGCGAGATACCCGAAGTGTTTGCCACCAGTGCCTATAACGATAACAAGCTCTACCAGAGCTATCTCTACCCGTTAACCGACGAGCCGTTTATACAAAGCATCGAGCCCTCCATGCTGGGAGGCGTTACCGTAAACGGCGTTATTACCGGCTGCCCGTTTTTAGTGCAGTCGCACTCGTTTATTTATAATAAAGAAATCTTTCGGTTCGCGAATATCACCACCCTTCCGACTACCCTTGAGGAATACCGCAGCGCCTGCGAAGCGCTCACCGAAATCAATGTCCGCCCCTTTTCCACCGGCTTTGACGAGTGGTGGATACTACCGCAGATCTTTTACCCCTCGATGAGCGACGCCTACGCGGGGGATTATAAAAAGCTGTTTGCGGATGCGCAAAGCGGCGCTGTCAAAGTGGGCGACCTGCCCGAGACCGACTTTGCGCTGGATGTGCTGGACTTGCTCTCGCAGTATGGCGGCAGCGACCCCATGGCCTCGGACTTTGACCAGCAGTGCGCCGATTTTGCGGCGGGCCGGGTCGCGATGATTCATCAGGGTTCGTGGGCCGAGCAGACCATCCTTGGCTTAAACCCCAACCTGCAGTTCGGCTATTTAAAGGCGCCGCGCTTAGACGGCAGGGGCGTGCTGGCGGTGGACTCCAACCTCACCCTGCGGGTGTATAAGGGCTCGCCGCATCTGGACGCCACCCTCTCGTTTTTAAACTGGCTCATCACCTCCGAGTACGGCAGGCGGTGGATACCCGAACGGGTGAAGCAGCTTTCGCCGCTTAAAGCGGCCCCCGTGCCGGTAACCCCGCTCGCACTGCAGACCAGCGCGGCGTTGAAGGTGAACGACACCTGCGTATGGTGGATCTTCGCTGGGCCGGACGACGTAGAGCAGCCGCTGGGGCTTGCCCTGCAGGGGTATGTCTCGGGCAACGTAAGCCGCGAGCAGACAAAAGAGGCCATCACCGGTATCTTCGCGCCGCAGGCGGTGCAGCCACCCGCCGATTGATATACAGAGAGACAAAGCGAAAGGGAAGGAGCGACGCCTATGCAGATGCAGCGCCTGTTTGAGATGGTATACCTGCTTTTGGAGCGGGGCAGCGTAACGGCGGCGGAGTTCGCCGAGCGGTTCGAGATCTCGGTGCGCACGGTTTACCGCGACATCGACGTATTAAGCGGCGCGGGCATCCCCGTTTACACCTGCAAGGGCAAGCACGGCGGCATCCGCCTGCTGGGCGGCTTTACGCTCGATAAATCGCTTTTTACGGAGCAGGAGCAGCAGGATATCCTCGCAAGTTTGCAGGGGCTTTCCGCCATGGAGGTGCCCGGCGCCGGAGAGGCGCTTACCAAGCTCGCGGCGCTGTTCGGCAAAAAGCACGCGTCGTGGCTGGACGTGGACTTTTCCCACTGGGGCGGCGGGGTGAGGGAGCGCGAGAAGTTTGCACTGCTCAAGCAGAGTATTTTGCACAGCGAGGTACTCTCGTTTGATTATTACAACGCGATGGGCGAAAAGAGTACGCGCACGGCGGAGCCGCTCAAGCTGCTGTTTAAGGGGCAGGGCTGGTACCTCTACGCCTTCTGCCGCAACAAGGGCGGTCTGCGCCTGTTTAAGCTGTCGCGCATTAAAAACCTAATCAATACGGGGGAGGCCTTTGTGCGGGAGCTGCCCGACCAGCCTTATGTCGAGAACGAGCACTCCTTCGGCTTCACCATGCAGGCCATAACCCTGCATATCGACGCGCAGCTGGCCTACCGCGTGTATGACGAGTACGACGAGGAGAACATCGTCAAAAACCCCGACGGCAGCTTTACGGTGACGGTCGATTTCCCGCTGGGGGAATGGATGTATGGGTACCTGCTCTCCTACGGCGAGCTGGCCGAGCTGGTAAGCCCCGCCGAGGTGCGCAGCGAGCTTGCCGCGCGTGTGAAGCGAATGCTGGCGCTATACGAATAACGCCGGTAGCCCTTAAATTGCGGGGAACGGCGTCCCCGATGTCCCGCGGTTGACACACCGTGTTGGTCAATGTGGAGTAGGGGCGCACTGTGTGCGCCCGCGGGCATGCCGCATCGGGCAGACGCATGGGTCTACCCCTACAAAATTACCCTTTAATACCGTAGGGATGTGAACCTGCGTGTTCGTCCTCACACATACCCGCGACCGGCCTCATCCGCGGGCGAACACAGTTCGCCCCTACGGCATCACCAGACGCCCCGCAGGGAACAACCCCCGTGTCGTTTTGCGGTAAATCAATTTTGTAGGTAACGGCCTTGACCGTTCCGAAACTCTATTGCCGCGCCGAAAACGGACAGGGGCAAGCCCTGTCCCTACGCCATCAATTTCGCGGTACCAGCAGGGGCGGGGTTCTCCCACCCGCATTTACCCGAGACCAACGGGTTTGAATGTGGGGGCGCGTATTGTGTTCGCTCGCGGTTGTCCACCGCCTACCAATTGCGGCCCTATGTAGGGGATCGCATTGCGCTCCCGCGGTCTACCCGTACGCCGGATGGAATCCGCGGGAGACCACAGGTCTCCCCTACAACCCTGTTGCCGCGTTGCAGGGGGCGTCGCTCCTTTTAACAGGGCGAACACACGGGTTCGCCCCTACGGCATAACCGTTAGACGCTCGTAGGGGCAGACCCATGTGTCTGCCCCGGTGTGGGGTATACTCGCCGTGGAATATACCCGCCGTGTTATTCTGCGGCGCGTCTCCTTATTGTATAGGATAGCGTCCCCGACGTCCCTGAATCTATGTAAATCTGACGATGCAGGGTCGATTTCCCCCATACGATCAACATAGGGTTATTCTATACATTAATAGAGTATCCTTTGTACATCCATCTTTTTAACAATAATATGACATACAGCGTCATATTCTATATGGTAATATCATGCTAATTGGAGACCGGCTTTTTATAACGCCCGTCCCTATACCATACTAAGCCCCAAACAAAGGAGGATGTCCTATGCTTGAGATTCCCGAGGCCGCGACGCTTGCCCGCCAGCTCACCGATACCGTCGCGGGCAAAGAGATACGATCGGCGGTCGCAAATACCTCCCCCCACAAGCTCACCTGGTACTTCGGAGACCCGCTCTCCTACAACATGCTGCTTTCCGGCAGAAGGATTGACGGCGCGTACGCCATAGGGGGGAACGTTGAAATCTGCATGGGGAACACGCGGCTGCTGCTGCAGGACGGCGTAAACCTCCGCCTGCTAAAGCCCGGCGAGCCTGTGCCCGCAAGGCATCAGCTTCATCTTGTGCTGGAGGACGGCTCCTCGCTGGTGGGGGTGGTGCAGATGTACGGCGGCATCAGCGCGTTTATCGACGGCGAGAACCAAAACCCCTACTACCTCGTCGCCAAGGAAAAGCCCTCCCCGCTCACCGATACCTTTGACGAGGCTTATTTTACCGCACTTTTTGCCTGCAAGGGCTTTGCAAAGCTTTCCGCAAAGGCCTTTTTGGCCACCGAGCAGCGCATCCCGGGCCTCGGCAACGGCGTACTTCAGGATATCCTGTGGGGCGCGCGCCTGCACCCCAAGCGCAAGATGGGCACCCTTTCGGACGCCGAGCTTGCGGCGCTTTACCAAGCGGTGAAGCACACCCTCGCTGCCATGGCGCAGGCGGGTGGGCGCGACACCGAGCGCGACCTGTTCGGCAATACGGGCGGGTACGTGAGCATCCTAAGCAAAAACACTGTAGACATGCCCTGCCTTGTGTGCGGCTCGGGCATTAAAAAAGAGGCCTACCTCGGCGGCAGTATCTACTACTGCACAGGCTGTCAGAAGCTTGTATAATATCGACAATCCGATATCCCAAGCCTAAGCAGGTGCCGTATTGGCGCCTGCTTTCTTTTAACGGCAAAAAGCATTGTCAATATAAATAAGGATGGCAGATTGAAGTTCCAAAAGGCATTAACTTTCGACGTGTTATATGCAAATACCTGAATTTTTACCAATATTCGCTTGACGCGTTTGTTAAAAAGGAATAAAATATAATTAGATATGTTCGCTGATGCAAACATTTTTAACAAACTTTAAAAAGAAACGAGCTGACATCTTTGAAAACGACAAAGCTACTGAACCGGTTGGCAATTAAGATTCCCTTGCAGGCAGCCGTGGGTATCGCGGTGGTCATGGCGGTTATTACGGCTGCGCTGTACCTCGTACTGCTACCGCTGGTAGAGAACAACACCCAGGAAAAAATCGAGTTTCTGGCGGAAGAGAACGCGAATCTGGCCTCGGGCTACCTCAATAACATGCAGGCTCAGGCGAGCGTTTTGTCCAAGGCGGTTTTACAGTATCAGGGCATGGAGCAAAGCGTGGCGACAGTCCCGCTTACAAAGCTGCTGTATTCCGCGCTGAGTGACAACAGAATATTCGCGACCTACATTGCGCTGGAACCGAACGCATTTTTCACAAATACGCCGGACGGCTTATCCTACTACGCGTACCGCGACGGCGACAGCCTGAAGTTCGACCTGCTCAACGACTATAAGGATTACAACGAAGGGGAATACTACGCGGTTACTAAGGCGACCCTAAAGCCCTACATCACCGAGCCGTACAGCTATACCCTTACAAACGGCGAGACGGTTTGGCTCATCAGCATCAGCGAGCCGATTTTGGATAACAGCGGGCGGTTTTTAGGGGTGTCCAACTGCGACATCCTTGCCGATACCATCAACGAGCTTACCTACGATATGGGCGGCTATAAGACGGCTTACAGCTATATCCTTTCCAACAACGGCGCCTACCTCGCGCACTCCGCCGATAAATCGCTCATGGGCACCGCCTACGGCGCCTCCGGCGGCAAATTGGGTACAGACGCGGCGAACGCGCAGAGCGAGCATATCTTAGACATCACCAAGACCGGTACGCAGGACCTGTTCGACGACATCAACGCCATCTACGGCGGCGATGCCTATAAGGTGCACGTGCCCGTGGTGGTAGAGGGCATCGACCAGAGCCTTTCCAGCGCGTTTGTGGTGAGCAAATCCGAGGCGCTTAGCAGCGTAAGCGGCATTTTGTGGGTGGTCGCGCTCATCTCATTGTGTGGCCTGTTTGTGCTCTCCGGGCTGATTATGCTGCTCATCCGGCGCTCCGTGAAGCCGCTTGAGACAGTCGTGCAGGCCGCGGAGGACATGAAGAACGGCAACCTCTCGGCGGAGATCAACGTACATACCAAGGACGAGTTCGGCACCCTCGCGGAGGTGTTCCGCGAAACGGGCAGCACCTTGAGCGGCTATGTGCGGGATATCTCCCACACCCTCGGCGAGCTTGCGCGGGGGAACCTCACCACCGAGACGCAGGGCGACTACGTGGGCGATTTCGCCCCCATCAAGGGGTCGCTGATGACCATCACCGAGGAATTAAACCGCGCGCTTTCCGTGATACGGGAGGCCGCCGAGCAGGTGAACGCGGGCGCCGAGCAGGTTTCGTGCGGTGCGCAGTCGCTCTCGCAGGGCTCGGTGGAACAGGCCAGCTCGATACAGCAGCTTTCCGCCTCCATCACCGAGGTATCCGATAAGGTTCGCCAGAACGCCGAATATGTGAGAACGGCGGCGGGCTATGTGAGCCAGGTGGGCAGCGAGATCGACCAGAGCAACGGCTACATGCAGAGCATGACCGACGCGATGAACGAGATTAACGACTCCTCGCGTGAGATCAGCAAAATCATCAAGGTAATTGACGATATTGCGTTCCAGACCAACATTCTGGCGCTCAACGCGGCGGTGGAGGCCGCACGCGCGGGCGCCGCGGGCAAGGGCTTCGCGGTGGTGGCCGACGAGGTGCGCAACCTCGCCTCCAAGTCCGCTGACGCGGCCAAGCAGACCACCGCGCTGATTGAAAGCTCGGTGCAGAGTGTGGAAAATGGCGCTAAGATCGCGGGGCAGACCGCGAAGGCGCTCGAAAGCGTTGTGGAGAAAACCAAGCTGGTAGAGGCCTCGGTGGGCAACATCAACACCGCCTCCTCCGAGCAGGCGAGCGCCATCGAGCAGATCAACAAGGGCGTGGAGCAGATCGCACTGGTGGTGCAGACCAACTCCGCCACCGCCGAAGAGAGCGCCGCCGCGAGCGAGGAGCTTTCCAGCCAGGCGACCATGCTGCGCGAGCAGATAGACCGTTTTCAGCTCAAGGGCGGCGATTTTGCTGCCTCGGGCGTGCAGGATATCGAAACCGCGTGGTAATGCGAAGTTTCTCTATAAAAGCGAAAAACCAGCCGGGGTTTCCCCGACTGGTTTTTTGTGGTAGATAATTGCAGTTATAAAAGACTTGATGGTTTTAAACATGACATAATGTTGTCACATTGAAGATGCTAAAATGATGTAAAGGAGATGATTCAAAATGAGGAAGATCATCCATGAGTTCAAAACCAGTGGCGGAAAGCATTGTATAACCACTGCACTCAAACAGGTATTTGAATATTATCATCACCCGCTTACAGAAGAAATGATTTTTGGAATTGGTTCAGGTTTATCTTTTGTATATATTAATCTTGCTAAATCACCGCTAGTATCTGGGAGAATAAAGCCTTTTGAGTTTGAGCACAAACTCGCCGAAAGGCTGAATATTGAAATAAAATGCAGATCAAGCAGTAACTATAAAGCTGCCTTTAATAAGACACTAAGACTACTAGATGATAATAGACCCGTTATAGTTTACACGGATATGCCTTATCTCGATTATCTGAATTTGGATGAAGATAGCCATTTCGGCGGACATGCGGTAGTTATATTCGGTTATGATCATGAAGCAGAAAAGTTCTATGTAAGTGATAGAGATAACGCTGATAATGCCGTTAGAACACCAAAAGGATATATCGCTGAAGATTATCATTTGGTAGAGTATAAGCAGGTAGAAGCAGCCCGAAGCAGCAATGCCAGACCTTTTCCTTCAAAGAATAAATACCTTGATATAGATCTTAATAACTACAAGTCCGTAACAAAATCTATAATACTGTCAGCAATAAAAGATACTTGTAATCATATGTTAAATGCTTCTGCTCAATTACTGGGTTTAAACGGTATCCGCAAATTTTCCAAGGAAATAGTAAAGTGGTGCAGCTTTGATGAGGAGAAATTAAAAACGGCAGGAATGACAAATTACTTTATGATTAATGCTGACGGCGGTACGGGCGGTGGGGCTTTTAGAGGGATGTACGGAGACTTTTTAATACAAGCAAGTGATATCGTCAGCAGTGAAGAAATGAAGCAACTAGGCTCAATGTATATCGACATCTCTGAAAAGTGGGATAAGGTAGGAGATTGCATGTGGGAATTATCTCAAACAGGAGAGAAACAATTATTACAGGATATGTCTGATAGAATAAAAGAAATATATGCAGAAGAAACTCGTGTACTAACAAGGTTGCAGCAGATAGTTTTATAAACAAATTATACTGTATCCTAAGCAGGGCGTTCTATGGTAGAACTTCCTGCCGCATGGGAGTGAGGTTTCGCTGACCTTATTATGTTCTTCCTGCGCAGACGATATTGGAATATATAATTGATGCTGAGGAAAAAGTATGTATGCTTATTCAGCTCTCATAAATACTGCGAATCCTACCGGCATCCGTCCCTTTATTACCTGAATGCTCGGTTTTGGCAGCCCGCAGTTATCGAGCACTCGTTTATATTCCGCTTCCGAGAAGCTGTATTTCGTGCGAAAACCAAGCAGACGGTATAGCCTCAATAATATTGAAAATCCCATAGTACTTTTATCCGTCAGAAAGGTCGGTATAATCAGTAATCCATTGTACTTTGTTACCCGCCACAGCTCCACGACGGCCTCTTTGGGATTATCAAGCAGATGTATCACATTGGCTGCAATGACAACATCAAAGCTTTCGTTCTTCTCCGGAAGGTGAAGCAGATTACGCTCCGCGAAGCTGATATTTTCAAGGCCTCTTTTTTTCGCTTTTTTTCTCGCTTTCTCCAACATTGGTATGGATAAATCTGTACATAAAACGCTTGCTGCTTTTGGGGCAACAGCGATGGATATTGCCCCCGTTCCCGCCGCGCATTCCAGAACCCTTGCCTTTTCCGGTATATGTGCGGCGATTTTTGAGAGCATCGCTTGATATGCCTTCTTGTTCAGGCTTTCAGCCATATCATAAGCAAACGCAAATTGATCCCAAAAGGTTTTCATCCGTATGTCGCCTACTCTCTTTTCATTATTCGGCTTCCCACATGGTTGTAATAGTTGAGCAATCATTCAACTGTGTTCAGTATATTCTCTGGCGTTTGCTTTGTCAATAAGATCTGCAAAAACAGTCTTGAATTTTTTCCTTTATTAGGGCCTATGTTATTGTTTCCACGGGGCGCCGAGGACGCAATGGGGTCTCTATCGAAGATTCTGCTACCGCCTGTTTGCCCGCGCCGCTCTCTATCCAAGACAAGTACAAATCTAAAAGAGAGTGGCGGCTTGCGGATGCGGAGAAAGCAAAACTACGATTGAGTGAACGAGGGAATAGCTGCAAACCGCAGTTTGCAGCTACAAAAGCATGACCTAAGGCTGGGGCCGCATGTCATGCTTTTGCCGAGTTTACTACGATAGTGTATCAGTTTTCCCTCC
>JAEWAB010000009.1 GCA_023391875.1 Bacillota bacterium | reverse complement strand
AGCCGGTGCTTATGACGATGAGGTCCCACCTGTTCCCATTCCGAACACAGAAGTTAAGCTCATCAGTGCCGAAAATACTTGGCGGGAAGCTGCCTGGAAACATAGGTCGGTGCCGGCTCCACACAACAAAAACAACTCGCTCTGCGGGTTGTTTTTTCATTTATAAGGCTTTTGCGTAAACGGTATGATTACCACTTACTCCGTTATCCAATCCTATCTTACCAAAGCACACACACCATTGGTTTGACACTGTGAACCGTTCAGTGTTATAATTTACAAATACGGCATATGTAATATTACTATCCATTGAGTAGTTGAATAGAACAAGAACATCAGTTAGGGAGTGCTTTAAGGGTGGAACTTTTACGAAAAGAAACCGAGGCAGAGTTTGAACAGTTTATGCGCACCCATCAAGGCGGCAGCTTTATGCAGTCGTTAAACTGGCCGAAGGTTAAGAATAATTGGGGATATGATGGTGTGCTCTCGAGGGACGCCAGCGGTTCTATACAGGGTGCGATACTTGTGCTGCTGCAGAAAGCGCCGGGCTTTGGCTGCGACTTTATGTACGCGCCGCGCGGGCCGGTTTGTGATCTGACCAATCGGGCGGTATTAAAAGACCTGACCGACGGCATCCATGCCCTTGCGCGCAAGCACAACGCCTATCTTTTTAAGATGGATCCAGACGTTTTAGCATCCGATGAGCAGTTTATTCAAACCGCCACCGAACTGGGATATACCTATAACAAGGGCGGCGATAACTTCGAAACCATTCAGCCGCGCTTTAACTATCGTTTAAATCTAGCGGGCCGTACCGAGGATGAGGTTTTTGCGAGCCTTACCCAGAAAACCCGCTACAATGTGCGCGTGGCCATGAAGCATAACGTTGAGGTACAGGTTTGCGGTAAAGAGATGCTCGACGAGTTTGTGCGCGTGTATAAAACCACTGGCGAGCGCGACGGCTTTAACACCCGCCCCAAATCCTATTTTGAGCGGATGCTGGACGCAATGGGCGATGACTGCAGGCTTTATCTGGGCTTTTTCGAGGGCAAAGTGATCTCGGGTGCCATCTCTACGCAGTACGCGGGCAAAACCTGCTACGTGTACGGCGCTTCGGATAACGACCACCGCAATGTGATGCCCAACTATCTGGTTCAGTGGGAAATGATTAAGTGGGCGATAGAGGGCGGCAGCTCGGTGTATGATTTTCAGGGCGTTTCGGGTGTGCTGGACGAGAGCAACCCACTCTACGGCCTCTACCGCTTCAAGCGCGGCTTTAACGGCGAGCTGGTGGAGCTTGCGGGGGAGTTTGATATCATCTTCAAGCCCGTTTCAAACCGCCTGATTAACCTCGGTATCGACACCAAAGAAAAGCTGGTAAAACTAAAAAAGAAGTTGAGAAAATAAGGACGTCAAGATGGATACACCACTCTACCACGCATTAAACGATCTAATCGCCAAGGATGCCTCCCGCTTTCACATGCCGGGGCACAAGGGCATTGACACCTTCGGTATTTTTGGAAGTACGCTTCAATATGATATCACCGAGATTGCGGGCGCCGACAGCCTTTATGCGGCGAGTGAAGCGATTCTGCGCTGCGAGGAGCGTATCGCCGCTTATTACGGCGCCAAGCGCAGCCTTATCAGCTGTCAGGGCTCGACCCTTTGCATCCAGTCGATGCTTGCCCTTGTAAGGGGGCGCGGCAGAAGGCTGGTGATTGCGCGCAACGCCCATGTCGCCGCCGCAAACGCCATGGCGCTGTTGGATTTTGTCCCGCATTGGGTCTATCCGCAGACGGACAGCGTTACCGGTGTCATCGCCGCCGTTACCCCCAATGAGGTGGAAGCGGCGCTGTGCTCTGCCGAGGATGTTGCGGCGGTCTATATCACCTCGCCGAACTATTACGGCGTACTCAGCGATATTGCGGGCATAGCCGAGGTGTGCAGGCGACATCAGGTGCCCCTGCTCGTTGATAACGCCCACGGGGCGCATCTGCCTGCGGCCGGATATCCCCACCCCATCACACAGGGGGCAGCGATGTGCTGCGACAGCGCGCACAAAACCCTGCCCGTGATAACCGGCGGCGCCTACCTGCATATCGCCGATGATGAATATATCGGCCCGGCAAAAGAGGCGATGGCGGTATTCGGCTCCACCAGCCCGAGCTATCTCATCATGCTGTCAATCGATACCTGCCTTGCGTATCTTGATAAAGACGCGTCACCAGCTTTTCAAGCGCTGCGTAAGCGCGTTGCGGAAATCGAGCAGGCGGCGATGAAAAAAGGCTTTACCGCGCTTTCGGGCATTCGGGATGGTACCCGGCTGCCGCTGTGTGCCTATCAACTCGGCTACTCGGGTACACAGCTCGCGGAGCATTTAGCGGCGTATGCCATTGAGCCGGAGTATGTGGGTGAAAATACCGTTGTGCTGTTGCCCTCCCCCTTTAACAGTGAGCGCGATTTTATGCGGCTTAAGCAGGCGATAGAGGCGATTACCCCTAGGCAGTATCGCCCGCAGCCCATCCCTGCGTCTTATACAGCCACAACTCGTCTTGCGCCCAGAGAGGCGTTTATGGCGGCAAAGCAGTCGGTTCCCGTGCACGCCGCCCTTGGCAGGATTGCGGCCGCCAACAAAAGCAGCTGCCCGCCGGGCGTGCCGGTTGTCATGTGCGGCGAGGAGATCACGCAAGAAGTGCTACAGCGGCTGATCTTTTACGGCTATGAGTCCGTTACGGTGGTCAATAAGGGCGCCATACGGCATTCTGTATAGCAAATATTAAGGTTTATATTGCTATTAAACGCGTGCTAGAGTAAAATATACTTATACTAATTTATTTTTAAATTAATTTATTTAAAAATAAATTTGTAAGAAAGCTCAAGGAGGGTTCATCTATGAAACTGATATTTGCCATTGTTAGCAGCGACGACAGCTCGGTAGTTTCCACAGCGCTTACCAAAGAGGGCTTCTCGGTTACCAAGCTGGCTACCACGGGCGGTTTTCTGATGTCCGGTAACACCACCTTTATCATCGGTACCGAGGACGAGAAGGTAGATCAGGTCATAGACATTGTTGCCCAGCACAGCAAAAAGCGCACGCAGATGGTTCCCTCATCCACCTCCTACGGCGTTGGCCTGTACAGCTCGTTCCCCATCGAGGTAACGGTAGGCGGCGCCACCATTTTTGTAACCGACGTGGAAAGGTTTGAAAAGGTTTAGTGGATACTCAGCGCCTGAAGGCACATTTCTTTGGCAACGACGATGCACTTCAAACGCTCGCCGCATTGCTTTGCGGGGGGCGTATTGTGCATGGCATTCTGCTGACAGGCGAGAAGGGCCTTGGCAAACAAACCTTTGCGCGCCTGATGGCGGCGGCGTTTCTATGTAAAGACGCCGATGCCCCCTGCCTGCACTGCCCAAGCTGTAAAAAGGTGCTGGAGGGCAACCACCCCGATGTCATCTCCTACGTGGGCGAAGGGGCGAAATCCTTTCACATCGAAACGGTGCGCGAGATTCGCCACAAGGCGATGATGCTGCCCAACGAGGCGGATGCCAAGGTGTTTATTCTGGCCAACTGCGAAAGCATGACGGCACAGGCACAAAACTCGTTGTTAAAGCTGCTCGAGGAGCCGCCCGAGCATACCATGCTCATCCTCACGGCCAACGAGCGCGGCGCGCTGCTTGAAACAGTGCGTTCCAGGGTTGCCGAGGTGCGGCTGCAGCCGCTTGTTCCAAAAGAGTGCGCCCAAAGGCTGCAGGAACGTTTCCCGCAAAAATCAGCCGAGGATTGCCTTGCCGCTGCGAAAATCTGTGGCGGGAACCTTGGCAATGCACAGGCCATGCTCGCCGATGAAGGCGGCATGAAGACCGTCGGTATCGCCTCGGCGATGGTAGAGGCCGCGACGGAAAACCAGTACGCCGTGCTGCTTGAGGCGCGCGCGTTAAGTGATGATAAAAAGCTTCTTTTAGAGGTGCTGCACCGCCTTCAGCTGCTGTGCAGGGACATCCTTGCCTCCAAGCTGGGGGCGGAGAACAGTCTGGCGGGAGAGGCAATCCCTCAAAACGGCTGGACAAGGTCGCACACCATGCAGGTGATTTTATCGGCACAAAAGGCCGAGCAGATGCTGCTGCAAAACGTCAGCCAGCCGCTGGTTGTAAGCTGGTTGTGTACAAAGTTGCACGGATAGCACGAATAAGTATTTTTACATGATACAATAATTTGGTAAACACCCGATTGATTCGGTAACGATAGATACTGCCGTTTTACGGCACCGTTTTTAAATTTTGTCCCTTTTGGGCGGAGCAATATCGGGATTCGCCTGTGAAGCTCTTTTATTAGCGCGCAAAACACCGCCGTTCTCCGGTGAAGACGGCGGATGACCCTAAAAACCATTTCACCGGAGAAACGGCGGAACCAATGGCAGAAGTGATAGGCGTACGATTTAAAAATGTAGGTAAGGTATATTATTTTGACCCAAGCGGGAATCAGATAAACAAAGGCGGCTTTGTAATTGTAGAAACGGCGCGCGGCGTCGAGTGCGGCGAGGTGGTTATGGAAAACCGCGACGTGCCCGAAGAGAACATCATCCGCCCGCTTAAAAACGTTATCCGCGTTGCCACCGAGCAGGATTTAAAGCAGGTGGAGGAGAACGTGCGCAAGCAAAAGAACGCGTTTGATATCTGCCTGCAGAAGATTCAAAACCACAAGCTCGATATGAAGCTGGTGGACGTGGAGTATACCTTTGACAACAACAAGATTCTCTTCTATTTTACGGCGGATGGCCGCGTAGACTTTCGCGAGCTGGTAAAAGACCTCGCGTCGGTATTCCGTACCCGCATTGAGCTTCGGCAGATTGGCGTGCGCGACGAGGCGAAGATGCTCGGTGGCCTAGGCGTATGCGGCAAGCCTTTTTGCTGTGCCACCTTCTTGGGCGAGTTTCAGCCCGTTTCCATTAAGATGGCCAAGGAGCAGGGGCTTTCGCTCAACCCCACCAAGATTTCAGGCACCTGCGGCAGACTGATGTGCTGCTTAAAGTATGAGCAGGAGGCCTATGAAGACCTGCTCTCGATTACCCCCAAGGTTGGCGCTTATGTAAAAACCAAGGACGGTAAGGGCACAGTGGTGGATGTAAACCTGCTCACGGGTGTTTTGAAGGTAAAGCTTGAAAAGTTCCCGGACGCAGCGCCCAAGGTGTTTACCCGCAAGGAGGTTACCACCCTTCGCGACGCACAGATTAAAATCGATAGCTCCGAGCTTGCCGCATTGGGCCAGCTTGAGAAGGAATAGCGAAACCTAAGGTTTCAACAGGATAATCACGCCGCAAAACCCTTTTGCCCGCACTGTGGGCGAAGGGTTTTCGTCGGTATAACCTAGCAATTACAGTTTGGGAGGCAACGGAATGGACTTACGGATTGAACGGTTTTTTAAAGAGAGCAGCGGCAAAAGCATCTGCTTTATCGGTATCGGTGTTTCCAACACCGACGCGATGCAGCTATTTGCGCGCTACGGCGCAAAGGTAACCGCCTGCGATAAAAAGGAAAGAAGCGCTTTGGGTGAAACCGCCGATCAATTAGAGGCGGCGGGCATCACGCTGAAGCTGGGAGAGGCTTATTTAAGCGGCCTTAACGCCTATGATGTAGTATTCCGCACGCCGGGCATGCGGTACCACACCCCAGAGCTTGACAGCGCCCGTGAAAGCGGTGTGGTGGTGACAAGCGAGCTCGAGGTGTTCTTTGACCTCTGCCCCTGCCCCATCTTTGCGGTGACGGGCAGTGACGGCAAAACCACCACGACCACCATCATCTCGGAGCTGTTTAAAAAACAGGGCAAGAAGGTGTTTTTGGGCGGCAACATCGGCCTGCCGCTGCTTTCGCGCGTCCTTGAGATCACGCCTGAAGACGTGGCGGTTGTGGAGCTTTCGAGCTTTCAGCTTATCTCGATGCGCACCTCCCCGCACGTTGCGGTGGTCACCAACGTCACCCCCAACCACCTCGATATGCACACCGACATGCAGGAGTATGTAGACGCCAAAAAGAACATCTTTTTGCATCAGAACGGGTTTTCGCGCACGGTGCTCAACCTGGATAACGATATTACGCGCTCCTTTATCCCCGAGACGCGCGGCGATACTCTGCTGTTCTCCCGCAAACGGGCTATAGATCGCGGCGCGTTCTTAAGCGCGGACGGCATGCTCTGCATGTCGGATGAAAAGGGCGTGCACCGTTTGTTCCCCGCAGAGGCTATTCGCATCCCGGGTGGGCATAATATAGAAAACTACCTTGCCGCAATAGCCGCCACATGGGGATATATCTCTGTAGAAAATATAGAGAATATCGCAAAAACATTTTCTGGAGTTGAGCACCGCATCGAGTTTGTGCGTGAGCTTGACGGCGTTCGCTGGTACAACGATTCGATTGCCACCACGCCGTCGCGCACCATCGCTGGGCTGAATGCGTTTAACCAAAAGGTCGTGCTCATTGCGGGCGGGTATGACAAAAAGATACCCTTTACTCCGCTTGCGCCGGTGGCTATGGATAAGGTAAAGCTGCTCATCCTGCTTGGCGCCACCGCAGGCGCGATTAAAGACGCCGTTGCAGGCTGTGATGGATACGAGCAGGGCAAGCCGGAGATCATCACGGTAGCGTCGCTCGAGGACGCGGTAAAGGCTGCGAGGAAGTACGCAAGGGCAGGGGATATTGTCACGCTTTCGCCCGCCTGCGCCAGCTTTGATATGTTTAAAAACTACGAAACCCGCGGTGAGATCTTCAAAGAACTGGTTTGCGAGCTGTAAATACACAAGCAGTATTATTGACAAGTTAGCCTAAATGGAAAGGCATGGTTATAGCTATGAAGGATTTGATAGAAAAGCTGACGAATGCCGTTGGCGTATCGGGTGACGAGGCGACGGCAGCTGCTGCCGCGGCGGAGTTGCTGCGCCCCTACGGCAGGGTTGAGGCCGACGCACTCGGCAATATCCTTTGCACCGTAAAAAAACCGAAGGAGGGCGGGCCGCACCTGCTGCTCGACGCGCACATCGACCAGATCGGCCTTATCGTGCAAGAAATCGACGACAAGGGCTTTTTAAAGGTTGCAAATTGCGGCGGGATGGACCGGCGTATTTTGATGGCAAGCGAGGTAACGGTGCATGGCAAGCGCCCGGTATACGGGGTCATCTGCAGCCAGCCGCCCCATCTTGCCAAGGAGGGCGATAGCAAGAAGGCGCCCAAGCTTGAGGATATCGCCATCGACGTAGGGCTTTCAAAAGAAAAGGCGCAGGAGCTTATTGCGCTCGGTGACAGAATCACACTAAGCGGCCCCGTGCGCGAGATGGTGAACGGCCAGCTGGTTTCACAGGCATTGGATGACCGCGCAAGCTGTGCGGCGATTATCCGCTGTCTTAAGCTGATTAAGGGCAAAGACATCCCTTGTGGCCTTACGGTGTTGTTCTCCACCCGCGAGGAGGTCGGCGGTCAGGGCGCACGCACCGGCGCGTTCTCGGTTTTTCCCACCAAGGCGATTGTGGTGGATGTAAGCTTTGGTTATACGCCCGATTCCCCGCGCCACAAATGCGGCGAGCTCGGCAAAGGGCCGATGATCGGCTTTGCCCCAGCCATTTCGCGCAGGTTTTCAAACGAGCTGGTGGAGCTGGCGAAAGCGAATGAGATTCCCTATCAGGTAGAGATTATGGAGGGCGAAACGGGCACCAACGCCGACCAGATTGTCATCGCTCAGAGCGGCGTTGAAACGGGTATGGTGTCCATCCCGCTAAAATATATGCACACCCCCATCGAGACGGTAGACCCCGCCGACATTGAGGCGGCGGCGCGGCTGATGGCGGCCTGTGTACAGAAGGGCGGGGAACAGTTATGTTAAAAACAATAGAGCAGCTCTGCGCGCTTGCCGCTCCCTCCGGTGCGGAGGAGGCCGTGCGCAGCGCTATTATAGAAATGATAAAGGGGCACTGCGACTACCATACCGATGCCCTCGGCAACCTGATTGTATTTAAAAAGGGCAGGCAGCCCGCCAAGAATAAGGTGATGCTCGCCGCGCACATGGACGAGGTAGGCTTTATCATCCGCCATGTAGAGGACAGCGGCCTGCTGCGGTTTGCCTGCGTCGGCGGCATCGATACCCGCGTGGTGGTGGGCAAGCGCCTTCTGGTGGGTGAGCAGGCAGTGACGGGCGTGATTGGCACTAAGCCCGTGCACCTCACAAAGGGCGACGAACGCGAAAGCATGCCGGATATCGACGGCCTGTACATCGACATCGGCGCTAAGGATAAAGAGGATGCCTTAAAATATGTATCCCCCGGCGACTACGCGGTATTTGAATCGGGTTTTGTTTCCTTTGGCGACGGGCTCATCAAGGCGAAGGCGCTCGACGACCGCGCAGGCTGTGCGGTACTGATCGAGATGATACGCTCCGAGCTTGCCTATGATACATGGTTTGCCTTCAACGTGCAGGAGGAGGTAGGCTGCCGCGGCGCCGTGGTTTCCACCTACACCATAGCGCCTGACTACGCAATCGTGCTCGAGGCGACCACCGCAGCCGATATCTCGGGCGTGGAGCAGGGCAGGCAGGTCTGCGCGCTTGGCGGCGGCCCTGCGGTGTCATTTATGGATAGAGGTACGGTGTACGACCGCACTCTTTACCAAATGGCATTCGACCTTGCAGCCGAAAAGGGCATTCGCTGCCAACCGAAAAGCTTGGTGGCGGGCAGCAACGAGGCGAGCGTCATCCACAAGGCGCGCGGCGGGGTAAAAACCCTTGCACTCTCGATGCCATGCCGGTACATCCATTCGCCCGCTTGCGTGCTTAAGGAAGAGGATATTACCGAAACCCTCCGGCTTGCCGCGGCGGCAGCCGAGCAGATGGCGCAGCTGTAATGCGAATTCTTGTACCTTGCCTCCGGAAGTGTATTGAACGGCAATTCGGCGGCTAAAAGCCTGGGAATATTAGCCCCTTGTCAAAGGGGATTTAGTATAAAAGGACAACGGGGAGGCGGCCTGATTTGGTATATGCGGTGAACGACCAAAACGAAGCCGATTTCATCGGGCTTGCCTGCGAAAACCCTGCTTACGGCGCAGGCATGCTTGCAAACTACGCCACCTATCATCGGGATGACCGTTATCTGTCACAGTGGATTGTCTGCGACGCAAAAGGGTATGCGCATCTGGCCGTACAGCTTTACCAGCAGGCTATTACCGTCTGCTGCACGGAGGAGGATACCGACTCCGAAGCCTTTGCGGACTTCTTTTCGGTGATGCAGGAATACCAAAGCATTATCGCCCCAATAGCCTTTATTACGAGCCTACCTGAGCGGGTGAAGAGCGGCAAAAGAATACAGTCAGGCAGCATGATGGCGTTGCAGAACCGGCAGTTCTTGCCGCCGCTGGTGTTGGCGAATGGCGCGAAGCTGATGACAAAGCCGAGCTTAGATCAGCTTTTTGTACTGCTGTGCGAGTGCAGCGACGATTACCGCAAGCGTGCGAACTACAACTTCTGGTATACCGACCTCAGCTACCGCATCCGACACGGCACCGCGCAGGCGGTTGCCGTAAAGCAGGGTGGCATCTATGTATCCGCGGCCTGCGCCTTCTATTTAACGGGCAGCGCGGTGATACGGGATGTGTGCACCCTGCAGGACCGGCGGCGTCTGGGGTATGCAAAAGCGGCTGTGGCGCAGCTTTCGCACGCGCTGCTGCAGGCCGGTCTTACACCGCATCTGCTCAGCGTTTCGCCGCAGGCCGACCGATTGTATGAGTCGGTAGGCTTTCAAACCGGCTCACAGTGGGCGGGACTATACAACAAGTAGAAACGGAAGAGTACATTATGACAGACAACCCATTTCAGCTCTCACAGCAGCTGCTGCAGCAGGCCGAACAGGCGCAGGCAGCCTGCGGAGAAATCTTTACACGTATCGAACAAAATGCCGAGTATAACCAGATGAAGGTTCAGAAGGCGTTTTACGACCATAAAGTCAGCGAGGCGCACTTCGTGCCAACTACCGGCTACGGCTACGGCGACCTCGGCAGGGACGCGACCGACGCGGTGTTCGCGCAGATCGTGGGGGCGGAGGACGCGCTGGTAAGGCACAACTTTGTGTCGGGCACCCACGCGCTTACCGTGGCGCTTTTCGGCGTGCTTCGCCCGAACGACCTTCTGCTCGCCGTCACCGGTAACCCTTACGATACCCTCGAGGAGGTTATCGGTATCCGCGGGGAAGGCAACGGCTCATTAAAAGACTTTGGTGTGCGCTATGAGGCCGTGGAGCTGCTGCCAGACGGCACACCCGACCATGAGGCCATCCGCATAAGGGCAAAAGATGCCAAGGTGTGTTATATCCAGCGCTCACGCGGCTATGCGCTGCGCCCCTCGCTTTCCATCGTCGAGATTGCCCGGCTGTGTGAGGAGATCAGGGCCGCAAACCCCAAGGCCATCATCATGGTGGATAACTGCTACGGTGAATTTGTTGAAAGGCAGGAGCCCACGCAGGTGGGCGCCGACCTGATTATCGGCTCGCTCATTAAAAACGCGGGCGGCGGCATCGCCAAAACCGGCGGATATATCGCGGGCAAGGCCGAGTTGGTTAAGCTGTGCGCCTACCGTCTCACCTCGGTGGGTACCGGCAAGGAGGTGGGCTGCACGTTGGGGCAGACGCGGGATATCCTCATGGGCCTCTTCTTTGCCCCCACGGTGGTGGAAAGCGCGCTCAAGACCGCCGTGTTTGCTGCCAAGCTGTTTGAGGATATGGGGTATGAGGTCTACCCGCGCTACGATGAGCCGCGCACCGACATCATACAGGCCGTTACGCTCGGTACCCCCGAGCGGCTGATCGCCTTTTGCGGTGGCATCCAGAAGGGCTCGCCCGTGGATTCCTTTGCCACTCCCGAGCCGTGGGACATGCCCGGGTATGAAGACCCGGTGATTATGGCGGCGGGTGCCTTTACCATGGGCGCTTCGATAGAACTTTCGGCGGACGCCCCCATGCGGGAGCCCTACGCCGTGTGGATGCAGGGTGGGCTTACCTACTACAGCGCAAAACTCGGCATTCTGCTCGCCGCCGACGCGGTGGATAAGCTCTCCAGAAAGAATTAGATTGACAGATGAGAATCTATCGATTATAATATATTCTGCGCTTGCGGATGTGGCGAAATTGGCAGACGCGCCAGACTTAGGATCTGGTGCCTACGGCGTGCAGGTTCAAGTCCTGTCATCCGCACCAGAAAACAGACAAATTTCGACAGGGAATTTGTCTGTTTCTTTTTTCCCACTGACAAGTTCTAATAGAAGTAATTAAGAATTTTACGGAGATACCATATATGAACAATACACTGATTGTTTACTATTCGCTTTTTCAAAATACAAAGAATTTAGCGTTGGAAATAGCAAAACAGACGGGCGGCACTCTAAGAGAATTAATCCCTGACAAGAATTACTCCTTTGACTATAATACAGCCGCCAAAGAGGTAAGAAATCAGATCTCCCGCGGATTTTGCCCGAAGCTAATATCCGGAAATGAGCCGATAGAGGTATACCAAACTATATTTATAGGTACGCCCAACTGGTTTAAAACGGTAGCCCCGCCGGTTAGGAGTTTTCTTACACAGCACGATTTTGCGGGTAAAACAGTCATCCTTTTTTGTACTCACGGTGGCGGCGGATTTTGCCAAATTGAAAATGATATAGCCAAAGAGTGCCCAAGATCCAAAATTCTGCCTGGAATTGCCGTAAACGGCATTATTACACCGGAAGAGATTGGAAATTGGCTTGAGACGATTGGATATAAGTGATAAAATTTTAATTTATAGATCTGACGATAAGAATTTCTGCCTACATGTCTTTTTCCCCACAATGATTCCCAAAAACAAACCGGGAGGAATGAAAATGCTCGGCGGGAATGAATCCCGTCTTCTGACATGGTGGCACTCGCCGCCGCCCCATCTGCGATGGGGCCCCGCCGGCATAAATAAAATCTATTTTTACCTATGACGGCAATGCGAATGACCCTCGAGTGGTTATTCACGCGTTTCTTGTATGTCCATCCTTCCTTTTTACTTTCCAGTCAGCTATAATGTTACTGATATGACGTGAAGATAAACAAGATTTTGTTTAATAATTTTGAACCCAAAATGATTTGTTTTTAGGGGAATAAAAATGAGTTATAAAACGCTTCTATTTGATTTAGATGATACATTGTTAGATTTTGAGGCTAATGAAGCAGATTCATTAAGCAAATTGTTTCAGCAATACGGATATACCTTTTCGGATGAGTTGTTTCAAGTTTATAATTCTGTAAACAAACAACTATGGGCTGAATACGAAAATGGAAATATTACATTAGCGGATGTACTAAACTCAAGATTTTCAAAGACTATGCTACGACAAGGAAAAGATGTGGATGGCATTGAATGGGAAAATCAGTATAGAGAACTTTTAGGCAATGGACATCAGCTTATGGATGGAGCTTTAGAATTGTGTCAGAACTTATCTGCGTCACATAGACTGTTTGTTATCACGAATGGTATAACAATAACTCAGATAAAGAGATTGAAGCAGTCAGGCTTATATGAATTTTTTGAAGATATTTTTGATTCTCAAAGTATTGGATTTCAAAAGCCATCAAAAGGATTTTTCGATTACGTGAGGAGCCACATTAAAAATTTTAATGTAAAGGAAGCACTCGTTATCGGAGATTCGTTAAATACCGATATAAAAGGCGGCCTTATGTCAGGAATTGATACCTGTTGGATTAACAGAAAGTCTCAAAAATGCTCTTCAGAAATTCTAAGTACATACACGGTCACAAGCTTGGCAGAAGTATATAATATCTGCAACCCTATAGAATAAGCGTAACCGGAGGCTGCCAAATGCCCAATTTGTCGATTTGCTTAGTGAATATAGTGATGTAATATTCGTTTGCCTGATGCCGGGAAACCTTTATTTATGCGGTTTCCGAGTTTGTCGTTATGAACACACGTACCAATAAGACCTTTTTTCTATATACTATGGTTAATAGGTCAGTGAATGTTTGACGCTTGGTTAATGAAGCACGTTTCATCCTTATATAATGTTTAAGAAATCATGACATATTTGTAGGGAAGATAGGCACCTTGGTGGGCGGCAAGCTCTTTTTTAAGAGCGTTTATACAACATTCATACAGGTCATGTACTTCGAAGCAGATTCGGATATGGACGAAATCAAACTCCGTATCGCCAACAAAGCAACACAGTAAAATTGATGGCGTTTTTGCTGAGAATCGTTTTTTTGGTTTGAAACGGTACAAAAAAGGGTTTAAACCAATCTGGTTTAAACCCTTTACTTATACCGCGTTTATGGTATAGTAAATTGAAGTGCACCGCTTGAAATGGAGGTATCGTAACAATGAACAAACTGGAAGTATTCTTTGATTATGCCTGTCCCTTCTGCCTGAGGGGACACCAATATCTTGCCGAGCTGCACACGCTCTACCCACAGGTTGACATTCTATGGCGCCCGTGTGAGGCGCATCCAAGGCCTGAACGCTACGGGCCGCACAGCGACTTGTGTATTCAGGGCATGTTTTTCGCTCTGGACCATGATGTAGATATTTGGGCCTACCACGATAGAATGTTTAAGGCGGCACTCATAGATCGGATCAATATTGAGGACATCCATGTGTTGTCAGAGGCCGTGAAAGGGCTGCTAAATGCAGAGGCCTTTCGCGAGTCGCTTCAAAACGGCGAATATGCGAAGATACAACAGGACGTTAACCATTATGCCTACGAGCTCTCCGGGGTTTGGGCAGTGCCGTCTTACCGTATGAACGGCAGGAAACTTGATTCGATAGAGGACATCGGTATTACGAAAGAACAACTTAAAAGCTTCTTAGAGAAAAGCAAAAAATAAACTATCACGTATATAGGATAGTACTGAATTACCGGTACAGCATAGTCAATGCTTATTATTTAGAAAAGGAATGTTAACATGATACGATTTGAATGCGATTATGCCGAAGGGGCCCACCCGCAGGTCATGAAGCTTTTAAATGAAAGCAACATGGAGCAAACCCCGGGGTACGGGGAAGACTTTTATTGCGAAAAGGCTCGCAAGCTCATTAAGGAACTATGTCTGGCGGAGGACGCCGATGTACATTTTCTGGTGGGCGGTACACAAACAAACTTAACCGTGATTGCCTCTATCCTGCGGCCTATTCAGGGAGTGATCTGTGCCACGACAGGGCATATCAATGTGCATGAAACCGGCGCGGTGGAAGCCACGGGGCATAAAGTACTGGCGTTGCCCAGTGACGATGGTAAAATAACGGCGGCGCAGGTGCAATCCGTTTATGAGGAACACTGGAACGATACGAGCCATGAGCATATAGTGCAGCCGGGAATGGTCTATATCTCTTACCCCACGGAAAACGGTACGCTCTATACAAAGGAGGAGTTGACGGCTTTAAGTGAGGTATGCCGCAAATACAATCTGCCGCTCTATTTAGACGGTGCGAGAATGGGCTACGGTATCATGGCAGAAGGGAATAACCTATCCCTGCCGGATATTGCGCGTCTGTGCGATGCCTTTTATATCGGCGGTACCAAGGTGGGTGCACTGTTTGGTGAAGCGCTGGTGATTACGGGTAATACGCTTAAGCGTGATTTCCGCTATTATATCAAGCAGCGTGGCGGAATGCTTGCAAAGGGCCGGCTGCTCGGCTTACAGTTTATCGCGCTGTTGGAAGACAACCTGTATTTTGAGATTTCCGCCCATGCGGACAAGCTGGCCTGCAAAATCAAAAACGCTTTCGCAGAGAAAGGGTATCCTTTCTTATTTAACTCTGTCACCAACCAGCAATTCCCCATTCTGCCGAACGTACAGCTGCAAACACTGGCAAAGAATTATGTCTTTAGCACTTGGAAGCAGATCGATGCTGAACATACCGCGGTACGCTTTTGCACCAGTTGGGCAACAAAAGATGAAGATGTAGAACAGTTACTGCGTGATATCAGGAGTTTGTGATATAAGCTTACTGTTGAAGCGATACCGGTTTGTTTTGGGCAAAGATTATTATTGCTTAAATGATTCTGAAGTAAATATAGTTAACAGTGTGATTGCCTCCGGCCATTGTTACAAATGGTTGGAGGCAATTTTTTTTGGCAATGAAAAAATATGCTGGCACCGCACTAAGCGGCACCAGCATAAATGATTAAAGCCACTACACAATAAGCCTCTTAAGGGGTTACCTCTACTGTAAAGGAGGTACTCTTGTTGGTGCCATCATTAACAGCAATTTTTATAGTTGACTTACCAATCTTGTTAGGAGTAAGTAAGTACACATAAATGTAACGTCTTAAATTTCCGTTAACTATATCATACCCCTTCAATTCATCATCAACAAAACAAGATGCAACATCAGGGTTTGAGCTTGTTATTATGTAATCATCAGCGATGTTATCGGTATATATTTTTATAAAATGTTCAGAATCATCCTTTGGGAATTTCAACTGATTATTTGGGGCGAGTTGTAAATAGGTTGTAGGCGGATATAAGTCAACAAATTCCAACTCATATGCACCACTTCCATCCTTTGCTTCGGCTATAACCAAAAGGTATTCAACTCTATTTCCAAGCGCTTTTGAAGTAGTAAGTAAACCGGAAGATGAAATTTTCACATAGCCTTTGCTGTGAAATTCGCTTGTTTTATCAAAGTCGATATCAAAGTCTTCAGTAAGCACCCAATAATCCCATGCAACTGCCGGATTGGTCGGCTTACCATAGGTTGTGCCTGGAGTGGCGACAAACTGGCGGCTGGTACCTGTTGCAATAATGGTGTTTGAGTAAGTGGTTAGCTCTGATTTTGGCTTAATTGTAATATAGGACATGGGAACGATTACGGTAATAGGTACGGTGGCCTTTATTGAACCACCATCCGCAGCCGCACAAGTGATGGTGGTGCTGCCGGCGCCTACCGCCGTAACCAAGCCCGTACTGCTTACCATTGCAACCTTCGTGTTGGAGGATGAATAAATAAGCGGCGCATCGGGGTAATTCGTTTCGGCATTTAATTGCAGCAGCTTTTCTTCATTTTCAGAGTACATATCGTAATTGCTAGTGGTAATATTGTTGGTTGTAAACAGTGTAGCCTTAGTAATTTTCCCACTTGTAATGGTGGCCTTTGCGTCTTCCGAGGTTAGCTTAATAGAGGTAATCGGGCTCTCTCTTACAGTGATGTTCTTCACTGCCGATATATTTGAGCCGTCCTTTGCCTTCGCCGTGATTTCAATAGAGTCAACGGATATATCGGCGGCAACGGTCAGTGTACCATCAGATTTAATGGTTGCCTTTCCACCCGTATCACTGGTAATTGCCCAATCTACAGCCTTGTTTGTTGCCTTTGATGGCGTTACGGTGGCAGTATACTTTAACTTTTTCCCTGCAGGGATATCCTCTAGGCCATTAATGATGATATCTTTAACCGGCTGTGTTACCTTAACGGCAAGAGTGCCTTTTTTGCCGCTGCCGTCTTGTGCGGTAGCGGTAATCGTTGCGCTGCCGACGCCACATGCCGTTACAATACCGTCTTTATCTACCGTTGCAACCTTGATGTTGCTGCTCGTCCACGTCACCAGATTACAGTAATCCATGCCGGAAGATACCATGTCGGTGCTGAGATCAAGTGATGTCGTAAAGTCGGCGCCAGAAATATCCTCAATGAACATGGTTGAGGCACCGCCCATCGACAACACCTTAATTGATGTAATGGCATCCTGATATACATTGATATCATATTCAGCAATGGTGTTTGATCCGTCTGTTGCCTTTGCAAAAACAGTCGCAGTACCGGTTACCCCTTTTTTCGCTGTAATTTTACCAGCGGAAGTGACGTCTAGATATTCATTATCCTCGACGTACCAATTAACCTTACTGGAGGCGGTAGAGGGGCTGCATTTGGCTGAGAGCTGCAAGGTTTTACCGCCAACAATTCCTGTTTGTGTCGTTGTGATATTAATAGCCTCAACGGGGTTTACTACTGAAACGGCGCAGGTAGCCTTTTTACCACTGCCGTCCGCAGCGGTCGCGGTTATAGTTGCTGTTCCTTTGGCCACGGCATTCACTTGGCCGTCTTGGTTTACAGTAGCCACCTTCGTGTTGGAAGAACTCCAAAGAACCAGCTGCGATGGATTTGTTGTGGCCGTAATCAATGCGGCAGTGGGGTGATCGCCATGTTCAACCTCTTTTGAGAACAATGTTAATTTTGTAGTATTGAGGGTAACCGAGGTCACCGCAGTCGGCGATACAACAATATCAAATTCTGCTACACACTCGTCAACTTTTGCCTTTACCGTAACGGTGCCGGAAACGTTCGTCTTCGCCTTAAGCTGGCCGGATGATGTAAGGGTTGCAAGGGAACTATATTGCGGGTCCATACTCCAGGTAACCTTTTTATTTGTGGCGCCGGATGGAGAAACGGCGGCTATCAGCTGTACGGTTTTACCGGCAGCCACACAATAAGTACCTCCATTCGCTATTCCTGTAACCGGTACAACGACTGTTATATTTACATAAGCAGATTTTCCGCTTCCATCGAGTGCGGTACAAGTAATCTTCGCTGTTCCGCTGCCTTTGGCAGTGACTAAGCCTTCACTGTCTACCGTAGCGATAGCGGAATTGGACGATGTATAGGAAAGTGAAACATCGCCCGCCGCAATAGGCTTTTTTGCGGTATCAAGAATATTGGTCGCAAGCATTACAGTATCATTCGTCCCCACTACCAGTTTAGTAAGGCCTGATGGTACAAGGGTAATTGATCCGACCACTACAGGGGTTATATTAACCGTCTTCTCCTTGTACTGGTCGGGGTTGGATGCCGAAGTTGCGCGGATAGTAACGGTTCCTGTTTGCTTGGCCTTTATGGTGAGTTTACCGTTAACAAGCGTCGCTTTCTCAGAACCGGCGGAGATACTCCATAAAACCTTTTTGTTGGTGGCATTATCAGGAAGAACACCGGCGGTATACTGCGCACTCTTTCCGGCAAATACATGACTAGAGCCAACGATATCTGTTACCGAGGTGACAGGGACATTCACTAAATAGGTAGTATAGGTTACAGAAGACACCTTGCCGACGTTACCTGCGCCATTAACCGCAAGCGCCTTAACGGTCGTCTTACCCTCCCGAAGAACGATGGCATCGCTGTAAACAAGCCCGTTCGTAACTATGCCGTTAGCAACCGTCGGGTTGGTATTGTCGGTGGTGTATACAATGAAATTACCTTCCGCGGCTATTTCAACCAAAGAGCCTACAGGAACCGGGCTCTTGGTATCGGTTATAATCTTGTCTGTGTCTGGAGTCTTCACCGTGAAGGTTGGCAGCGGCGGTGCAACGTTAAACATCATCTGTGCGTTGATTACACCGGTACCGATCTGTGTGGAGGCGGCCTTCGTGACATTCTTCTTTAAGACTGCCCGCAGTGCCTCGACATCCTTGGCGTTTAATAGGCCGTCTTTGTTGATATCGCGTACGCCGTCACCGGAGAAACGGCTAAGATAAAGCGCGGCAACACCTGTAACGACCGGAGCGGCCATAGAGGTGCCGCTGTAAGAATCATAAGAAGTATCTGAATCTGCAACACTCGACCATATATCATATCCGGGGGCGGCTACCGCAACCCACGCGCCCCAGTTTGAAAAGTACACACGCTTGCCGTTCTGGTCGGTGGCAGCCACCGTAATAACGCATGGATAACCGGCAGGATATGTCTTAACATTTGATCCGTCATTCGATGCCGCTACAATGGTCGGAACACCTGCATTGGCGGCATTGTTGAGTGCGACTTCTAAAAGGTAATCGTAATAGTACTTTCCAAGACTCATGTTAATGATAGAAACATGTTGTGAAGCGGCATAATTTATACCAGAAATAATCCAGTCGGAGTGACCGCCGTCTTCACCTAACACCTTGATTGGCAGAATAGTGGCTTCTGGTGCTATCCCGGCGCCGCCCGCACCGTTACCAGCGGTTGCTGCGATAATTCCTGAAACGTGAGTACCGTGTCCGTCTAAATCAGCAGCTGCTTCATCGGGAACAAAGCTAACAAGCGGCAATGTTCTTCCCGCAAGATCTTCATGGGTGGTAAGTGTACCCGTGTCCAGTACAGCGACTGTTACGCCTGCACCTTTTGTGGTACCCCATGCGCCATAGGTACCAACAATATCATGCATCCATTGAAAGGGTTCATCCTGGGAGTAGCTGTTTGGTGACTGCAGATAAGGGTCATTGGGGCGGTCGGCAGCCCATGTGTGCAGACTGGGTGTCTTCTCCCCTAAAGCGTTTATACCGTAATTCAAAGTTGACTTATCTATTGTCAGTTCAGGCTGTTTTTCTTTCTCTTTTGGGTCAAGCCTGTATATAAGGTTAGGGTAAACCGCAGGCAATTTTGTGGAGGGGTTAGCGGCGGCGGAGACAGCTTGATATGTAGTGGCTTCGCCGGAGAGTGTTACTACTGCTACACCCTCTACAAACGAAGTCAGCTCACCGTTATATGCCTTAGCAACCTTCTCGGCGTAGTCTTTGGAGTCGGTAAGGAAAATGATTTCACCGGCTACGTAGTCCTGCCCCAACTTCATGGTATCAAAGTTCTTCATGGTTCCGTTTGTGTTCATTGCACGCTTTTCATTGAGCTGCTTTTCAGAGAGCGTATAGCCTTCCGGCATGCCCTTAAAGGGATATTGGCCGGGGACATCGCTTTCACCCGGTACCGGGGCTTCACTTTCGCCAACAGAGGGTGCATCACTCTCGCCTACAATTGGCTCTTCGCTTTCGCCTACGGATGGTTCATTGCTGTCTCCTGTAACAGGAGCATCGCTTTCGCCTGGCGCAGGGTCATCCTGCGTGTAACTGGTACCCGGAACCGCTTCCTCCGCAAAGGTTGTAAGGATGTTTCCCGTTGAAAACATCATCAATACGGCAGTTATAATTGCCAGTCCTCTTGACATTGCTTTGTTTTTCCTCATAACTATTCCTCCTCCGATACTTTATCATCGCTGAATGCTTTCATTGTGAAAGCGCATGATAAACCCCGTTTTTATATAGTTCTTTCCAGCCTTTTTTCTTACCTCTGTCAATTACCGTCTGCAAATCCTCCTCCGTTGTAAAAACGGCAACACCATTGGTGAAGCTTTTAAGTGAAATACTGTAGAGTTCAGCAAGCTCACTGGCCTCCTGTTCGCTTTGAACAAGGCAGATAAGCTCATTCGCAACGAAATTTCCTAAGCTTGATGTACTGCTGCCAGGCTCTGTTTTCATATCATCCTCTACCTTACTTGTTCCTATTCCGGCGCTGTCGGAGTTGGTATTCTCGATAGCGCAGGAAATGAGAAACAGGCATCCACTGATAAAAATCGCTAGCAATAATTTGGAATAACATTTATACAAAGATATCCCCCTAACGTCGTAGCGAAATTATATCTGTATTACATACTACCATAAATGTAAAATAAAACAATAGAATTAGAATCGATACGTACAAATTTTTGTAATTTAAAATGGAAGAAATTATTATAAAGTCGTATAATTATAAAATACGTTACTTAAATTTAAAATTAATCTTCAGCGCATATTAAGCAAACCATAGACCTGTATCAATGGAAACGACAGAGTACCATGTATAAGTAAAAAAGCCATATTGGTACCCGCTAAAGAACATCCAATATGGCTTATCAGATTACATTTATATAAATCAGTGCAATAACTAGGTTATCTTTCTAACGATTCCCCGCTCCCATCACCCCATACAGCAACAGCGGCATACACTCATCAAAAGCGCTGATATCCGACCCCGAGTGGTTACCGAAGGCACCGTTTAATTGGTTCCCCGCGTCGTTAATGCGGTATCGCTCCATGCCGGTTATCGCCTCTGTGAGCAGCGCCTTATCGCCGATGGTATGCGCAATAAGCCCGAGCAGCGCGTAAACGGCGGTGGAATGGTAGTTGTAACCGGCCGTAACAGTGCCGTCGGTATTGTAGCGCGCTTTAATCCCCCCGTTTTTAACCTGCTCCCTGAGCCACTCGATGCTTTGGGGTTTCAGCCTGCCAATTTTGGCAAGATGGTAGAGCGCGTACAACCCCTCGGCGGTATTAATACTGCCGGTGTCATATGCCTCTTCTTTAAAATCGTAGGCATTGTAGTACAGCGGGAAGGTATCGCTGATGTAGCCCCCTTCCACCAAGGCGAGGGTTTTATCGTACAGCGCGGTATCTTCTTTGCCAAGCAGCTTGATCGCCTCAAAATCCGCGTAGCAGAGGGTCAAACGGGCCGCCTTTTTGCCGGTATCGATATCATAGTGATCTACAAGGTGGCCGTCGTCGATGTTATATCGCAGTATGGCGTCGCCCAGCGACGCGGTATCCTTACTGTACCCGCCCCACTGTTCATCCGCGGCCTTGAGCGCACGCAGGATGCGCAGGTCGTCGATGAGCGCGTTCGATGCCGCGGCGCCGTCGGCGGGGGAGTAGAGCCATGCGGTCAGGCCCTTTTTATTGATCAGTCTTGTTTTCACAAAGCCAAAGGCCGTATCAAATAGCGGCTTGTTCTTGCTCAGCGCGGCGTACTCCATCATAAGCCCCTGCGCCTCGCTCAGCACGTCGTAGCCGATGGGCGAGCGGCCCTTTTTATCCGTATAGTTTACATGAACGCCGCCGTCATTCCCCATAAGCTGTGTAGCGATAAACTGCTCGGTTGCGGCGGCGGGGCCGTCTATGGCATACTCCAGCATCGCCTGAAGCTCAGTAATACTCTTGATCTCACCCGGGTAACAGGCCTTTACCACACCGTTTTTATCAAGGATAATCGTCGTGGGCACGATTTTAACGCCCCACGCGTCGTAGGCGCTCAGCCCGTCGTCGTAGAGGATTTCCCATGGGAGCTTGTGCGCCGTGGCATAGTCCTTAGCGCTTTGCAATGTCTCTTTTTTGCCGTCCAGCTTATCCGCGAGCAGGTAAACAACGTCGTCATAGGCGGCGAGGGTATCCTCAAGCCCGCTTAGATTTTCCGTCTGCGCCTTGCAGTAGCGGCACCAGCTTGCCCAGAAGGTGAGAATGACGGTTTTGCCTTTGTAGCTGTCCAAGCTTACCGCTTGGCCGTTTTCATCCGTAAAGTCGGTGTAGGGCAGCCGCTCCCCGAACAGTATATTGGCAGGGAAGTGGTCGCTGTCCTCGGTAAGCCCCTCCGCAGTGGAGGAAGCGGAGTTTACCGGCGCGCTGCCTGCGGGAGGGCGCAAAAGCCATGCGCTACCCGCGGCAATCACAATCACCAGCAGCACGGCGGCAGCGAGTATCGCTTTTTCAGCCTTTTTCAGGGCGATCTTTTTCATGGGTGCTCCTGTCTTTGTCGTCTTCAGACGGCTTTGCATGGTAGGCCTCGGACACTGTCATGCGGATATGCCCTTCCTTCAGTGCCTTTTCCATATCGAAAACATGCTGGAGCGCCTGTGTGCGCAGGTCGCGCAGCACAGCATGCTCCTGCTTAATCTCGGCAAGGGTTTGCGCCACGACGTCTTTTTGCGCTGCCTTTGCGGCCTTTTCATCCTCAAGGCGCCTTGCGCGCTCCCTGTAGTCGGCCAGAATATACGAGATACTGGACGCGGCCAGGATAGCAAACGCGGGCAGCGCGTGGTAATGGTATCGGTTCTGGTTTTCCACCAGCAGGTGCATGGCGGCTGTGCCCAGAAACAGCAGCATGAGCGGGTAGGTGAGGTTAAGCTTTTTGCGCCAGAGGTAGATGCCCGCAATACCCGAGAAGCAGACGATAATCAGGTAGTACATATTGTTATAAGGCTCGAGGCCGTAAAGGAAGCTCTTTCGCGTTGGCGTAAGCTCTCCGTGCTGGTCCAGAAACAGGATATTCCATGACGTGCCATAGTTATCGTTGCTCCAAAGCACCTGATATTTTTGCATAAACAGGTTTAAAAGGCCCTTTGGGCTTTGGGTAAGGCGCATAAGCGCCAGATCGCGGCTGGCAGACTGAGCGCCCGCCGCATTGCCGCTCATAGTTAAGGCGTCATAGAGGTATTGTGAATCCGTCTCATTCCATCCGCCGACCGACTGCGTATTCAAGCCCACCAGCAGGTTGTAGCCAAAGGAGACGCTGCCGCCGGGTAGCTCGCGGTCTATCGCGAAAGAAACGTGTGTTGAGAAGACGGTGGAGGCAAACAGGTAGGCGAGTGTGATAATGATACAGCGCATCCACCCCTTTTCGATGATGCGCAGCGCAACCGGCTGGTCGTTTCGCGGCCTTACGGGTAGCGTCAGGCGGTTTGGTATCAGGCAGAGATAGATAACAATCAAAAACAGGATCGCCATCGGGCGTATCGAAGCGGCATAGGCCAGCAGCACCCCCAGAACAATGTGCAGAAGGATGCACAGCCCGGGATAAGGCGTCTGCCCGTCAAACCTTTTCATGATAAAGGTAAAAAGCCAGACGCAAACAAACAGCAAAAAGGTAAACAGGTATTCTGATGCCAGAAAGTTACCGTATAAGATCTGAGAGGGCCAAAAGGCGCCCAGCAGCAGCGCGATGATACCGGCAAGCCTCCCCGCGGCCAGCCGCGCGGTGCGGTACACCGCAAACACCGTTGCCACCGCCAGCACGAGGTTGAATATCTGGCCGACAAGAATACTGGTGCCAAAAACGCGGAATACCGCCGCCAGCGCCAAGGCATACCCCATCACGTGCGGGAACATCGCCACATAGTCGCAGTAGCCAATCCCCTCGGTTGTAAGCGTGCCGTTGTTATAAAGCTGCGCAATCTCGTAGTAGGTTTTATAGTCCGATTCCGGCGTCATGGGCAGCTCCGCAATCACCCTAAACCGCAAGAAGGCGGAGGCCCCGAGCACCAGCACCACAAGGATAAACTCGAGTACGGGGGTAAAGGAGAGCCTGCGAAAGAAATCATCGATTTTAAACCTCACCGTCAGTAGGGCGGCAAGGTTGAAAAACAGCCACAGCCCAAGCATGGCGGCGAGCAGCAGGCCCTTGTAGAGATATGGGTACTCCGTGCCCTCCCCCAATAGGTTAAAGCCCGAAATTAAAATATACAGCAGGGCAAAGAGGTAGACGGAAAGCGCAAAGTAATGAAATGGGTTCTTTTTAATGGGCATGCGCACCCCTCCCGTCTGTCCATAGCTTCCTTTTCCCGCTGTATCCGGCACGCTCACAGGGCCTTAAGGTAACTATACCTCTTTTAGTCCATTCCCTCATGTCCTTTTCCCCGCACTTATCAAAATAAAATCAGGCGGTATCCTGCGCTATTCCTTCTTTTTGTAGGCCGAGATGCGCATTAGCACAAGGATTACCGCGAGCAGCAACAGCAGTACCGAGGCGGTTGCCACCACGGTGAAGACAATCGATTCCTTGTGGCTCTCCAGTGTCTGCAAGAGGTTTAAGGAGGCACCCGCGCCGACGTTCTTTAGCAAGGTAAAGGCCTTTAGCTTAAGCTCGCTGTCAATGAGTACGGTATCCCCCTTAAGGCTCCAAAGGTTCCGCTCTATAGTGGCGAACCGCCCGATGTACCCTTGGCTCTTTTCATTGGTCGCCGTCACCACCAGCAGGCTCTTATCCTCGGCATAGGGGGAGCGCAGCAGCTGCAGGCTGGCAATATCGGCGGCGTACCGGTCGGCGAGTACCAGCTGCTCGTTGCTCTTAAACGCGGTGCCCTTTTCGTTAAACTGAAAGCTCAGCTTATCGTTTAATGACTTTATAAGGCTGTTGGTATCGTAGCGGCCGAAGAGAATCATGTTTTGGCTGCCGTCGCCGCTTTGCGCAAATTCGCCGCCGCGTATTACGCGCAGGCTGCCGTAGGCGCCGACATTATCACCGTAAACGCCCAACAGTATACCCAGTGTGTTTAAGTCGCTTGCCGTGGGATTATCGGGCAGAACCACCAGCAGGTCATTAAACGCTCCCGAAACCTGAAAAGGCGCCGGACGGGTTTCAAACGAGACGTGGCTGCTCTGGCCAACGGGCAGGTAGAAGGTGGAGTCGGTTGTCACATACGCCCACGGCATCTGGTCCGCCCGAGGGGTGCAGAACAGGTCAGGCAGCTCAAGGTCAAACGCGATAGAGATTTTAGAGGCGGCGGTGCCCACCACATCCGCGGGCAGCGTAAACGAAAGCGCATCCCCGCCCGCCTTCTCTTTGGTGAGCTTTTTGCTGGCTACCGGTGTGTCGCCCCAGTAAACCGTCACCATCGAGCGACTGAAATCGAGGTTTTCGCTGTAACGAAAGTTTAAAACGATCTTGCCCGCCTCCGAGAGGATATAGCCGCCCGAAAAGGGCAGAAAGATATCCTTTACCTGATGAAACGGCCCGATAAAGCTTAGGCCGCTGTCGGTCAGCGCATCGAGCGTATATTTGCCCGCGACAAGGTCGCTGAGCGCGGAGGACTGCTTGATGATGGCGGCGCTGTCCTGCTTCACCAGCGCGGCGGCGGATTTTTCCTGCGTCACGCGGCCTTCGTCCATCAGCATCGCTGCGGCCTCATAAAGGCAGGCGTCGTTATCCGAGAGTATCAGCAGCAGCGGGTTTCCGTCGCGGTCGCTTACAAACTGTACGGACGCCTGCGCACTTAAATCAAGAGGGGTGCCGTTTCTGTCCTTTAAAAAGCCCGTAAACTCCGCGGGCAGGTTCTCAGTTTTACAGATGAGCAGCTTGTTTTTGATGACGGTATTGCCGTACAGCTGGGCGGCGGTACCGAGGGCGATACGGTCCTCCTCCGACGTTTCGCTGCCAAGGTCGGCGCGCAGCAGCAGCGCCGCCGCAAGCTCCGCGTTGGTCATCTTGTCGGAAACATAGATGCCGGTGCTGCTGCCGGTAGGCTCGATGGTGGAGATAAAAGGGTAGGGGTAGTAGGAGATAAGATTGTTATGGGGGGTAATATCGTACCCAACCGTAATGACGGAGGATTTGCTGATGCTGACCCAGTTTGCGCCCGAAAGGTCGTCGATGCAGCCGTTTTCATCGTAAAGGCGCACGTAGCCGCTCACGTTGAATTCATTAAAGCCCTCGCGCAGAAGTGAAAGCGGAATCGGCACATAGACGGTCTGCGTTTTGCCGTATTTGTAATCCACCCGGCAGGAATACACCGGAACATTGTTTACCGAAAAGGTGAGCGAGGCGGGTACCTCCTCAATCAGCTGGCTTAAGGTAAACTCGATCTGCGCATAGGCATAGCCGCTTTTCCAATAGTTCGGCACCTCAAAAAAGAGGCTGTGGGCGCTAAAGATGCCGTGCAGCGTGTAATCCTGCCCATAGGCAAAGCTTTTGCTGTAGGCCGTTTCGGGCACCTCGGGTTTAGTCCTGTTCGGCATGCCCGCGTCGTTTGGGTCGGTGGCGAGAATCGCCCGAATCAACTCCTCACTCTGCGCATTCGGTTGTGCGGGCGCGCTGTCGCCAACCGTCGGAGCAGGCTCCGCGGGCAGGGCGAAGGCCTGTACGGTGAACGCGAAGGTAAGCAGCACCGGCACGGCGGCTCTTAGTATGCTAAGCCCTGTATGCCTTTCTTTTTGCTGAAACATCGGTCTATTTTTCCCCCTCATTGTCGTTTGTCGGCGTTTCGTGGTAGCGAACGGTCTTGTCCCATACCACTTCTTTATGAAAGAGCTTGTCGGCAATCGTCAGGCGGATGCCGTTTACCACCACGATTACCCACAGCTTGGAGTAGGTAAACAGCATGAGCAAAATCAGCAACGCGGACTCCAGATTAAACTCGTTCTTTTCCCGCGCCAGCGTCACCATCATGTTCACCACGAAAACAAGGGTGGCCATTACCCACAGCAGCGTGGAAAAGCCCCCCAGCGTCACATGCACAAACCCCAGTATCCCCAAAAAGAATATCGCGTCCGAGCAGATAAGCGACGAAAGCATCAACACATACACGAAGGTATAGTAGATAACGTCGAGCCGCATCTTGCCCGCGTCCTTATCAAAGGCGTATTTAAAGTTCTTTATCAGCACGTAGATGTTGCCCTTAGACCAGCGGGTTCGCTGCCGAAACCACACGCTTAGCAGGTGTGGCTCCTGCTCCCAGGTTACCGCGAGCGGCATCTGCTTGATGTAGTACCCCATGCGGTAGATTTGAAAGCTGATCTCGGTGTCCTCCGCCAGCGCCTTGGTGTCCCACCCGCCCATCCGCTCTATGATAGAGCGGCGGATGACAAAGTTGGTGCCGGGTATGGTGCAGAGCTTAAAAAAGAAGTACCTTCCCGCCTGATTCATACACTGGTAGGCGAGCGTCTCGATGTTCACAAAGCGTGTGAGCAGCGAGGCCTTTTTGTTGCGTGTGCGGAATTTTCCGATGACAGCGCCCAGCTTGTCGTCCGCCATAAGGTTTTCCACCAGCAGCGTCAGCGCGTCGGCCTGCGGCGTGTTGTCGGCGTCGTAGATGGCCAGCACCGAGCCGCTGGCAACGGAAAGGCCGATGTTGAGCGCGCCCGATTTCCCCTTACCGCCCACGACATTGTCGGTGTTGATGACGATCAGCTTACGGTCGGGGTGCTGTGCCTGAATGCGCTCGAGCACCTGCGCGGAATCGTCGGTGGAGTTGTCGTTGATGACGATGATCTCGTATCTGTCCCGCGGGTAGTCGAATTTCAACAGCGCCTCCACCGTTTTGCGGATGACGATGCTCTCGTTATGCGCGGGCACCATGACCGAGACCATGGGGTACTCCTTAAGCGGGATATGCCCGTCCGTTTTGCTTACGCGCATATAGTAAAGATACCCCCCGATCGAGAGCATCACATTAATGCCCATCATGATCCAGATGGCAAGTATGGCGTATAGGGTGACCGCATCGATAAAAGACATGGCTTAAACCGCTCCTATTTCCTCTTTACCGAACGAGTGCCGTTATTAAGCAGCTTTGTCGTTTACTCGTCGTCGTCCATAAAGAACTCCTTTTTGTTTCTATACCTTGCCACCAGAATGAATACACAAAAGATTACAAGGGCGATCAATACAAACGCGATGGCACCCTGATTGCCCCTTTGCAGGTCCATCGTCATGCGGGCGAGCACATTGCGGTGATAATTAAACGGCTCGTATTGAAACGGCTCGTAAGTGAGGTCTTTTACCTCGCCGTTGAAGGTGAGCTGCTTTGCGTCATAGCTCATATAGTAGTCGTTGGCGTACACCGTATGCGACATACTCCAAAGGCTTTTAAACGGCACATAGGAGTCCTTGCCGCGCGCGATCTGTGCCCCTATATCCTCAAGGCTGTCGCTTAAGTTCAGATACGCCGCGCAGGAATAGGCTTTAAGGGAGCTTACGCCGCGCTGTGAAAGCTCCGTTGCCGACGCTACCAGCTGGTGCCCGCTTTCGTAGATGGGGTTGTATTTTATACCGAGGTCAAAACTATCCTTCTGCGCGTCGTCACGGTAGATAAAAACCGTTTTGTACCTTGAAAGGATATTCAGGTAAAAGCTGTCGTACATCCACTGCTTTGGCGCCTGAATGCCCAAAGGGTAGACGCCGTAGTTGGAGTACGCCTCAAGCGCCGTGGTCAGGTAACCCGAGAGCTCCTCATCGGTCGGCATTGCTTTTTGGATAATCGGCGCATGCAGAATAACGGCTCCGCCGTTTGCCTGCGCGTAGCGCAGTACCTCGCAAAATCGCTTCATGGCGGGGTATTCGCCGTTTTGGTAGACGGGCATCACCGAGATCACAAAGGGCAGGCGCGCATCGGTAAAGGCATCGATCACCGCCTTGAGGTGGGCAAGGTCGGTAAAGGGGTAGGCCTCATCGAGCACATAGTACTGGGCGTAGCTGGGCGGGGCGTCGCTGTAAACCCAAATCCAGTTCACCAGTTCCTGTGTAAAGGCCGCTTGCAGCACATTCCCCGTAAAATCCGTCACGGGCAGAAAGCGCACCCTGCCCAGACCCACGAAGAGAGGGTAGCTATCGGCACCGACAGTAAGGCTGCCGCTCCTGTAATCCGGCTCGGTGATAACGGGCATATCCTCAACGGCGGCCAGGCTTTCCAGCGGCTGTGTTTCATACAGGGTATAACTGAGCACGGCGGGGCCGGAGACCGTGCGCGCAATCCTGCCGGATAACCCCATGTACGCGAGATATCGAGCCATCAGATCGCCGCCGATGATCATGATCCGGCTGCGGCTGTTCGCCACGGCGTCGAGAAATTCGGTATCGGTATCCTTAAGATTATACAAAATGAGGTTGGGATAATCCGCAAGGCGGTCTTGGCACTCATCCGGTGTACAGAAGGTCACGCTGTGACGCAGGTAGGTAAGGGTATCGACCAGTACGTGGATGCTCTCCTCCTCCGCCTCACTGGGTGTGGGGTTGTGTACCAGCAGGATATCCGCGTCCCGAAGCGCGCTGCCGGTTTCCTGCGCGGATAAGGGAAAAAAGGAGAGGGAGCAGACAAAAAAGACGGCGCAGGCAACCAGGCGCGATTTAAACGTCATATTGAATCTCACCCTCGGCCCTTTGTTTAAATTCCATGGCGTTGTGAATGACGCTCTTGTCGTACTGAAAGGCGCCCATAGAAATCTCAACCTTGATCGGCTTATCGGTAATGCCCGCAAAGGCGTTCTTTTCCGAAATACAGTGCTTAATGCGGCTCATTACCACCTCTACGCCCGCTTTATCGCTGGTTAGGATGATGCCGATGCCCCCCGAAGAATCGATGGAGTAGACCTTGTCCTCCCTGCGCAGCAGGTCCTCCACGATGGTGGCCAGCCGCTGCAAAAGCTGCTCGTAGCTGTTTTTGCTGAGAATCGAGCGCAGCTCCGCCTCGTATCGCAGGCGAAGGATGAGCAGCGAAAGGGGCAGGTCATGCCGCGCGGCGTGCGCCATATCGCGCTCTAAATCGTTATAAAGGCTGCGCAGGTTGTACAGCCCGGTAAGCGGGTTGATCATCACCAGTTCTTCAACCTGTTCTCTCAGCACGTCGTTTGCAAGCTCAATGCGGGTGTTGGCGCGTAGAAAAAGCAGCATCGAGCCGAGGGTCAGCAGGGGAAGGAACAGCCACAGATAATCCGTCCAGACAATAGACGTATCGTTCGCGGAGGCGTTGTAGATTTTATATACCAGAAACACCAGCACCTCAAACCCCGCGCAGACGGTGGCAAGATAGTTCACCTTGTAGGCCGCCAGCAGCACGACCAGAAATAGCCCCAGCAGCAAAAGAACATATTGCACGGTAAAGGATTCCGGGACGTTTGCGGTAATAAGGCTTGCGACAAACAGGCAGATCAGCAAGAACAGAATGCCCAAGTCTTGCATGATATGGGCGCTGCTCATTTTGCCGCTTATAAGACTCTTCACTTTCATCGCGACGATCACGCCTTCCTGAATTTTCTGCTTATCTTGTTCCTGTCAGTAGAGGCTCGGGGCATCTCTTCAGGCGTTTCCCCCGATTCAAGGATATTCAGCCGGTGCAAAAGCTCTGTCAGCACAAAGAATATCAGCAGGTCTATCGATGCGCCGACAAAGAAGCCGTAGCGTATCATCTCCGCGTCGCCGCTTTTTACGATGATTAAAAACGCCTGCGCAAGCCCTATTACCGTAATCATCACCAGCAGATCCAGCATGATGCTGCGTCTGCGGATGCGTCTTTTTCGTATCGAAAAACGCCTGCCTAAAAGGGAAAGATACCCGATCACTAGCACCACCACAAAGCCGATGGTTTTCGGCGCGGAGCGGTCTTTGAAGATGCTGAAGGCCGACCAGAAGATGCTCTTTGCCATCCTGGGCATACCGGTGCTTTCCTCAAAGTTCCCGCAGTAGCTGCGCGCGATGCTCATCGAGGCCTTCACCGAAAGATCCAGCATGGCAACCAGCGAAAACGGGTGCTTCAGGTAGTGTATCGATACATCAAAGGTGTCGTATTGATCGAAGAAATCCTTTTTCAGCACCGTACCCTCGCCCTCCACAACGGGGTAGTAGTCGTAGGCGGAGATATCACTCAGTATCGAGTAGCGCGGGTCTATCCCAAATTCGGAGAGTGTTTCTTCAGGGTTATCGCTCTGCAGCAGCACCCCCCGCGTCATGGCGTGCAGTTTGTTAGTTTGGGTAAAATCGTCGGGCAGCTCAAACTGGGAGAAGAGGCACGCGGCAATCAAGACTGCGGATGAGGCGACCGTCAATATCCGCCAGGTCAGCTCCTTTTTAATCACGAGCTGTTTGAGCAGAAACGCCGCCAGCAACAGGCCGAGCATCGCGCACTGCCGGCGGGTAAGGCAGAGCAGCACCCCGGCGGCGGTAAACACCGCTAAAAAAGCGAGGTTGCTCTTGCGTTCCTCCTGAAAGCCGGCGGCCGCGGCCACCGCGTATAAAAGTAGCACATACCAAAGCGCCTCGGGGTAAAAGGAGGAAAAATAGGTGATGTACGACACATCGGCAAAGATGATGACCCCCAGCAGGCCGACCACGACGCTTTCGGAAAAATAGACGACCCTGCTTGCGGCCTCTTTGATTAGTATGCCCACCGCGGGGATGTACAAAAGCCCGTACAGCAGTGCCAAAAAGCGCAGGTCAAACAGGCTGTCGCGCGTTAACAGGTTGTCCAGCAGGATAGCGGCCTTGATGAACGCGACATGGACGGAGCGGCTGGTTTCGATGGGGGAAGTTTGCTGATAGGTACGTATATAGTAGTCGTTATAAACCTTGTCGGCGTCCTTGGGCAGGTAGGCAAGCCCGGAGGCGTTCATCACCTTCGTCACCGCGATGGAGCCGTCGCCCGCAACGCCGAGATAGGGGGGGATGAACAGCATGATTGTAAGCAGCAGCGCGCACAAAGCGGCAGCGCAGACGCCGACCATTGTACTTGAGTACCTTCCGTGCATGTAGGCGTTTAAGGTCTTGCGCTTGCCCCACAGAAAGCGGAAAAAGGCGGAGATTCTGCTCAGTATCCCGGCAAGCCGGTTATAGAGACCGCCGCTGTCGTCCACACGAAATCCCCCCTTAGCCGATTCCTAAAAGGCCGCACAAACGTTATGCCACTGAAAGCTTTGAGCAATTTAACCGGTATTGAACGTCCATTAAGGTTATCCGATGAGAATATCCGCGATGCGCCTGCTCGCAAAGCCGTCGCCATAGGGGTTAGAGGCATGGCTCATCCGCTCGTACGCGGCCTTATCCGTAAGCAGCAGCCGAAATGTGTCGTAGATGGCTGCCTGCTGCGTTCCCACCAGCCGGAGCGTACCGGCCTTTACCCCCTCGGGGCGCTCGGTGGTATCGCGCATAACCAGCACCGGCTTGCCGAGAGAGGGTGCTTCCTCCTGAATGCCGCCGCTGTCGGTTAAAACCAGATAGGAGCGGGCGAGAAAGTTGTGAAAATCCAGAACATCCAGCGGTTCAATCAGGCGGATGCGTTCGCTGCCTTGCAGGGCTTCGTTTGCAAGCGCCCGCACGGCGGGGTTTAAATGGATGGGGTAGATCGCCTTGGTATCGGGGTGCTCATCCACAATGCGGCGAATGGCGCGAAACATATTGCGCATCGGCTCGCCAAGGTTCTCGCGGCGGTGCGCGGTAATCAAAATTAAGCGGCTGCCAGCCGCCCAATCGAGCTGCTCGTGGCGGTAATCGGCGCGCACCGTGGTTTTGAGCGCGTCAATGGCCGTATTGCCGGTTACGTAGATATCATCAGGGTTCTTGCCCTCGCGTACCAGGTTGCCTTTCGCGTCCTGCGTGGGCGCGAAGTGGTATTTCGCGATAATGCCTACTGCCTGCCGGTTAAACTCCTCGGGGTAGGGGGAGTAAAGGTTATGTGTGCGCAGGCCCGCCTCCACATGCCCCACCGGTATCTGCAGATAAAAGCATGCGAGCGCCGCGGCAAAGGAGGTGGAGGTGTCGCCGTGCACGAGCGCTATATCCGGTTGAACCTCTTGCAGCACCGCCCCTACGCGGTTAAGGATACCTGAGGTAATGTCGAAAAGGGTCTGCCGCTCCTTCATAATTGAAAGGTCGTATTCGGGGGTTACGTCAAACGCTCCCAGCACCTGGTCCAGCATCTGCCGGTGCTGCCCCGATACACACACGAGGGTCTCAATCCCTTGGCGTGCCTTCAGTTCCTTCACAAGCGGGCACATTTTTATGGCCTCCGGCCTTGTACCGAATATTAGGAGAACCCTTTTCATATATGTTATCCCCTAAAACGTTTTCGACTAAAAATTTCAAATTTATTATATTATGAAATGTTACATTATGTCAATATTTTACGAATAATTGTATAAATATAAAACGATGCCTGTAAGGACGGCTTTGCGCCAACCTTGCGGGTATCGTCTTCTGCACACTGAATCATCCGCAACAGTAGATGCGCAGTAGCCGTGGGAAATCTTGCTACGTTGCACACTATGTTTACTGAGCTTACGATATTGTTTTAGCGTATCATCAAAATACAAATATCGAGGCTATACCGGCAAGCACCGAGCCGATGGTGTTAAAAATCAGGTCGGTGTCCGTGTCCTTCAGCCCGTGCTGGCTGGCAGGCTTTTTTGGTGACCGAACGTCGTGTAGATACTCCATAATCTCAAATATAACGCCAATCGCCATACCGAGCGCCGTAACAAACAGTGCGACATACAGCCAGTGAAGACCAACAGGCCGCAAAAGGTGGTTGATGATAGAATAGGCAAACAGCGCAAACGAAAACGAGCCGCCCAAATGCAGGTAGCGGTCAAAGACCATGGACTTATGGTAAAGGTCTACGCATTCGCCCAGCAGGGTGTGCGTTAAAACCGTGAGGATTACCAGCGCAAGAATAAACGCGGGCGTATAGAATACCGCCCTGTACTCAAAATACAGGTAAGCGGTCAGCAGGGCGTAGACGAGCACACACTCCAGCAGGTGGTCATATATCTTTTTACGCGCAAACCAAACGATAGCGATCGCGGCGCCCACGGTGTAAAAGATTTCGATCAGCAGTATATAATTTTTGTGCCCCATGGTCTATCCTCCTGCCATATAAAATGCCTCTTTGTTCTCCATGAGGTATTTCTTCTATTGTTTCCATATCGGCGGTACAAAATACCCAAGGCAGACAAGATACGGGCAGAACAAAAAACAAGAGGTCGGCTGCATTTACAGACGACCCCTTGCAGTTGTATGGTATAATCAATATGGTGATTCACAATTCTAGCATTGCAACGAGAGGCAGACAAACAATATGATTCAGGAAAGCATCTACACACGCTACCAGCCAGAGGTAAACCCCACAGGCCCCACAGGGGAGGACACGCTCTGGTTTCTGTTTATGCAGGATAAGCTGCTGGTTTACGGTTTGGCAGATTGCCCGCAGCTGCCCACCGCCATGGACTTGGCTAGGTTTCACCTCAAGCCGGAGCAGCCGCTGTATTTAGGTACGCTCGACGGCAGGCCCTGCTTTACGGGCGGGATTGCGGCAGATGCGGTGCTGCCGGAGGAAACCCGTTTTGAGGAGCTTCGCGCGCTCTTTGGCTGTATGGAGGACGGGATATTCCTGCTGGCGGGTCGCGCCTTGCAGATAGTCCACTGGCACAGCATGAATCGCTTTTGCGGCCGGTGCGGTGCACCCAGCGAGGATAAGGCGGACGAGCGGGCAAAATGCTGCCCGAACTGCGGCGCGGTGGTTTACCCGACGGTGTCTCCCGCCATCATCGTGGCGGTGGAAAGGGGAGACACCCTGCTGCTTGCCCACGCGGCGCATTTTAAAGACAATATGTACAGCGTGATAGCGGGGTATACCGAGCCCGGCGAAACTCTGGAGGAATGCGTGCGGCGGGAGCTCAGCGAGGAAGTCGGCATCGCGGTGAAGAATATCCGCTATTTCGGCAGCCAGCCGTGGCCCTATTCCTGCTCTCTGATGGTGGCCTTCACTGCGGAATACGCGGGTGGCGAGATTGAGGTCGACCATAAAGAGATTGAGGCGGCGGGCTGGTATACCGCCGATCACCTGCCCAACATTCCCAACCCCATCAGCATCTCGCGAAGCCTCATCGACTGGTTTATACAACGGCATACAGGCCAAGAGCAGTAAAAATATAATTTACAATAAATTTGATTTCCCAAATAGTTATCCGTTCTGCGCGTGATCGATACGCTCAAACGTAACCGTCACCTTAAATAGGTCGCCGTCCACCGAAAGGTCAAAGCGGCCGTTTTGCAGCTCGGTAAGGCTTTTGGCAATCGCAAGCCCCAGCCCGCTGCCTTCGGTGGTGCGGGCGCTGTCGCCCCGTACAAACCGCTCGAGCAGTTCGTCGGCGGAGACATTCAGCGGGTAGTTCGAGATGTTTTTAAAGGAGACCGTCACCTGCTTATCGTTTAGCGCGATATCCAGATACACCCGTGTGCCCTGCAGCGAATACTTGCAGATGTTGTTCAGTACGTTGTCAAACACCCGCCACAATAGCCTGCCGTCGGCAAGAACGACGATATCGTTCTGCGGCGTCCGTAGGACGGGTACAAGCCCGCACTGCTCAAACCGCTCGGCGTATTCACCGAGAGACTGGTTTAAAAGCTCCACAAGGTTGGTTTGCACCGCGTTAACCGCGATATTTCCGGTAGAGGCCTTCGAGGCTTCCACCAAATCTTCGATTAGCTTTTTCATCCGCGCCGACTGTCTGTCGAGCACCTCCAGATATTTTTGAGCGTTCTCGTTGTCGATCTGTTCCTTCTTGAGCAGGTCGACATAGTTTACAATAGAGGTAAGCGGCGTTTTGATATCATGCGAAACATTGGTGATCAGCTCGGTTTTCAGGCGCTCGCTTTTCAGCCGCTCCTCCACCGCCGCCGACATCCCGCCGCCGATGTTGTTGAGCGTCTCGGCATGCGCCTTAAAATCCCACACCATGTAACGGGTGTCAATCTTTTGCCGGTAATCGCCTGCGGCCATCCGCTCTCCGCCCTTTTTAAGCCGGTGCATCAGAAGCGCGATATAACACAGCCCCACCAGCGTATCAAAGTTAAACATCAGCAGCAAAAATAACGGCACGGGGAGCCGGACGGTTTCGCTGCAGCCGTAAAGCAGCACGGCGTTTATAAGCAGGTAGCCCAAAAAGCCGAGCCCCACCTTCCAGATAACCGGCAGGTTCGCAAACAGTGTGCCGAGTATTCTGCCCATAAAACGCAGGCCCTTGTAAAGCAGCTTCAGTACCCTGTAAATAACCGTGTTTTGCCACCATTTACCCGCCTTTGCCCGAGCAGCAAAGGTAATCAGCAGCGCGAGTACGAGCAGCAGTGCGATAAGGGCAAGAGTACTGCCTGCGATAATCTGCTGAAGGGTGGTCAGCGTGTAAAAGAGATTGGTGTTTAGGTATAACATACCGTAGATTGGCACCATCACGGTCACGAGCAGATAAAGGTCAAACGGAACCTTATCCTGCCCGTTTAATACAATCCCTTCGTGCCCCTTTCGGCGCCCCGCCGCGTGCAGCATAAAGATTAACAACGCAACCGCAGCAGCAGCGGAGAGTACAGCTATGACGATGAGTATATATCGTAAGGAATAAAGCATATTACAGATTTGATAAGACGCATAATAGTTGTCTTTTGCCGTGATGGGATTTTTAACATAAATATTGACGATGAAGTTATTGTAGTGATAACTGCGCTGCAGCCCGAATTCTTGCTCAGAATAGTTAGAAAAAACCTCAACCCCGTCATAGTTAACAATTGTGAAACACAAATTGCTGTTATCTGTTAAAAATCGTTTATCGTATTCTTTTATAGCTACTAAATCTTCCGCAGTTTTAATGGACTTCGCACTCTTTAAATAGTAGCTATAAAAAACGGTGTTTGCGTTACCTTCTGTAATGTCTCTACAGGTGCTTGTATCGTAGAAGCTGAACCCGTTTATGTAGTAGCCCTCCCGCGCCATGTAGACAATCCCTACCGATGACCCCACCGATAGGATCACCATCAGCACAAACAGGATGACCGCGGCTGTTTTGGCGACCAGCCCGTATTGTAATTCCTTACCGGTTTGAAGTGTTTTCAAACCCATCACCTCCGTTCAATCTTATAGCCTTGTCCCCATACCACCTTCAGGTATCGCGGCTCGGCGGGGTTAATCTCCAGCTTTTCGCGCAGATGCCGTATATGTACCGCAACGGTGCCTTCCGCCTTGTAGGCGTTGTCGTTCCACACCCTGCCGTAAATCTGCGCGGAGGAAAACACCCTTCCCGGGTTTTCCATGAGAAACTTTAAAATCTCGTACTCCGTGGGTGTCAGCAACACCGGCTCGTCGTCGAGGGTCACCTGCTTTTCACGGTCGTTTAGCCTGATGCTCCCCACGCACAGCACATCCTCGCTCTTCACCATGCCGCCCAGATGGGTGTACCGCCGCAGCTGCGCCTTAACCCGCGCGAGAAGCTCCACGGGATTAAACGGCTTGGTGATGTAATCGTCCGCGCCGATATTTAACCCTAGTACCTTGTCGGTATCCTCGCTTTTGGCGGTAAGCAGGATAACGGGGATGTTGCTGCTCTCCCGCAATCGCGCCGTCGCGGCGATACCGTCCAGCTCCGGCATCATGATGTCCATCAGTATCAAGTGAATCTCCGTACCCTCGATGATACGCAAGGCCTCCGCGCCGGTATACGCCTCCACGGGGTGGTAGCCCTCCGCCGAAAGATAGATTTTCAGCGCCGAGACAATGTCCTCTTCGTCGTCACAGATCAAGATGTTAAACATTTCTCACCCTCCACTCAATAGCTATTGTAAGGAAAATTTTATTAAAAACCAAGGGGTAAATTCTTTAAGATTTGTTTAAGGTTGTCTGCACAATGAAATTACCTATAAAAAAGAGATACCGGCCCCAAATACACCGCACCAGGGTGAACGGACAGAGGAAAAAAGAGCCTATCGCAGGATATCATAAAATTACACAGCCTGACGCCGTTTTTCGAGCGGTGTCAGGCTCGTTTTTGTTTGAATGCGCTCGTTGTTG
>JAEWAB010000003.1 GCA_023391875.1 Bacillota bacterium | reverse complement strand
AACTGATACACTATCGTAGTAAACTCGGCAAAAGCATGACATGCGGCCCCAGCCTTAGGTCATGCTTTTGTAGCTGCAAACTGCGGTTTGCAGCTATTCCCTCGTTCACTCAATCGTAGAAAGGCGTATCCGCATCCGTAAGCCGCCTCTCTCTTTCAGATTTGCGATAATCTTGGATAGAGAACGGCGCGGTCGACCGTCTGTCCTCTTATCTCTGCCCTCTGTAGGGGGCGGTGTCCTCGACGCCCCGCGGCTTGCATAGCACATGCCAAGATTAAATGCGGACAGGGGCAAGCCCTGTCCCTACGGTACCAATAGATATAGAAGGAGGTCGGTTTGGTGGATGGAATCCTTTTAATGAACAAGCCGCAGAACTTTACCTCCTTTGATGTGGTGGCAAAGCTGCGCGGCATCTTAAAAACCAAAAAGCTCGGGCACGCGGGCACGCTCGACCCGATGGCGACGGGGGTACTGCCCGTGTTTGTGGGGGGTGCCACCAAGGCCTGCAACCTGCTGCCCGACTCAGACAAAACCTACATCGCCTCGCTGCGCCTCGGCCTTACCACCGATACGCAGGATATCTGGGGTACTGTTATTGATACGCACGAACACGCCGTTACCGCCGAACAGTTTGCCTCTGCGGCAGCGCGTTTTACGGGTGAAATCCCCCAACTGGTGCCGATGTACTCCGCCGTGAAGGTGGATGGCAGGCGCCTGTACGACATCGCGCGCAAGGGCGGCGAGGTCGAGCGCCCCACGCGCAGGGTGACGATTCAAAGTCTGACGGTGCTGCACAGCGACGAGCAGGCGGGGGAGTACACTATCGAGGTGAGCTGTTCCAAGGGCACCTACCTGCGCACGCTGTGCCATGACATCGGCGAGGCCTTGGGCTGCGGCGCGGTGATGACCGCGCTTACGCGCACCAAGGCGGCAGGGTTTGCGCTAAAAGACTGTCTGACCTTTGATGAGGTGCAGCGCCTGATGGAAGCGGGGGAGCTTGAGCAAACACTCGTGCCCATCGAAAAGGCGTTTGAGGGTCTGCCTGCGGTGCGGTTAAACGAAGAAAACACCCGTCGTTTTTTAAATGGCGTTAAATTGGAGTCGGCGGCGCTCTCGCTCGCCCCAACGGATGAGAATATCAAGGTATACACCCATGACGGGGCGTTTCTGGGCCTCGGGTATATCGAGGAGGACACGCAGTTGTTACGCGTACGCAGCTTCTTTTTGGCGAAACAGCCCTGATTCGGTATTTGTCGGCGCGCGTGCTCACGTCGCGCCGTTTTTGCTTATTTCGGTTTGCGCCCAGCCTTGGGTATGAAATGCAGGCGCAATAAAGAAAGGATGTCTCGGCAGCGTTGATTACGGTAGATACGTTAAGCGGTTCCCCTCTTTCAGAGCCCTGCGCGGTCGCGCTCGGCTACTTCGACGGGGTACATCTCGGGCATAGGGCGGTTATCCGCAAGGCCAAAAGCTACAAGGCAAAAGGGCTTAAAACCTGCGTCTTTTCGTTTGCCACCAACAAGGCGAGCCCAGAAAGCGGAAAGGGCAGCAAAAACCTCACCACCTTCACCATCAAAGAAAGGCTGATGCAGCGTTTGGGTGTCGATTACCTCTTTGTGCCCGACTTTGCCGAGTTTAAGGACTACGAGCCGGAGGCGTTTGTCAAGCAGGTGCTTGTGCAGAAGCTGCAGGCGAAGGTGCTCTGCTGCGGCGAGAGCTTCCGCTTTGGCAGGCGCGCCGGCGGCGATGTGCGGCTGCTCGCCCGCCTGTGCGGCGAATGCGGCATCACGCTGCACGTGGTGCCCGATGTGGTGGTGGAGGGCGCCCCGGTAAGCTCCACCCGCATCCGCGCGCTGCTGGCGGAGGGGGAGGCCTTGCAGGCGGCCAGGCTTTTGGGCAGGCCGTTTTCTTACGATTACCCCGTGGTCGCGGGCAAGCGCATCGGCAGAACGCTCGACTTTCCCACCATCAACCAGCGGTTCGGCGCGGGCATGTTTCTGCCGCGCTGCGGAGTTTACGCCGCCTATGTGACCCTGCGCGGCAAGCGGCTGCCCGCGGTTACCAACATCGGCGTGCGCCCCACCATCGAGGGCGGGCTTTCGCCCAACAGCGAGACCTACATCCTCGATTACTCGGGCGACCTTTACGGCAAGCGTGTGGAGGTGCATTTGATTAAGTTTCTGCGCGATGAAAAGCGCTTTGACACCCTCGCGCAGCTCAAGGACGCCATCGCCGAGGATACCGCCGCGGTGCGGGAGCATTTCGGCCTGTGGCTCAAAGAAGCGCGGTAGGGCGCTTTAAAGCCCGTCAGTAAATATTGCGCACACAAGGGTATTTACATAGAAAACGGGATATGCTATAATAAACCAATAATGCACTTGCGCATAGCGCCTGTTTATGCGCCGCGCGAGGCCGCGTTATGGCTGCCACGCTTTCTTGGCTTAGGGGTTACGCCTTGTAATCAAGGAGATTTACCCGCCCTAGGCTATGATGCGGTGGACTATTTTAAAGAGGTGAAAGACCATGTTAAAAGAAGAAAAAACACAGGTTATTCTTGAGAACGCCAAGCACGACGGCGATACCGGTTCCCCCGAGGTACAGATCGCGATTCTCACCAAGAGGATCAACGACCTCACCGGCCACTTAAAGGAACACAAGAACGACCACCACTCCCGCAGAGGCCTGCTGAAGATGGTTGGCCGCCGCCGCAATCTCTTAAACTACCTTATGAAGAAGGATATTGAGAGATACCGCGAAATTATTAAGAAGCTCGGTCTTCGCAAGTAATCCTTGTGACAATGAAGGCAGGCGGAAGGCTCCGTCTGCCTTCAAAACGTTAAATGAGATAGCACCGCGTTTATCTTTTTTATGTAAACCGTTTGTTTTTGGGTTGCGCCGTTTAGGTTTTAGCAGTGAATCGGGTGCTTTGGCTTCATTTCTAGCGCCGGAGCATCGGATTTATTGCTAAACCACGGCTGCCCCCAATGCAATATAATTTTATAACGGAGGTAGCATATGTCTCAGTTTAAGACCTTTGAAACCACCTATGCGGGTGGCAAGCTGGTGATTGAAACCGGCAAGATGTGCGGGCTTTCCAACGGCTCCTGCCTTGTTCGCTACGGTGAAACCGTGGTGCTGTGCAACGTTACGGCATCCCAGAAGCCCCGCGAGGGCATCGACTTCTTCCCCCTTTCGGTAGACTTTGAAGAGAAGCTCTACGCCGTGGGCAGAATCCCCGGCTCATTTTTAAAGCGCGAGGGCAGGCCCACCGATAAGGCTATCCTTGCCTCCCGTCTGGTAGACCGCCCCATCCGCCCGCTGTTCCCCAAGGATATGCGCAACGACGTGTCGGTGGTTATGACCGTGATGAGCGCAGATCCCGACTATTCCCCCGAGATCGCGGGCATGATCGGTACCTCGATCGCCATCTCGATCTCTGACATCCCGTGGAACGGCCCAATCGGCGGAGCGAACGTTGGTCTGGTGGACGGGCAGGTTGTTATCAACCCTAACGCCGAGCAGCGTGCAAAGAGCGACATGAGTGTGACGGTAGCCGCCACCCGCGGCAAGATCGTTATGGTAGAGGCCGGCGCCAACGAGGTGCCCGAGGATGTAATGCTCGACGCCATCATTAAGGCGCATGAGGAGATCAAGGGCATCATCACCTTTATCGACGGCATCGTTGCCGAGATCGGCAAGCCCAAGTTCACCTTCGAGTCGATGGAGGTGGACCACGACCTGTTCGAGGCCGTGAAGGCGTTCGCCATCGACAAGGTAAAGTACGCGCTGGATACCGACGATAAGAACATCCGCGACGCGCGCCTCGCCCCGATCGTAGACGAGGTGACCGCCAAGTTTACCGAAGAATACCCCGACCTCGCGGCTCAGATTCCCGAGGTAATGTATAAGCTGCAAAAGTTTGTAGTTCGCCGCTGGCTGCTCGACGAGGGCAAGCGCGTGGACGGCAGAGGCATCGACGAGATCCGTCCTCTTGCCGCCGAGGTTGGCCTGCTGCCCAGAGTGCACGGCTCCGGCATGTTCACCAGAGGCCAGACACAGGTGCTCACCATCGCTACCCTTGGCCAGGTTCGCGACGCGCAGATTCTTGACGGCATCGACGAGGCCGAGAGCAAGCGCTATATGCACCAGTACAACTTTCCCTCCTACTCGGTAGGCGAGACCAAGCCCAGCCGCGGCCCCGGCAGACGTGAGATCGGTCACGGCGCGCTGGCGGAAAGAGCGCTCGAGCCGGTTATCCCGCCGGTAGCGGAGTTCCCCTACGCCATTCGCATGGTGTCTGAGGTGCTTTCCTCCAACGGCTCCACCTCGCAGGGCTCCATCTGCGCCTCCACCCTCGCCCTGATGGACGCGGGTGTGCCCATCAAAACCCCCGTTGCGGGCATCTCCTGCGGCCTTATCACCGAGGGCGACCGCTTCATGACGATGGTGGATATTCAGGGCCTCGAAGACTTCTTCGGCGATATGGACTTTAAGGTAGGCGGCACCCACAAGGGCATCACCGCCATTCAGGTAGATATCAAGACCGACGGCCTCACCCCCGAGATCATCAAAGAGGCGTTTGAAAAGACCCGTAAAGCCCGCCTTTACATCCTCGACGAGATCATGGCCAAGGCCATTGCCGAGCCGAGGAAGGAGCTTTCCAAGTACGCGCCCAAGATGCTCACCCTCAAGATCGACGTGGATAAGATCCGCGACGTGATCGGTCAGGGCGGCAAGGTGATCCAGAAGATCTGCGCCGAGTGCGACGTTAAGATCGACGTGGAGGAGGACGGCAGCGTATTTGTTTCCTCCATCGACATTGATAACGCCCGCCGCGCCGTTCGTGTCATCCAGACCATCGTGATGGACCCCGAGGTAGGCGCGTTCTACAAGGGTAAGGTTACCCGCCTGATGAACTTCGGCGCGTTTGTAGAGATTGCCCCCGGCAAGGAGGGCTTGGTGCACATCTCCAAGCTCGACACCAAGCGTGTGGAGAAGGTGGAGGACGCCGTTTCGGTTGGCGACGAGATTGTGGTAAAGGTGACCGAGATCGACCAGCAGGGCCGCATCAACCTCTCCCGCCGCGACGCGCTGCTTGAGATGGAAGCCAAGAAGAAACAATAGAACCTGTAGGGGCGAACTGCGTTCGCCCGCAATTTATAAACATTCCGCGGAGGACGGTGCGTTTTGCACTGCCCTCCGTTTTTTATAGGTAACAGCCATCGCTGTCGCGTTATACTTATTACAATTAGAAATATAGAAAAAATTCAAGCAAAAGGTTTAATTTATGCCTTTTGTGAAGAATTTTTATTGGAATTAGTATTATATCGGCACGCCTGTTAACACGGTGGATAATCCTTAGGCTTGCAAGGGAGGGACTTCTCGACCGTCCGCGGCCTGCCACCTCGGTAAATGCCGTTATTTTGTTAATCTTCAATAAAATAATTTGTTTAAACTTTTTCACACTCTTTTTACTGTTTTAAGTAATATAGGTTGATATTCCCAGAATAAGATGGTAATATTAATAATATAGAGAAGTGGTTTTTTCTAGGGGCAGCAAGATTTTGTGCCATCAGCGGTAAGAAAGTACTAAGCCTTAGCCGTTTGATGCAAGGCGTGAAAGGTGTGTTAAAGAAGATGTTAAGAACGTTAGCGAAGAGAATAGTACCCGTACTGGTAACGGTGTTCATGGTATTCGGGCTGCTCCCGGGGGGCGGTTTTGACATAAACCTGAATGCGGACCCGATTGCTCAGGGCACTAGTGATACCCTCCAATTTGCCGCCACTGCGGTGGATGTGGATGAAGCGACGGGCAGCGTGACGCTTACGGTTACCCGAACCGGCGGCAGCAGCGGCACGGTAACCGCGGCGTATGCCACCGCAAACGGCACCGCGGTAGCAAGCAGCGACTATACCGCCCAAAACAACACATTAACCTTTGAAGACGGTGATACCAGCAAGGATATTGTGATTGCGCTGACGGACGATGCCACCCGTGAGGCGGCTGAAACCTTTACGGTTACTTTATCATCGCCCGCCGGCGGAGCCACACTCGGAACGAACAATCCAGCCACCGTTACCATCCATGATTATGTGGATGCCATTACCGTTTCCAGCGTGGGTGGCACCACCACCGTGTTAAACGGTGGTACCTTGCAGTTGTCCGCTACGGTTTCGCCCGTTGACGCGAACCCGGAAGTTGATTGGAGCGTTACAAGCGGTACGGGTGGGGCGAGCATTGACGGCGACGGCCTGCTATCCGCTACCAAAGCGGGTACCGTTACGGTAAAGGCCACTTCCAAAACCGAGCCGTTAAAATCAGGTACCTTCAATGTTACTGTTCTGCCGAATGAAGAGTCCTTTCAGTTTAGCCCTACCGCCTATAGTGTAAATGAGAATGAAGGCTCCGTTTACCTTATCATTACGCGCACCGGCGGCAGTGACGGCCGCGTAACAATGGGTTATGCTACCGCAAACGGTACAGCATCCGGAGCGGATTATACGGGAATCACGGGTACGCTGACCTTTGAGGCGGGAGAAACCAGCAAAAGCATTTTGGCACGAGTCGTGGATGATGCTGTTCACGAGAGCAACGAGACCTTTTCGGTAACGCTCAGCAATGTAAGTTCAGGCACTATCAGCGCACCAACGGCCACCGTCACTATTGTGGATGATGATATCCCGGTAACAGGCATTAATGTGCGCGCGGAGGGCGGTGTTGCCGGCGTTCAAGCGGGGCGCACCCTTGCCATGTTCGCCGATGTCCAGCCCGCAACCGCCAGCGTAAAAACGGTAACATGGAGCGTTGAAAACGGCACGGGCACTGCCACGATTAATCCCACGACGGGCGTATTGTCCGCAACAAAGGCAGGTACGGTACAGGTTATGGCTACCTCTGTCAGCAATCCGAACGTATCCGCTTCCATGATTATAACCATCACCGCCCAGCCTGTTACGGTAACCGGGGTAACGGTGTCGCCCTCCTCGACATCAGTACGCAAAGGAGACAGCAAAACCTTTACCGCCACCGTAAGAGGTACGGGTGGCCCGAGCCAGGATGTTATATGGAGCATGTCGGGCAACAGAAAATCTTCTACCTCCATCAGTAGCAGCGGAAAGCTGAGGATAGCCGATAACGAAACTGCCAGAACCCTTACAGTAAGGGCGACTTCGGTGGTCGACCACAGCGAATACGGCACCGCGAAGGTAACCGTGAAAGCGCGCTCGTCGGACGACGATGACGATGATGACGACGACTATTACGATTACGATGACATTGAGATAACCGACTCCGACAGCGATATCAGCTACGACCTTACCCACCTTTCGCTTCCCTCGGGCGTATCCAGCATTTCAGTAGGCAGCAGGCAGGTGAGCGGCTCCGTTATCAACAGCGATATAAAAGCCCTTACACAGCGCATCGGCACGGTTGGCAGCGTAAGGGTATACGACCTGTCGCTGCTTGACCAGGACGACGACGAGATCAGCGATTTCAGCGGCAGAATCCGCGTGCGGCTGCCCATCCCGAGCGGCTACAGTGGGGATTTGAGGGTCTACCGTTACAACGATTTCAGCGAAACCATCACCGATATGGATGCGACGAAGTCCTACGGCTACCTGGTATTTGACACCTCGCGGCTAGGCTACTTCGCCATCGTGAAGTATACGGGCGCGGCACGCCCCGCCATCCCCGAAACGGGCGCGCGCACTCCGCCTTTTATCCCCGTGGCGGCTGCGGTACTGATTGCCGCGTTCGGTATAGCGCTGTACCGTGCGAAAAAGCGCAGCGCGTAACGCGGCAGATATCACCGTATAATCAAAACGCACCATCCAAACAATGTCGCCTTGGATGGCGCGTTTTTCCTTTGTGCGTATAAAGTTTTACGGTTGATATGCGACTCCCCGCAAAGCAGTGAATCGCGTGCGTACCCGCGATACATCTGCCATGAAGCGCCCCTTTCGGGATAAACAGCTCGTCGCCGGGGTTTAAGACGATTTCCTCTCCGTTTACGATGACGTATACTTCCCGCACCCGTAGAGCGGGAGGTTCAGCTATATCTATCGTGCCGCCTAATAAAATATATGCAAGGCAGTACAGACGTTTTTAAAATACATGCAGATTTCCATAGGCAGAATTCACGCAAAAAGTGCAATGATATTCTACATGAGAAAAAGAGGGCTTCGGCGCTCTTTTTTTGTTTTGAATACTTGACAAATTCTAAAATATGCAATACGATAGCTTAGGTAATCGTTTTCACGAAATCAATGGTATAGGCATGCTAAAGACTAAAATTTATTGGGCGCCTAACCGGAAAATGGCTTATTTCTAACATGCAGGCGGTGGTGGGCATGTGAGCACCGCAATTATGGCACAGAAGATACCGTTTACAGAAGAAAAATCAATAGCTTGGAATTTTCGGAATAAATCACACGAAAGAAAGACTACACGATGATGTTAAACAGTCAGATTACACGGCAGAAAGCGCCGGAAATGGATTCTTTGCATTTCGGCATGGGGTGGTCGCAGCAGGATGTTTCCGCCCCACAGGTGCTGGTGGAAAGCACGTTCGGCGACAGCCACCCCGGCAGCGTTCATCTTTTGGAGCTTGCGCAAAACGCCGTTTCGGGGGTGGCGCAGGCCGGCGGCAAGGCGAGCCGCTATTTTGTCACCGACATCTGCGACGGTATGGCGCAGGGCCACGACGGCATGAACTATTCGCTGGCAAGCCGCGACCTTATCTGCGGCATGATTGAGATTCACGGGCGGGCTACCACCTCGGATGCGGGGGTGTTCCTCTCCAGCTGCGACAAGGCCGTTCCCGCGCACCTGATGGCTATCGGCCGCCTGAATCTGCCCGGTGTGGTGGTAACGGGCGGAGTGATGGACGCGGGGCCGGACCTGCTGACCTTAGAGCAGATCGGCACCTACTATGCGCAGTATAAACGCGGAGAGATTGACGAAGATAAGCTAAACTACTACAAGTGCCACGCCTGCCCCTCCGGCGGCGCGTGCAGCTTTATGGGCACCGCGGGCACCATGCAGGTGATGGCGGAGGCGCTGGGGCTCATGTTGCCGGGCACCGCTTTGCTGCCTGCCACTTCGCAGGAGCTGCGGGAGGCCGCGGAGAGCGCGGGGCGCCTTGCGGCAGCACTGGCACGGAGTGGCCGCACCCCGCGAGAGATGGTGACACTCAAGAGCTTTGAGAACGCCGTCGCGGTGCACGCCGCCATCTCCGGTTCCACCAACGTGGTGATGCACCTGCCCGCCATCGCGCATGAGTTCGGTATCGAGATGGACGCCGAGCTGTTTGACCGCATTCACCGCACCGTTCCTTACCTGCTCAACATCCGCCCCTCCGGCTACTGGCCCGCGCAGTATTTCAGTTATATGGGCGGGGTTCCGGCCGTTATGGAGGAGATCAAGCGCCACCTGCACCTTGATGTGATGACCGTTACGGGCAAAACGCTCGGTGAGAATCTCGAGGAACTAAAGACAAACGGGTATTACGACCGCTGTGCCGAGAAGCTGGCCAAAGCCGGTGTGAAGAAGGAAGATATTCTGCGGCCCTACGGCGCGCCGCTTGGTGTGCAGGGCTCCATATCCATCTTAAAGGGCAATCTGGCGCCCGACGGGGCTGTCATCAAGCACGCGGCGGTACCGCAGGAGATGTACAATGCCCTGCTTACCGCGCGGCCGTTTGACAGCGAGGAGGAGGCTATCGACGCGGTGCTCGGCGACAGGATAATGCCGGGCGACGCCGTGATCATCCGCTATGAAGGGCCGAAGGGCAGCGGTATGCCCGAGATGTTCTACACCACCGAGGCCATCGCCTCCAACCCCGCGCTGGCACGGTCGATTGCTTTGATTACCGACGGGCGCTTCAGCGGGGCTTCGCGCGGGCCGGTGATCGGCCACGTCAGCCCGGAGGCCGCGTCCGGCGGCGCGATTGCGCTGGTGGAGGAAGGCGACCTGATTGAGCTGAGCATCCCCGAGCGGCGGCTTGCGGTTGTCGGCACCAAAGAGGGAAGAAAGGCCCCGAGCGAAATGGAAGATATCCTTGTGCAGCGGCGGCGGAGGTGGTCACCCCTCGCGCCGCGGTTTAAACATGGCGTACTGAAGCTGTTCACCGAAACAGCGGTTTCTCCCATGCAGGGTGGGTATATGAAATAGAATTTAAGTTCAAGATTATTGTAAAAGTATGAAAGGAGTAACTATGTCACAGCTAACTTTTCCTAACAACTTTTTATGGGGTGCCGCTACGGCGGCCTATCAGATTGAGGGAGCCGCGCGGGAGGATGGACGCGGCGAATCGATCTGGGACCGTTTCTGCAAAACACCCGGCAACGTTGAGAACGATGACACCGGCGACGTGGCCTGCGACCATTACCATCACTTTGAAGAGGATATCAAGCTCATGAAGACGCTGGGGCTGCAGGCCTACCGCCTTTCAATCTCCTGGCCGCGCGTTTTTCCGCAGGGCAGGGGCGAGATTAACCCCAAGGGTTTGGATTTTTACAGAAGGCTGCTCACCCTGCTGGTGGAGAACGGCATCAAGCCGATGGTAACGCTCTACCACTGGGACCTTCCGCAGGCCATGCAGGAGATCGGCGGCTGGCAGAACCGCGAGGTGGTCGATTGCTTTGAAGCCTACGCACGCCGGATGTTCACCGAGTTTGGCGGCCTGGTGCACTCGTGGATTACGCTCAACGAGCCGTATGTCAGTGCCTTTACGGGCAACTGGTTTGGGACTCATGCGCCGGGCTACCACGATTTTCAAACAGCCCTGAGCGTTGCCCACGGTCTGCTGCTCGGGCACGGCAAGGTGGTAAAGGCCTTCCACGAGATGAAGCTGCCGGGCGAAATCGGCATTACGCTGAACATGAACAGCTATTACCCCAAAACCAACTCCCCGGAGGATATCGAGGCGGCGGAGTTTAGCTTTAAAGCGTGGAACGGCTGGTTCTCCGACCCCATCTATAAAGGCGCATACCCCAAAGAGGTGGTTAAGCTCTATGAGGAAAGAGGGGTTATGCCCCGCGTCCTGCCGGGGGATATGGAGACGATTGCCCAGCCGATAGACTTCCTTGGCATCAACAACTACTTCAGCCAGATCGCGTCAAGCAACCCGAAGCACTGGCCCGTGCCCATTGAGGATTCGTTCTATGGCAAGGATCACACCGAGATGGGCTGGGGCGTGAACCCCGAGGGGATACACGACCTGTTGGTGCACCTGAGCGAGGATTATAACTACCCCAAGCTTTACATCACCGAGAACGGCGCCGCCTTCCGCGATATGGTAAACAGCAAGGGCGAGGTGGAGGACACCCTGCGTGTGGAATACCTGACCCGTTACCTCTCCCAGCTGCACCGTGCCGTGGAGGAGGGCGTCAACCTGCAGGCCTATTTTGCGTGGTCGCTGATGGACAACTTCGAGTGGGCACATGGTTACTCCAAGCGCTTCGGCATCATCCACATCGACTATGAAACACAAAAACGCACCATCAAGCAGAGCGGCTACTGGTATGCAAATGTGATAAAAAACAACGGTTTTACGCTGTAATATTGGCGATTTAGTTAACTTATTAACTTATTAGCGCGGAGTTTTATCTTCACGCAATGCTAAATAGAGCGACCCTTGACGACAAAATTCGACCGTCAAGGGTCATTTAGCGTTTTTGCTGCGATAATTCCGCCGTATTATTCAAAATAACTGAAAATATAATAAAATAAGTTAAATAAGTATTGACCAATTGGTTAAAACGTGATAAAATTAGTGCGTAAAAAGTTCATACCGATCAGAGCAATAAACCATTCGCAATTTTGTGGGCGGCCGATAAAAAATGCCGTCCGGCACTGATATTGCCGTCCTATAACTGAAGATAGATTCGCCTATAAGACGGTTCGGTACAGGGAAAGGTGGCGGAGGTTGTTGGTTGAAAACATCCTAAAACACGACGCAGCATACATCATCAAAGAGGCTATTCGCCACTCCTTGCCGGATGCCGCCGTAAAACGCGCGTTAACGCAATGCTCGTTTGGGCGCCCGGTATACCTTGCCGCAATCGGTAAGGCCGCATGGCAGATGGCGGCGGCCGCTCAGGCTAAACTGGGCAGCGGGATTAAGCGCGGTGTCGTGGTAACCAAATACGGGCACTCGATGGGTGCGCTCCCCGGCATCGAGGTTATCGAAGCGGGGCACCCTACCCCCGACCGGAATACGGTTGCGGGCACAGAAAAGATTCTTAAGATGGTAAACGGCCTCACCGCAGAGGATGAGGTTTTATTTTTGGTCTCCGGCGGCGGCTCGGCGCTGTTTGAAAAGCCGCTGGTGCCGCTTGAAGAACTGATGGATATCACCCGCCAGCTGCTTGCCTGCGGGGCGGATATTAACGAGGTAAACACCATCCGTAAGCGCCTTTCGGCGGTAAAGGGCGGGCGTTTCGCACAGCTGTGTGCGCCAGCCAGAGTAACGGCTATCCTGCTTTCGGACGTAATCGGCGACAGGCCGGACAGCATTGCCTCAGGCCCTGCCGCGCAGGATTGTTCCACCAGCGAGCAGGCGCTGGCCATTATCAAGAAATATCGGCTTACGCTCTCGGGGCAAGCGCTGCAGCTGTTAAATCAAGAAACCCCCAGAGCACTGGAGCCGGTTAAAACCATGATCACGGGCAGCGTGCGCGAGCTGTGCCTTGCCGCCGCGAATGCCGCACAAGAAAAAGGGTATACCCCTATGATACTCACCGATTGCCTCACCTGTGAGGCGCGGGAAACGGGCGCTTTTCTTGCCTCGGTTGCGCAGTATATGCAGAAGAACGCCGACAAGCCCGTTGCCGTAATCGCCGGAGGCGAAACGGTGGTGCACCTTAAAGGCAGCGGCAAGGGTGGGCGGAATCAGGAGCTTGCCCTCGCGGCCGCGCAGGGGATAGATGGCCTTGACAACATCACGGTATTCTCCCTTGGCTCGGATGGCACCGACGGCCCTACCGATGCCGCAGGCGGCATGGTAGACGGCACCGTCTCAGCCGAGCTTAAGCAGAAGGGTATTTCAATCCCCGCCATACTGGAGGATAATAACGCCTACTACGCGCTGCAGCAGTGCGGCGGTCTCATTATCACCGGCCCCACAGGCACCAATGTCAACGATGTCGCGGTGGCGCTGGTAAAACCAAACCGATAGTCTACCACGTATGTAATACATACATCTCAATGTTTTTACATACGCTATATGGTTAGTCTTCAAACATGAAATAGACGAGAGGCTTCTCCGTACACACTCCGGGGAAGCCTCTCGTCTATTTTCTCTATGTATTCAGCAATCCAAAAGCGGGGGAATACTTTTATTGGTTTTATGCGGCCCTTCTGCCGGGCCTGCGGTCGATGACCTTTGCCTTTTCTAAGATCAGTATGACGGCGGGCAGCAACGCAAGCTGAATGACGATGCCCGGCAGCGCGGTAACAAACGCCCCCGCAATAAACGCGGAGAAGGTGAATTTGCCCGCCGCGAAGACGAGCGCGTTCAATACGCCGTAAACCACGCGCCCGCCCAGCATCGCGCCCACGAGCGGCAGGTAGAGATCCACAACACGGTTGCCTGTGTGGATGAACAGGATGAGCAGGCCCGCTACAAGCCCGTAGGCGGCCAGCTCGCACATCATGCTGGGCAGGTAAGCCATCGGGGGCATGCCGGTAACTAGGCTCGAAAGCAGCGGCGTAAGCACCCCGCAGGCAAGCCCGTAAGGCCAGCCGCAGGCAAGCCCGCAAAGCAGCACGGGAATATGCATCGGCAGCAGGATACTGCCCGCGTTGGGGATGGCGTGCAAGGTAAAGGGCAGCACAACCCCCAGCGCGATGCACAAGGCCGAGATAACCAGTTTTTTTGTTTGATTTTTACCCATATTCGTCCTCCTGAAAATAAAAAAGCCACGAAACAATGGTCCGCTTCCTGCAGACGATTGCCTTCGAGGCTTTTCATTCAATCGTATTTAGGGGCTATCTGAAAACTACAAATTCTTGTCTATTTCTACTACACAAGGCATCTTCGTCATCAAAAATGCTCGGAATACATACAGTATTCAGACATACACAGTATGTCGGCGTTTCTTTGATTTGAATCTGCTCTTTTGCAGCGAAATATCCTGCGATTTTCCGTTTTCAGAAACGCCCAGTCTGTGTACAAAAAACAATGACTACCTTCTGATAGTCTTTGTTACATTATAAGGTGTATAGGCAGGATTGTCAATGATTCTGCCGCAATCTCCCATCTTATTTAAAAATCCGAGGTATCAACGACCAAATCACAGTGCTCAGGGACATTAAAGGCACGATGATAGTTTTCTTCAAGCGGAATCCATTCGTTTATAAACCGTGTGAGCATCTGCGGGCCGGAGCGTTTTAAAATGCGCTCCTGCTGCACGGCGGGCGAACAGGTTAAGAATATCCGCAGCTGATAATAGTCTGCCAGGGCGGGGTGGAGCGAATAGCTGCCCTCAACGATGGTAAGCGCGCTTGCGGGGATATGTACAGGCATCTGCAGCGCGAGGGACGAACAGTCGAAGGGCCGGAAGGTTACATCCTGCCCTTCACTGAGCGGCAGCAAAACCTCCTCTAAAAAGCGCCCGTAATCCACATTCCCGCCGGGCTGCGAAAGGCGCTCCTGTGTGCGCAGCTGCGGCGGTAAAAAGAAATCGTCCATATGAAACAGGCTGCAGCGAAACGCCTTTGCAAGGTATTTGGCCAGCAGCGACTTGCCGCTGCCGCATCTGCCATCAATCGCTATTACTACCGGACGGCTAACTTTCATCAGGCGTTGAACAGCCTCAAAGACGGGCAAAAAGTTTGCATAGGGCAGCTTTACCACGCGATAGTGCGGGTGGTAATTTTCGCGGTAGGCTTCGCTGTGGCGCGGGGCAGGGCAGCCCGCGGCGAAATACTCCTCCAAACAGGCGCGCACGGCTTCCGCCTGCAGCGTAAGCAGCCCCTCCGCCGACATATCGTATAGCAGCATCGCCTTCTTTTGAAACTCGGCCATCGAGCCGTGATGACTGTTGGCGGTGGCGGTGAACAGCCGGTTGATAAGCGGCAGGGAATCCGGGTGTATTCGGTCGGGGTTTAAATATACCCTGCAAAGGCCGTTGCCGATCTTCTCTATAAACGGCCTATCTGCGGGCAGGCCCTTTTCAGCGCATGCCTGCTCATATTCCGAGCGCAAGAATGCCTCGCTGTCGGCAGTATCCGTAATCAGGTGCCCGCATCCGAATTCGTGCTGATAGATGAGCTTAAGGTAATCGCACAGCTCCATCTGCGGGTATAAAGCGCTGTGCGAGCGTAGAATATCTTTTAAACTGCTTTCCAAAACCGTACCCTCTTAAGTGTTCTTTTGAATTTCCTGAATCGCCAACTGAACGGCCTGCTTAATATAGCCCTCCAGCGTATTGCTCTCGGTGCCGGTAACAATCACGGAGCATTTGGAGGACGGCACCAATACCTTCACCGCGTCGGCGCCCGAAACAGCGACTGCCATCGCCGGTGTGATCTCACCCAGCATGGCGTTGGCAAGGATAATACCGATCGGCCCTAAAATAAGGCTGGCGCGCGCCACGTTCCACAGGATGGCGTTTTCCCCCGTGGCGCCCATGTCCGCGCCGGCCTTGAGCATGGCGTTGGTCGCAAGTACGTTGGTGCCCACGCCGACTATTTCATATCCCGCGGGCAATAGTGGCTTTAGCGCGGCGATAATCCGGCTGCCGATGCCGCCGCCCTGTCCGTCGATCACAAGAATCTGCATCCTATTCAGTCCTTTAATTGAAGTTGCCCTTATTATATCATATATTTCCCTGTGCCTTTTAGTCGTAAAATGTAAAAATTATTGTGATCTATCAGTAAAACCCCGCAACGAATCACTCGTTGCGGGGTTTGTATAGAGAGTAGGGCAGAGACTGATTTAAATATCGCTTAGTCTGCTGCTTTAAGGGAATTGGTTACAGCGAGTCGACGGGAATTTTAGCGACGATAGCGCTTCTTATATAGTCGGGCTCCTGCAGGGTGCAGGCGACATAGAGGTAACCGTTGTATTCATAGGTGCAGGGGTAGAACCAGATATGCCCGCGGCCAATCTCGGGGCAGTCCCCGTCAAAGAGCTTGTATACCTTACTGAACTGGTCGCTGCCCCTCTCGGCAACGGCTATTGAAAGAAGGGTGCGTACAAAATAGCCCCTCTCCTCGTTGTACACAATAAACTTTTTGCCGTTTGAGAGCTTACCGGCATAAATCTTAGAATTGCCGACGGGCATCGGGTTGTAGTAGGGTTTCGACCATGTTTCGCCATAATCCTTGCTTACGAAGATATAGGAAGGGCCTTCGTCGTTGCGCACAAACGCGGTTACCACATTGTCTTCCACATACACGGTCGTCTCGGGGCAGCGGATGCTCGGCGCACTCGGGTGCAGCGGGTCGTAAAAGAAATTGCAGCGCCATTCCTTGGTAATATCCTTGCCCTGACTGATTAAAACCACCGGGAAGGCAGGGGTTTCTTCCTTCATCGGAATCCACGCGCCGGCGATATAGTTGCCGTTGTTCATCATCGTAGGAGGCGCATTGCAGATGAAACCGCCCGAGACATTTGAAAGCTTCTTCCACTTTTCAAAGGGGTCGGCCTGCTGCTCATACAGGTCCAGTGTCAGGGTCATGTTCTTGCCCGCCATCTCGGTAATAAGGGCATAGAGCTTGCCCTCGTGCGGGAAGAAGTTTACCGGTACATAGTGCTCCTCATTCGAGCCGATGCTCCCGATAACGGTGAAGGGTTCCGACCAGGTAGTGCCTTCATTGCTGGAAAAACGCCCGCGGATTAAGGAAGAACCGCAGATTTCGGCATCGGTGGAATTATACCAAGCCTCGTAAATCTTGCCGTCAAACGCCGTAATAGCGAGGTCGTGCAAAAAGGGCAGTATATCGTTTTTGCCGTCATGCGTAAGCGTACGGATGATACCTTTCGGCTCCTGCAGCTGGGCCTGTGCCGGATAAGGTACGCTCTCTTTCCAGATAGAGTATGATTTATATTGAGACATTCAATCTTCTCCCTTATAAGCCTATATTTTACCGCAACTGTAACAGGTGAGTGCAGCCTTATTTAAAATCGGGCATCGGCTCGCCGTCGGAGATGCTTTCCCAAACCGCCTTATAGGTTGTGTGCGCGTTCTTCATCCAGTTCTTTGTAATCTTTTTGGCGGTGGGTACATCCTTTACAATCACACTTACCTTCATAAGGATACGGTCTCCTTTGCGCAGGGAGAGGAATACCGGCACAATGGCATTTGATTGCTCAGTGTATTGGGCGAGATAATCCTTTTCAAGCAAGAAGAGTGCTTTATATTCCTCGCTCTTTTCTGCAATCAGGCTTCTTCTGTCTGCGGGAATCTGGGAGGCACACTGGCTCAGCATCTCCCGTGCGTCGCCGGTGAGGTTATACACAATGCCGTTAAGGGTTACGGATTGTTTTAACATACCCTCTTCTGTCAAATTCGCTAAAACAGGCTTTAAATCGAACTGCTCGGCGATATTTGTATCAAATAAAAAACGAAAGAGCTGTGAAACAGTGAGTGCGCCCATCTTATCGAGCGCTTCAAGGGTATACAGTTCCTGTGTGTCAAGCGATTTTTTCATGGTATTTCCTCCGTAAAATAGTATGGGTGTTGATATAACGCGGTGCAGAGATTTCGACGATCGGTTTACGTAAAATTCAAGATATACTAATAAAATGGTTAAGTGAAGATTGTACCATGGCCGTTTGCTTATTGGCTCTTGTTACGCTTTTACGACTTTATCCCGCAGGATGCACCAAAGCGTAACGGCCGCGATAACAATCACACCGCCGATGAGCGCAAAGGCCGAGGGCGCTTCCCCCATAAACAGAAAGACCCAAACGGGGTTCAGCAACGGCTCGACGGCACCCAACAGCGAGCAGGCGAGCGGCGGGCAGTTTTTTACCGCGATCCCGTAAAGGATATAGGGGATACCGAGCTGAAAAACACCTAAAACCACGACGCTTACAACCGCTATAGGAGTAACGGGGGTAGGGTAGAAGAAAGCCATGGGAATGCCTACCGCTGCGGTGAACAGGTGCCCGAGCAGGATGCCGCTGATGCGCGCTGCGTCATCTGCGCGGCTGGTGGTGATATACATTCCCGCCAGGAACAACCCGCTTAGAATAGCGATGCAATTGCCGAGCAGGCTGCCGGGGGTAAACTGCCCCAGAAAGAACAAGGAGATACCCGCTAACGTAAAGACCACAGCCAATATATCGGGGATACGCAGCTTTTGACGGAAGAATATCGCCGATATAATGAGTATAAAAACAGGGCAGGTGAACTGCAGCACAATCGCGTTGGCGGCTGTGGTAAACTTATTTGCCGTCACAAAGGCGAGAAAGGTGAGCGTGAGCATAACGCCGGCCAGTATCGACGCCTTGTTGACAACGATCTTTTGCTTTATGTAGCGCATATACAAGAGAACAATGCCGGCGGCAATCAGGCTTCGAAACCCGGCAATCACCAGCGGGTTCCAGGGGATGAGTTTAATAAAGATTCCGGCGATGCTCCACAGTGAGGCGCAGGTGAGCATAAGCAGCATAGATACTTTTTGGGCTTTTGTCTCAACCAAGTTTCAGCACATCCGTTTCTGTTATAGTGAAGGGGGCTTTATAGATTGCAGTCGCTTGGCAGCGACCAGCCCATCAGGCGAATTTCCTATTACTATCCATATACCCGGTAAAGAGTGCAAAAAAAGAACAGACGTGACTATATACCGTCAAGCGACCGTTCCGATTCTTATAAAATTCCCGCTAATATAGGAATTGATGTCGAGATACCTTTTTTGTCCGCCGCAGTGGTTGATGTAAGCGGCGGCGGACAGATATGTTTTACCTGTTAACAACATTAATAGGTTTGCCCGTAAGAAACGATTTGAGGTTATCCACCGCAATGTTCATAAGGCGAATGCGTGATTCCTTCGGCGCCCACGCGATATGAGGGGTTATCATGCAGTTTTTGGCGGTAATCAGGGGATTATCCGCCCGAATCGGCTCGGCGGATACCACGTCCACCGCGGCGCCTGCAACCTTTCCGGCGTTGAGTGCGTCGGCGAGATCCTGCTCTGCAATGAGCGGGCCGCGGGAGGTGTTGATGATCATCACGCCGTCCTTCATTTTGCGGATGGAATTCTTATTGATAATACCTTGGGTAGAAGGGAAGAGCGGGCAGTGCAGCGAGATAACATCCGAGCGTATAAGCAGGTCGTCAAGGCTTACATAGTGGATATTCGCGGTTTCAAGGCTCTTGTTTGGGTATTCGTCGTAGGCGAGTACCTGCATCTCATATGCCGAGGCAATCTGAGCAACCTTCTGCCCGATGCGCCCAAAGCCGATAATACCGATGGTTTTGCCCATCAGCTCCACAAGGGGATAATCCCAGAAGCAGAAATCGGGGCAGGAGTTCCAGCGCCCGTCCTTTACCGCCTTATCGTGCGCACCCACGTGGTGGCAAAGCTCCAGCAGCAGCGCGAAGGTAAACTGTGCCACTGCCGTGGTGCCGTAGGTGGGGATATTGCAAACGGGAATCCCTTTTGCTTTTGCCGCCTCGGTGTCTATCACATTGTACCCGGTGGCAAGTACTCCGATGTAGGCGATGTTCGGGCAGGCGTCAAGCACCTCTTTGGTAATAGGGGTTTTATTGGTAATAATCAGTTCCGCGGTGCCGATGCGGGAGATAATTTTATCCGCGGGGGTACGGTCATATACGGTTAAGTTGCCAAGCGCTTTAAAGCCGTCCCAGGTTAGGTCGCCCGGGTTCTCGGTATATCCGTCTAATATTACGATATTGATGCTTGATTCCTTCCTTCTATTAATCCGGGAATGCGAGTTCCGAGGATATTCTTTTTGCAATCTCGATAATAACATTCTTGTGCACATCCACACGCTCCACCGTCATTCTGGATGTTGGGCCGGAGATGCTGATGCTGGCAATAACCTGTCCCGTATAATCCCGTATGGGTGCCGCGATACAGCGCGCACCGATTTCACATTCCTCATTATCCATAGCAAAGCCCTGCACGCGAACCTTATCAAGCTCGGCTACGAGTGCCTCCTGTGTAACAATTGTGTACGGAGTAAGCGCGGGCAGGCCTTTTTTTAAGATTAAGCGGCTGATATTTTCCGGCGAGTAGTTTAACAGCATGTTTTTGCCTACGCCGGTAGAATGCATGGGCGCGCGCTTGCCGATACGCTGCATGGTACGCAGCATATTATCGGGGCCCTCTACAACGTCTATATAGACAACCTCCATACTGTCGTGCTCCTCAATGGCAAGACAGCTTGCTTCCTGGCATCTCTTGGAAAGCTCAATGAGATAAGGGCGAACCACATCGCGGATGCTTATCTGAGCGCTTGCAATGTTGCCGATGCGCAAAAATTTAAGAGATAAAGAGTACTTGAGTGTTTCACTGCTCTGGTTGATGTACCCGGCGATTACGAGCGTGTTTATTAAGCGAAGTACAGTGCTGGCAGGCATCCCCGTTTGCAGGGAGATATCCTGCAAACGCATGGGATGCTTGTCGGTAGCCATAGTTTCAATGATTTGAAAGGTTTTTTCTACAGATTGATTGGCCTTTGCAGATTTAGGCATATCTTTATCCTCCCGTAAACTATATTACAAATAATAAAAACCGATTTCATTATTGTATCATAGCACATACTGTTTTCTTTTGCAATAAATGCCTTTACTAAAAGCTCTGCAATTTTGCCTAAGAATCTATAGGCGGTGCAGCGGGTATCCATGACGAATATGCCAATATCTGCGTGCGAATAAGCCTAATCTGTCAATGCTTTTGGTGAGATACCCTGTATTGGTTCTGAAAAACAGTTTAATTAAATTCTTTAACCGAGGTGATATCTCCGCCCATCGAGCAGTCCTGATTCTCGTCACATACAATGTCGATGATGTAGGGCTTTGTGGAGGCGAGTGCACGCTCTAAAGCGGGGGCGATCTCCTCGGGCTTAAATACGCGCTCACCGGCGCAGGCAAACCCTTCGGCGACTTTTACATAATCCATCATGGTGTGGTTTTCCTTCATCTCCACCGCGAATTCGTAAGAATAAGCATACTTCTGGTTTTGACGGATCAGCCCCAGATACGCGTTATTCACGATTACCACAATCAACGGCATGTTGTATTTTGCGGCCACCGCAAGCTCCTGAACGTGGAAGGTGAACCCGAAATCGCCCATTACGGCTACGGCTTTTTTGCTCTTGTCGTAGGCCATCGCGCCGAACGCGGCGGGAATATCGAAGCCGAGTGTGCCCGCTCCGCCCGCAGGCAGATACGTGTGAGGCGTATTAACATCCTGAAGCTGGCCGGACCATATCTGTGTAATGCCGCAGCCGGTGGTAAAGCGAACCTTGTCCCCCAGAACCTTGTTCAGCTCGCCAAAAACACGTTGGGGCTTGATAGGCGTACAATCGTAATCGGTTTTGCGTGCAAGCTCGGCGCGCAGTTTAGGCAGCTCCGCTACACGAGCAGCGGGGGCGGCGCCGCCGGCTTTCTTGGCCTGTGCAATAAGAGCAACGAGCGCTTCCTTTGCGTCGGCTACGATGCCGAGATCCGGGGTAAAGATCTTGCCGATCTCTTTCGGCTCTATATTGATATGTATAAACCTGCGGTTGCCCTTGTATACCCCGATTGCACCGGTATGGCGGTCTGTAAAACGGTTACCGATGGCGATTACCACATCGGAGTTCACAAGGGTGGTATTGCCGATGGGCTGCCCTACCTGAATACCCGCATGGCCCGCGTTAAGCGGGTGGTTAATGGGAATACCGCCCTTTGCCATGTAGGTGGTGATAACGGGCAGATGCATAAGCTCCGCAAACTCCACACATTCCTTGCAGGCATTTGCCAGTACCACGCCGCCGCCCATAATCAGCGCGGGGTTCTTGGCCTCTTTGAGCATGGCAACAGCGGCAGCAATATCCGAGGTGCTGAAGGTGGGGGTATCGTACGCTAAGGGAACATAACTGCTTGCGTCGAACTCTACCTCGGCAAGCTGCACATCAAGGGGCAGATCAATCACCACAGGGCCGGGCTTGCCTTCACGGGCAATCTTAAACGCTTTGCGTACAATCTCAACACCCTTCGAGGCGTCGGTAATGCACCAGGTGGCCTTGGCAATCGGCTCGCATACCTTTGCAATGTCCACACACTGGAAGGCGTCCTTGCCAAGCTGTGAGGTGGCCGCCTGGCCGGTAATGGCGATGGTGGGGATAGAGTCGATGTTACAGGTGTAGATGCCTGTTACAAAGTTTGTGGCGCCGGGGCCGGAGGTGCAAAGACAGGCCGCCATCTTTCCGCTGGCCCTGAAATAGCCGCCCGCCGCGTGTACAGCCGCCTCTTCATGCCGAACCGTATAGTGCGTGATGGTCTTTGATTCACCCAAATACTTATAAAGTCCGTTAATTCCTGCACCGGGAATACCAAAGGCATGGGTAATTCCCTCTAGCTCCAATATTTTTACAACTGCTTCTCCGAATTTCATGGGTGTCTTCCCTTCTTATATTAATGCTTGCTTTAGCGGGCAAAATTCGGCCACTAAAAACAAGCAAGTATTACAGTAATGCCCACGCGCGGTTTAAAACCCTTTTAGCGTTTGCAATCACAATCTCACAGTCTTCGTTTCCCCAAGGCTTCACTTCAAACGAAAGCACCAAGGGGTTTTGTTCGCGCATCAAGCCTTCGTCCCTGCATACACGTAAAAACTCCACCAGTTCAGCCACGTCGTTGCAGCCATTAGGGAACCCGAAGCGCGGGTGGGTATCCCCGTAGGCTTCGGCACCCGGCGTCATCACCGCGCTGCCGATATGCAGGTGGGTAATAAACGGGCGCAAGATCTGTATGGCAAAGGCGGCGTCCTCGTGCGTTTGCGGCAGGTGAGACAAATCAATGACCAGCCCGAAATTGTTAAAGCTGTTTCGTATGTCTGCCGCAAAGCGGTAGGCAACAGGCGCGGGGCCGATGAGGGATTTTTTATCCACATCATAGTCAAACACCTCAAGCTCCACCGACATACCCTTGGTCTGGGCGTAGGCGCAGAGCTTCTTGGTGGTTTTAAGCAGCTGCTCGTAGTGCGCCTCAAATTTATTCGGGTCATACTTTCCCGCAAGAAAGGCGATGCCGCCGGCACCCAGCGCGGCCGCCTCGTCAATGGCCTCCAACAGGGTTGCTTCTGCTTTGAGCCGTTCGCCTTCATCGAGGTGGTTGGGGTTAAGCCCCGTAGTCAGCAGGCGCGGCTGCGCGCCGTAGCATACCTTCATGTGGCTTTGGGCAAGCAGGCTTGCCGCGTTTTCGCGAACCGCTTTATCCTTCATCCATGTAACTTCCACCGCGTCAAAGTAGTCGTCCTTTAAGATGCTCGAGAGTGTGGGCAGAATATCCCCCTCGCCCTTCATGGTTGCGGGATAAGCCATAAAATGAATAAGCCCAACCTGATAATACTTGTGGATGGATTCAAACATAAGCTATCTCCTTTTATTGATATTGTGTGTTGACGTATTGCGTGTGTTGTGTTGTACAGAGACAGCAGCATGTCCTATTGATGTATCGGGCTATCTGCCGCTTTTCACCGCAATCCCCAGCGCGATATCAAGCGCACTGCTATCCGGCAAAACAATATTCACCTGCGGATATTGCGCTAAGAACAACCGTTTCAGCTCATTTGCCACAAAGCTACTGTTGAGCAAAACGCTGCCCCAGAATATGACGGTTAAAGGTTCACCTTTAACGGGCGCAATCGCCTTTGCAACCGTTGAGCCGCCCCAGAACAGGCTGAGAGCCGCCTTGTTCAAGATATCAAGCGCCGCGGCATCACCCTGTTCAGCCGCTTTGTCTACCACGGGGGCGAAGCGGGCGATACGGCTTTTCTGCATAATGTTTTCATATACGAACGCAGCGATATCATAGGGGGTACCCAGGCCGGACTCTTTAATGAAAAGCTCGGTAAGTACGCGGCAATCACCATAACCGTCCATGTATCGCAGGATGCTCTCCATCGCGTTACGGATAATATAGAAGGCGCTGCCCTCATCGCTTAAAATATGGCTCCAGCCGCCGTAGCGCGAGATGTTGTTTTTGCTGTCTTTGCCGATGATGATGGAGCCCGTTCCGGCGACAATCGCCATACAGGCCTGCTCTGGGTAAACATACAACAATAGCTCGCAGTCGTTATACACCTTTAAAATCTTTCTGTCGAAGCCGATAGCCTCGAAGATTTGGGTGTACTGCTCGCGCTGCTCCTCGGTATCAATACCGGCGGCGCCGATGCACAGCCCTAAGCAGGTTTGCGGGGTTAACCGATGCTCGCCGAGTGCCTTTTCGATAACGGTACGGAATTGGGTGAGTACGTAGTCAAACGAGGTGGTGATAAGGGTACAACCCTGCCCGGTGTATTCCCCCAGCACCTTTCCGCTTTCATCGGCAAGCTTTAGCCTTGCGGAGGTTCCGCCTACATCCATGCCTATAAAATAATTCACTGTTTCACCTCTTATGTTTTATTACTTGATGAGCTTTGTTTCCATTCGGATGCTAAAATCATTAAACTGCGGCTTGTCACAGTTAATACCTTTGGCCTCGGAAATGAGCGCGCTAACGATGTGAAACGGCAGGAGCGTTTCAAATGGCAATGTTATCTCATTGCCGCTTGAAGATACATTCAACTCGTTTGCTTTGCCGGTTGCCGCCCCTGTGGATATGATGAAATTATGGCTTCCGTGATCCGCCGAGAAATCATACAGCTTTAGCATGCGTTCCTTGTTTTGGTTGTCACTTACCAGGAAGAACAGGTAACTGTTCTTGTTGATGGTGTTGTGCACCCCATGCAGATACTCTTCAAACTCGTAGGATACCACCGGGATATAAAGGGTTTCGAGCAGCTTTAAGGCCCCTTCCTCCGCTACCGGCAGGTTCATACCGTCCGCAACAATGGTCATATGGGGGGCCTTTTTAAAGGCGGCCGCATTTCTATTGCTCCACGCGACGGCATCGGCGATCGTTTTCTCCGCAAACTCAAACGAGCGGCAGAGGTCGGAGAGGGTTTTTTCATATGTAGTGCTGTCGATACGGTGTTTTGCAAGCGCAAGCTCCAGCCCCATTAAAAACAGCGTGAGCGCGGTTGACGTCATGCCCTTTGTTTTGGGGCCGACGGTTTCTTCACCGCAATCTATCAGCACATGCTCGTCACACGCGGCGGCAATGGGGGAGGCGGCATCGGCGGTAACGGCTGTTACCTTAAAACCGCTGTGATGCAGTTCTTTGATGGCCTGAATGGTAGAGGTGCTTTTGCCCGATTGCGAAATAGCCCAGAAAACGGTATCCTGTTTGTTTACGAGCGTGATTAAGTGGCTCATTCTGGTGGGGGTTGCCGCCGTAACCTCTATGCCAAACAGCTTTTCAAACACCTCCTTCGCCATATTGGCGGCGATGTAGGAGCTGCCGGAGCCGAGCATTACCACGCGGCGAACCGAGCCGTTCAGGTGGGCTTCTGTAAAGCCTTTGCAGATATCCTTTCTCTCATCGACAATGCGCTTCCAAACCTGGGGCTGTTCTTTGATGTATGCAAGCAGTTGCTGCGCCATGTTAGGTTTAATTCCCCTTTTCTTCATTTTCTGTGCGTCGCGGCTACCCGGTACAACCCGGTTTTGACATGTACATAATGAAATCACTTGTCAATTTGTGTATTCCAACACCGATTTTCCTGATTGGTACAAGCGTAGCATGAATGCTGAAAGCGCTTTAGCATTTGAAAACCAGCGTATGAAAAACACATATCGCAACGACTAATTTCATTAGATAAAATTTAATTCCAATAGAAGTATACTATTGAGAATCTGACAAGTCAATATATCACTTTATTTTAATTGATTTCAACAAAAACCCCCACGATTTTTCAGAAGTTTTTGAAACTATCGCAATGAACAGCCTGAAATTTTTTATATTAAAATTTAATTTCATTATTGACAGCCGACATCAAATGCTATATTATAGCCTTATCGAAGCCGGGCGGCGTTTGTTAAGCGCATTACATAATACAAAGCCGCAAGCAAGACGATTTATTGTGCTTGTTGCCGACATCGCAGAAGGCACCCGTATAGGCGCCTCGTCAATTCGGAATATTGGTTACGGATAATTGTCCGCTATCTTATACTTATTACAATTAGAAATATAGAAAAAATTCGAGCAAAAGGTTGAATTTACGCCTTTTGTGAAGAATTTTTACGTAATATTTCTTATTGGGATTAGTATTATGCAGCCTTTGAAGTAACACAGGCGGGAAACGGGCAAAGGACAACTGGAAGGGAGTGATTGCTGAAACAGAAAACTGTGGCACAGATTCGTTTTCAGGGATTTTTATGGCGGCATAAATACTTTGTTTGCGGTTAAATGAGAGGAGAATTACTTTGACTAAAAAAGTTTTAGCATTCGTTTTAGCATTAACAACCTGCTTCTCTATGGCAGCCTGTAATTCCGGTACCCCCGCCAGCGTTTCTTCTGATGCGGCTTCAGATCCGGCCGCTTCCAATGCAGCCTCAGAGGTATCTTCGGAGAGTGCTGAGCCTGTTACCATCCAGTTCTGGACCGATTCACTCAAGCCGACCTTTACCGATTTTATTACCGGCTTAATCACCAAATATCAGGATCAGAATAAGAATGTAACAGTCAACTGGCAGGACCTCCCCGACGATGCCCTTCAGAATAAACTGGTTACCGCTATTGCGAGTGACACCGCTCCCGATGTCGTAGACTCCGGTACAACCTTAATGGGTATTATGGCCGGCAAGGGCGCTTTGGTTGCTCTTGACGAGGAAGCTTCAGAAGAGCAGAGAAGTGTTTACTTAGAGTCTCTGCTCAAATCCAATATCGTAAACGATCACCTTTATGCGTTCCCTTGGTACGCCACCCCCAATGTCGCTATCTATAACAAAGACCTCTTTGCAAAGGCAGGCCTTACCAGCACGCCCAAAACCTACGACGAGCTGTTTGAAATGTCGAAGGTTATGAAGGAGAAAACCGGTGCGTACCTGCTTGTACCTACCAAGGTTTCGGTAATTTTGCTGTACAACAATATTCCGATCTTAACCGAAGATAAGACGAAGGCTGCCTTTAACACCCCTGAGGCGGAAGCACTGCTTCAAAAGTTTGTGGACGGATGCAAAGCAGGTTATATCAACAAAACAGACTGGAACGGTTGGGATAAGAACCTTCAGATGTACTCCACCGGCAACCTGGCAATGCTCAACACCGGCTCGCAGTCTGTAAAGAGAATTAAGGATGAGGCTCCCAATATCTATCCTATTACCGCAGTTGGTGAGTCTATGCTCGGTTCTAACGGCCTTACATACGCTGCTGTTGAAAGCCTGAGTATTCCCGTCAAGTCTAAAAACCATGAAGAAGCCATTAAGTTTGCAAGCTACGTTACAAATGACGAGAATGAACTGGCATTCTGCAAGCTGGTTTCGATCTTCCCCACCACCAAAACAGCTGCCGCAGACCCGTTCTTCACCTCTGACACCACCACCCTTGAGGGTCAGGCAAGCGCTCAGGCTGCTAAGGTTATAGCCACTTCCGCTCAGTTAACCTTGGATATTGACCAAGGCTCTGCAATCTTAAAGGAAGTTGACAACCTGTTTGGCGCCATCATCTCCAGAGGCACACCGGTTAAGCAGGCTCTTGCTGAAGAAGAAGCCAAGGTTAACCAGATGCTTGCACAGAAGTAAGCGCAACAACCGTTAAAGATATTGTGCTGTACCCTGCACAAGGCAGGGTACAGCCAAATCTTTCTATTCATTCCTGTTTTCAAATAACTTCGACAACGATACGGATCGTTCATAATACTAATTTCAATAAGAAATATTACGTAAAAATTCTTCACAAAAGGCGTAAATGGGGCCTTTTGCTCGAACTTTTACTATATTTCTAATTGTAATAAGTATACTATCATCGCTTTAAGTTTATTGGTTTGGAGTGAAAAATTTGTACAAGCCTCTTTCCGCAAAGAAGTATGGGCTATCCGCATATTCCAAGAGAAGGAATACGATTATTGCCTTTCTGTTTATGGCGCCTGCTCTTGTCCTTTTAGTCACCTTTGTATTCTACCCCATAGTATTCAGCCTGCCGCTGGCATTTACAGACTACTCTGTTTTAAATGAAACGAGTTTTGTTGGTTTTGATAACTTTAAAAGGGCGCTGATGGATAGCGATTTTTGGGTATCGCTGCTCAATTCCGTATTCTTTGTTTTGGTTGTTCCGCCTCTGCAGATTTTATCCATCATTTTAGCCGTTGTTGTAAATAAAAAGATTCGCGGTATAACCTTTTTTAAGGTGCTGTTCTATATCCCCGTGGTTACTTCAATGATTGCGGTCTCCATCATCTGGAGCCTGCTGTTTGATCAGAACGGTGTTATCAATAAGCTGCTTACGATTATGCATCTGATTAACGCCCCGATCTTATTCTTGAATGATGTACATATCGTCATGTTTTCGCTGATGTTCGTAACGATATGGCAGGGCTTAGGGTACTACATGATGCTTTATCTTGCGGGCCTGCAGTCTATCCCCACCGACATTGAGGAGGCCGCGCACATTGATGGTGCGGGCGGCTTTATCACCTTTACCAGGATTACACTCCCCTTGCTCAAGCCGTATATCTGGTTTTGCAGCCTGCTCTCACTGCTTTCAGCCATAGGCGTATTCGACGTTGTATTTGCAATGACAGACGGCGGCCCGGATAAGGCCTCGATGGTTATTCACTACTATACCTACCAAACAGCCTTCGTAAACTTTGAGTTTGGCTATTCGTCCGCAATAGGCCTGCTCACCTCCATTATTACCATTACACTAAGCTCGATCATATTCTTCTATGGGAGAAAGGGCGGTATGAACTTAAGTGAATAGCCGTAATAAAAAATTAATCAAAAAATTTGTATCAAAGTTTTTCATTTATTTGGTACTTATCATACTGGGTATAATCTGTGCCGGCCCCTTCTTCTGGATTTTGTCCACCTCGTTTAAATCGGGCCAGAATATCTATGAGCTAACGCTCATACCAACCCATCCCACGCTCGAAAACTATATTGGCGTCGTCAACTTTATGTATATCCCCATGTACTTTTTAAACACCGTTATCATGACCTTCTTCTGCATTCTGATTGATGTGGTGTTTTCGTCCATGTGCGCGTATCCCTTGGCGAAGATGGAGTTTTACGGCAAAAAAATCGTCAACGGCGCGCTGCTCAGCACCATGATTTTACCTGCTGCAGCTGGTATGGTGGTAAACTACTTAACCATTACCAATCTTCATCTTATACATTCCTACCTTGCGGTAATTGTGTCAAGCTCAGTTACCGTATTTAGCATCATCCTGCTGCGGCAGTCTTATTATAGCATTCCGAATGAAATGCTCGAGGCTGCGAGAATTGACGGCGCGTCGGAGCTAAAGATCTGGCACAAGATCATGCTCCCTGAGGTTATGCCGGCGGTCGCGACGGTGATCATCTTCGACTTTATCAGCAAATGGAACAACTTTCTCTGGCCGATCATCGTGTTAAACCCCGAGCAGTACCCGCTTGCCGCCGCGCTGAAATTCTTGGGCGGACAGTTCGCCTATAACTTCGGTTATATCGCGGCCGGTACGGTTATCAGCATTATCCCGACGATTGTGGTATTCGTAATCTTCCAGAAGTATTTTATTCAAACCTTAGCAGGCGCAATCAAGGGCTGATATAACCCTTGCGGTACTGCACAAGGAATCACTGTGATTTGGAGCGTGCCTTTAACTGAAGGCACGCTCCACGATTCATGGAGACAATCGGATGAAACCGCTTTCAATTTGAGCAAGTTTCAGCTATAATAAATATCAGTACCCTTCATTATCATCCCAGTCAAAGCTTAGATGTAATCAGCCGGCTGCTAAGAATATGGCCGCTAAAAAGGAGAATGAAGTTGGACCCAAAATTAAAGCAACAATTGGAAAAGAGCCGATACCTTAAAATGGGCATGGAACCCGACCTTGAGGATGCCGCCGAAACCCGATGGCTGAATAAGCCTGTAACAGATACAAGAAAGCTTTCGCTTACCGAGGATTTTTACAAGATACGTCTGGACGGCCCCGGCACCTTATCGATAAGCCCCGATAAAACCGTGTCGGGCGAGGGCAGCGCCAGGATTACCGTGCCCACGACCCTTGCCGTTAAAAATGAACGCAACCGCGCCTATGCCTGCACCGAGCTGTACCGCCCGCTTAATAATGAAGACATCACGCGGTACAATCGACTTTCAGTTTGGATTTATGTAGAGGCACCGGGCTTTCACTGCCTTTATCTCACCATGTCGGTGCATAACGCCGGAGAGCAAATCATGCCCAAACCCGGACGCTTTGAGGGTACGCACTACCCCTGCCTTACCCCGGGTGAGTGGCACCATGTGGTGTGGGAGATCCCTTATATCTACCGTGACTGTGTAACCGCTGTCTCGATGGGGGTATCCTTGATGGGCAACCTGCCGGAGGGCGCACAGGAGACGAGCGTTTATTTCGACGATCTGCGGCTTGAAGTGGTAGAAGAAGAGAACTACCTTGGTTTTGACCTTAGAAAGAACCAAATCGCTTACTGCCACAGCGGCTACCGCCTCGGCTTTGAAAAGCAGGCGATCGTACAGCATTGCGCCCAGAACAGCTTTTGCCTAAAAGATGAACAGGGGCAGGAGGTTTTTACCGCCGATGCAAAACCGTTAGAGAACGGCTTTAAGCGGCTGGATTTCACTGCCTTCGACGTCCCCGGCAGGTATACGCTGCATATCGGCACCCTTGCCTCCAAGCCTTTCTATATCGGCGACGAAGCCTATCTTGCCGCCGCGTGGAAGACCCTCAATTTCTTCTACACCGAACGCTGCGGTGCGGACATCCCCGGCGTACATTCCATCTGCCATCAGGATGTGATGAGCGTTCACCCGGACGGGCGCAAGGTATGCGTCTCGGGCGGGTGGCACGACGCGGGCGATCTTTCTCAAAACCTCATGAAAACCATCGATTGCGCGGTTGCGATACTTGATTTGGCACAAGCCGTGCAGCATAAGGAGCCTGAGCTTTATGAGCGCCTTATGGAGGAGGCCCGCTGGGGGCTTAATTGGGTAATGCGCACCCGCTTCGGCGACGGCTACCGCAGCGGCGGCTGCCTGATTGGTATCTGGACCAACAACATCTCGGGCGACAAAGACGACCTAACCTCCCACGCGCAGAACAACGCCATTGATAATTTCATGGCAGCCGCGCTTTGTGCCAAGGCCGCACGCATGTATACCGATGACCCGGTGTTCTCGCAGTGGTGCCTGCGCTGCGCGAAGGAGGATTTTGAGTTCGCCCTCGCTCGCGTCGGGGTTATAGACAAAGGCTACGCCGAGGTGGTGTACTACGGTATGCTTGCGGTAGCGGGCTGCGAGCTGTACGCCACAACCAACGAAGCAAGGTATCTCGACTTTGCGGTGCAGAACGCGCGTATCGTCATGGACTGTCAGCAAAAAGAGAAACGGGAGGACTTTACCATCCCCTTAAGCGGATTCTTCTTTGAAACCACGAAGAAGCAGAGAATCCTCTCGTTCTATCACAGAAGCTACGAAAATACCCCCGTGCAGGCGCTTAGCTGCCTTTATACCCTGGCGCCCAACCATCCGGACGCTCCTTTGTGGAGAGAAAGCCTCGCACTCTATGGCGGGTATATTAAGGATACCGCCAAGCTAATCGAGCCGTATGGCATCCTGCCCAGCGCCATCTATGAGGTGGATAATACCGACTATTCCCGCTTTTCACACGAAGGGGATCGTTCCAGCGGCGCCCCCACCATGGCGGAATACAACGAACAGGTGCGCAACGGCATAAAGCTTAACGAAACGTTTTATCTGCGCAAATTCCCGGTGGCGTATCAGTTCCGCGGGTTTTTTGCCACCCTTATGGCCAAGGCCAAGGCGGCCACCTGTGTTGCCAAGGCGCTTAGAGATAAAGAACTGCTCAATATCGCGGTTCACCAAATCGAGTGGATACTCGGATGCAATCCTTATGCAGCCAGCAGCGTGTACGGCGAGGGGTACGATTATCCGCCGCTGTATGTGGCGTTCTCCGACCAGTTGGTGGGGGCTGTCCCGGTTGGCTTTGAGACCTTTGAAAATCTCGATGAGCCGTTTTTCCCGATGCAGATTGCGCCCACCTATAAAGAGATTTGGGGTCAAACCACCTGCCGCCTGATGTGGTTGATTGCGGATTTGTATTAATAGCATTTCACCATAATATTCAATAAGCCCCTCGGTTGTAGTGTGGTTTTTCTACAACTGAGGGGCTTATATTCTTGCATCATTTTAGCCTGTCGGCCTCGCCGGTCTGCAATTTTATAGGAATTTATGCTATAATAATGTCGCACCGGTTATCCTTTACGGGGTCTGCCTGTGCGACATCTTTTATAACAGGAGCACCCTATGCAGTATCATATCAGAGCGTGCACCCCAGACGACCTGCCTGCCTTACAGCAGCTTTCGCGCAAAACCTTCTGTGACGCGTTTGCGCACCTCAATACCCCCGAGAACATGGAGGCCTACCTCAAAAAGGCGTTTAACGAGGATATGCTGCTTGCCGAGCTTTTGAATATCCACTCGCATTTTTACTTTCTGTATATGCAGGATACCCTGTGCGGCTACCTGAAGCTCAACGACTGTGACGCGCAAACCGACATCCACGACCCTGCTTCGTTAGAGGTCGAGCGCATTTATGTAGCGGCGGGCTTTCAGGGCAGCGGCCTGGGTGGCATGCTGCTGAACAAGGCGGCCGAGATGGGGGAGAGCCTTCAGAAAGCCTACCTGTGGCTGGGTGTGTGGGAACAAAACGAAGGTGCCCTTCGGTTCTACAAGCGCAACGGGTTTTATGAGATGGGGCGGCATGATTTTTATCTGGGGCAGGACAGGCAGACCGATTACATCCTGCGCAGGGACCTTTAGAAATAACAGAAATCGCAGTCTTAGCCCGCGTTTACATCCTGCTTGGTTTTACCCCTGCCGCGAAGCTTATAATAGCCCCGCACCAGCCCCGTTACCGGCTTAAAGTAGAAGCCCTCCAGATCGCGTGATACCTCTTTAAGACGGCTGCGGATGGGCAGGTTCTGCGGGCAGTGCTTCTCGCATTTGCCGCAGCCGACGCATAGAGAGGCATAGGAGGGCTTGCCGCCGTCTAAGCCGCCCATAAAGCCCATGTATTGAAACTGGGTGTGATTTTCGTTAAACAGATACTTGTTGTTATAAAAGGCAAAACACATGGGGATGTTCACCCCGGCGGGGCAGGGCATACAGTACCCGCAGCCGGTGCACCCCACCTTGAGCAGCTTTAAGAAAAGTGCCTTTACCTTGTCTACCGTCTCAAGGTCGCGTTCAGACATCGAAAGGGGTAACGCATCCTCGGCGATGCACAGGTTTTCTTCAATATGCGCTTCCTCGTTCATGCCCGATAAAAGCAGTGTAACCTGCGGGTGGTTCCACACCCAGCGCAGTGCCCATTCCACGGGCGTTTTGTTTTTATCCGCCTGCTTCCATACCTCCTCTACCTGCTCGGGCATCTTGCGCGCCAGCAGCCCGCCGCGCAGCGGCTCCATAATCACGACGCCCAGACCTTTTTCGGCGGCATACTCCAGCCCGGCCTTGCCCGCCTGTGTATGCTCATCCAGATAGTTGTACTGCATCTGACAAAAATCCCACGGGTAATCGTCTACCACGCTCTTAAACTGCCCCTCGGACCCGTGATAGGAGAAGCCGATCCGCCTGATTTTGCCCGCCTGTTTGGCCTTTGCGAGGAAATCCACCACGCCGAGCTGCTTTAGCCGCTGCCATCCTTCAAAGCTGTTAATATTGTGTATAAGGTAGTAGTCTATGTAATCCGTTTGCAGGCGTTTGAGCGAAGTATCGAGGGTGTTTTCCATATCCTTGAGCGAGTGTATCATGAAAAGCGGCATCTTTGTCGCAATCATCACCCTTTCACGGTAGCCCTTCGCGAGGATTCTGCCCAGCACCGCTTCGCTGTTCGGGTAGATATAGGCGGTATCAAAGTAGTTTACCCCGCGCTCAATAGCGGAGATCACCTGCCGCTCGGTGCGCTCCTCGTCTATTCTGCCGTCCTTTCTGGGAAAGCGCATACAGCCGTAGCCCAAAATTGAAACCTTGTCGCCGGTTTTGCCCATCTCACGATATAACATGCTCTGTCGCTCCTTTTCTTGCAGCCATGCAGTCTAGCTGGCTGAACTGTTATGTGAATGCCTCTGTGGCAGCTACCACTACACTTTTAGTGTTTCACGCATATGGCTGCTCGGCCTTAGGTAATTGCCGAATTGTCTGCACCTCTTCTTTTTGCTATAATAATCGAATAATCGTTTAATATCGTATATAAAGTGCCGGTAAAAATCTCAATTCAATTTGATTTCGCCATTAATAATCGAACAATCGTTTAATGATAGTTAAAAAAGCATATTATGCCTTTATCGCATCCCAGCTCATCTGGATGATTTGATTCAGCGAATCCTCGTTTAACTCAAAGTTACCCAGAAAATGATCTTTTACGATATGCAACATGGGGATAGAGCAGTAGGCGAGCAACAGGGTAGTGTCAAGTTGTTTTAACAGGCGCTGCTCTTTGCCGCGCTCAACAATATCATAAAGCGGCTTGAAAAGACCGATTCCTTCTTGGTGCGACACATTGTTGATAAGCGGGGAATTACAAAACTGCTCCATAAACAGAAAATCGTCGCGGTTGTTCAGCGCAAAATCCATCAGGTTTTTCATACCCGTTTCAAAGGCTTCCCGGGTTGTCATGGAAGGCTCAATATTACGAAGCGCCGCACTGCTAAGCCTTGCCTTTACTTTCAGATACAGCTTGTTGAGCATATCCTCTTTGTTCTCGAAATAGACGTAGATGGTGGAGGGGGATACCTGTGCCCGCTTCGCGATTTTGGACATAGAAATTTCAGCCAAGCCAATCTCGTTGAGCAATTGGATGGTCGCATTAAAAATCGATTCACTTTTGGCTTCATCTTTGTATCTCATGGCTCTATAATAAACGTTCATTCGATTATTGTCAAGCATAGATTTGGCAATAGCATTCATCAATGATAAAAGTGCTTACTTTATAAGAAAGTAAGCACTTTACACTATGGACGATTCAAAAGCTATTTGGGGAAGGTTATTAGACTACCACCCTTACCAAAGCTCCGCCCGCTGGGATTTTGGCTTATTGCCGTTTATATCGGTGATGCCATACTGCTCGGCAATCTCGGCGGTTATTAAGATCTGGCCGCTCTTTTCAATGGCTTTTTCGTCATTAGCAAGCGCCGCTACACATCTGCCGATAAATTGAGGGGATTCCATGGCGCCTATGTCTACCGAAGGGTCGTATTTTGCGTATTCCAGCATCCCTTCGGTGCTCACCGGCCCGGGGTATAAAGAGAATACAGATACCCCGTATGGCTTCAGTTCATGGCCGGTATCGGCGGATAGGCGGTCCACCGCGGCCTTGCACACACCGTAGGCAACGTTGTTAAAATAGCGCCTGCCGCCGTAGTACGATACGTTAACAATCAGCCCGCTCTGCTGCCTTGCCATGATGTCGGCGGCAAGCCTGCTTGCAACATAGTTTGACCGCAGCCCGACAAGGGAATTGTCGTCCCACAGGGCGACCGGCTGCTGCCAGAACGGCGTGTTATAAAAGTAGCTCTGGGTGGCGTGAATGCTCCCGCCCCAGGCGTTGTTTACCAGAATGTCCAGCCTGCCCTGCTCCGAGAGCACACGCTCAAAAAGCGCTTTGGTTTCCTCGTCATTTGCGTGGTCGCATCGGTGCGCGATGCCGGTGCCGCCGAGCGCGGTTACCTCCTCTGCGGTTTGGTAAATGCCCGTTTTACGTAAGAACTCCGGCAAGGCGTCACCGTTTTCGGTTCGGCCCGTCACATAAACGGTTGCCCCCGCTTCGCCCAAGCCCTGCGCAATACCTCTGCCGACCCCGCGGCTCGCCCCCGTTACAATGGCAACTTTTCCCTTCAGGTTCATTTTGTCATACCCCCATACATCCGGCGAATCATGATTTTATCTTCTGTTCTCAGTATCGCCTAAAACGCCTCGGGCTGCATGACCTTTCTTGCTATTTATGAAGGCTGCTTTACAGGTACAAGGATTAAAACCTCATGGGTGGAAGGGTAGTCCTGCGCAAAGATGTTGAGCATCCCAACCCCGTTATGCGCCAGCGTCACCTCTTTTACAATCACCCAGCGGTACAGGTCGTCCACAAAGCTTTCCCGGATATCAAACATATCGCCGCTGTATACAAACCGCACGTACCGGCCGCCCGGTATCACGCGGGATTTTAGCTCAGGTATATCCGCGGTATCCCGTGCCTTCATGCCGTAAAAAACGGTGTAGGCGCCGCTGTCCTCCCCGTGGCAGTTTACCGCCGCGTAAAGGGTATCTTGGTTGAGTGCGGGGAACTTACCGGCCTGAGCGAGAAAATCTTCCCCCGCTGCCTGTAGCGTATACTTAAAATTCTCGCTGTTTTCGGCCACCTCGGTATCGGTGCCCCACAACGTCAGCGCATCAAGAGATATAAACTCACCTTTGAGTGCGAGGCTGCCGCGGTAGTTGATAAAATCCCGCTCTACGATATTCGCCTTTGGGGCGATGTCCACGGCAGGCTTTTCGGCGCGATACCGGCTTGGCGCGATGCCAAACTGCTTTTTGAATGCGCGGCTGAAGACCTCGGGGTATTCAAAGCCGAGGTCGTAGGCAATTTCGATGATAGGCGCGCCGGTCGCAGCAAGGGATTGCAGGGCGTTTGTCAGCTTGCGGCTTAAAATGTACTGCTTGAGGGTGGTGCCCGTGACGGTTTTGAAGATACGGTTAAAATGAAATTCCGACACATTGAATATCTCGGATACGCTTTCTAAAGAGAGGCGCTCGCCGATGTTTTGCTCAATGTAGTCTACCATATCTTTAATAAGGCCTATGTAATAATTCATCATACCCCTGCTTTCATCATTAAACAACAGCAGAATTTACATTTATTATACTTTCATCTTTTTATTGCTGTCAAATAAGGTTCTGCGAATGAAAGATAGAAGTAAAAAAGTAACGCCAAGATTTACTCAGCGTTACTGTGTCGGTTTACTTTCTTCAATATTATTTATTGCGCCATCATATTGCATTCGTTGGCGCAGTGTTTGCACTCGTTGGCGCAATCGGTGCAATGGTTGTCTCTAAACATCCCGCATTCTGCGGCACATTTTTCACAGACGGTTGCACACAGTTTGCAGATGTCCTTGGCAAACTGCGAATCTCTGGACATCGAGCAGGTTGCCATTTTGCAAAGGCTTGCGCAGTCGGTTAAGGTAATAATGCAGTTTTTTCTCGCCAGTACATCCGGCTCGCCTAAACAAAGCACCATACATTCGTCACAAGCCTGTGCGCATCGGTTGCAGGCGTCAATACACCGTTGATATTTGTCGGTAAAATCACTTACAACACCCAAGGTTTTAATCCCCTTCCTTTTATTTAGCCTATACAGCTTTTTACTATGGTCGGCAGGTATGGCGACATTATTCCGTGGAAAATAAAACCACCGCCCGCTGGGGGCGATGGTTTTACTATACGATGATTCAGTAGAGCAGTTCTTTAAAACTCATTATATACCAGTCGGCACAGACAGCGATTTTTTCCTTATCCTGAGACGAATAGCGGTCGTACACTCCGCAGGTTAAAAAGCCGCCCGCCTTGGCACCGTTAATTCCATTTAAGATATCCTCAAACACCATGCACGCCTCCGGCTGTAGCCCTAAGCGCGAAGCCGCCAGCAGATAGATATCGGGGAAGCCCTTGCCGCGGCTTACCTCACTTAACGACGCAAAGGCCTCGAAATACTCAAGTATGCCGTTGTTTTGAAGTGCAGGCTCATACAGTGCCGGGGTCAGCGCCGTCGCCACCGCCAGCTTGATCCCTTTTGCCCGCAGCTGCTCGAGATACTCCTTCGCGTAAGGCTTTAGGGTTATCCTGCTGCCGTAGGCGTCGACAGACATCTGCCCCCACTCGGCGATGATGTCCTGCGCGCGCTCGTTAAGGTGAAACCGCTCGATGGTATACTCCGCCGCTTGCAAAAAGCCCATAGGGGTTACCTTTTCTACATAATCGGGCGACACCGCAATCGAGCGCTTTGCCAAGAAGGCGATGTCAATCTCCTCCCATACCCCCATCGAATCGAGCAGCGTGCCGTCAAGGTCAAAGATGGCGCCACGAAAGTCAGGCATGGCAGGTCTCCTTATACAGTTGCAGCAGCTCGGCGGCGGCAGCGCGGATATCCGGCTGGGAGATAACGGCGGAAACCACCGCAAGCCCGTCGATGCCGCTGCATTTAAAGTCCCCGACGGTATGCTTGTTGATGCCGCCGATAACCACAATCGGCACCGTTACAGCGGCACGGATAGCCTTCAACTCGTCGGGTGTCACCAGTGACGTGTCGGTTTTGGTCTGGGTGGAGTACATGGCCCCTACCCCCAGATAGTCCGCCCCCTGCCGTACCGCCTCGACGGCCTTCGAGAGGGAGGAGGCGGAGACCCCGACAATCTTATCGCTGCCGATAATCCTTCTCACAACGTTACAGGGCAGGTCGCTCTGCCCGACATGCACGCCGTCGGCATCCACCGCAAGGGCAATATCCACGCGGTCGTTGATAATAAGCGGAACACCGTAATGCTTGGTGATAGTCTTAACATGGCAGGCCGTATCGTAAAACTCCCGCGAGGAGCAGGTCTTTTCCCTCAGCTGAATGATGGTGCAGCCGCCTAAAATCGCCTGTTCCACGGCTTCTTCAAGGGTATCGGTGCTCATCAGCTCCCGGTCGGTGCACAGGTAGAGCGAATAATCAACCTTATTCCTCATACAGCTTCGCTCTTTCCTCAATAAGCTCTGCGTCCAGCCTGCTGAGCGCGTCGATGATGCCGATGTGAAAGCTGCCCGTACCAAGCCGCCCCGCCTGTTCATAAGCAAGCTCGCCCGCAATGCCCATCGAGGCGATACCGCCCACCGCGGCGGTAAAGGGGTCGGCGGCACCCGCAAAGCTGCCCACCAGTGCCGTGGTCATGCAGCCGGTACCTGTTACCTTAGAAAGCATGGGGTGGCCGTTATGTATCTTCACCACCCGCGTACCGTCGGAGATAACATCGATTGCGCCGGTGATGGCAGCCACGCAGTGAAAGCGCGCCGCTACCACCTTGGCGACTGCCACGGCGTCGTTGCCCGCATCGCTCTCGGCCGCGTCCACCCCTTTGGTGGAAACCTGAAGCCCCGCGAGGAAGCCAACTTCCGAGATATTGCCGCGAATGATGCTCATCCGCACCTGCTCCAGCAGCGTTTTTACCGTGTCGTTGCGCAGGGCGGAGGCACCCGCACCCACCGGGTCGAGCACAACGGGGATGCCCAGCTCGTTCGCCCTTTTGCCCGCGGCAACCATCGAGGCAATCGTGCGCTGGTTGAGCGTGCCGATGTTGATAACAAGTGCCGATGAGATGGCGGTGATGTCCGCCGCCTCTAGGATATCATCCGCCATAATGGGGGAGGCGCCGATGGCCAGCACCGCGTTGGCGCAGTCGTTTACGGTAACATAGTTGGTGATGTTGTGCACAAGCGGGGCCTTGCTCCTTACAGCCGTAATGGCCTTTATAACATCATTAGTAATCTGATTCATCATTTTATACCCTTCCTGTCTCTTATTTCTCACTGCAGAATTCTACCTTTTTGCCTTCGAGGATGAGATTGGTGGTTCTCACCGCGCACATCTTGCCGCACATCGAGCAGGTGTGCAGATCCGCCGGAGGAGTGCTCTCGAAGTATCTGCGCGCCTTCTCGCCGTCGATGGCAAGCGAGAACATCTCGTCCCAGTCGATTCTGTGGCGCGCATCCGCCATCCTATCGTCGATATCCCGCGCGTGAGGGATGCCCTTGGCGATATCGGCGGCATGGGCGGCGATTTTGCTTGCCACAATCCCTTCCTTTACGTCGTCCAAATCGGGCAGGCGCAGGTGCTCGGCGGGGGTGACATAGCACAAAAAGTCGGCGCCGCTCGCGGCAGCTATCGCCCCGCCGATGGCGGAGGTGATATGGTCGTACCCAGGGGCGATGTCGGTTACGAGCGGGCCGAGCACATAGAAGGGGGCGTTATGGCAGAGGCGCTTTTGCAGCACCATGTTCGCGGCAATCTCGTTCATCGCCATATGCCCGGGGCCTTCCACCATCACCTGCACGTCGCGGCTCCACGCGCGCTTGGTGAGGTTGCCAAGCTCGATCAGCTCGCCGATCTGCGCGGCGTCGCTGCTGTCGGCAAGGCAGCCGGGGCGCAACGCGTCCCCAAGGCTGATGGTTACGTCGTACTCCCGCAGGATATCCAGCACGTCATCATAGTACTCAAAGAACGGGTTTTCGTTGCCCGTCATCTCCATCCACGCAAACAGCAGCGAGCCGCCGCGCGAAACGATGTTCATCTTGCGCCCCTCGCGCCTAAACGCCTCCACCGCGCGGCGGTTAATCCCCGCGTGGATGGTCATAAAGTCTACCCCTTCGCGGGCATGCGCCTCCACCACCTTTAGAAAGTCCTGCGCGGAGATCTCCATCAGGTCTTTTTCAAGGTAGCCGATGGCGTCGTACATCGGCACCGTGCCGATCATCGCGGGCGACATCGCGATAAGCTCTTTGCGGAAGGTATTGGTTTTGCCGTAGTTGCTCAAATCCATAATCGCCTCGGCGCCGAAGTTTAGCGCGAGCTTTACCTTCTGCATCTCTACCGTGTAATCCTTGCAGTCGCCCGAGATACCCAGGTTTACATTGATCTTGGTCTTTAGCCCCGTGCCGATGCCCTCCGCCGAAAGGGCGGTGTGGTTGACGTTGGCGGGGATAGCCACCTGCCCGCATGCCACCAGCGGGAGCAGCTTGTGCGGCTCCATCTGCTCCTTGCGGGCTACAATCTCCATCTCTTTGGTCAAAATATCGGCCTTCGCGGCCTGCATCTGTGTTTTAAACGTTTTCACTGATTAATCCTCCGTTTTTATATAAAGTATAGAAGTGGTTGGTTGGGCCGTGCCCCTTGCCGATAGGCAGGGCGTGCTCGATGGCGGTGGTGACATACGCTTTAGCCGCCTCTACCGCCTGCGGCAGATTCATGCCGTTTGCAAGGTTTGCGGTGATAGCCGAGGACAGAGTACACCCCGTCCCGTGGGTATGAATGGTTGCGATGCGCCTGCCCGTGAAGGTGTAATATTCCTTGCCGTCGAACAGGATGTCGGCCGCGTCCCCCTCCAGATGCCCGCCCTTGATCAGTACATTTTGGGCACCCATGCGGTAAATCTGCGCGGCGGCTTCTTTCATGTCGTCGAGGGTGAGTATGGCGCGGCCGGTTATTACCTCCGCCTCGGGGATATTGGGGGTGAGCAGGTATGCCTGCGGGACAATCGCCCCTTTGAGCGTTTCAAGCGCCTCGGGCTTCATCAGTGCGCAGCCGCCCTTGGCGACCATCACGGGGTCGATCACCACGTTTTTGGGGGAATATTGTCTAAGCTTCTGCGCGACGGTGCGCATCTGCTCGACGCCCGAGAGCATCCCCACCTTAACACCGTCCACCCGTATATCCTCAAAAACCGCATCGATTTGGTCGGCGATGATTTGGGGCGCGATGTCCTGAATCGAGAGCACGCGGCTGGTATTTTCGGCAACCACCGAGACGATCACGCTCATGCCGTAGGCACCGTGCGCGGAGAAGGTTTTAATGTCGGCCTGAATACCGGCGCCGCCGCTACAATCCGAGCCCGCAATGGTTAACACATGCTTCATAATGGCTTTAAGACTCCTTCCTTTTGCAATAAAAAATGCCCACCGTAAAGGTGAGCATACAGGTATTCTGTGTTTGCTTCCCTACAACAGCGTTAACTGACAGGTTCAAAGGGTCAGGTTTTGCCTTCTCAACTCTCCTATCAACCGCCTGTTGATCATTTGAGTCCCCCCGCAATTATTTAATTGTAAAACAAAAGCGTTCACCCATAGCAGGTGAACGCTTATCCATCAAGCTCACGTTCCCTACGCCGGTGTTAACCGCCAGGTTCAAAGGGTCAGGTTTTACCTTCTCAACTCTCCTATCAACAGGTGGTTCACCGTGTGTTGATAATCTGAGTCCCCCCAGTTCTTTATCATTATAGCATGGGCGGGGGAAATGTCAAACGAAAACTTTTCGCCTAAGCCCTATTGCCGTCAGTAAAATTATGCTATAATATAAAAATTACAGAATATTAAGGATAAAAAGTGCAGGGATAACGATGTATACCTATCACCCGCTGGAGTATGTCATCTTTATTTTATACAATGCCGGCGTATCCTTGCTTGGGCTTGCGCCCTATATTGTCTTCGGCGTGATTGTCGGCGAAGCGCTCAAGCTCACCTCGTGGACAAAGCTCATCTACAAGGGCGTCAACAGGTCGCCGTTTGTCGCGATACTCGTGGCGGCGGTGCTGGGCATGCTGTCGCCGCTGTGCACCTACGGCACGGTGCCGGTGATGCTGCAGCTTTTTAAAGCCAAGGTACATATTGCCCCGCTGATTACCTTTTTGTCGGTGTCGGCGATGATGAACCCTCAGCTGTTTATCTACACCTGGGGCGGCTTAGGCCCCGAGATGGCGCTGGCGCGGGTTGCGGCGGTGCTGGTTTTCGGCATGCTGCTTGGTTTATGCCTTTACCGCGTGCCTCAATCGCTGCTTATCAATGCCTCGGCCGTTATAGCGGATAGCGCCGAGCAGGAGATACTCAGCCGGGGGAAGAAGAAATTCGTGCTGAAGAAATTTCTCAAAAATATCTTTGATGGTTTAACGTTCGTAGGTTTTTACATAGTCATCGGCGTTCTGATAGGTGCGGTAATCGATGTTTTGGTGCCCAAAGAGTGGCTTACGGCGGTTTTTCAAGGCAATGGCTTTGTTTCACTGCTTGTTTCGGCGCTGCTGGGGGTGCCTCTTTACGCCTGCGGCGGCGGGGTAATCCCCGTGGTGCGTGCGTTTATTGCGCAGGGCATGAGCAAGGGCGAGGCGCTGGCGTTTCTGTTTGTCGGCCCCGCCACACGGGTAACACCGCTGATGGCGTTGGCGGTTATCCTGCGGCCGGTGGTCATCGTCCTTTACGTGGTGCTTGTCATCGCTTTCTCGCTGCTTATCGGTGTCATCTATCGTTAACATCAATTATATTGGAGGTAGCTCACATATGAAACCGGAGAAGAAAATGCTGCGGCTTATCGCGCTGTGCGTCATGTTATGCCTTATTTTAGCGGCTACTGTTATCTTCTCGCTGCAGCTTATTAGTTTTAAACCGGTCTATAAGCAGAGTTCCAGCATAGCACCCGCGGTAAGTTCTAGCGCGGGTACAGTCATAAGCTCGGATAACCAACAAACCACGCTGTCACAAGACCAGTCGGTGGTGAGCATCGTACAGTCGGCCAAGGCCAAGGCGGAGGATTTAGCGTATAACGACATCAAAGAGATGGTGCAAAGCGCCGTCGAACAGGCGGGCGGCCTCCAAGATATCCTTTCGGACGGCATGACGGTGGTTATCAAGCCCAATCTGGTAACCCCCATCGACTACACGCTGCCGGGGAGCAACGGCAAGCCATTAAACCCCGAGGTAAACGGCACCACCACCGATTACAGGGTTACAAGGGCTGTTGTCGAGCTGGTGAGGCAGCTTAACCCAAGCGGCAAGGTATATGTGATGGAAGGCTCGTCCTTTGATACCGAGGACTGCATGAAGCAGCTCAATTACACGCCCGAGTATATCCCCGGCGTCGACGAGTTTATCGCGATAGAGGATGACAGCGGACCGTGGAGGGATTATGATTCATCGCAGCTTATCAAGGTACCGGTAAAGGACCCGAGGCTTGAAGGCAACGACTTCGTATACATGAACAAGCGCTATTACGAGGCGGATGTGCTCATCAGCCTGCCGGTGCTCAAAACCCACTGGACAGAGGTGGTGTCGGGTGCTATCAAGAATGTGGGCATCGGGGCGACACCGGCCAATATCTACGGCACCAGCGCGAGCAATAACCTGCGGTACAACGTGCTCGACCACGACAAAACCAAGCTTGACCAGTGGATTGCCGACTGGTTTACGGCAAGGCCTGTGACCTTCGCCATTATCGACGGGCTACAGGGCATACAAAACGGCCCCACCCCCTCCTACGACTCGACGGGAACCACCGACATCAGGCAGGACCAGATGAATACCAGGCTGATTCTGGCGGGCAGAGACAGTGTCGCCGTCGATACCATATCCTCACTCATCATGGAGTGGGACCCCGCCGCGGTCGGCTACCTTGGGCATCTGGCGGAAAGCAGGGCGGGCAACAGCGATGTTTCTAAAATACATGTGGTGGGCAAACGGGTGGACGAGGTTCGCAAAGACTTTAAAGGTACCGCGCCCGAGGGGAAGTTTACCGACCTGAAAGCGCCGTCCGTTCAGGTGAAGAACGCGCAGCTCTCAAACGGCGTGTTGACGGTTGACATTACGGGTGACGGCAAGGCGCGCAAGGTTGAGGTCTACAAGGGCGGGGAGTATCTGGGCACCTGCACGCCCGCGAATTCTTCGGCTTTCACCGTCACGGTTGACGGTTTGGGCGCCGAAGCGCCAGCAGACGGTATAAGCCTTCATGTTTACGACCAATACATGAATTATGCCGAGCTGCAGGTGGATTTGAAAGCAAACGCGCAAAAATAAGCAAATAAAACAAAAAAAGAACAGATGGTCAAGCGATGCTTGACCATCTGTTCTTTTACTTTTCAGGTTTCATTAAAACCTGAAATTTTTGTGAAAGAACCCGTGTGAAAAAGGCAACAATAAGTAATATTTAAATTTCTATATGTCACAGGTGGTTCTTTCCGCCGCTGGGTTTAGGGTACAGCACGTTGCACCCGGCCTCCTGCGCTTGCGTAAGATAGGCGGAATCGGGAGCCTTGTCCGTAACCAGTGTCTGCAGGTCCTCAAAACCGCAGGTGCGGCACATGTATACCTCGCCCACCTTGCTGGCGTCACATAAAAGCACCCCCGCGCGCGCGTTCTGCAGCATCATGCGCTTCACGTCCGATTGCTCGGGCGAGGCGTCCGTCACCTCCTCGGTGAGCGACAGTCCGCTGCAGGAGATGAGCGCCAAATCCGCCTGAAACCTCGAGAGGAAGCGAAGGGTTCCGCCCCCCACCACCGAGGTGGAGCGCGGGTTCACCATCCCCTCCGGCATGTAGATTTTCGCGTCTGTTCGGCGGGAGAGTAGCAGGGCGTTTCCCAGCCCGTTGGTGATTACCGTCAGCCCCTTAAGCTGCGACAGCAGGGGAACCACCATGCCCACTGTGGTGCTCGAGTCCATGAACAAAACCGAATTGGGCCGGATGAGCGGGATGACCAGCTCGGCGATGGTTCTTTTTTCTTTGGTCTGCTGCAGCTCGCGGATAGAGATGGGGGACTCCGCCGCGCCGCCCTCCACTAAAACGGCGCCCCCGTGAGAGCGGCTGATCAGCCCCGCGTGCGCGAGCTCCGCCAGATCGCGCCGGATGGTTGCCGCGCTGACAAACAGCTTTTTGCTCAGTGAATTCACCGTTGCGCTGTTCTCCCGTTCCAATAGGTTTAGAATCTGTTGTTGTCGCTCCGATGCAAACATGGATGGTACACCTCGCTCACTTTTGATTGATTTTGATTCAATTATATAATATTTATGATTTTTTATCAACATATCGTGCAAAACTGTACATTTAGCTGTGCACATGCTACACTGTAGACAATCTCATGAGGGACGGTGGAAGAATGGTAACGAGGGTTCTCGCTCTTGATTTGGGTGCTTCAAGCGGAAGAGCAATGCTCGGGGAGTTCGACGGCAACACCTTAACCCTGCGCGAACTGCACCGCTTTTCAAACGATCCCGTATTCATGCGCGGCACCCTGTATTGGGACATCCCCAAGCTTTTTTACGAGATTCGCCAGAGCATTACGGCCGCGGTTCACGCGGGCGGCTTTGACGCGATCGGCATCGATACCTGGGGCGTGGATTTCGGCTTACTGGATGAATACGGCGAGCTCATCGGCAACCCGGTGCATTACCGCGACAGCCGTACCGTGGGTATGGAGGAAGCGGTAGCCGCCGTACTCCCCAAAGAAGCGCTTTACGCCGCCACCGGCATTCAGCATATGCGCATCAACACCGTTTACCAATTGGCCTATCTCGTCCGGTACCGGCCAAAGCAGCTTGCACGCGCCAAACGGCTTTTGCTCATTCCCGATTTACTCGCATACCTGCTTACCGGGGAGGCGCGCTGCGAGATTACAAACGCCTCCACCACGAGCCTTTTTAATTCCCGCACAAACGACTGGGCAAGCGATGTATTGGCGGCACTTGATATCCCTTCCGGGCTTTTCGCCCCGCTGATTCATGCGGGCGAGCCCTACGGGATGCTCACAAAGGAGCTGTGCGAGGAGCTTCACTGCCGCCCGGTGCCGGTTATCGCCGTTGCCACGCACGATACGGCTTCCGCCGTGGTGAGCGTTCCCGCTACGGACGACGACTATGCGTATATCAGCTCCGGCACGTGGTCGCTCATGGGCATCGAAAGCCCTGAGCCGATCCTGACCCCGGAGGCGGCGAAGGCCAACTTTACCAACGAGATCGGCTTTGGCGGGAAGATACGCTTCTTAAAAAACATCATGGGGCTATGGCTTATTCAGGAATCCCGCCGACAGTGGATTCGGGAGGGGCAGACCGCCGACTTTAACACCTTAGAACGCGAAGCGCTCAAAGCACCTGCCTTTCGCTCTTTCATCGACCCGGACGCACCTGATTTTGAATCGCCGGGCGACATGCCCGCACGCATTCGGGCCTACTGTGAGCGCACCCATCAACCCGTCCCGCAGGGGCGGGGCGATATCATGCGCTGCATCTACGAAAGCCTCGCACTCAAATACCGTGTGACGCTTAAGCTTCTGGAACAGCTGGCGGGCCGTGAATTTGGGCGCATCCATATCATCGGCGGCGGTATTAAAGACACGCTGCTCTGCCGCATGACGGCGGACGCCTGCGGCAAGCCTGTATTTGCAGGCCCTGCGGAGGCCACGGCCATGGGCAACGCCGCCGTACAGCTTATCGCGCTTGGCCGGTTTACGGGCCTCGGGGAGGCCCGGGCGGTAAACCGCCGATCGGTGGAGCCGGTGGTTTACACCCCCGAGGGAACACAGCAATGGCAGGAGGCCTATCAGCGGTACCAAAAGCTGTTGTCTTTGGATTAATAGTTCTACACCGCTGCGGCAGGCCGTCTGCTAAAGATAGTTTTATTCCACGAAGGCTTTACCTCATTTAAAAGTATTAAACCAAATCGTTGTAGTAGAAAGCTAGGGGAGAGCAAGGATGGAAAACAATATCCACAAAGCCTACGTACTCGCAAAGGAGTCTTACGCGGCGCTAGGCGTCGACACCGACGCGGCGCTCGAGAGACTCAAGAACATCCGCATTTCGATGCACTGCTGGCAGGGCGACGATATTGCCGGCTTCCTGTTCAAAGAGCCGCTTTCCGGCGGTATTCAGGTAACGGGCAACTATCCGGGCGCCGCACGCAATATCACGGAGCTGCGGGCGGATATCGAGATGGCGATGAGCCTGATTCCCGGCAAAAAGAAGCTGAATCTTCACGCCATTTACGCCGACACGCAGGAGAAGGTAGACCTCGACGAGCTGGAGCCCAGACATTTCACCGGCTGGGTGGATTGGGCGAAGGCGCGCGGGATGGGGCTTGACTTTAACCCCACCTGTTTTTCGCATCCGATGGCCGCGTCCGGCTTCACCATCAGCAGCGCGGATGAGCGGGTGCGCTCCTTCTGGATCCGGCACTGCGCGCGCAGCCGGAAGATCGGCGAGTCCTTTGGCCGGGCACTCGGGCAGCCCTGCGTGACAAACTTCTGGTTCCCCGACGGTTACAAGGATATCCCCGTTGACCGCGAAGCCCCCCGTGCCCGCATGAAATCGGCGCTCGACGAGGTGTTTGCGGAACCCATCGATAAGCAGTACAACATCGACGCAATCGAGAGCAAGGTATTCGGCATCGGCTCCGAAAGCTACGTCGTTGGTTCCAACGAGTTCTGCCTCGGCTACGCCGTTCGTGGCGGCAAGGCCGTTTGCCTTGACGCGGGGCATTTCCACCCGACGGAGGTCATCTCGGATAAGATTCCGACGGTGCTGCTTTTCACGGACGAGCTGCTGCTTCACGTAAGCCGCCCCGTTCGCTGGGACAGCGACCATGTCGTGATTCTGGACGACGAGTTAAGCCAGATTGCGCACTCGCTTGTGCGCACCAACCTGCTTGAGCGCACCCACATCGGGCTGGATTTCTTTGACGCAAGCATCAACCGCGTGGCCGCGTGGGTTATCGGTACGCGCAGCATGGAAAAGGCATTGCTCAAAGCCCTGCTTGAACCGATACAGGAGCTTAAAAAGCTGGAGCTTAAGGGCAACTATACCGCACGCCTTGCCATGCTGGAGGAGCTCAAATCATATCCATGGAGCGCCGTGTGGGACTACTACTGCGCTCAGGAGAATGTACCGCCGCGGGAAAGCTGGCTTGCCGAGGTTAGTAAGTATGAGGCCAGTGTGTTAAGCAAAAGAAAATAGGGGAAAGAGACGATCATGAACAACATTCTTTATGCACCATTTCTCAGGGAAATGTGCGAACTAGCAGACAATCTCTACCGTCTTGGCTGGGATGAGCGCAACGGAGGTAACGTCAGCCTCATCGTCCCCGAGGAGGAAATCAAGCCTTATCTTGATCCCTCGCACGTGCTGCGCACCATCCCCGCAGGGTTTGATGCGAAACAGCTGGCCGGGCGCTACTTCCTCGTTACGGGAACGGGGAAATATTTAAAAAACGTTTCGCGTAACCCCGGCGCGAACCTTGGCCTTGTGCGCGTTCAGCCGGACGGTCAAACGCTGGATGTGCTCTGGGGCTTTGAGGGCGGCGGCAGGCCCACCAGCGAGCTCGCCTCCCATTTCATGAGCCATATTGAGCGCCTGGAGCGCGACCCGGCTCACCGCGTTATCATGCATGTGCACTGCACCAACCTCATTGCCATGACCTTCGTTCACTCTCTTAACGAGCGCGACTTTACGCGCACGCTTTGGCAGATGTGCACCGAGTGCGTGGTGGTCTTCCCGGAGGGTATCGGCGTTCTGCCGTGGATGCTCTGCGGGGGAGTGGAGATCGGGCTTGCAACCGCGGAGAAGATGAAGGAGTTTCGCATGGTGATGTGGGCGCACCACGGCGTTTTCGGTGCCGGACGTACGATCGACGAGGCCTTCGGCCTGATCGAAACGGCGGAAAAGGCGGCGGAGATCTATATCAAGATCATGGACCGCCCCATCCTGCAAACCATCACCGACGAGCAGCTTCACATTCTTGCCGACGCCTTCGGCGCGAAGGTAAAAAACGATTATCTCAAAACCCAGGATTAAATAGAGTTAAGCATTACAGCATTATCTTTTCAGCAATACCAGAGCAAATACCCATGGAAGGGAAGTGTAGTTATGCCGAGCCTGCGCGATATACAGATACGCGACCCCTACATCTTTAAAGAAGGGGGCAGCTGCTATCTGTTTGGCTCCACCGATAAGGATATTTGGAAAACACCCGGGGTAGGCTTTGATGTTTACCGCAGTACAGGCAGCCTTACCGAGTTTGAGGGGCCGTACCCCGCGTTTCGCCCGCCGCAAGGCTTTTGGGCCACCTATAACTTCTGGGCGCCGGAGGTATATGCCTACGGGGGTAAGTATTACATGTTCGCTACCTTTAAGCCGGATAACGGCTGCCGCGGCACCGCTGTTTTGCGCTCGGAGAGCCCGCTGGGCCCGTTTATACCGTGGAGCGACGGGCCGGTTACCCCGGCTGACTGGGAGTGCCTGGACGGCACGCTGCATGTAGACCGCTTAGGCTTTCCGTGGATGGTGTTCTGCCACGAGTGGGTACAGGTGGGCGACGGGCAAATTTGCGCGCTGCCGCTTAGTAAAGATTTAAAAGCACCCGCAGGCCCCCCGCGCCTGCTCTTTAAAGCGAGCGAGGCACCTTGGGCGAAGCCGCTGGCAAATCGGGCACCCGGCAGTTATGTTACCGACGGGCCGAATATGTACACCGCAAAAAACGGTGCGTTGCTTATGCTTTGGTCCTCCTTCGGGGCGGACGGCAACTACTGCATCGGCGTGGCTGCCTCGCAGAGCGGCACCATAGACGGGCCGTGGACACAAACCGAAGAACCGCTGTATAGGGCGGACGGCGGCCATGGAATGCTCTTTACCGCGCAGGACGGCAAGCTCTACCTTGCCATTCATACACCGAACAAAACACCAAACGAACGCGCTATTTTTGCCGAAATCACGGATAACGACGGCAAGCTGTCCCTTACAGGCTCTGTCGTTTCTTAATGGAAGGGGAATCGCATATGAAAAAACGTTCTCTGCACATAAGGGATAATGCCGTTGGCTATCTCTTCCTTACCCCATGGCTGTTGGGATTTTTCGTTCTTACGCTCTATCCCATGATTCAGTCGCTCTATTATTCCTTTACTCAGTTTGATATGTTAACCGCGCCCAAGTTTCTGGGCTTGGATAACTACATCAAGATGTTCACCGACGACCCAACCTATCTTAAATCACTGAGCGTTACCTTCATCTATGTATTTCTCGCGGTGCCGCTCAAGCTGGTTTTCGCGTTGCTCGTTGCGGTTATCATGAACCAGAAGCTGCGTTTGATCGGCCTATACCGCACGGTGTACTATATCCCCACACTGCTGGGCGGGTCGGTGGCCATAGCGATGCTGTGGCGCAAGCTCTTTAGCGGCGACGGCCTCATCAACAGCATCCTGCACGGGCTGTTTGGCGTAAACCCTCCGGCGTGGATCGCGAGCCCGAAGTATGCGCTCTACACGCTCGTACTGCTCACCGTGTGGCAGTTCGGTTCGTCGATGATCATCTTCTTGGCAGGCCTTAAGCAGATTCCCGACGAATACTACGAGGCCGCCAGCGTAGACGGCGCGGGCAATCTCACCAAGTTCTTTCGCATCACGGTGCCGTCGCTTTCACCCGTTATCCTGTTTAATCTGGTTATGCAGATGATCAGCGCGTTTCAGGCCTTTACGCAGGCGTACATCATCAGCGGCGGTAAGGGCGGCCCGTTGGATTCCACCATGTTCTATACGTTATACCTGTACACCAAGGGCTTTTACTATTATGAGATGGGCTATGCCTCGGCGATGGCTTGGGTACTGCTCTTAATCATCGGTATCCTTACAGTTATAATTTTCAGGTCCTCCAACTCTTGGGTGACCTATGCGAGCGGGGATTGATTATGAATAGAAAAGCTACAAAGATATTGGGCAAAACCGCTGCCCACCTGATTATTATTCTTTTAGGGATTGTAATGCTCTACCCGGTGGCATGGCTTATTGTCAGCTCACTTAAACCGGGTAATACCATCTTTAGCGACCCCAGTCTTATCCCGTCCTCCATCACCTTTGAACACTATGTAAAGGGCTGGGAGGGCATAGGGCGTATTCATTTCAGTACCTTCTTCATCAACTCGTTTATTGTATGCTTCCTCGTAGTCATCGCCAACGTGGTTTCCTGTGCCATGACAGCCTATGCCTTCGCACGCCTGAAGTTCGTGATGAAGGGACTGTGGTTCGGCATTATGATGCTCTCTATCATGCTGCCCACCCATGTTACCACCATCCCGCGGTACGTGATGTTCCACTCCTTCGGCTGGGTAGATTCCTACCTGCCGCTGATTATCCCGAAGCTGCTGGCGACCGACGCATTCTTCGTTTTTTTACTGGTACAGTTCATGCGCGGCCTGCCGAAGGACTTGGACGAATCGGCGACGCTGGACGGCTGCGGCAAGATCAGCATCTTCTTCCGCATTATCGTGCCGCTTTCGGTACCCGCTATGGTTACCACAGCGCTCTTCAGCTTTTTGTGGACATGGGATGATTTCTTTAATCAATTGCTTTATATCAACACGCCTGCCAAATATACCATTACGCTGGGCCTTAGAATGTTCATGGATTCATCCGGCCAGTCGGCGTGGGGCTCCATGTTCGCCATGTCCGTGCTCTCCATGCTGCCCTGCTTTATCCTGTTCTTTGCGCTGCAGAAGTATTTCGTGCAGGGCATCGCCACCACCGGCATCAAGGGGTAGACGTGAGAAAATGACAATGCAATGTTTCTGTCATGCCCGCAGCGGCACTGCCGCTAGGGAGGGCGCCTATGCTATATAACAATGTCGAGCTTTACAATATCGCAGAGATGGAGCCAACCGAAAACGGCATGCGGCTTTGCCGCTTTCCGTCTAAGCTGCGCGGGCATCTCAACGTAAGGGCACAGAATTCCGCTTTTTACGGCTGTGGCACCGAGATCCGTTTTGTCTTAGGCAGCGGAAAAGCCACCCTCCGCCTTCGGCGGGACCGCTGCGAAGGGTTAAGCGGCACAGGGCTCGCCGAGGTATACTACGGCTCTTTTCCCGCTCCGTATCAGGTCAACCCCTGTTATATCACCCAAAGCGGTACGGAGATTGTGATTCCGCCGCCCGCAAACCTTCCGCTTTTAAAGGAAATCTCCGCAAAAGAGAAGATACCCTACAGCCCCGAACTCATACGCGTGCTGCTGCCTTACGACGCAGGGAATGTCCTGGTGGATATTGCGGGGGATTTGCATCCTCCAAAGCCCGGAATGGCCCCGCAGACAAGGTATCTGGCGTATGGCTCCTCCATTACGCACGGCGGCAGCGCGCTCAGCCCGAGCGGCTCTTACGCCATGAGAACATCAAAGGCCTTGGGCGTGGATTTAATCAATCTCGGCCTGGCCGGAGGCGCCCAGATGGAGCCGGAGCTTGCGCAGTATATCGCGCACCGTGACGACTGGGACTTTGCGACGCTTGAAATGGGCGTCAACGTGATGGGCGAGTGGGACGTGCAGACCTTTCAAAGCCGTGTGGATACGTTTGTAGGTTGCATCGCGTCTGCGCACCCGGATAAATGGATTTTCTGCACCGACCTATTCTTAAATAACAGCTACTGGGCGGAAAACCCCAAGCGGGACGCCTACATCGGCGTCGTGCGCGAGAAGGTTAAGCAGATGAACCTGCCAAGGCTTTACTATATTCCCGGGGCAGAGCTGCTGTCGCGGTGGCAGGGCCTCAGCGCCGACCTTTTGCATCCGTGCGAGGAAGGCTTTGAAGAGATTGCCCGCAAGCTTACCGACATCATCCACCGCAGGGTATATCCATAAACAAGTTTTAGCCTTGATAGCATTTAGCGTTTTTCAGACGATAATCCGCTCTGTCTGATCCTTCATATATCCACTGCAGGTAGAGCGAAGCTTCAGTGGTATTAAGGGGGTATTCCCCTTATTATAAGTATTATACTTTCATTATCTAAGGAGGAAAACAAATGAAAAAGTTTCTTGCTATGTCCGTAGCGGCATTGATGCTCTTTAGTTTGGCTGCCTGTTCTACAGCTCCTTCTGCACCCTCTTCTGCTCCTGCCTCCTCTGAGGCCCCCGCAAGTTCTGCTGCCCCCGCTGGAAAACAGCAGATTCGTGTGGTATGGTGGGGCAGTGACACGCGCCACGAGATTACCTTAAAGGCAATCGACCTCTTTGAAGAGAAAAACCCGGACATTACCGTGGTTCCCGAGTACATGGGCAGCGACAGCTATTGGGATAAGCTTGCCACTCAGGTTTCCGGCGGTAACGCGCCCGACGTAATCCAGTTCGGCGGCAACTACCCCGACTATGTGGCAAAAGACGCGCTGCTGCCGCTTAACGACTATTTCGGCAATATCATCGACAACACCAACATCGATAAGGGCGTTATCGATTCCGCCACCATGGACGGCAAGACCTACGGCCTCTGCCTCGGCACCAACATGCTCGGTATCGTATACAACAAGACCATGATTGAAAAGACAGGCGTAGGGATGCCTGTTGCCGGCGCCAGCTGGAAAGACCTCGGCGATTACAACGCCAAACTGGCGGAGAAGCTCCCCGAGGGCGTTTTCCCCATGACCGATGACAGCGGCACCAACACAAACTATATCGGCTTCTATTCCCGCCAGATGGGCACCAAAATGTTCACCAGCGAGGGCGTAACCAAGATGACGGTTGATACCCTTGAGAGCTTCCTCGATTTGTGGGCCGGCTGGCGTGCGCAGGGCATTGTTCCCGACGCTGAAACCACCGCCGAGTTCTCCGAAGAAGGCCCCGACCATTCCTCTCTCGTAGCCGGTAAGGTTGCCATGTCGGTTCTTTATTCCAACCAGCTGGTTGCTTACCAGAACGCGATGCAGGACGAGCTGGACATCATGCCCCTGCCTGACATGGAGAAGAACGCCGCATGGGTAATGCCCAGCCAGTACTTCTGCATCAACAAGGCCTCCGCTGCCCCCGATGCTGCCGCCACCTTCATCAACTTCTTTGTAAACACCCCTGAGGTTGGTACCATCCTTGGCAACGACCGTGGCATCTCCGCTTCCTCTAAGGTACGTGAGGCCGTAGCTACTCAGGCTACCCCTATAGACCAGAAGATCTACAAGCTGTACGAAGTATCCGCTTCTCACACCAGCCCGATGGACCCGAACGTTCCCAACGACCAGGAGTTCACCGACGGCTTCAAGCGCATCTGCCAGGAGGTTGCCTTCGGCCAGAAGGATACCGCCAAGGCCGCTCAGGAAGCCTTTGACCTCTTAAACGCAATGATCGCCAAGAAGTAATCTAACCTTTCAGCGCACGGGTCGCCTCAAAAAGGGGCGACCCGTTATTAAAACAGGCTATCTGTAGAAACGATCGAGGTGTTTTCTTTGATATACAATAACACAAACGTTAGCGGCCTGAATGTTGCCTATATCGGCGGCGGAAGCCGCGGCTGGGCATGGGGGTTTATGAAAGACCTGGCGATGGACAGCCAGATGGAAGGTACGGTGCGCCTGTATGATATCGACCGTAAGGCCGCCGAGGATAACGCGATTATCGGCAACAAGATTTCTGCCCATCCGCAGGCGGCAGCCCACTGGAAATACGAGGTTGCCGACTCTTTAAAAGACGCTCTTACGGGCGCCGACATTGTGGTGATATCAATACTGCCCGGTACCTTTGAGGAGATGCGCTCCGACGTGCACGCACCCGAATCCTACGGCGTGTGGCAGTCGGTGGGCGACACCGTGGGCCCCGGCGGTTTTATACGCGCTCTGCGCACTATACCGATGTATGTGACCATCGCTGAGGCGATACGCGATTACGCGCCCCTGGCATGGGTCATCAACTACACCAACCCCATGGCGCTTTGCATCCGCACGCTGTATGAGGTGTTCCCCGAGGTTCGCGCCTTCGGCTGCTGCCATGAGGTATTCGGCACGCAGAAGCTGCTCGCCTCCATGCTGGAGGATAAGATCGGCATTGCGGGCGTTACGCGGCAGGAGATTAAGGTAAACGTGCTTGGCATCAACCATTTTACATGGCTCGACAGCGCAAGCTACGAGGGTATGGACCTTTTCCCGCTGTATAAAGAGTTCGCAGATAAATACTATGAATCCGGCTTTGCCAAGGGCGAGGATAACAACTGGATGAACAACTCCTTTAAGAGTGCTCACCGCGTAAAGTTCGACCTGTTCCGCCGCTACGGCCTCATCGCCGCGGCGGGTGACCGGCATCTGGCCGAGTTTATGCCGCCGTGGTACCTGAAAGACCCCGCCACCGTCACCGGCTGGATGTTCGGCCTTACCGGCGTGGACTGGCGCGTAAACGACTTAAAGCAGCGCCTTGCCCGCAGTGCCGCCCTTGTAAGCGGCAAGGAGCCCATCGACCTCACCCCCTCGGGCGAAGAGGGCCACCTGCTCATCAAGGCGCTGCTCGGTCTGGGCGAGCTGGTAAGCAACGTAAACCTGCCCAACCGCGGCCAGATTGCCAACCTGCCGCTGGGCGCCGTGGTAGAGACCAATGCCCTATTCAGGCGCGGTGAGATTCTGCCGCTGCAGGCAGGAAAGCTGCCCGGCGGCGTTCAGGCGCTGGTTATTCGCCATGTTTGCAATCAGGAGAACACCCTACGCGCCACCATAGACTGCGACTATAAGCTGGCGCTTGCCACCTTTTTAAACGACCCGCTCATGAGCCGCGTAGACGAAAAGGACGGCGAGGCGCTGCTTAAGAAGATGATGAAAGCGACCGCCAACTACCTGCCCGCAGGCTGGAACGAGGTAATAGCGTAAGAATCTTTTTCCTGTCGAATTGTGTCCGCATGGCGGACGAGGAGGTAAAAATGAGCACGATATTATCAAAGCTGCGCGAGACCGATGTTAACAGCCGTGTCGGCGCGCTTAAGCAGGACACCGGACGAGACGCTTTGGATGAATTTCTGCATTCCGGTGTGAAGTTTGTATCGTCCCATCCGAAGATAGAGAATGTATACTACAAGGCCGTGCACGATCTAATGGACTGTATCGTCCCCTCGGTTGCCCAAGGCCGCCCCATGCTGCTGGAGGGCGCGGATTTCATCGGCTGCTGGCTGGAAAGTACCGGCACCATCAACTCCGAGCTGCTTTCCCGCTTCTGCCCGGACGCGGCAAAATCGAGTTTTGAGCTGTTCGCCGACTTTATACGGGAGGACGGCCTGCTGCCCTATAAGATTACCGCCGCGGGGGCAAACCACCGTCAGGTGCAGATGGTTACCCCGCTTGCCCGAAGCGTGTGGACCCACTACTGCTTAAGCGGGGATAAGGCGTTCCTTAAAAAGATGTATGACGCCATCGCCCGCAACGACGAGTGGCTGGCCACCCACCGCGATACCCGCAAAACCGGCTGCGTGGAGGCCTTTTGCACCTTTGATACCGGCCACGACGCCTCCCCGCGGTTCTGGCATGTGCCCGATACCCCCTACATGGCAGACCCCGCCCGTTACGACCCCAATTCGCCGATCCTGCCCTTCCTGGCGCCCGATATGACGGCGAACGTGTACTGCCAGCGCAAGTATCTGCAGCGTATGGCACAGGAGTTGGGAGAGGACGGCAGCGTGTGGGCGAAGAAGGCGGAGCAGACCCGTAACAGCCTGATGAAATACTGCTACGACGCGCAGGACCATTTCTTCTACGACCGAGATAAGCTCGACCGCTTCGTGCGGCTGCAGTCGGATAACCTCATCCGCGTGTTTGCCTGCGAGGCCTGCAACGACGAGATGTTTGAGGACGCCCTGCGCCGCTACCTGCTCAATACCCGAAAGTTCTTCTCCCGGTACCCCATCACCACCATCGCGATGGACGAACCCGGCTTCAGCCCGTTCATCCAGTACAACAGCTGGTCGGGGCAGATCAGCTTCTTAACCCAGATTCGCCTGCCGCACGCTTTTGAATACCATCGCCGCTATGTAGAGCTGACGTGGATCATGCACCCCATTCTCACGGCCCTCTCACGGTTTGAAAAGTTCTCAGGCGGCTTAAGCGCGTGGATGGGCTGCGAGGGGTATGCCGATAACTACACCCCCACCATGCTGTGCGTGCTCGATTATCTCGAGCGCATGTGCGGCATCTACCCCACCCCGCAGAAGGAGCTATGTTTTACCTCGGTTATTCCGGGCGGCATCGACCACGGCGAGATTGTGGCCGAGGAAACGGGCTACAGCCGTGCCGTAGACGGGGCGCTGTTTGAGTTAGTCAACGAGCGCGAAGGCTCTTTTGTGTATAAGAACGGGCAGCAGCTCTACGCCTTCCCGCACGGAATCCGGCTGGTTACCGACCGCTCCGGCAGCCTTAAGTCTGTCATCGGCATGACGGTGCAGCCTGTTGACGGGGAGATTCGCTTACCTGACGGCCGCGCGGTTTCCTTTCATGCCTCCGGCAACGAAACGCTTCACTATACCGGTGATGGTTTTGTGAGTGTCGAGAACCCGGGAATTGTTCCTCCGAATTACGGGGAATATGACTTAAAGACCCTTTAACCTTGGTAGCTCAATCATTCATATAGATTGCTTTAAACGAGACATTACTCATCCACGGGCTACATGTGGCGGGGCGGGAGAGCAAAGCCTGTATCCATGGCGCAAAACGCAATGGAGGACATTCGGCCTCCCGCCCGTCAGCCATTTTCCCGCTTATACTTATTACAATTAGAAATATAGAAAAATTCGAGCAAAAGGTTGAATTTATGCCTTTTGTGAAGAATTTTTACGTAATATTTCTTATTGGAATTAGTATTATGTACAAACACTGATTGAATCAGGTCATGAATACGAGGTGGATCCATTGAAACAGTTTATGGACCGGGATTTTCTTTTATCCGGCGAGACGGCCAAGACCCTCTACCACGACTACGCGGCTAAAATGCCGATTATCGACTACCATTGTCACATCAATCCCGCTGAAATTGCCATGAACCGCCGGTTTGAGAACATTACGCAGGCCTGGCTGGGCGGCGACCACTATAAGTGGCGCCTGATGCGTACCTACGGCGTGGACGAATATTATATTACGGGCGGTGCGAGCGATAAGGAGAAATTCTTCGCCTTCGCGCATACCCTGCCCAAGGCCATCGGCAACCCCATTTATCACTGGTGCCACCTGGAATTGCGGCGCTACTTTAACTGTGAGCTCACGTTAAGCGGCGACACCGCCGAAGAAATCTGGCAGCACTGCAACCGCGTGCTGCAGCAGGAGAACATGAGCGTTCGCGGCATTATCGAACAATCGCATGTCACCGTTATCGTCACCACCGACGACCCGGTGGACATCCTCGAACACCACAAGGCCATCCGTGACGACGAGCGCTTTGCTGTAGAGGTGGTGCCCGCATGGCGGCCAGACCAGGCCGTCTACATCGAGCGGGAGGGCTTTGCAGCGTATCTGCAGAAGCTCTCTGCGGCCTCCTGTGTCAACATCGAAGATATGGCCGGCCTGTATGCGGCGCTAAAGGTGCGCATGGAGTACTTTGCGTCGATGGGCTGCCGCGCCTCCGACCACGGCATTAACCGGGTGGTATACGCGCCCGCAAAGCCCGAGAAGCTCGACGAGATACTCAAAAAACGCTTAAGCGGCGCGGCGCTGACAACAGATGAGATCAACGCGTTCCAGTATGCGCTGCTGCTCTTTTTGGGCAGGGAATACGCCCGCCTCGGCTGGGTGATGGAGATTCATTTCGGCGCGCTGCGCAACGTAAACAGCAGCGGTTTTCAGGCGCTGGGGCCGGATACCGGCTTTGACTGCATCAACAACGCCGACTGTATGTCGGGGCTTACCGCCCTGCTGGATACCCTCAACCGTGACGCCCTGCTGCCCAAGACCATCATCTTCTCCCTCAACCCCGGCGACAACGCGGCGATTACCTCGGCAATCGGCTGCTTTCAGGGCGGCGGCGTCGCGGGAAAGGTGCAGCACGGCGCGGCTTGGTGGTTTAACGACACCAAGAGCGGTATGCGCGAGCAGTTGACAAACCTCGCCAACATGTCCCTCTTGGGCTGCTTTGTCGGGATGCTCACCGATTCGCGCAGCTTTCTCTCTTATACCCGGCACGAGTACTTCCGCCGCATCCTCTGCGACCTCATCGGCAGCTGGGTAGACAATGGGGAGTACCCTGCCGATATCCCCGCACTCGGCAAGATGGTGGAGGATATCTCTTATCACAACGCCATGCAGTATTTTAACTTTTAGGCGGATAAAAGGAGCATACCATGAAGCAGCTAAATAATGAAACCTTAAAGCAGAGCGGCTATCAGGGCATTGTTCGGCGCGGCACGCCGGAAAGGGTGCTGCAGTTTGGCGAAGGCAACTTCCTGCGCGCCTTTGTTGATTATTTTATAGACGTTGCCAACGAGCGCTGCGGTTTCGACACCTCGGTGGTTGTCGTGCAGCCCATCGCTCAGGGCCTTGCCGATGTTTTAAACGAGCAGCAGGGGCTGTATACCCTCTACCTGCGCGGGTTTGAGGGCGGCGAAAAGGCGGAGGAAAAACGCGTTGTCAGCTGCATCAGCAGGGCAATCAACCCCTACGAAGATTACGCGGCTTTGCTTACCTGCGCACACAACCCCGACCTGAGGTATATCGTCAGTAACACCACCGAGGCAGGTATTGTGTTTGACGACACCTGCCGGTTTAACGACGCGCCCCCGTCCGCCTTTCCCGCAAAGCTCACGAGATTTCTTTATGAGCGGTACAAGGCCTTTGGGGTAGGGCACGGACTAGTTGTGCTCTCCTGCGAGCTGATTGACCATAACGGCGACGAGCTGCGCAGCTGCGTCAATGAGACCATCCGGCTGTGGGAGCTGGAGGATGATTTTTACGACTGGGTAAAAAAAGAAGTACTGTTCTGCAACACGCTGGTGGACCGCATCGTTACCGGCTACCCACGCGCGGAGGCGGAGCGGCTTAATGAGGCAAACGGCTACGAGGATAAGCTGCTCGATACGGGCGAGGTGTTCGGCCTGTGGGTTATCGAAGGGCCGAAAAGCCTTGAAGAGGAGCTGTCCTTCGCGAAAGCGGGCCTGCCGGTGCGGGTTGTGCCCGACCATCTTCCTTACAAGCAGCGCAAGGTGCGCATCCTAAACGGCGCACACACCAGCATGGTGCTGGCGGCTTATCTGGCGGGCAAGAATATCGTGCGTGAGTGCATGGAGGATGAGACCATCCGCACGTTCATGCAAAAGACGATTCATGAGGAGATTATCCCAACCCTGAGCCTGCCCCGCGAGGAGCTCGAGGCGTTTGCGGGTTCGGTGACCGAGCGCTTCCAAAACCCGTTCATCGACCACAGCCTGCTTGCCATCGCGCTTAATTCAACATCCAAATGGCGCGCGCGCGTGCTGCCGAGCCTAAAGGAATATGCAGAGCGCTTCGGCAGCCTGCCAAAGCGCATTGTGTTCAGCTTTGCGGCGTACCTTGCCTTCTACCGCGGCGTGCGGCTGGAGGACGCGGGGCTGGTAGCCAAGCGCGGGGAGGAAGAATACTGTGTCAACGATACCCGCTCGGTGCTTGAGCTGTTTTACACACATAAAGAGAGTGGCACCGCTGAACTGGTGCACGCCGTCTGCTCTGACGTTAAACTTTGGGGTGAAGACCTTGGAGTCCTTCCGGGCTTTGAGGCCTTAGTAACTGATTATCTGAATCAGATTGCGGCGCTTGGCATGAAAGACGCCATCGCTAAGCTGCTTTGAGCAAGAATATAACGTAGGAAGGAAGTGAGCATTTTGCCGGAGGCTATACAGATTAACAAAAACGATAATGTTGCCGTCGCGTTAAGCCCACTGACGGCGGGTATGTCACTGCCGGTTGGTGATACGGAGGTTATCCTGAAGGACGACATCCCGCAGGGGCATAAATTTGCCGTTCGTGCCATTCGGGCAGGAGAAAGTATTATTAAATATGGCTACCCGATTGGCACCGCGAAAAGGAATATTGACGTCGGCGAATGGGTGCATGTGAGTAATCTCGCCACCGCGCTCTCTGAGGAAGCGGATTACACCTATCGCCCCGCCATAACACCGGTCACACAGTCAACACCCGAAACGTTTATGGGCTACCGCCGCAGCGACGGCAGGGCGGGTGTGCGCAACGAGTTGTGGATTATACCGGCAGTGGGCTGTGTAAACGATGTGGCGGAGCGGCTGGCACGGGAAAATGCTCACTTAGCCCAAGAGTTTGGCATAGACGGGGTATACGCGTTTCCCCACCCGTACGGCTGCAGCCAGATGGGCGACGACCATAAGAACACGCAGCGCCTGCTGGCAGCGTTAGTGCGGCATCCGAACGCGGGCGGGGTTCTGGTGGTCGGGCTTGGCTGCGAAAACAATACCGTATCCTCCTTTCGGGAGGTTCTGGGCGAGTGGGACGAACGGCGGGTAAAGTTCATGGTCTGCCAGGAGGTGGAGGATGAGATTGCCGCGGGCAGCGACGCGCTGCGGGTGCTCGCAGCTTATGCCGGGGCCGCCAAGCGCGAGCCGCTGCCGGTTTCGGAGCTTACCATCGGTATGAAGTGCGGCGGCAGCGACGGGCTTTCGGGCATTACCGCAAACCCTACTGTCGGCGCGTTCAGCGACCTGCTGATCGCCAAAGGCGGCAGCACCATCCTCACCGAGGTGCCCGAGATGTTCGGCGCAGAGACCATCCTGATGAACCGGGCCGCCGACGAGCAGGTTTATGAGAAGATTGTTGGGATGATAAACGGCTTTAAGCAGTACTTTGTCTCGCACGGGCAGGTCGTGTACGAAAACCCTTCCCCCGGCAACAAGCAGGGCGGCATCAGCACGCTGGAGGACAAAAGCCTTGGGTGCGTGCAAAAGGGCGGTACGGCGCCGGTTTCGGACGTTATCGGCTATGCTGAGCAGGCGCGTGCCCACGGGCTTACCCTACTAGCCAGCCCCGGAAACGATCTGGTGTCCGCGACAGCGCTTGCGGCCGCGGGCGCGCAGATACTCCTCTTTACCACCGGCAGGGGCACGCCCTTCGGCGCGCCGGTTCCTACGATTAAGATCTCCAGCAACAGCGCGCTCTTTACCAAAAAGCCCGGCTGGATCGATTTTAACGCCGGCACTGTCGCCGAGGGCGAGCCGCTTTATAAAGCCGCCGAGCGGCTGCTGCGGCTGGTGATTGAGACAGCCTCGGGCAAGGCCACCTGCACCGAGAAGTCAGGATACCGGGGTATCGCCATCTTTAAAGACGGGGTGACGCTGTAAAGCAGAGGTGCAAGGGTATCGGCGAAGAGTTTATTAAGCATAGCCTTTCCGAATACCGGGATATCCTTAACTATCTGTTTTCCATAGTAATACACTGTACAGACTTTAGCTCCATATCCGGGAGATCTGTGTTCTTTTCGCTCCATTTTAATCTCAATTGGGTGATAGCTTTAATGCGAAGTTCAGGAGAAACACTGAACTTCGCATTATTTTTATAGGCTCACTGCTCTTAGTTTGCTTCGTGTATGTGCCGAAAATAATTGGATATCATGATACTATGGAAAAGAAGAAAATTATTTATATGCGATAGTATACAGTATTTATCCCAATATTACCGCGAAGCTATCTCATGATTATTGGTAATTGAAGAAGGTCTCTTATTGAGAAGAATTATTTTGAATTTAATTATTACGCTGACTATATTTACTTGTACCGGCTGTAATTACGTAAAAGATTCCTCCTATATAAGTTCCACCCATTCGGTTGCGTCGACGAATGGTGTACCCTCTGCCAATAGTGAATTCTCCTCGGCTGATAAAACAGCGAACGTTGTTTATGACGTCTATGGCGTTTCGAATAAGCTAAGCTCAAATTCGGTAGAAAGTATGCAAAGATGGAGAGACGAAGCCAAGGCCTATGGCGAAGAATATCCGGATGTGGTTCTTTTAAACGATCAGCCGCAAAGTAATACCGTTTATTTAACCTTTGACGATGGGCCTGATAATACCATAACGCCGCAAATAGTGGATATCTTAGCAGAAAACAATGTCTGCGGAAATTTCTTCTTTATTGGTGAAAAGATAAAGGATTTTGAGGATATAGTCAAAAAAGCATACGCAAATAAAAACTTTGTAGGCAGTCATTGCTTTACACACACTAAGCTTACGGCCATGTCTTCTGTACAGGTGAAAAAAGAGTTAACCGATACAAACAATATTTTAAAAAGTATTACCGGCGTCACTCCATCCTTTGCGAGGCCCCCTTACGGAGATATAAATGATAATGTCATATCCGATTTCAAAGATTTAAACTTAAAAATGGTTCTATGGTCAATCGATACACTGGATTGGTCACAAAGAGACGCTATTCATATCACGAAAAATGTATCAGAATATCTTCGGCCGGGAGATATTATATTGATGCATTGTAATAGTGATAAAACAGAAACTGTAAAGGCGCTCCCTGAAGTGATTCAGGCAATAAAAGACAAAGGCTATAAAATGGGTACCTTCTATCAATTTACGCAGTAATCCATCTGCAGGAAAGTGAAGATGTGTGATATTGTGTTGATGTAGCTTGCTTATATATTGTTCTATCATGGCACGTTGCACGTTTCATGGTGTCGCATTCTTCTGATTTCATAAATCGGAGCATAATTACAAAAAATGTATCGACGAGGAGGCTATAAATTATTTTTAAGCCCTTCTACACATTCGCTCGGGGTATACAGCGCCGCAGTTAGTAACATCATCTTGTCAAAAGGGTAAACCATCATAAAATGAAAAGTTTGACTTTTGGCTTTAAATAATTAGAAATTTACGGTATAATATGTAAGAATATAAGGGAAGAGGGCGTTATAAGTTTTACCTAGGATATGTAATTTTGAATAAAGACGGCAGTACATTTTGCATGAAACGCGGACAATTTCTTATCCTTGGAGCGGTAGTTTATACGAATAAAATAAAAGCGACACAGTATCGAAAGGCGGAAGCGGGGAAATGAGAAAACTACAATTGAAAATCTATAATGTCATTCGTGATGATGATAAAAACGATTTTGCGGGTAACATTTTTGACAGTGTAATTATAACCTTAATTATTATCAATGTGATTGTAGTTGTGGTTGATACTTTTGACGGCCTGCCGCTATGGTATCAGTCTTTGTCAAATATCCTTGAGACGGTATCAATCATTATCTTTACCGCCGAGTACCTGCTGCGTATATGGACGGCACCGCTCATTTACCCCGATAAGTCACGAACGTTAGCCCGGCTCCGTTACATAATATCGTTTATGGCGATTATCGATCTCTTGGCGATCCTGCCATTTTATATTCCGTTTATTATTCCGGTTGATTTACGTGTTCTTCGGGCATTACGGATGATTAGATTGCTACGCCTCTTTAAAGCTAATAGGTATTCCAACGCGATGCAGGCAATCGGCAACGTACTCAAATCACGAGCAAGCCAGCTCGTTTCATCCTTTGGCATCATTTTTATTGTGATGGCAATTGCGTCTATATTACTGTGCAATGTTGAAAAAGAGGCGCAACCGGACAAATTCGGTAATGCTATTTCTGGATTGTGGTGGGCAGTAGCTACCTTTACCACCGTAGGATATGGAGATATTTACCCCATTACGCCGCTTGGAAAGCTATTAAGTGGCTTCATCGCTATTTTGGGTATTGGTTTAGTAGCTGTGCCGACCGGCATCATCAGCGCAGGTTTTATGGCCGAGGTCGAAGCCCAAAAGACTAAGGAGTTATCTGCCACAGAAGATAAAAAAACATACTGCCCATACTGCGGAAATAAATTGGAATAGGGAAGGCTTACAGCCTGTCGATTAACCCGTTTTTAGCCTCAGTCGAAAGACGGATTTTGTATGTATAAAGTTCAAAAGCTGCAGAAAGCCATTGAAAAGATACCCTAACCTAGTAGCAACCCCGTAGCAACGCCCTCGGTTTACCCCGATTTTCAGCGTTTTTAAGCAAAATAAAGAACCGCACCAGATAGCCGTTTCTTGGCTTACTGATGCGGTTTATTTATGGTGAACCATCGGAGATTCGAACTCCGGACACCTTGATTAAAAGTCAAGTTGTGATTAAGCTGATGAAAGTGTGTAATATCGACCTAAAAAGTTATGATAACTATGCGTTTCTGGAGGATCTCCCAAAGAAAAGCTGATATGGTTAACAGAGCATGTAGTGAGAATGTCATTGATATTGCCAATGCTTTTGATCGTCGATTATTGTGAAAAATAATTGACTTAAAAACGAAATAAAAGTATAATTTTACCAATATAATTTTGTTATATAATAGAAAAAATTAAATGAACCAGAATATTGTATGATGAGAGGAGATTTCTGTGCGAAGAAGAAATCATTATGTGCCTTTTGGGCTTATCATTCTGTTTACTGTATATTGGGCAATGAATTTAGTCTGCGTTCGAGCCGAGGATGGTCCGATTAATATTGCGCTCAATAAACCTTCCACTGCAAGCGGTATGTCTGACGCAGCACATGCCCCCTCAGATGGAAACGACGGCAATGACAATACTATGTGGATTGCATGGGGCGGTAATGAAGGAACCTGGTGGCAAATAGACCTGGAGCAGACCTACGAGCTTACCGGCAGCGAGCTAACCTTCGAAAGTGGAGGTTATCAGTGGAATTATCAGATACAGATTTCCTCAAACCAAACAGACTGGATAACGGTAATAGATAACAGCACCAATAACGATACGGCACAGGTTCAAGCAAATAACTTTACGGCCACTGCAAGATATGTCAGAGTTTTATTCGGGCAAGCACCCGGCTCACTATGGACAGCTTTTCGGGAGTTTAGCGTGTTTGGCACCGCTGTACAGGCGGCTGATAATATAGCACTTGGCAAATCTGCAACCGCAAGCAGCATGTCTGATATGGCGCATTCTCCCGCCTATGGCAACGACGGAAATAGCAGTTCATCGTGGATAGCGTGGGGTGGTGATACGGGGAATTGGTGGCAGATAGACCTTGGGCAGCCCTATGAGCTTACCGGCAGTGAGATTATCTTCGAAAGTGGAGGCCATCAATGGGATTATCAGATACAGATTTCTTTAAATCAAACAAACTGGACAACGGTAACGGATAACAGCACCAATAACGATACTGCGCAGGTTCAAGTACATAGCTACGTAGTGACTGCAAGATATATCAGAGTTTTGTTTGGACAAGCCCCCGACTCACTATGGACAGCTTTTCGGGAGTTTCGCATGTTTGGTACTGCCGCGTTTGCGGATGAAAATATAGCGCTTGGTAAATCTGCAATCGCGAGCAGTATGTCTGATGCGGCGCACTCTCCCGCCTACGGCAACGACGGAAATAGCAGTTCATCGTGGATAGCGTGGGGTGGTGATGCGGGAAATTGGTGGCAGGTAGATTTAGGGCAGCTCTATGCCATTACCGGCAGTGAGCTTACCTTTGAAGCGGGCGACTATTTATGGAACTATCAGATACAGGCCTCTGACGACCAAGCCGGTTGGATAACTGTGGCAGATTTAAGTGCTAACACCACTATTACACAGGTTCAAAAACAAACCTTCACGACCAACGCCAGATACATAAGGGTTCTGTTTGAGGAGGCGCCGAGTAATATGTGGGTTGCTTTTTCCGAATTCAAGGTATTTGCCGATGAAACTGTTCAATTTCTGCCGGCCCCTGCGGGGTTAAGTGCATCAGCGGACGGGCAGAGTCAGATTACGGTAATATGGGAGCAGACTACAAATGCGAACAGCTATGATTTATATGTTGACGGAGAAATCATTCATCATGTGGAAACCCCATACCTGCATACGGGGCTTACGGCAAACTCCGGCCATGTATATAAAATTGCCGCAATCAATGAAAATGGCAGGGGCGAATTCAGTGAAGCGGTAATGGCTGTTACCCCAATTGCCGCGGAAACTGCAGAGGGCAAGCGGATCATGGTACTGGCCCCCCATCCGGACGATGAAGTAATTATTGCGGCCGGTATTATAGAGGACGCATTATCACAGGGATATCCTGTTAAGGTGGTTGTGGCTACGAACGGGGATCATGACGCTACATCCTATGAGGAGGGTCGCCAGCGCTTACAAGAGTCAATCGACGCACTGCAGTACCTTGGGCTTAGCGCTGACAAGATCATTGCGATGGGGTATGGTGATCTTGGGGGGGAAGACGCCTTCTTATCGCAGCTTTATCAAACAGACGATGACACACAGGTCATTGCTTCTTTGGTAGGGAACACAACCTATGGTATTCCCGGTGTTTTAGATGATTACCATTATCTGTTGACCGCGTTGCATGGGGATTATAATAGACGTACCTTTTTGTACGACTTAGTAACAGCAATCGATGACTTTCGGCCTACCGATATCTATACTGCCTCGATATACGACACCCACGGAGACCACAGCTATTTAAATCTATTTGCACGGGATGCAATCATAAGTATTATGCAGCAAGATGTAACCTTTACTCCCATTCTACACGAGACGGTGGTACATAGTACAGCTGAGGATGCCTATTGGCCAAGCCTAGAGAGTGACCCCCAACCAATTCAACCGCAGACAAGGCCAATGGCGTTGGATGATTCCATTCTCGATTGGGATGCGCGGGAGATTATTTCGGTGCCAAGCGATATGCTGTTCGTACCGCGGATATTCAACAGAAAACAGGGAGCGCTGGAAAGGTACACTAGTCAGTTTGATAGCTTTCTGGCTTCTTTTGTAAAGAGTGATGAGGTGTTCTGGAGGACCGATTTTTCAAATATCGTGATTCCTCGCTGAGAAACGGGAACCTCAAGCGAGACCACGGGCGCAGGCACAGTCGGCTGCAGTCATCAGACTGTATGACCAGCCCAATCTGGCCGATTATATAACCGGCATAACGTTCATCTTCAGTGGTCAATTAGTCTCAGGTAAAGGTCCTCCAGCTTTTTTGCCGAACAACGGATATCATAGCCCGCGTTTTGAATCGATTCAGACATATCACTTCTTCTGTAACCATCTTCTAGTTGCATTAGCGAGTTTAGCCATTCAGCTGGGTTTGAAAGCGGTAGAAATTCCAAAAGATCCGTCAGCTTTGCTTCATTAGGAACAGCGCCTGATGAAGCAAAGCACCTTAAACCCGCCGCCTGTGCCTCAACTAGTACAATGCCTAGCCCCTCATGTGTCGAGGGTAGCAGCAGGGCATCCATCGCCTGCATAAGCTTCGGAATGTCGTTTCGGACCCCCATAAAAAGCACTGCACAGGAAAGGTTTAACTCGTTAACCCTCATCCGAACAGATTCCTCCAGCTCTCCTGCACCAACCAGCAACAGGATTGACTGTTGCTTTCTTTGATACAATTCATAAAAGACATTGATGAGGTACTCGTGATTTTTCTCTGCTGAAAATCTACCGATATGCCCAATAACAAACTTGCCGCTTAACCCTAAATTCTCTCTGTATAAACTACGGATATCCGGATCGAAGGTAAAATCCTCTGCATGAATTCCATTTTCGATGAGTTTAACTCTATGCGAATGACAGGTTTCATTGCTAAAAACCCAGTTGGCCGCGGCTTCGGAACAGGCTAAGTAGTGTGTCGCATAATGGTCGATACGATTTCTGAAATACTGATATAAAATGCTTTTCGGGAAATGAGCTGCCGCCTCGTACCCGGTTGCATGCGCATGAACAATGCGAACCGGTATTTTGGCTCTTTCAGCGGCCTTAGAGATAAGGATAAAAGGCGCAAAACCGCCTGAATGGATATGGATGATGTCATAGGGGTGTGCTTTAAAGAACCGGCAGGCCCGTACGTACATAAACAGATACTTTAGGAGCGCTTTTTTGGGAATGTTCCACGAAAACATCTGACCCCCAAGAGAGTTGATTTCCGTCACATAATGTGGGCAATCAAATCTCATGGGCACCGCAAAATCCAACTGAACCTTGCTGTGGTCCAGATGTCTATATATATTCATAATGAAAGACTCGATGCCGCCGCAGATAAAACCTTCGCCCACAATATGTAAAACTCGTTGCGGCTCTTTCATGCCAATTATAGTCTCCTTGTTTGTTCAAGATAGAATCCCTGTAATTTTTGGGCGGTATCTTTGCAATCATAACCTGCGTCGACAATCTGTCCCGAGGTATCCTCTCTCGTGTAACCATCCCGGTATTTTAGTACTTCATCTGCCCAAACGCGCTCCGGCTGCTGCAGGCTTATCAGTTTAAGGTTTTCAGTAATCCTTGCTTCCTCTGCGATACAGTCGGAGGCGATGCATTTTAAACCGGCAGCCTGTGCTTCAATAAGTGCTATTCCCAGCCCTTCATAAAGAGACGGAAATACAAAAACGTCCATGACCTGCATCAGCTTCGGTACATCATCCCGTTCACCCATAAACATGATGGCTGTTGATAAGCCCAGCCTGTCTGCCTTTTCTTTTACTTTGTTTTGCAATTCGCCGGCCCCTATCAGCATTAAAACGGCCTGATGGTTTTTACTGTAAACCTCATGAAAGATGTCAAGCAGGAATTCATGGTTTTTTTGTAAGGTAAAGCGCCCGATATGGCCAATTACAAATTTTCCATCCAAGCCCAGAAGCCTTCTGTATTCACCCCGGTCGGCTTCATTAAAGCGGAAAGTGGCCGCTTCTATACCGTTTTTTATAATTGTTACCCTACTATGATAAGCCGTTGTCCTCCCAAATAACCACTCAGCTGCCTGTACGGAACATGCCAGTAGGGCGGTAGAACGACGTATAAGCAACCCTCTATTACAATAGTGAAGAGGATTGAAGGGCAGGTTTATACTCGCGGAGGTGTTATGGGAGTGGGTGATAATCGTTTCAATATCCCGCCACGAACACAGCAGCAAGGGCAATATATTGGTAGCCGAATTTTTGTGTATATGCACGATACGGTATTTTCCTTGCCTTATTACAGCTTTTAGTTCGGTTAAATATTTAAACAGGTTTTTCGTATAAGGGGTGACCCGATAGATATTTGCGCCCATAACCTTCAGTTTGTCGGCGAAAGCAGGCTGTTCCGACATGGTGACAAAATCAAACTGTACCAGATTGCGGTCGATATTCTGATAAATACAGTATAGGAACCGCTCGATACCACCGATCTGTTTGGTGATTTCAATATGTAATACGCGAACGGGATTCATACAGCTCACCTCTTTAGTCCATTGATTTCAACCGTTTCTGCCTTGCAAAATGCTGCAGCTTCAGTTTTTCTTTGACAATATCAAGTACCTCGTATACCTGAGGAACCCGTAAAATCAAGAGGAGAGAGGTATATATAAGCAAGCCCAGTAAAATTGATACTGTCACGTTAACTGCAACCGAAAGAAATGAGTTCCCCAACAGATATGCAAAGGCTGTATTTGCTGCAAAAACGATACCTCCCATAACCAACGATGCCAGACAGATTTTAGTGCTGCTGAAAAAGAATTTGCGCAGGTCCAGCGATCCCAGCTTTTTATTGAGCGAGATTAATAATAGAGTACTGGTAATAATAGATGCGATGCTGCTGGCCAGTGCAAGGCCACGGTGCTGCATTCCGCTTATCAAAATAATATTCAGCAGTATATTACAGCCCACAGCAATTGCGGAATTTACAGTGGGGGTTTTTGAATCCTCAAGCGCATAAAAAACCTTTGAAATCAGCGGGTTTACATTATAACCAATCAGACCCACAGAATAAAATATCAGGCATTCTGAGGTTATCCTTATATCCTGTTCATCGAAAGAACCACGTGCGAAAAGCAGGGTTATCATTGGTTTTGCCAGCACAATTAAGCCGACGGTAACTGGCAGGATGAAGATTATAATGCTGTTGAGCCCACGAGAAAGGTATTCCTTTATTTTCTGGTGGTCACCGATATTATGTAATCGGGAAAACTGCGGGAACAAAACGGTTACCATTGAAGTAACAAAAACCACAGTGATGAATTCCTGACACTTTGACGCATAGTTCATTGCTGAAACGGTTCCTTCCGCGAGGGTGGAGGCAAAGTTGCGGTCAATGAGGTTATTAATCTGCTGAACCGCCCCATTTAAAAATATTGGGAGGAATAACCCGAAAAACACTTTGATCTCGTTGCTTTTCAAATCAAGCACCGGCGTATAACGAAAACCGCTCTTGAAACTAACACAGATAAACAGAATGCAGGCAACCGCATAGCCGCCCAGAACTCCAAAGCCCAAAACAGAAAGATTTCCGGGCGTTGCACTGAGCAGTGACGCGATAATGCAGGTATTCACAAGCAGGGTATAAGAACCGCAGATGAAAAAAGCCCCTTGAATCTGCAGATATGAGGAGAATAGATTGGCTAGTAGAATCGGCGTGAGAGACCATATCATAATTCGGGCCAGCAAAACCGTCAGATCAAACGTTTGGGCATCAAAGCCCACCGCAAACAAGCGTACGACTCCCTGCGGGAATACCGAAAAAAGTGCGGAGATGGTGAGCCCAAGAAGGCATAATATCGTAACCAGATTGCTGCTCAGGTGCCTGCCGTCGGCTTCACTCTGCGCACTGACGCGTAAAAACATAGGAATATAGATGGTGGCCATCGCCGAGGCGACGCCCATGAGCAATACAAAGGGCAGGGTATAAGCTACCACATATGCGTCGCTGATGGTGCTTGCTCCAAACTGTTGCGCCAGAACAAGCTCCCGTATAAAGCCGGAGGCCCTGCCGAGCAGGGTCGTAAGGATTAACAGAGTGGTGTTTTTAGCAATCTTGTTCATCAGTAACCCCAATTTCTATTTTGTTTTCTTCTATAGAAAAGTGAACATCTATTAAGCAGGGTTATGGCTGAACAACTTCGGGTGTTCCTTAATGTATTGGGAGGGTAAAGTACCTGACGAACTCACAGCAGGTATTTTAGTATTGTTGGGAAGAAAAAAATCAAACAAGATTGGGCAAAAAGCCGCTTCATGGCGGATAAATGAACCAAAATCGGGCTCAAAGATGATGCTCACAAGATAGTAGGCTACCATTAAGCAAAAACTTATCTGTAGCCGGTTTTCTTGGTTTGTACTGTCTGACGGCGAAAACAGCACCCCTTTATTGCCTACACAGACAACGATTATCCTTGTGGTAACCAGTAATTGAAAGAAGATAAAAACCAGATAAAAAGTACCCTTCCCAATCAGTTCCAGTGGGAACAGGATTCGAAACAGGTTGACGGCGTAATTGATGATGAAGAGCAGCTGCGAGCCGTTGGTATCAAACAGGTTGACGATAAGAGTATTCGCATCCGCATTGCCTATCCGGCTTATAGTGAGGTAATCGCGGATAGTAATCAACTGCATGTAATGCCCGTAGGAGATATACTTTAGAGCAAAGAGTCCCGCAAAACAGCTGATACCTAGTAAAACTAAAAAACGCTGTCTATTCTTACCCGCCTTTGTCTTTATAAAAATGCAGAGGAGTAAAAACAGTACACAAATCAGGTAGTAATAGCTTCGGAATATAAACCCCTCCGCCGCAAGCAACCCCCCAATTATAAAAACCTTGAGCTTGTATTCAAGCCGTGAACGGATAAAGCGTACCGCAAGTATAAAAATAAGATACTGGATAAGTTCCTTACTCATCCTGAAAACATAGATGTTCAGCAAGGCCGTCATACAAAGCATAAATAGATAATCCGGCACTGTAAACGCCGGGTATTTCATCAGGCTCATAAACAGGTAAAGATTAAAAACCAAGGCGAGCAGGCAGGACCATTCACTCAGCGTGGTAAAATGAAACCAATTCAGCAGCTTAAAAAAATTAGCCGTAAGTACCCATCCGCCGGTGCCGGAACTCTGCCCTAAGAAAATGCCCAGTATGTAATTGGAATCATAGAAATACTTCTCCGGCAGCCGCGGCAACAGTATCAGTTGTACAAAAACAGCAAGTGGGAATATCAGCGACAGCAACAGTACCCTGACATATCCCTTTTGCAGGGTTATTTGTCTGTTCATAACCAAACTCTCTTCCTCATGATTCTATCTTTTGCCGCTGTATTAAGTAACGGATTCTGTCCGTTTCTTTTCTAACGCGGCTTTCTTTTCCGGCCCTGTAGTACACATGCAAAACAGTTGCTCATACCATGCTGCCAACTCTGCCGCCGCCCGATTAATATCAAACCCGGCATTGTAAAGCTGTAAGGTATCGCTATGGCGCACATACCCGTGGATTGTGCCAAGAGCGTGCTTTGCCCAATCAGCGGCAGTCTGGTCAAGGCTGCAGTAATGCAGCAGATCGGTTACCTGTGCTTCGGCAGGTACCGCCTGCGATGCTATAACTGGCAAGCCTGCAGCCTGCGCCTCTATCGTCACCAACCCCAAGCCTTCATAATGTGAGGGGAAAATCATTACATCCATTGCCTGCAGCAGCTGCGGTACATCAAAGCGCACGCCAAGGAACCTAACGCTTTCGTCAAGCCCGAGTCGTTTTACCTTTTCCCTAACCTCTTCTTCCAACTCTCCGCTGCCGATTAGCAGCAGTATGGTATTGGGAAGCATATCGTGAATTTTCTCAAAGATATCTATTACAAAGTCGTGGTTTTTTTGGTACATGAATCTTCCTACATGCCCTACAACAAAAGTATCCCCGAGGTTAAGGAGGAGCCGTGTGCGTGTCCGTACCTCAGGATGATAGGAAAACCGCTCAATTTCTATGGCATTTGGTACGATTCTGATTTTCCGAGCTTGATAGCTTCGTTTGCCAAAAAGCCATTTACCTGCATAAGTGGAGCATGCACAGTAATGGGTTGAAAAAAGCTTTGCAAATGGACGCAACAGATATTTTACTGCGGTGCGTATGTGCTCCGATTTTACTGCAGTACTGTGGCTATGGGCAATGCGCACCTTTACGCCGGCCAGAGTAGCGGCTAAAAGCGGAAAGATACTCAGTGTATTCAGGTGGGCATGTACAATCGCATAATGGTTAACTTTAAAGATGTGGTAGCACTGATAAATATTCTTAAAGATATTTTTATCATATGGTTCAACCTTATATATTCTTCCGCCCAGGGTAATTATCTCCCTGTCGATCGGGGTCGAGCCATAACCATCCATAATAAAGTCAAACTGTACCTTAAAATGATCAATGTGTCGGTAATAGTTCATCACGACGGCGTCTACACCGCCGGTAACCACCTTGCCCACTACATGGACAATATGTATAGGTTCGTCCATATTCAACTAGTATGCCCCCCGCCCCAGCAAAACCACTGGAATGGTTTTAATAATGATGCCTATATCCGTACGCATGTTTTGCTCACGGATATATTTCATATCCAGCGTAACCCATTCGTCAAACGTTAGTTCACTTCTCCCGCTAATCTGCCAGTAGCAGGTAAGGCCTGTTGTAACGGTGAGTCGCTGCTTCTGCTGCAGAGTATATTGCTCTACTTCGCTTATAAGTGGGGGCCTTGGGCCCACGATTGTCATCTCACCTTTTATAATATTCAGCAGTTGGGGAAGTTCATCAATGCTTGTCCTTCTAATAAATTTTCCTACCCTTGTAACCCTAGGGTCGTTTATTATCTTAAATACCGGGCCGTCTTTTTCATTGAGGTACTGCAAGTCCTGTAGATATCTATCTGCATTTTCACACATGCTTCTGAATTTATACATCTTAAAAATTCGCCCGTTTTTTGTCACGCGGGGCTGTGTATAGATAACTGCCCCCTTGGAATCAAGTTTAATGGCCAGGGCTACAACTAAAAAAAGCGGAGCTAAAAGTATAATAGTCGTTACAGATAAAACAATGTCAAAAAGTCTTTTAATAAATAAATATCGCTTTTTTGATTTGTAGACGGTGGTAATAATTTGAGCGGTAGCAATTTCTTCTGGTGTCAGCACGCTAAGCATATTGTAATTAAAGGCCTCCGGAATTCCTTGATCTGACGTTTGCATATTTTCCCTCCTCAATCTGCAGTATTGCCTTGATTTTCTCTCTCTTTTAAGGCTCGTAATTGCATGAGACTTGTTGATTAGTATATAGTTATTAATTAACAAATTCAACAATATCTTGTAAATCTGCTCGGCGAAAGATATACATATATTTAATTTTTTATTAAGCAATAATTGATTTTTTCAATTATTTAGCCGGATATTAGTTTAAGGTCAAAGAAATATATGAATTAACACATATCCTTTGGATTGGTTGTTATTGACAAACTGCCTGTTTGGATGATACTGTGGATGTGTGGAAATAATTGGTATTTATATTTTTGGCAGATATATCTGTTAATAAGCTCCCAGAATAATGAATCTGGTTGTAACTGCAGGAAAGGGATGGTTGAAAAGTGAAGTTGCAGTCGAATGTTAAGGGCAAAAAAATATCGTTCAGCACAACGATGCCGGTTTTAACGCCAAAGTCTACATTTTCTATGATAGAAGCCTTCAAAGCGATACGTACAAATTTAATCTTTGCGCTCGCGTCACAAAACAGCAGAATTGTTCTTGTCACAAGTGCTCTGCCGGGTGAAGGTAAAACCACAGCCTCCGTCAATCTGGCCATTTCCATGGCACAGACGGGTACCAAGGTATTGCTGATAGATGCAGACCTGCGAAAGCCAATGGTTCATAAGGCACTGAATATCAAAAATGATTTGGGCCTTTCGGAGGTTCTGGGAGGATTCTGCAAGTTGCTAAAAGCATTACACCATAGTGTTATGGAGAATCTTGATGTATTAACATCTGGCGCTATCCCACCAAACCCCGCCGAGTTGTTATCCTCTGGGGCGATGGTCACTTTTTTGGAATATTGTAAGGAAAGTTACGATTACATCTTTTTTGACACCCCTCCTGTGAATGTAGTCGCTGATGCGCTTGCGCTGGCGCCTTTTGTATCCGGTATATTGTTGGTGGTGAAAGAGGGGAAGACCGTGCACCCCGAGTTGAAAAAAGCGATATCCAGTATCGAGTTTTCCGGAACCAAGATACTGGGTGTGGTGCTAAACGCATCACAGTCAATCTCAAAAAACGGTCATAAATATAAATATTAATGTAGCCTGTCTTAAAAGACAGGCTAAAATATAGGAGAGTATTTATGAAGGATGTAATCACCCTTTCAGAGCTTTTATCCATTCTGCTAAAACATGTAAAGGTACTTGCTCTTGTCTCTTTGTTAACAGGTGCGGTGGCCTTTGTTGTTAGTCTTTTTGTGATCCCTCCTACCTATACCTCCGAGGTACTGCTATACGTGAACAACATTTCAAATAATCAGCAGAGCCAAGGGGTAAATATCAATGATATTAACGCCTCGCAGCAGTTGGTTAATACGTATGCGGTCATATTAAATAGCGATCCGTTTGTTACCGGCATTATTCAGGCGGAGAAATTAAGCATAACCCCTGAAAAATTAAAGAAGAAGGTTATGATTGGTGCGGTAAACGGTACGGAGATACTATCCGTAAAGGTAGAGAACAGCAATTCCCAAGTTGCCTGCAATATCGCCAATCGTTATGCCGAAATGGCCATCCCCGAGATAGAGCGGATAGTTTCCGGCGGATCGGTAAAGATTATCGCTAATGCCAAAGCGGCCGATAGGCCAACCTCCCCCCGGGTCGGACTTAATACGGTCATCGGAATTATGCTGGGGCTTGTAGGATCATGTATCGTGGTATTACTTATTAATCTATTTGATACGACCGTCAAAGGGGAAAACGACCTGACAGCACACTATAATATACCGATTCTTGGGGTGGTACCCAATGCCAACACCAATAATCGTCTGGATTACTCAAAATATGCAAAGGCATAGGTCAATGCACAGTTGGAAGGGGAAGATGTCTTGGATGTATACCGACTTTCATACACATATACTTCCACAGATTGATGACGGTGCAGAGAATATCGCGACTGCTGTGCAAATGTTAACCGCGCTGCAACGTCAAGATGTAGACCGTATTGTATTTACCCCACACTTTTACATCGATCATACTTCAATTAATGACTTTATCATAAAACGCCAGAGCGCTTATGAGCAACTGAAAGAGCAGCTGGATATTCTTAAAGATATGGATCTCCGGCTTGCTGCGGAGGTGTATCTGGTACCGGGTATATCAATGCTTGAGGGCCTCGAAGCACTGTGCATTGAAAAGACGGATTACCTTCTGCTGGAACTGCCATATAAAAGAATCACTCCGCAAATTATTCGAGAAATCGATAATATTTATAATAAAAGAGGTTTGCATGTCATACTTGCTCATATCGAACGCAATTTGAAGTTTAATACGATTCAAGAGTTTGTTGAGGCGTTTGCATATTGGGGTGTGGTGTATCAGGTGAATACTGAGTGCTTTCTGACGCCCTTGAGATGTAAGCCTATCTTGGAACTTTTAAGCGGTGACACCCCTGTTGTACTGGGTACTGATACACATAACATGACTACCCGTCCGCCCAACTATAGCAAGGCCATAAAAGTACTTGAGAAGAGATGCGATTTAAAATATTTGCAACGGATTTCTACTCTTTCGAGTGCAATATTGTCATTCGCCATAGCCCTATGAATCTGATACATCAAGGCTGTACTGGTAAAAGCATTGTATTGTTAAGATACATAGGAAAATATATAAAACCGGGGTGTTGGAATGTTTAATCTAATAAAAAAAACAAAAAAGCCGCTCCTTCGAGCGGGCTTATTGCTGCTTGGTATATTTTATGTATTGTCCGTATCGGTTTTAGATGCCTATGCAAAACCCGGATATAATCGTTATAAAGAAAGTATTAGTTTTACAGACGGTAATGCAGCAGTATTCACACCGCAAAGCAGCAGCACCCGCTTCGCTGTTCAAGTACCTGAAGGACAAATCTATAAAAACAAGGATGTTTATAATTTCCTGCTGCTTGGTACCGATGAAAGAGGTAGTACGCTAAATGATAACGCAAGAGCAGATGCGATATTGATTCTATCTGTAAATAAGAAGGAGCATACGGCTAAACTTGTGAGCTTAGAGCGGGGGATAGCGGTCCCCATACCCGGGAAGGATGATGACTGGCTTACACACACCTTTCGGTATGGTGGAGCAGACCTAACCCTGAAAACCATTCAGGAATGTTTTAAGGTGGATGTAGATCGCTATATTCGGGTTAATTTCAGCCTTTTTGAGGACATTATTAATTCGGTGGGCGGTGTAGATATCACGTTGACTCAAGCGGAAGTGAAAGCCCTCAACAACGAGGTATATACCAATGCGGTTACCCGGAAAAGGATGGAGGTTGGGTTAAACCACATGGACGGATATGACGCACTGCAATATTGCAGGCTGCGTTTTATTGACAGTGATTGGAGTCGTATCCAACGCCAGCGAACTACCATTCAGGCAGTAATCAATCAGGCAAAGCGTTTAAACATTAAGGATATGTCTGTTCTTATTTATAAGGTTCTTTCGCAAGTTGAAACGAATATCAAAGCGGTAGAAATTGCATCGTGGCTATTTGAACTGCCATCTTTTCTGGGAGTAGAGGCCGGGCAGATGACAATCCCCGTGAAAGGAACCTACTATGGGCAAACCGTTTCAGATGGCCGAAGTTTAATTGTGGTCGATTTTGAAGAGAATGCAAAGGAATTAAACGAATTCTTATCAAATTAGGCTGAACCTGCCTGCCTCTGAAGCTGGCATAGGTCATAGAGGCCCTTGCCAAGGAGATTGGTCAAAACAGCCTTGGAATTAAATAAAAAACCGCACCAGATAGCCGTTTCTTGGCTCGCTGATGCGGTTTTTTTATGGTGAACCATCGGAGATTCGAACTCCGGACACCTTGATTAAAAGTCAAGTGCTCTGCCGACTGAGCTAATGGTTCATATGCTGTTTTTTGGCACAATTAAGGCGCTTGTGTTAAAGCGCTTGTTTATTATAGCAATTCATAAAGCGATTGTCAACACGATTTTTCACCTTTCCGGCCCTTTTTGGGTGAAAACAGCGCTATCCGCACAGCAGCCGGATGCAGTGGTAATCTGCATCCGGCTGTCATACGTTATACTAGTTGTAGCCTAGTCCTTCGCCTTGGTTTTAATCTCTTCAAGCGCCTTGTCGATAAAGGCCTGCAACGGCATGGTACCCTTGTCTCCGTCCTTGCGGCTGCGCACCGCCACAGCGCCCTCGGTCTGCTCCTTCTCGCCGATTACAAGCATGTAGGGAACCTTCTCGAGCTGCGCCTCGCGGATCTTGTAACCGATCTTCTCCTGCCGCATGTCTACCTCGGCGCGGATGCCGCATTTGCGCAGCGCCGCGGAAACGTCTTTGGCATAATCAAGCTGCTTGTCGCTGATGGGCAGAACCTCAACCTGAACAGGGGAGAGCCACAGCGGCAGCGCACCCGCGTATTTTTCAAGCAGCAGCGCGATGGTTCTTTCGTAGCAGCCCAGCGAGGTGCGGTGGATGATATACGGGTATTTCTGCGTGCTGTCTGTATCGGTATAGGTCATGTTGAACTGCCTTGCCAGCATCAGGTCGATTTGCACGGTGCATAAGGTATCCTCTTTGCCGTGCACATTCTTCATCTGAACATCCAGCTTCGGCCCGTAAAACGCCGCTTCGCCGACCGCCTCGGTGTAGTTGATCTGCATGTGGTTGAGGATGGTGCGCATCAGCCCCTCGGATTCTTCCCACATCTCCGGCGTACCGATATACTTTTCGCGGTTGTTGGGGTCCCATTTGGATAAGCGGTAGGTAAGGTCGTCTATCAAACCGATATCCGACATGATCTCTTTGATGAGCTTCACGCAGTTGCGGAATTCCTCCTCCAGCTGGTCGGGGCGCAGGATTAGATGCCCTTCCGAGATGGTGAACTGGCGCACACGGATAAGGCCGTGCATCTCGCCGGAGGCCTCGTTTCTGAACAGGGTGGAGGTCTCGCCGTAGCGGATGGGCAGGTCGCGGTAGGAGTGCTTTTCGCTCAGGTACACATGGTACTGGAACGGGCAGGTCATCGGGCGGAGGGCGAACACCTCTTTGTCCTTTTCCTCGTCACCCAGCACAAACATGCCGTCCTTGTAATGGTCCCAGTGTCCCGAAATCTTATAAAGATCGGATTTCGCCATGAGCGGCGTTCTGGTCATCACATAGCCGTATTCGTTCTCTTCCTTGTCCTGTACATAGCGGTTGAGTATCTGGAACAGCTTCGCGCCCTTGGGCATGAGCAGCGGCAGGCCCTGGCCGATGGGGTCGGCAGTGGTGAAGTATTTAAGCTGCCTGCCGATGACATTGTGGTCGCGCTTCTTCGCTTCCTCTATGCGCGTAAGGTATTCGTCCAGCTCGTTTTTCTTGGGGAAGGCGATGCCGTATACGCGGCAGAGCATCTTGTTTTTTTCGCTGCCGCGCCAGTATGCGCCGGTACTGGAGGTGAGCTTTACGGCCTTCACGGCGCCGGTGCTCATGAGGTGGGGGCCCGCGCACAGGTCGGTAAACTCAGCCTGACGGTACAGGCTGATGTTCTCGCCCTTGCCCGCATGCTCCTCAATCAGCTCCAGCTTATAGATTTCGCCGTTCTTTTCCATCAGCGCCTTCGCTTCGTCGGGCGAAACCGAGAGGCGCTCAAGCGGGATATCCTCTTTGGCTATCTTCGCCATCTCAGCCTCAAGCTTCGCAAGGTCATCGGTCGAAAAGGGAGTCGCTACGTCAAAGTCGTAGTAGAAGCCGTTGTCGATGGCGGGGCCGATCGCCAGCTTTGCGTCGGGGTAAAGACGCTTTACCGCCTGCGCGAGGATATGCGAGGCCGTATGCCAGAAGGTCTTCTTGCCGTCCATGTCATCAAAGGTGAGGATAGAGAGCGCGCAGTCGCTCATAAGCGGTGTGCGCAGGTCGATAAGCTTACCGTCGGCCTTTGCCGAGCAGGCAGCCTTGTAAAGCCCCATGCCGAGCGATTTCGCGATCTCGGCGGGGGTGATGCCCTCGGGGTATTCGTTGACCACGCCGCCTTTTAATTCTACTTTTATCATCTGATACATCTCCTTAACTTTAGTGAAAATGCAACAAAAAAGCCTCGCCCCAGTATTACTGGGGTGAGGCATAGCATGCTCCACGGTTCCACCCGGATTGTGAAAAGGTTTCTTTCCACCGCTCAAAAGCACTGTAACGTGTGCAACCCGCCGCTTCTTACTTAAACTCAGAAAGGAATTTCTGGGCCTTTCATAGCAGGCTCGGGGGTGGTTTTCTCGTTGGAAAGGCCTAAGACCGCACTTTCAGCCGCCGATGCAGTTCTCTGAGCAAAAACCGTTCCGATACTGTCCCCTTCATCGCTTTAACCACTATAATGTGCTTTCATAGTAGCACCGGCATAGTTTGTTGTCAATACGCGCACAAAAAAATTTACGTTGATATTTCTATCCATAATTGTTTCAAAGCGCAAAAAAAGCCCATAATACTGCCGCCCACGTATAGCAACTGGTCTTATGCCGTTAAAGGTTTGACAATTTGGCGTGTTAAAAAACCTTGACATACAACTTTTTTACATATAGAATAGTATATGGTGCATTAGCGCCATATTATTATTTTTATAATGATTATATTTGGAGAATTTGAGCAAAGGAGGTTTTTGGATAAGTGGATTCACAGACGATACTATACAGCGTCATTTCAGTAATCGTCGGAGCTATTGTGATTGGTGTCCCTTTGTTTTTTCTGGGGATTGCATATAGAAAGAGAGTCGCTGAGGCAGAGCTCGGTTCCGCCGAGCAAGAGGCCAAACGCATTGTCAGCGATGCTTTGAAAACCGCAGAAAGCAAGAAAAAAGAAGCACTTGTCGAAGCCAAAGACGAAATTTACAGAATGCGTTCGGATGCAGACAAAGAAATCAAAGAACGCAGAAGTGAGCTGCAGCGGCAGGAACGCCGCATCATGCAGAAGGAAGAAAACTTAGACCACAAGATGGAAGGCCTCGAGCAGAAGGAAGAAACCCTGCAAAAGAAGCTGGCCGAAGCCGATTCCAAGTTAAACGACGCCGAAGAAATCAAAAAGCATCAGTTTGAACTGCTGGAAAAGATTTCGATGTTTACGGTCGAACAGGCAAAAGAATTCATGCTCAAAAACCTTGAGAACGACCTTATTCACGAAAAAGCGGTCAAGATTAATCTCTATGAGCAGCAGTTAAAGGACGAGGCCGACCAGAAGGCGCGCAACATCATCTCGCAGGCTATTCAGCGCTGTGCCGCCGAGCATGTGGCGGAGGCCACCGTTTCGGTGGTGGCACTGCCCAGTGACGAGATGAAGGGCCGCATCATCGGGCGCGAGGGCAGAAACATCCGCGCACTCGAGACCTTAACCGGTGTAGACCTTATTATTGACGACACGCCAGAGGCGATTACCCTTTCCTGCTTTGACCCTGTGCGCCGCGAGATTGCAAGGCTTTCGCTCGAAAAACTGATTGCCGACGGACGCATCCACCCCGCCCGCATCGAGGAGATGGTGGAGAAATCCAAGCACGAGGTAGAGCTCAAGATCAGGCAGGACGGCGAGCGCGCTGTGATTGAAACCGGCATCCACGGCATGAACCCCGAGCTTATCAAGCTCATTGGCCGGTTGCGTTACCGCACCAGCTACGGGCAGAACGTGCTCGACCATTCCCTTGAGGTGGCACACCTTGCGGGCGTGATGGCAAGCGAGCTTGGCGTTGAGGTAAACTTTGCGAAGCGCGCGGGTCTTTTACACGATATCGGCAAGGCGCTCGACCACGAGATCGAGGGCACCCATGTTGAAATCGGCGTAGATATTGCGAAGAAATACAAAGAGAACCAGGATATCATCCATGCCATTCAAGCACACCACGGCGACGTAGAGCCCAAAACGATCGTTGCGTGCCTTGTACAGGCCGCCGACGCGATCTCTGCCGCTCGCCCCGGTGCAAGACGTGAAAACCTCGAAAACTACATCAAGCGTCTTGAAAAGCTCGAAGAGATTGCCAACTCCTTTAACGGGGTTGACAAATCGTTTGCGATTCAGGCCGGTCGTGAGGTTCGCATCATGGTGAAGCCAGAGGTGGTAAACGACGACCAGATGACACTGCTTGCACGTGACATTGTTGCCAAGATCGAGGCGGAGCTTGATTACCCTGGCCAGATCAAGGTACACATCATCCGCGAAAACCGCGCCATCGAATTCGCAAAATAGGCTTGTTGTGCAAAGTATGCGGCAGGGCAGGATACTTCCTGTGCTGCCGCCTTCTATCATCTATATAACGAACCCTTTCTTGCTTTTTATTTGCCGATTAGGAAACTTTTATACAATATGAAAAAATTTTACTGTTATTAATCCGTTTTTTTTGCCTTTTGTATATTGTCTTTTTCTGTGAAATTGCGCTATAATGATAATATATTCTCAAATTAGGGGTTGCGTTCCAATTAAGGGGGAAACAGATCGTTGAAGGTTCTCTGCGTAGGCGATGTTGTCGGCAGAATTGGGTGCAGGTATCTGGCCGAGCATCTTCCGGCGCTTAAAGCTTCATATGGCGCCGAGGTCGTCATCATAAACGGTGAAAACTCGTCGCAAGCAAACGGTATTTCGCCCGGCAGTGCACAGCGCCTGTTCGACGCTGGCGCGGACATTATCACCACCGGCAATCACGCCTTTCGCCGGAAAGAGATTTTTGAATATTTTGAAGAGCACGACAATCTGCTGCGCCCCGCCAACTACCCCAGCGGTACCTTCGGCAGGGGATGGTTCACACTCGATATGGGCCGCACCGCCATCACCGTTATCAACCTGATGGGCGTGGTTTTTATGGAGAACCTTAAAAACCCGTTCGAGTGTATCGACGAGCTGCTCAAGCAGAGCATGGCCAAGGTCATCGTGCTCGATTTTCACGGCGAGGCAACCTCCGAAAAGATTGCCATGGCAAACTATCTGGATGGCAGAATCTCGGCCATGTTCGGCACCCACACCCATGTGCAGACAGCCGATGCCAGGATATTTCCCAAGGGCATGGGCTATATTACCGATGTTGGGATGACAGGGCCCATTCATTCGGTGTTAGGCGTAAAACCCGAGCTTGCCGTGCGCAGGCTCAAATCTATGATGCCCGTTCATTTTGAGGTTGCCGACGGCGAGTGCATGATCAATGCCGTGCTGTTTGACATCAACGAACAGACGGGTGCTACCACGAACGTACAGACGATTTGTTTTTCAAAAAATTAATAGCGAGGTAGCAATCAGTAGGATTGCGTTTTATTTGCGGCCCCTTTTAAAATGAGAATTATAATTACTTAAACGATTACGTAAAAGAGTATTAAAACCGGAAGGATTGGGATTAATATGGAAGTGTTAAAGGTTTCGGCAAAATCGGTTCCAAATTCTGTGGCAGGGGCTATTGCTGGCGTAATTCGTGAAAAAGGCGTGGTCGAGGTTCAGGCGGTTGGTGCCGGCGCATCCAATCAGGCGGTAAAGGCGGTGGCTATCGCCAGAGGTTACCTTGCCCCCTCGGGGGTAGACCTCGTGTGTATTCCCGCTTTCGCCAATGTGCTGATCGACGGCGAAGACCGAACGGCGATAAAGCTTATCGTAGAGCCACGTTAACCCGGAGCATCAGACAGCTTATACATAAGTCATCACGGGCGTTGACAGTTCATAATTTTATAGGGGTAGGGGAGCGGACGTGGCTCCCCCGCCCTTTTTTTAAGGGCAGGCCCACAAAATGTTACCAACGGCTATATATGGAGGTTTATCATGCGCAAAAAGATATCTGTACTGCTTCTAGCGGGTTTATCAAGCATCCTGCTGTTTAGCGCCTGTGCGCAGGGCGGTGGTTTACAGCCGGGAGCCAGTACGCCCACGGTCGGGGAATCGGGCACCGCGTCCGATACGCCCGCGGTGGTACCCGGCGTTTTTATCATCCCCTATGACGCGCAGGATTCGCTGAACCCCTACCTGTCGCAGACCACCCTCAACACCGTACTACACCCGCTGGTGTACGACAGCCTAGTGAAGATGGATAAGGATTTTACACCCGTTATGTCACTGGCCTTAGATATTCAGATAGAAGGCACCGTCTGCACCGTCAGCATCAAAAGCGGTATTCAGTTCTCCGACGGCAGCGAGGTGACGGCAACCGACGTGAAGTATTCGCTCGACTGCGCCAAAGAGCAGGGGGGCGTCTACGCCAAGCGCCTTGCTAATGTTCAGGGCTATACCATCCTAAACCCCACTACGCTGGAGATCCGCCTCGGCGAGCCAGACCATCTGTTTATCAACCTGCTTGATTTCCCCGTGATTGAGAGCGGCACTTTTGGGGACACCTTCCCGGTGGGCTGCGGACGCTATGTGTTTGGCGAGAGCAACGGCAATGGGGAGGTTACGCTCTCGGTAAACCCCTACTGGCACGGCAGCGCCGTCAAGACGCTCAAAAACCTGCGGCTTACCCCCTTTGCGTACGGCGACTCGCTGATTCACAGCCTTAAGATGGGCAAGATCAACTTCGCCTTCTCCGACCTCGCGCAGGCGCAAAGCTCCACCAACATGGGCAGCAACCCGGTGCAGATACCCCTCACCAACCTTGTGTATCTGGGCGTAAACAACACGCGCGGCTACACCCAGACGGCAAGCTTCCGCAAGGCGCTGTCGCTGGCTATCAACCGCGAAAAGATCGCCTCCGAGGCCTTCTTCTCGCGCGCCACCCCCGCCTCAACGCCCTTTAACCCCAATATGTACGCGACCAAGGAGCTGCCCAACCGGCTCCAGGCGGATACGGAGGGCGCCGGCAGCATCCTCGACGCGCTGGGCTACACCGAACGCGACGCCGAGGGCTACCGCTTAAGCGGCAATGAGCGCGTTACGCTTAACCTGCTGGTAAATACCGAAAACCTTTACCGCACCCAGACGGCGCAGCAGATACAGAAGGCCTTAAAGGATGTGGGCATCGACTGCGTCATCACCGAACAGAACTTTAACAGCTATACCGAGCAGGTGGCGGCCTCGAATTTCGACCTTTACATCGGTGAGGTAAAGTTGTTTGCCAACAATGATTTAAGCGAGTTTTTTAGAAGTGAGGGCAGCCTTACTTACGGTGGCATCGCCGGCAGCGGCCTGTATGCCGCCTACACCTCGCTGCGCGCGGGCCAGACGAGCTACGAGACCTTCTGCTCGACCTTTGAGGAGCAGTCGCCGTTTATCCCACTGCTGTTTAGAACCGGCATCTCGGGCTTTACCCAAACGATGTCTTATAATGTTAAATCCTCCATCAGTGACGTGTTCTTTAATATCGAGGATTGGACATATGCCTCCTAAGCCGTCCGTCATTGAAAAACATTCCGCGGCATGGTAGAATAGACGTAGCGAATATATGTTTGCGGTGGAGGCAGCGTGGAAGAGCAGCACATTAAAGAAGTAAAGATATCGGTGCGCAATCTGGTGGAGTTTCTGCTGCGCAGCGGCGACCTCGACAGCCGGTTTACCGGCCGCGACCGCATGAACGAGGGTGCGCGCCTGCACCGCAAGCTGCAAAAGGCCTATGGCGGCAGCTATAAGGCGGAGGTGGCGCTCAAAGAGACGCGGCGGGTCGGTGGCATCGATTTTACCGTGATTGGGCGCGCGGACGGCATCATCACCGAAGAGGGCAGAACCACCATCGACGAGATCAAAACGGTTGCGCTGCCGCTTGATGAGATAGACGAGGATTTCGCGCCCGTACACTGGGCGCAGGCGCAGTGCTATGCCTGCATGGTCGCCTCCCAGAATACCCTTGACGAAATAACCGTGCGCCTTACCTATGTGCAGGCCGATACCGAAGAGGTCAAAAACTTTGAAAAGACCTTTTTGCAGGCTGAGCTTGAGGCTTTCTTCACCGGACTGCTTGAAAGCTACCAAACGTGGGCGGAGTTCTCCGCCACCTGGGCCGAGCGGCGCGACGCATCCATCAAGGCATTAGGCTTCCCCTTTGCGCAGTACCGCCGCGGGCAGCGCGAGCTTGCCGCGGGGGTTTATAAGGCGCTACGCGATGAAAAGCGCCTGTTTGCGCAGGCACCCACCGGCATCGGCAAAACGATGTCCACCGTTTTCCCCGCCGTCAAGGCGATGGGGGAGGGGCTTGCCACCAAGATATTCTACCTCACCGCCAAAACGGTCACCCGTCAGGTGGCGCAGGAGGCGTTTGACCGCCTGCGGGAAAACGGCCTGATGTTTAAAACCGTTACCCTCATCGCCAAGGAGAAGATCTGCTTTCTCGACACCCCTTCCTGCAACCCCGAAAGCTGCCCCTATGCCAAGGGGCATTATAACCGCGTCAACGCCGCGCTGCGGGAGCTGCTGGAGGAGAACGACGGCATCACGCGGGATATTATCGAGCGTTACGCAAAGCAGCACACCGTCTGCCCGTTCGAGCTGGCGCTCGACGTCTCGATGTGGGTGGATGCCGTCATCTGCGACTACAACTACGCGTTCGACCCGCGTGTGTATCTCAAGCGCTTCTTCGCGCAGGAAAACAGCGTGGGCGACTACGTGTTTTTGGTGGACGAAGCGCACAATCTGGTGGACAGGGCACGCGAGATGTTCTCGGCGGAGCTTAGAAAAAGCAGCTTTTTACAGGTTAAAACCGCGCTGAAAAAGGGCGCGCCCAAGCTTACCAAGAGCCTGAGCACCGTCAATAAGGCGTTTTTATCCCTCAAGGAGCAGTGCGGCGAGCAGGATACACGGGTGGCGAATACGCAGAGCGGTGACCTGTGTGATGCCTTGGAGCGTTTCTCAAACGAATGCGAGCGCTGGCTCAAGGAGCACGGGCAGGAGCACGAGCAGTACGACGCGCTCTTACAGCTGTTTTTTGAGAGCCTTGCCTACCTCAAAACCTCAGAGTTGTTCGACGAACGGTATGTATCGGTGACCGAATGCGCGGGCAATGACGTGCGCGTAAGACTTTTTTGCGTCGACCCCAGCGTGCTGCTGGACAATGCGCTCAGCCGCGCGCGTGGCGCGGCGCTTTTTTCGGCTACCCTTACGCCGCTCGAGTACTTTAAAAACATCCTCGGCGGCAGGGAGGACGACTATATCTTAAAGCTCCCCTCGCCGTTTGACCAGGCAAACCTGCACCTGCTTTTGTGCGGCGGCATCTCCACCAAGTACCGCGACCGCGACGAAAGCTACGACCGTATTGCGCAGGTGATTGCCGCGGCAATCGGCGGCAGGTGCGGCAACTACATGGTGTTTTTCCCGTCCTACCAATACCTGCTGCGCGTCTACGATGAGTTTAAGGCACTCTGCCCCACGGTGGATACCGTTCTGCAGCAAAGCCGCATGACCGAGCCGGAGCGGGAGGAGTTTCTGCTGCGCTTTGACGCGCAGAACACCGAAACGCTGGTGGGCTTCTCGGTGATGGGCGGTGTGTTCTCGGAGGGGGTAGACCTTAAGGGCGACCGCCTGATCGGTACGGTGATTGTCGGGGTGGGCCTGCCGCAGGTGAGCACCGAGCAGGATATCATCATGAACTACTTTAACGGTGATAACGGCATGGGGTTTGAGTACGCCTACATGTACCCGGGCATGAACAAGGTGCTGCAGGCCGCCGGGCGCGTTATCCGCAGCGAGACCGACCGCGGGGTGGTGGTGCTCATCGATGAGCGCTTTGCCCGCGCCGACTATCTACGCCTCTTTCCGGCGCACTGGAAAAGCTGCCTGCTGGTAAAAAGCCCGAAGCAGCTTGAAAAATCGGTGCGCGAGTTCTGGCAGGAATAAAATACGGCGCCTGTGGATGCTGTGCATGCATTCCATAGGCGCCGTTTGTTGGTGTTAGCGGTTTAACAGGGTCTTGCCCAGTTGGAACGCGCCGCCAATCGGTTCTCCGATACCGAAATACTGCGGCCCCATCATGTAAATGGGCCTAATTTTCAAGGGGTCGGGCTTGCCCTCGGTCAGGTACTCCTCTCCGACAAAGGTAGCGACAATCTCGCCGAAGAACACATCAAAACCGCCGACTTCCACACTCTTGATCACCTTGCACAGGTAGTTCATCGGTGATTCTTCAATCATCGGCGCCCTGCCCGCCTCGTTGTAGAATACGTTAAACAATGAGGCCTTATCGGTGTTTCTGCCCGAGACCATACCGCAGTAGTCCGCCTTTGCCGCAAGCTCTACGGTTGTGAGGTTAATGCTGAAAAAGCCCTGCTGCTTTACGCCCTCGGTCGTTAGATGGCTGCTTTTCAGCGAGAGATAGAATATGGGCTGTAAGCAAACGACGCCGAAAGCGCCCGCTGCGGTAAAGTTTGCCCTGCCGTTTACCTCGGCACCCGCCAATATCATCGGGGCGGGGTTTACCATGGGGTAGTTGTTGATAATGAGCTTGCTCATGCTTGCCTCCTGTTCACCTGATCCTTATTTACCGGCGTATCGCGCCGTATGTTCTATTATAAAGAAACCTGATAAAAAGTATAGACTTTTTCTTTCGGTTCTGTTATTCTATTGTAAGCGTGCGCCCCTAGGGTTATTATGTTCGAAATCTTCATAAGTAAAGGTGCTGTTGCAAAGCACCCCTAAGAAAAAAGCCGGAGCAACCTTACCCGAAAGGGTTGGCTGCTCCGGCTTTTTGTTTTAGGATTTAGTTGCAATGAAAACTCAAAAGCTCTTAGAGCATAACAAACTTGAATTTCAACAGTTGACGCTCCCGATGAATATGGAAATTATAGTACCGCAGGATAATCCGCACGGCTACTAAGCGCCCAGCTTGAGTAACTGGATTACTGATACCGCTCGCCGCATAAATGCTCTTTTCTTTCTTGAAAAAACGAATCGCTTTGCAGCAAAACAAAAGCATTCAAAATTTATCATTGTATAGAAGCGATGAACTATCAAAGACTATAAGCAACAAGCAAAAGGAGGATTATGATGAGTAAAATCTTATACATCAAGGCGAACGCTAAGCCGGAAGGTGAATCGAGAACTTTTAAAATTGCGGATGCTTTTATGGAAGCGTATAGGCAGGCTCACCCCGATGACCCAATCACGACCCTCGATCTTTGTAAAGAAAAGATCGGATTTTTGACAGCCGACGACTTGGCGGCCGTTTTCGGGGCAAAAACGTCGGAAAGCAGAAGCCACCCGATCCTGAAATATGCGTATCAGTTTGCGGAAAGTGATAAATATGTGGTCGCCGAGCCGATGTGGAACCTGAATATTCCGGCGATTTTAAAAGCATACATCGACTATGTATCGGTGGTCGGGATCACGTTTAAATACACCGAGCAGGGCCCTGTCGGTTTACTCAGCGGAAAAAAAACGGTGAATATCGTCTCACGCGGCGGCGATTACCAGTCTGAGCCATTCAATTCCTTTGAAATGGGCGACCGGTATTTAAGAACGATTTTTGGCTTCTTCGGCATTTCGGATTACACAACCATCGCCGCCGAGAAGTTGGACGTCGTCGGGCAAGATGTAAATGCCATCGTCGAAAAAGCCGCCCAAGATGCCCGAAACCTTGCAAAAAACTTTTAACCCAAACAATAGCTATTGAAAAGTGGGTGTTGCAAAACACCCCAAACAAAAAAGTCGGAGCAACCGCACCAAAAGGTGTTGGCTACTCCGGCTTTTTGAACTCCTGCGACCCCAAAAATCCTTTGCTATTTCTTGATAAAACGTGGTATAATAATACCTTAGATATTCCACTACAACAGGAATTCCCTATAAACAGGGCGAAAGGATGTTTATTTGATGGCGGAAAAATTCTATCTCACCACGGCAATCACCTACACCTCGCGCAAACCGCATATCGGCAACACCTACGAGATTGTGCTGTCCGACGCGATTGCGCGGTTTAAGCGAATGCTGGGGTTTGACGTATACTTCCTTACGGGCACCGACGAGCATGGGCAGAAGATAGAGGGCAACGCCGTACAAAACAACATGACGCCCAAGGAGTATGTAGACCGCGTGGCGGGCGAGGTTCGCGCCATCTGGGATTTGATGAACAGCTCCTACGACCAGTTTATCCGCACCACCGACGACTTTCACGTAAAAAGCGTGCAGAAGATATTTAAAAAGCTTTACGATCAGGGCGACATCTATAAAAGCTCCTACGAGGGCAACTACTGCGTGGCCTGCGAGTCGTTTTTTACCGATACCCAGCTGGTGGACGGCTGCTGCCCCGATTGCGGCGGCCCCGTGAAGCTCACCAAGGAAGAGGCCTACTTCTTTAAGATGAGCAAGTATCAGGACAGGCTTATGCAGTATATCGAGGAGCACCCCGATTTCATCTGCCCCGAGTCGCGCAAGCGCGAGATGGTTAATAACTTTCTAAAGCCCGGCCTACAGGATTTGTGCGTGTCCCGCACCTCGTTTAAGTGGGGCATCCCCGTAACCTTCGACGAGCGTCACGTCATCTATGTGTGGATCGACGCGCTCTCGAACTATATCACTGCGCTGGGCTACGACACCGACGGCAGCGGTGAGCTCTACAAAAAGTACTGGCCGGCGGATGTTCATGTCATCGGCAAGGATATCCTGCGTTTTCACACCATCTACTGGCCTATCATCCTGATGGCGCTGGGCGAGCCGCTTCCCAAGCAGGTGTTCGGCCACCCGTGGCTGCTCTCGGGTGTGGATAAGATGAGCAAATCCAAGGGCAACGTGATGTACGCCGACGATTTGGTGCGCCACTTTACGGTGGACGGTATGCGCTACTACCTGCTCAGCGAGATGCCCTACGCGCAGGACGGCACCATTACCTACCAGAACATCATCACGCGCTATAACGCCGACCTCGCCAACACCCTCGGCAACCTTGTAAACCGCACGGTTGCCATGGTACACAAATACTTTGGTGGGGTGCTTACAAAGCCCACCGGCGAGCCGGACGCGCTTGATCAAGACCTGATGAGTGTCGCCGCCGGCGCGGTTGCCAAATTTGAAACGCTTATGAACGCCTATAAAACCGCCGACGCGCTGGATGTGATTATGGACGTTGCGCGCCGCAGCAACAAGTATATCGACGAAACCACCCCGTGGGCGCTCGCCAAGGACGAGGATAAGCACGGTCGCCTTGCCGCGGTGCTGTATAACCTTGCGGAGGCCATCCGCTATATCGCGGTGATGATTGCGCCGCTGCTGCCGCAGACCGGCGCCGAGATTTTAAAGCAGCTCGGCAGCCCTGCAAGCGATTACGCGTCGCTCAAAGTGTTCGGCGCCATCCCCACCGGGGCGAAGGTGGGCGAGGCCGCGCCGCTCTTTACCCGCATTGATGAAGCCAAGAAGCTTGAAGAGATAGACGCCGAGAACCACGCGCGCCAGCAGGAGGCCGCTGCAAAGCAGCCCGAGCCGAAGGCCGCGAGCAAGCCGGAGCAGAGCGGCATCCCCGGCATCATCACCATCGAGGATTTTGCCAAAGTGGAGCTGTGTACCGCCGAGATTAAGGACTGCGTTCCGGTAGAGAAGAGCGACAAGCTGTTGAAGTTGACGCTCGACGACGGCCGGGGCGGCAGGCAGGTGGTTTCGGGTATCGCGCAGTGGTATAAGCCCGAGGAGTTGATCGGCAAAAAGATTATCGTGGTGGCGAACCTCAAGCCCGCCAAGCTGCGCGGCGTGGAGTCTAACGGCATGATCCTTGCCGCGGACGCCGTAGGGCGCGCCAACGTCATCTTCATCGACGCCTCGGTGCCCAACGGCTCCAAGGTTCGTTAAGGTTTTCTGTCTGAAAGGAACACCCCGCATGAACAATATCTTTGATTCCCACGCGCACTACGATGATGCGCGTTTTGATGAGGACAGGGCTTTGCTCCTGTCTTCTCTTCAAAATAACGGCGTGCGCGCCGTGCTCAACGCGGGCTGCGATATGCAGTCCTCGCGCGAGGGCATCCGCTACGCAAAGCAGTACGATTACTTCTATGCCGCCGTCGGCATCCACCCGCAGGCGGCGGACGAGTTTACCCCTGCGGATATCCAAACCCTCCGGCAGCTCGCGGGGGAAGAAAAGGTGGTAGCCATCGGTGAAATCGGGCTGGATTACCACTACGAAACCCCGCCCAGAGAGGTTCAAAAGCCTGTTTTTGAGGCGCAGCTTCAGCTTGCCAAGGAACTGGATCTGCCCGTAATCATCCACAGCCGGGAGGCCACCGCCGACGTGATGGCGCTTTTGCGTCAGTACACCCCCAAGGGCGTGGTGCACTGCTTTTCGGGCAGCGCCGAAACGGCCAAGGAGGTACTGGGCTTAGGCATGTACATCGGCTTTACCGGTGTGGTGACCTTCTCCAACGCCAAAAAGGTGCTGGAAGCGGTGGCGGTAACCCCTTTAGACCGCCTGCTGCTCGAAACCGACTGCCCCTACATGGCGCCCGCGCCCTATCGCGGCAAGCGCTGCGACAGCAGCATGATCGCCTATACCGCCGCGAAGATCGCCGAGATCAAGGGGATTTCGGCGCAGCAGCTCATTGATATTGCCACGGAGAATGCTATGCGAATGTATCAAATTCGTCAGTAATAAGACGATTCAGATATTTTATTCGACGGGGGAATAAGGCATGGACATCTTTGTGGTCGCTCTCTTGGTGTTACTGCTCGTGGGCATTCAGGTAAAACGTGAAGGATACTTTGAGGATTCACTTTCCCCGCAAAATACAAATCAGCTGCGGGGTATCTTCGCGCTTGTTGTTATCCTGCACCATCTATCCCAAAGGTCGTCCGGCAGCATAGTCTTCCCGCTGTTTGCATATGTGGGCTATTTGGCGGTGAGCGTTTTCTTCTTTATATCGGGCTACGGGCTGATGACCCAATATCAGCAGCGGCAGCAGACCTATGCCAAAACCTTACTCACGCTCAGAATACCCTCTGTGCTTATTCCCTATCTGATCACTACGGTCCTCTATTCCGTTTTCTACGGTGTGATGGGGGAGACAGTTACCGTCCAATCGGTGCTCTTTTCACTGGTGAACGGGTCGCCGATTGCTTTGTTTTCTTGGTACATCATAGCGATTTTATGTTTCTACTTTCTGTTTTATCTCGCTACGAAGCTTTCTAAAGGCAACCGGAAGATTCACATGCTCATCACATGGCTTGGTCTGCTTGCATATATTATCCTCTGTATGCTGCTGAACTATGGCAGCTGGTGGTATAATTCCTGCTTCGCCTTTGGGTTGGGTGTGGTTTGGGCGGTATATCATGAGCAGATTATGGAGTTTTTTAAGCGCCGCTTTGTCGCGAAGTTCTCTCTCAGCTTTGTGCTCTTCTTAATCATCTTTTCTGTGCCGGTAGTGATAGACGTATGCAAGCTTGATTACAATAAACTGGCGCTCGTTATACTCATATGCCAGGTAATCGCCTCTCTTCTGTTCAGCGCCATCGTTGCGTTAGCCGGAACAAAGGTGCAGTTTAAAAATCGCATCCTCTCTTTGATAGGTGACCTCTCACTTGAGATATACCTTATACAGGGCATCGCGATAACCCTGTTACGCTCCGATAAATTGTATCTACAGAACAGCGTCCTGTACACCCTTTTGGTATTTGCCATAACGGCACCGCTGGCACTTTTATTACATATTGTATTTAAGTGGATTAATACGCACTATAAGGCCCTTGTTAACAGGAAAAGATCAAAGATATCTGCTTAAAACAGTTGACAGAAAAATATATTAGGACGGGACAGAGAGGCAGACGGAGACAGTATGAGCATAGGTAGGTTATTGGGGAAGGGGAACACCGCTGATATCTACGAGTGGGGCAGCGACAAGATACTAAAGCTTTATAACGAGAAGCTTCCCCCATTTTTGTGTACTCAGGAGTTTGAAATCACCAAGCAGGTTTACGCCTTGCTGGGGGTGTGCCCCGAGGCCTTCGAGCTGGTGGAGCAGAACGGCCGCTGCGGCGCCATCTACCAACGGGTAAGCGGCAAAACGCTGATGCAGCGCATGATGTTCTCGGTTTGGACCTTAAAAAAGAAATCTCGCCTTCTTGCGCAGCTGCACCGGGATATTCATCAAGAGGTGCCGTTTGAGCTGCCCAGCGTCAAGGAGCAGTTAATCTCAGCAATTAGTCGGGTGCCGGCATTCACAGACGCGGAAAAGGCGTACCTATATGAATACATCAGGCGCCTGCCGGACGGGAACACACTCTGCCATATGGATTTCCACCCCCTGAACATCCTCATGCAGGGCAAGAAACCGGTGGTGATAGACTGGATGACCGCCGTAAAGGGCTGTGCCTTGGCCGACGTTGCCAGAAGCTACGTGATCTTAAAATACTCGGTGCCGCCCGTAAAGAACCGGCTGCTGCAAAAACTAATAGCCGCCTTTGCAAATACCCTCTGTGAGGAGTACCTGCGCGAGTACCTCCGCCTTGCAAACGCAAGCAGGCAGGATGTAGAGCGCTGGATAATGCCCATTGCCGCGGCACGGATGAACGAATGGCTTTCGCCGAAGGAAAAGAGTGCGCTGTTAAAGGTTGCGCGTGAGAAAATGGCCGACAAAAAGGGCTGAGAAGGAAAACCCTTCTCAGCCCTCAGAGCATCAGCCCTAGATATGAATCAGATTATTAATAGAATGTACCGAATTCCTGCACGGCGTAGAGTGTTTTGCCCTGGCCCGAAACGGTGCCGCTGAATACGCCGATGCCCACGTGGGTGTAGTCCGGGTTTACCATGTTGGCGTAGTGCCCGGGGCTGTTGATCCACAGGTTCATAATGGCGGTTGCTTCGGGGGAGGATCCGACCATTTTTACTAGGTTTTCGCCGAGGCGGGAGTAGTTGCTAAGCTTGATATCGATCTTGAATACACTGTCCCAGCTGCCGCCGTCGGGGCGGGTATGCGCAAAGTAGTTGTAGTCGTACATCTCTTTGGCGCGGATTCTGGCGCCCGCTGCGAGCTGAGAGCTCTTCTTAAGCGGGTTAAGGCCCTTGCTCTGCCTTAGGTCGTTAAGCTGTGCCAGAATCTCATCCTCAACGCTAGCGTAGAAGCTAGTGCTGGAGGACTTCGACGGGTCGTCGCTGATGCGCGGGCCGTAACCGCTGCCGCCCGAGGGAGCCGAGCTTGCGGGCTTTGAGCTGGTAGCCTTCGAACTGGTTACCTTAGAGCTAGCAGCCTTGGAGCTGGTTGCTTTAGAGCTTGCCGCAGCCTTGGTGGAGGGCGGCGCAATCGAAGCAGCGGGCTTCTTGGAGGAAGTGGCCTTGGAGGCGGTACCTGCCACCTCGGGAGAATCGCCGGAGGGAGCCTCTTTTTCCGAAGAAATCTCGGCTAAAGACGATTCGGTCTGAATGTCACTGTTTGCCTCCTGGATTATTACCGCGTCCTCGGAGGTTGTGCTTTCAGCAGAGGAATCACTCAACGATGAAACAACTTCTGCACCATTATTGGCGCAGGAAAACAGCAAAAGCGAGGTCGCAGCCAGCAGGCAGGCAATGACAGCAAAGCGTTTTGCGAACGAACGCAATGGTATCATCCTTTCTGTTGCTTATTAGTCTGCAGCGTAAACCTTTACAAGTTCCGCCGCAAACATGCGGTGGTAATCGCCTTTTACATAGTTGTTGTTGATGGTTTGGTCGATAAACCCGTTCGGGTCCATCGGGGCTTCGGCAAGTTTTTTGCACACGAACACAAGCTTGGACTGCTCAAAGTATACCGCATTGTCCGAAAACAGGGGGGTAAGCCCCGTCTCTTTTACCTTATCAATGTCACGGCCGCTTTTGCTGCCGCACAGCGAGAGTACAGGTTTAAACCCCTCGGGGAAAAACGACAGGGTAAAATACTCGCTGTTCTCCATGAATTCATAGGTATATCTTTGCGGGCGTATGAACACAAACACCACGTTTTTGCCCCACAATACGCCCATGCCGCCCCAGCTGACAGTCATGGTATTAAACTTCTCTTTGCTGCCGGCTGTAACCAGCCCCCACTCTTCGCCTATCAGCGTAAACGGGTTGATGGCAAGCTCCTTTACCGAAACCTCGCGCATGATCATACACCATCCTTCATTGTCACAGGTCGATTTCCTTTCAGGCTGCCGGTAGTAGCAGCCCGGTTTCAACGGCAAGGCTATGTACCGTTAGGCTCATTCTAACACATAAAACCGAAAATCTCAAAAAAAATGATTACCAAAGGTATTTTCGCCAGAATTAATGTTAAAAACAGTAAGGCTAGCATTGCGCGGGAACTTCTCTTTTTTCATTAGATTTGCTATAATATGCTTATTCCATCAGGGCTTTCATCCGCCGTCGGGCGACGTTTTTAACCGTAGGACGAAAAAGGAGTGTGCGCTATGCTTAAGGATCTGGTGCTTCAAAACCGCAGCTATCGCCTGTTTGATGGCAGTACCTCTGTGAGTACCAACACGCTGTTTGAACTCATCGGCCTTGCACGCCTCACCGCGTCCACGGGCAATGTACAGCCGCTCAAGTACTACTTAAGCTGCTCGGAGCAAACCAACGCTATCATCTGCCCGTTGCTGCACTGGGTAAAGACGCCGGGCGCCCCGTACAGAGATACCGGTAACGCCGAGCCCGCAGCCTACATCTGCATGTTTGTAGACACCAACCTCGTGCCCGCCATGCACAGCGCGTACATCGACGCGGGAATTGCCGCACAGACCATCCTGCTTGGTGCGGCAGAGCGGGGGCTGGGGGGGTGCATCGTCACAAACTTTGATAAGATTCGGTTAAAGCGTGAGCTGATGGTAACGATAGGTGCCTATGAGCCGCTGCTGGTGATTGCGCTGGGCCGCCCCGACGAGGATATTATCTTAGAGGAATCCGGCTACGACACCGCCAGCTATGCGGACGAAAGCGGGACAAGGCACGTGCCCAAGCGCCAGCTGATGGATATCATCATCGGCATGTGACAACCGGTGCAGGTACATGCATTGCATAAATGTGAAAACAAGAATAAGCGTAGGAGAGGATGTGTCACCATGTCGGCCTTTGTACCCGAGATACAGGGAAATCTGCGCAAGTTTATGTTAAAGGTGCCCGAGGAGATTCAGCGGGCGAGCGGTATCAGAATCTTTGGCAAGCGAATACGGTCCATCGTCTTTACCACCGATATCTGCATTATCCGCAATGTCAACGCCGACGCGGTGATAGCCGTATACCCCTTTACCCCCCAGCCCGTCATTACGCAGTCGATTATGATCGCCGCCGACATCCCGGTGTTCTGCGGCGTGGGCGGCGGGCTGACGCAGGGCAAGCGGGTGACGAACCTTGCGCTGCACGCAGAGTTTCAGGGGGCCATCGGGGTGGTGCTCAACGCCCCCACCACCAACAAATCGGTGAAGAGCGTGTTTGAGACCATCGACATCCCCATCGTGATCACCGTCGTCTCCGAGAACGAGGATATCCGCGCGCGCTTAGAGGCAGGCGCCGCCATTTTAAACGTATCCGCCGCCGCGAAAACGCCCGAGGTTGTGGCGAAGATACGCAAAGACTTCCCACTGGTGCCCATTATTGCCACCGGCGGCCCCACCGCGGCCACCATCGACGCCACCATCGACGCAGGTGCCAACGCCATTACATGGACCCCGCCCACCAGCGCCGAGATTTTCACGTCGGTGATGAACGAATACCGTGTCGGCAAGCCGCACCCGTAGTAAAGATTGCTGCTAAAATTTATACAACATTCACAGTCGTGCCCCGTGGGGTGGTCAAAAGTTGTGCTATGCGCCAATTTCGTATAACGAATGTATTTTTATACACAAAACCCTTGAAATCAGCGTAAATTGATGTATAATTATGAATATTACCTGCTGTCCATTGAAATACATGGTGTAAGCGGAGACAGTCGTATCCAATCATCCTGTTGCGATGTATAAATATAAACAATAAAGCGAGGTTGCTGCTCATGAAGAAGTTTAACAAGGTTGTGCTCGCGTATTCGGGCGGGCTTGATACATCCATCATCATTCCGTGGCTGAAAGAGAATTACGGCTGCGAGGTTATCGCCGTTGCCGCTGATGTGGGCCAGGGCGCGGAATTAAACGGCTTAAACGAAAAGGCGCTCAAAACCGGCGCCAGCAAGCTGTATATTGAGGATTTGACCGAAGAATTCGTCAATGAATATATCTTCGAAACCTTAAAGGCAGGCGCCGTTTACGAGAACAAATACCTGCTGGGCACCTCGTTTGCGCGCCCCATCATCGCCAAACGCATCGTGGAGATCGCCTTAAAAGAGGGCGCCGACGCCATCGCGCACGGCTGCACCGGCAAGGGCAACGATCAGGTTCGGTTCGAGCTCGCCATCAAGGCGTTCGCCCCCAACATGCCCATCATCGCCCCGTGGCGCACCTGGGAGCTCAAGAGCCGCGACGATGAAATCGACTACGCCGAGGCGCATAACGTGCCCATCGCCATTACCAGAGAAACCAACTATTCCAAGGATAAAAACATATGGCACCTCTCTCATGAGGGCTTAGACCTCGAAGACCCCGCCAACGAGCCGAACTACGACAAGATTTTGGAACTCGGCGTTTCGCCCGAGAAGGCGCCCGACGCCCCCACCTATGTGACCATCGGGTTTGAAAAGGGTGCACCCGTTTCGATAAACGGCGAAAAGCTTAGTGGCGTTGACATCATCAAAAAGCTCAACAAGCTGGGCGGCGAAAACGGCATCGGCATTATTGATATGGTAGAGAACCGCTTGGTGGGCATGAAGTCGCGTGGCGTGTACGAAACCCCCGGCGGTACCATCCTTTACCACGCCCATGAGGTACTCGAGAGCATCTGCCTCGACAGGGACACCCAGCACTACAAGCAGCAGGTTGCCATCAAGTTCTCCGAGCTGGTTTACTACGGGCAGTGGTACACCCCTCTGCGCGAAGCGCTCAGCGCGTTTGTAAACAGCACGCAGGCCACCGTTACCGGCGAGGTAAAGCTTAAGCTGTACAAGGGCAACATCATCAACGCGGGCGTTACCAGCCCCTACACCCTCTACAGCGAGGATATTGCTACCTTCGGCGCCGACGAGGTATACAATCAGGCCGATTCTGCGGGCTTTATCAACCTCTTTGGCCTACCCATCAAGGTTAAGGCTTTAACTGAGGGTAAGTAAATTCCCACTTAAAAAAATAACACGCACAATCGTGCAGAATGCGCAGCGACAACGGCGCGCATTCTGCATTCTCAATTTAAAATCCATCTCCTTTCTTTGGGCGGCAGCGTTTTAAGAGAGGAAATAGGGGCAACATCATCGAAAGGACAGGATTAGATATGAAGCTGTGGGCGGGGCGCTTTAGCAAAGAGGTTGACGCGGGCGTGAACGATTTTAACTCCTCCATCTCCTTTGACCAGCGCATGGCGAGGCAGGATATTCTGGGCAGTATGGCCCACGCCACCATGCTCGGCGAAACGGGGGTTATTGAAAAGGGCGAGGCGAATAAAATCTGCGACGGCCTGCAGGTGATTTTAGAGAACCTGGAGAGCGGCAAGCTCGCCATTGATAATACCGCCGAGGACATCCACACCTTTGTGGAGGCGGAGCTTACCAAGCTGATCGGCACCGCGGGCAAGCGCCTGCACACCGCGCGCAGCCGAAACGATCAGGTGGCGCTCGATGTAAGGATGTACCTCAAGAACGAGATCACCGAGATCACCGGTCTTGTTATCAGTCTCATCAAGGCGCTGCTTACGCAGGCCAAGGAGCACACCGAAACGGTGATGTGCGGCTACACCCACCTGCAACGGGCGCAGCCCATTACCTTTGCGCACCACCTGATGGCCTATGTGCAGATGCTGCTGCGCGACATTACGCGCCTGCAAAACGCCTACAAGGGCACCAATATCCTGCCGCTCGGTAGCGGGGCGCTGGCGGGTACCACCTATCCGCTCAACCGCGAGCTGGTGGCGCACGCGCTGCGGTTTGACGATGTAAGCCACAATTCGCTCGACGGTGTTTCCGACCGCGATTTTGTCATAGAACTCGCAAGTGCGCTCTCTATCATTATGATGCACCTTTCGCGCTTCAGCGAGGAGATCATCCTGTGGTGCTCGTGGGAGTTTAAGTATATCGAGCTGGACGATGCCTACGCCACCGGCTCGAGTATCATGCCCCAGAAGAAGAACCCCGATATCGCCGAGCTGGTGCGCGGCAAAACCGGGCGGGTGTACGGCAATTTGATGACGCTGCTCTCGATGATGAAATCGCTGCCCCTTGCCTACAACAAGGATATGCAGGAGGATAAAGAGGCCATCTTCGACGCGTGCGACACCGCGAAGCTCTGCCTTAAAACCTTCACCCCCATGATAGAGACCATGACGGTGTTAAAAGATAATATGCGCTTAGCGGCGGCGAAGGGCTTTATCAATGCCACCGACTGCGCCGACTACCTCACCAAAAAGGGTATGCCGTTCCGCGACGCCTACAAGGCGGTGGGTTCCTTAGTAGCTTATTGCATTCAAAACGCCAAGACCTTAGAAACCCTCACCCTTGAGGAGTATAAGATTATCAGCGACGTATTTGAAGCGGATGTTTACGCCGCCGTCTCGCTCGAAACCTGCGTGAAGGAGCGCTCCGTTACCGGCGGCCCAGCGCCGGAGCAGGTGAAGGCCGAGATCGAGCGGGCGTGGTATATTTTAAACCAGCTGGAAAATGATACGGTCGGATAGCTTTTGCAAAAGACCGTTTTAAAGAAATAGGTGACAGCATGAAGCACAAGGTTTTTATAGACGGCAAGGAAGGCACTACCGGCCTTAAAATCTTTGAGCGGTTTGCGGGTAGGGACGACCTTGAGATACTCGCTATCGACGAAGGAAAGCGTAAGGATGTTACAGAGCGCAAAAAGCTTATTAATGAGGCGGATGTGGTGTTCCTCTGCCTGCCGGATACGGCGGCCCGCGAGTCGGTCTCGCTGGTGGAAAATGAGCATACGGTGATCATCGATGCGAGCACCGCCCACCGCACGCTCGACAATTGGGTGTACGGCCTGCCCGAACTCTCCAAGGAGCAGCGCGCGGCGGTATGCGCCGGCAAGCGCATCGCGGTGCCCGGCTGTTACGCTACCGGCTTTATCACGGTGGTGGCGCCGCTTGTAAGGCTCGGCATTCTGCCGAAGGATTACCCCGTAACCGCCCACGCCGTTTCGGGCTATAGCGGCGGCGGCAAAAAGCTTATCGCTGAGTATGAGGCGAACGACCGTGCCACAGGCTACGACAGCCCCAGACTGTACGCGCTCGGCCTTACGCATAAGCACATCCCCGAGATGCATAAATATTCAGGCGTAACCTATGCGCCGATCTTCAACCCCCTTGTGTGCGACTATTACAGCGGCATGGCGGTAAGCGTTCCGCTTTATACCCGTCTGCTTAACAAAAAGCTGTCGCCCAAGGAGCTCGCCCGACAGTATGCCGACTTTTACGCGGGGCAGCAGTTTATCTCGGTGTTGCCGCACGCGGAGGTAACAGAGGGCATCCTTTATTCCAATGCCTTGGCGGGTACCAACCGCATGGAGATTATCGTATGCGGCAACAGCGAGCAACTCACCGTGGTTTCGCGGTTCGATAACCTCGGCAAGGGCGCCTCGGGCGCCGCGGTGCAGTGCATGAACCTGGCGCTCGGCCTTGATGAAGCCACCGGGTTAAAATAAAATCATCGCACTTATCATAAAGCTACAATATACCTACCCCCATGGGGCTTAACAATATTGGAGGCGGAATTACACAATGGCTACAATCACATCCATCGAGGGCGGGGTCACCGCGCCCAAAGGCTTTCTGGCAAACGGAGTAAGCTGCGGCATCAAACATTTTATGAAAACCGGCGAGGTGCTTATCAGCGCGCCGGCCGCAGCGGGCGAAACAACGAAGCGCGATGTCGCCGCTATCTTCAGCATGCAGCCCTGCGCGGCGGCGGCGGTTTATACGCAAAACAAGGTAAAGGGCGCACCCATCGCCGTTACCAAACGCCATCTGGCAGACGGCAAGGCGCGGGCGGTGATTGTCAACAGCGGCAACGCCAATACCTGCAACGCTGACGGCGAGCAGAAGGCGCGGCAGATGTGCGCGATGCTTGCCCGCGAGCTGAATATCGGCGTGGATGATGTGATTGTCGCCTCCACGGGGGTTATCGGGCAGATTCTACCCATCGAACCGATTCAGGCTGGCATCGACATGCTGGTTTCGGGCCTTTCACAGAGCGGCGGCTCCTATGCGGCCGAGGCAATTATGACGACCGATACCGTAAGGAAAGAGGCTGCCGTTACCTTTGAGATAGGCGGCGTTCCCTGCACCATCGGCGGTATGTGCAAGGGCTCGGGCATGATACACCCCAATATGGCGACCCTGCTCGCGTTCATCACCACCGATGCGGATATAGACGTTACGTTACTGCGGCAGGCACTCTCGGAGAGTGTTAAGCTCAGCTACAACATGATTAGTGTGGACGGCGACACCTCCACCAACGATATGGCGTGCATCCTCGCAAACGGCGCGGCAGGCAACCCGAAGATAACCGAGAAGAATGAAGCCTACGACACCTTCTGCAAGGCGCTAAATGAAGTAAACATCCGCCTCGCGCGTATGATGGCGAAGGACGGCGAGGGTGCCACCAAGCTGCTCGAGTGCACCGTTTCGGGCGCTCCCACCGAGGATACCGCAAAGAAGGTTGCCAAGAGCGTGGTATGCTCCAGCCTGTTTAAGGCGGCGATGTTCGGGGAGGACGCGAACTGGGGCAGAATCCTCTGTGCCATCGGCTACACCGACGCGGAGTTTGAGATCGCCAAAACCGAGGTGAGCCTTTCGAGTGCCGCGGGTGAGATCAAGGTTTGCGAAAACGGCGCGGGCGTCGGGTTTTCGGAGGAAGAAGCCAAGATTGTACTCGCCGAGGACGAGATAGTCATCAACGTCAATCTGCACGACGGTACGGCTAGCGCCACGGCGTGGGGCTGCGACCTAACGTACGATTACGTAAAGATAAACGGGGATTACAGAACCTGACGGCTACTCTAAAACAGCCTTATTGAGCGGAAAGGTATGGCACGAACAATGAAGATATCCAACAGCGACAAGGCCCATGTGCTGATAGAGGCGCTGCCCTATCTGCAAAAGTACTATAACAAGGTGGTCGTGATTAAATACGGCGGCAACGCCATGGTAAACGACGAGCTCAAGCAGGCGGTGATGAGCGATATCGTGCTGCTCTCGCTCGTTGGGGTGAAGATCGTGCTGGTGCACGGCGGCGGCCCCGAGATTACCGACATGTTGGGCAAAATCGGCAAGGAATCCCGCTTTGTGGGCGGCCTGCGCTACACCGACGCCGAGACGGCCGAGATCGTGCAGATGGTGCTGGCGGGCAAGATCAGCAAGGACCTCGTGAGCCTGCTCACCAGCCACAAGGGCAAGGCCCTCGGCCTGTGCGGCATCGACGGCAACATGATTACCGCCAAGAAGATAAACTCCAAGGACGATTTAGGCTTTGTGGGCGAGATCGAGAGCATCGACGTCAAGCCCATCTTCGATACCCTTAATAACGGCTATATCCCCGTTATTGCCACCGTTGCGTGCGACAGCTATGGGCAGGTGTACAACATCAACGCCGACACCGCCGCCGCGCGCATCGCCGCCGCCGTGGGCGCCGAGAACCTGATTTTAATGACCGATATCCGTGGCCTGTTGCGCGATAAAAACGACGAGGAGTCGCTCATTCCCGTGGTGAATGTCAGCGAGGTACCGCACCTTATCAAGCAGGGCATCATCTCGGGCGGCATGATCCCCAAGATCGAATGCTGCGTGGAGGCGGTGCGGCGAGGCGTTCGCAAAACCTTCATTATCGACGGGCGCATCCCGCACTCTATCCTGATTGAGATGTTCTCCAACGAGGGCATCGGCACTATGTTCCTTTAAGTTTGGTTTAAGATTGACGAGTATCAATATACATAAACGGGGGGAAAACGGAATGACAGAGCAAACCAAAAAACAGCTTGTGAAAGACGCCTTTGACAAGCACGTGATGAACACCTATAAGCGCAACGACGTCGTACTTGTGAGTGGTAAAGGCGCGCACGCCGTGGGCGTGATGGGCGAGGGCTACATCGACTTCACCAGCGGCATTGGCGTAAACTCGCTGGGCTTCTGCGACGAGGAGTGGGCGCAGGCGGTGGCAAAGCAGGCGGGCACCTTAAACCACACCTCCAACCTTTACTACACCGAGCCGTGTGCGCAGCTGGCCACAAGGTTAAGCGAGGTAAGCGGGCTGTACAAGACCTTCTTCTGTAACTCGGGCGCGGAGGCCAACGAAGGGGCGATTAAAATCGCCCGCAAGCGCAGCTTTGATAAGTACGGCAAGGGCAGAGGCCGTATCATCACTTTGCACAACTCCTTTCACGGCCGCACCGTGACCACCCTTTCCGCTACAGGGCAGGAGGTGTTCCACAACTACTTCTTCCCGTTTACCGAGGGCTTCTCGTTTGCCGAGCCCAACAACATCGAACACATGAAAACATTGATTGGCGTCGATGTATGCGGCGTGCTGATTGAAGTGGTGCAGGGCGAGGGCGGCATCATCACACTGGATAAGGATTATGTAAAAGCGGTGGAGGCCCTCTGCCGCGAAAAAGACCTCGCCTTTATGGTAGACGAGGTGCAGGCGGGTATCGGGCGCACCGGCAGCTTCTTTGCCTTTGAACAGTTTGGCGTGAAACCGGATGTCGTATCCTTTGCCAAGGGCATCGGCGGCGGGCTGCCGCTGGGCGGCGTTATCGCAAACGAGGAGTACTCGCAGGTGCTCGGGCAGGGCGACCACGGTACCACCTACGGCGCAAACCCCATTGTGTGCGCCGGGGCGCTGGTGGTGGTAAACCGCGTATCCAAGCCGGAGTTTCTCTCGGAGGTAGCCAACAAGGGCGCTTATATCAAAGAAAAGCTGCTTATGCTGCCGCATGTCAAGAGCGTTTCCGGCCTCGGGATGATGATCGGCATCGAGCTTGGCTGCAAGGCCACCGCCGCCGAGCTTTCACAGCAGTGCCACGAAAACGGGCTGATGATCCTCACCGCGAAGGCGAAGCTGCGCATGCTGCCGCCGCTCACCATCAGCTACGCGGAGATAGACGAAGGGCTTAAAATATTGGAAGCGGTGCTGACGAAGGCACAGTGAGCGAATCTATTAAGAAGGAGCATTTAAGATGAAACATCTGCTGAAGATGGCCGACCTTTCGGGCGACGAGATTATAGGGCTTTTAAACCTTGCCGACCAGTTAAAATACGAGCAGAAGCACGGCATCAAGCACCACCACCTCGCGGGCAAAACGCTGGGGATGATCTTTCAAAAGGCGTCTACCAGAACGCGCGTTTCGTTTGAGGTGGGCATGTACCAGCTGGGCGGGCAGGCGCTGTTTTTAAGCGGCAACGACCTGCAGATAGGCCGTGGCGAGCCGGTGGAGGATACCGCGCGCGTGCTCTCGCGCTACCTCGACGGCATTATGATACGTACTTTTAAGCAGCAGGAGGTCGAAGACCTCGCGCAGTACGGCTCTATCCCGATCATCAATGGCCTTACCGACTACGCGCACCCCTGTCAGGTTTTAGCCGACCTTATGACCATCCGAGAGTATAAGGGCGTGCTCAAGGGGCTGAAGATGTGCTTTATCGGCGACGGCAACAACATGGCAAACTCGCTGATCGTGGGCGGGCTAAAGTGCGGTATGAACGTCGCGGTAGCTACCCCCGTGGGCTATGTGCCCGCCGTTACGGTGCTTGATTTTGCAAAAGCTCAGCCCGGCTTTACCCTCACTCACAGCATTGAGGAAGCCGCCAAGGATGCCGACGTAATCATTACCGACGTGTGGGCGTCCATGGGTCAGGAGAGCGAGGCCGCCAAGCGCAAGCAGGACTTCAGGGGCTTTATCGTCGACCAAAACCTCTTAAAGCTGGCGAAGCCCGACGCCATCGTACAGCACTGCCTGCCCGCACACAAGGGCGAGGAGATTGCCGCGGATGTGTTTGAAGCCCATGCCGCCGAAATCTTTGAGGAAGCCGAAAACCGCCTGCACGCGCAGAAGGCCGTGCTGGTTCAGCTGATGGGCTGATAAAGACCGTAAAATATACCCCCGGGGTTCCTTTCATGGCACAGCGCCAAAAAGGAACTCCGGGGTTTTTGTTTTGCCTTTGTTACAGCGGAAGGGAAAGGATAAAGGTGGCGCCGCCGCCGGGGGTATCCTTGACCGCAAGCGTGCCGTCGTGCAGGGCGGCAAGCTCCTGCGCAACGGCAAGGCCAAGGCCGAAGTGCGCCTTGTCGGTACGGCTTGCATCCATACGGTAAAAACGCTCGAACACGCGATTTTTTGCCTCGTCCGGGATGCCGGGGCCGTGGTCGATAACCGAGAACAGCAGGCTGCGGCGCTGCACCTGCACGTCCAGCAGCACAGGGGTGCCCGCGGGGGCGTACTCCATGGCGTTAGCGAGCAGGATAGCCAACAGCTGCACCAGCCGTTCCTTGTCGGCGTGTATCGTCGGCAGTGGCTCATCGGGCAGATTTAATACAAGCTCATGCCCCTTTTGCGCGGCAACCAGATGGTTCTGCTCATACAGTTCGATGCACAGCGTGTCCACTTCCACCGGCTTGGGGCTTAGGCTCCATGCCTTTGCGTCTGAGCCCGCGAGCATAAACAGGTCACTCGTTAAGCGGGCAAGGCGGTCGGTTTCGCGCTGCGCCGTCTCCAAGAAGCGGGGGGCCTCCTCAGGCTGCTGCCTTGCGGCAAATATACTTGCGTTGATTACGGCAAGCGGGTTTCGCAGTTCATGGCTGGCGGCGGCCACAAAGTCGCTCTGCTGGCGTATCGCCTCCGCCGTGGGGCGGATGGCCCGACCGGCCAAAAACCAGTTTACCACCCAAAGGGCCAGCAGGCCCGCCGCAAAAAGGCCGATATAAAGCAGGAGCAGCCTCAACAGGTGGTACTGGCGCTCGGAAATATCCTGCAGCAGTATAAGGTTATACCAGCTGTAGTTCGCGGGGATGCGCACCACGGCGGCCTGATACGTATCGCCCGCATCCCCCTCTATGGTGAAATTCAGCTGTAGCGTGTACACCGAGGAGGAGGGGGCGCTGGTCAGCTGTATCCCTTCAACGCCCTGTTTTGCTCTTTCTATCAAAACCTCACGGTTGGTGGCGGGCTTCCAGGCTCCGCGGAAATGCAGGGGTACCCCCTTATCCTCGATTTGGATAATATAGCGCGATTCCGCCTCCAGCGAGGCGAGCCACAGGTCGCGGATGGTATGATCTTCCTGTAGCTTGGTCACCACCGTTGTGACGGTGGTTTGGTAGAGGGTATCCATACTGTTGTTGTACTGTTGCCGTGACATAAGAAAGGTGACGCAGAGCATCAGGCAGAGAACAATACCCGTAAGCGTGGTAAAAATAATGGTCAAGCGGCGGCGCAGCTTTAGTATCATCTGGGTACCTCCAGTCGGTAGCCCAGCCCGCGCACCGTTAACACAGAAGCCTTTGCCCCTACCGTGCACAGACGCCGACGCACAAAGTGTATGTAGCTGTCTAGTATCGCTTCCTCCACCTCGGCGTCCGGTCCCCACACCTTGCCCAGCAGGATTAGGCGCGTAACTGTCTGCCCGCCGTTTGCGATCAGCACCGCAAGCAGCTCCGCCTCCTTCTTGGATAGGGTACACTGCCCTTTCGGCCCGTTTAAGGTAAGCTGCGCCGTGTCCATGGCAATATCGCCGCATTGCTTTATGCCGTCCGGCTCCGCCGTGCCGGGGCGCCGCGCCAAGGCGCGCACCCGTGCCAGCAGCTCTCGCATGTCAAACGGCTTGGTCAGGTAATCGTCCGCTCCCGCGTCCAGCCCGTCCACGCGGTCGCCGATACGGCCCATGGCTGTCAACATCAAAACGGGGGTCGCAATACCTTTTGCGCGTACGGTGTAAAGCAGGCTCAGCCCGTCAAGCCCCGGCAGCATACGGTCCAGCAGGCAGATATCGTAGATACCCTGCTCTAAATAGTAAAGCCCGTCCTCGCCATCGTGGCAGGCGTCCGCCTCATACCCGCTGCTGCGCAGCTGCTGCAAAACCGCCGCACACAGGTCTTTATCATCTTCAACCATCAATATACGCATGGTGGTTCACCTCGTCATAAACTAACTCTATTATAACGTGTTAATCTTAAAAGAACCTAAAATTTTTCTAAACAATTTCAAGGATTTTTCAAGACTGCCATGTTATGCTGAATATAGCGACATAGTACCTGATACATAGTTTATGAGATTAAAGGAGGTATCACGCTTTGACTATATTTAAGAGATTAGCGGCGGGGCTTATCGGCGCGGCGTTGTTATCCGCGCTTTTTTCGGCTTGTGCCGTCGGCGACCCTGCAAACGGCTCCGCGCCGGTGGAAGAGACCTCGAAGGGCAGTTATATCGAAACCGATATCACCCCGCCCGACGGTGCCGGCACCCCCATGGGCTTGTGGACACACAGCGACGGCAGCATCGACTACCTGGCGACCGGCCAGACAGGGTATGCGCTGTTCCATTCGACGGATAGCGGCACAACGTGGCAAAAGGTCGACATCAGCAGTCAAAACAAGGTCGAGGGGAACATCGCCAGTCTGGATATGACCGACGCAGGCGACTTTTATGCAGTCTCGCTCACCGAAACCTCCATGGCGGTTTGGAAGATATCAAAGGGCGGCGAGGTTTCCCAGATTGCGATCGACGAGATCGATAAGGCCGCCGGGGAGAGCGGAAGGGTATTCCCCCGTGCCCTGCAGGCACTGGGAGAGGATCGCTTTTTTCTGTGGTTTACGGCCTATTCGGACTCTATGACGGGCGAAACCTCTTCGGGGAACACCTCCTCTACGGAAGACGACAGCGCTTCCAGCGAATCGGACAGCTCAAATATGAACACAAGCGATATGTATACCGATTATGCGGCCATCTACACCGATCAGGGGAAGATGGTCAAGACAATAGACATTGATATGATCAATAAGGCATGTGCGAACGGCAGCACGTTGTTCCTTACCGATTTTAACGGGCTTTTACAGGCGTTCGACGGCACGACCGGCAACCTACTGCCCGATTATACCAACCAGTTGAAGACCGAGCAGTTTACCTATGATCCGGACGCCGACGAGTCGGGCAATTTCTATTATGCCTCCACCGATGGCATCGCTCGCGTCGTGCCCGGCGGCAGCCTTGCCGAAACCATTATCGACGGGAGCTCGTACAGCTTCGGCTCCCCCGCCTGCAGCATCAGCTATTTTGAATGCGCGCAGGATGGCAGCTTTTTAGTAGGGCTTATCCTATCAAGCGGAAGCGGCAAGCTGTACCGCTATTACTATGACGAAAATGCGTCGTCGGTGCCGACGCAGGAGCTTAGCGTGTGGTCGCTGACGGAAAGCCCGTCCGTTCGCGCGGCGATCATTCCTTTCCAGCAGCGAAATCAGAATACCCGCGTGAACTATGAGGTCGGGCTGGGCGGTGAAGAAACCGCAGCGAATGTGCAGGATGTCGCGCGCACGCTGAATACCGAGCTGCTCGCGGGCAAGGGCCCTGATGTCCTGATTATGGACGGGCTCGACTATCAGAGCTATGTGGAGAAGGGTATCCTTGCGGACTTAAACGGCTCGGTTTCCACCGACGGCCTGTTCGAAACACTAATAGCCCCCTTTGAAACCGACGGCAAGCGGTATCTGATTCCCGTTCGCTTTACCCTGCCGCTGATATTCGGGGAAAAAGCCGCTGTGGATAAGCTGCAAAACCTTGCGGATATCGCATCGGCGGTGGAGCGGGGGGCGGACAGACTGATATTTAAGCCAGATTCGGCCGACTTAACCAACCCAGTGCCGGAGGAGGAGCGCCCCGCCTTCTGTTTTATGGAACTGCAAGATCTGTTCGACGCACTTTATAGCGTGAGCGCGCCCGCCATCGCCGACCGGAACGCCGGAATCAATAAGGATGCGCTCGGAGAGTTCCTCGGCACGATGAAAAGGGTATCGGATAAATACCGGATGACGGAGCCTGTGGAGGGCGTAGTGGGCGGAGGCTATTGGGGAATTACCGGCAGCGGAACCTCCAGAGCGCCCATCTCGGTCCCCAAGGGGTTGTCCGATTTTGTGGTGGGGCAGGCGCAGTACGGATTCTTCGATTTTTACGAGATGGCGCTGGTACGCTTCGTAACCTCCAAAACCGACCCCGACGCGGCTATTTTCCCCGGGTTGTGCCAGGGAGTTTATCATCCCGTGGAGCTTGCGGGCGTCAACGCCGGCAGCGAGCTGCGCGAGCAGGCGGCCGCCTTTGTTCAGCTTATGCTGGAACCGGATGTACAGAACTTTCAGGTCGGCGACGGTTTGCCGGTACTGGAAAGCGCGCTGGATCAAATGATCGAAGTATACAACAGGGATTCGCAGGGCGGCACGTACAATTCCAAGACCTTTCCGCTGGATCTCAAGGGCATGATTGCACAGGTAAAAACCCCCGTAAACCCGGATAAGGTCATTTCCGCCATAATCTATGCCGCAGCCGAGAGCTATTGCAGGGAAGAAAAAACGCTGGACGAAACGCTGCAGGCAGTACTGAGCGAAACGGAAATGTACTTTGCCGAGAAGCAGTAGATTATTTGCACAGTGCCTTTGGCCGGGAGAATCGTTTTCCTCCCGGCCTTACTGTCTTATTGTGGTTTTTTGGAATAGCTAGAAAGATATATGGTGGATATTATGAGATTACCACAATTCCCGCATGTCGTCATAAACTAGCTCTATTATAACGTGTTAATCTTAAAAGAACCTAAAATTTTTCTAAACAATTTCAAGGATTTTTCAAGACTGCCATGCTATGCTGAATACAGTGACAAAGTTATCCAAGATATGATTTGTGAGATTAAAGGAGGTATCACGCTTTGACTATATTGAAGAGATTAGCGGCGGGGCTTATCGGCGCGGTGTTGTTATCCGCGCTTTTTTCGGCTTGTGCCGTCGGAGACCCTGCAAACGGCTCCGCGCCGGTGGAAGAGACCCCGAAGGGTAGTTATATCGAAACCGACATCACCCCGCCCGACGCAAATGGAGTCCCTTTCGGCCTTTGGGTACATGATGATGGCAGTATTGATTACTGCGACCGGGCCACGGATGGCATGTATGAACTTCGTCTGTTCCATTCAAATGATAAGGGCGCCACATGGCAGGCACAGGATATGAGCTGGCAGGCAAAGCTGGGCGGCTCAATCATGAAGCTTACCATGACACCGCAGGGAGATTTTTTTGCGGCAATCATCAGCCAGTCAGGGCTGGAGATATACAAGGTAAGTAAAGACGGCACCTTTACGAAAGTGCCGATTACCGAACTTGAAGGCATTATCAATGAAAAAACCACGGCTTACCCTTCACAACTTGAGGCACTCAGTGAAGACAGCTTCTTTTTAAACTACACGATCTATGAAACCGGGAATACATCCGGCAGCGCTGCCTCCAGTGGCGACAGTTCCGCGAATGAAGAGGGCAGTGCCGAAGATGCTGAAACGACCAAACAATCTAATATCACCTTTACAAGCAATAGTGATCAGTCAAATGATTTCGGCGGCATTTATAAAACGGACGGAACCGTTATGAAACAGATTGATAATCTTGAGCCGATTAAGTCGGTGACTAAAAACGATAGTGCGCTGTTTTGCATGGATTACCTTGGTAATGTACGAGCTTATGATTGTACCAACGGCAATATTTTGCCTCAATTCGCAAACAACCTGGACGGTAAAGCACAGCAGATGTACTCCGGTGTCAGTGTGGACAATAACTCCAACATTTATCTTGCCTCCAATAAGTCAATTCAGCGCATGGTACCCGGCGGAAGCCTCTGTGAAGACGTGATAGAGGGTAGTATGTTCAGCTTTGGTTCACCAAACAATCAAATTCAAGATATTAGCTGCATTCAAGAGGGGGACCTCTTATTAACCATGCTGTCTGCAACCGGTGGAAAGCTTTTTCGTTATTATTTTGATGAAAATGCTTCCGCTGTTCCGGAGAAGACCATAACGGCGTGGTCACTAAAAGAGAGCGAAACCGTGCGTGCGGCCATTACCGCTTATCAACAGGTAAAAAAGGATGTCCGGGTAAATTATGAGGTGGCGATCACCAAAGAAGATACCTCCGTATCGGCTGAGGACGCGATGCGTACACTCAATACCGAGCTTTTGTCGGGAAAAGGGCCGGATATACTCATCATGGATGGATTGGACTATCGAAGCTATCAGCAGAAAGGTATGCTCAGCGATATTTCAACACTGGCAGATACAGCTGCCCTTTATGAGAATATCATAAAACCATTTATGGCCGAAGATGGACTGTTTGTATTGCCCGCCCGCTTCTCTGTACCGGTTCTTTTTGGTGAAAAGGATAAGCTGGACGCATACTCCAGCTTGCAGAATATCGTAACCGCCATTGAAAGCAGCCCGCCGCTTGCAGGGATTAACATAGGCTCTGAGGAATATAGCAAGCCAATCCCCCCAGAGCAGCGCACCGAGATTTCTTTCGGCAGCCTAAAAAGCGCGTTCGACTTTTTCTATAGTACCAGTGCAAACGCAATCATTACAAAGGAGACGGGCGTACAGAAGGAGGCATTGAAAGCCGTGCTGACTGCGGTAAAAGCCGTATCGGATAAATGCGGCCTTGCTAAATCGCCGACAGGGCCGGACCGCATTGGCTTTGGGTTTGCCGACAGCAACGGTACTACCAGCGTCACCTTGATTGATAAAGGGTTTGTGGATTACAGTGTGGAGCATACGCTGATCGGTGGTATCAGCTTATCAACCTTAGGCTATGTCAAATTCCTTGACGAAAGCGGGTTAAGTGAGCAGGATGTTAAAATGATGCCGGGTTTAAGCAGCGGTGTATTTCAGCCTTCGGTGATGGCTGCTATCAATGTAAACAGCAAGATGCAGGAAGAAGCAGCAGGGTTCGTAAAAGCCTTACTGAGCCCGGAAGTGCAGAATTTTGCAATGACAGAAGGCCTTCCAATTATGAAAAGCGGTATGAAGGCGCTGATTGAGCAGTACAACAAAAACAGTGATCAAAGTCAAAACCCCAAACTCAGCTTGGATATTGAGGGTTTGATAGCACAGCTGTCCACCTCCGTAACCCCTGATAATGCTGTTACCGACATTATCTTTGCTGAGGTAGAGCGCTTCTGTAAGGGTGAAATAACAATCGATGAAGCCGTACAGGCGATTATAAGCGGAACGGAGATGTATCTTGCTGAAAAGCAGTAACAACATCAAACCTATTCACATACAACCGGGTTCAAAGATACAGGCCAGAGCAGCAATGCTGTTTCTGGCCCCCAGTTTAATAGGCTTAAGCATCTTTGTACTCATCCCTTTTGCCGATATGGTACGCCGCAGCCTCTACAACGATACGGGCAGCCGTTTTGTGGGCATGCAAAACTTCGCGGGCGTTATCACCAATTCCGCCTTTCAGCAGGCGGCAAGCAATACGGCCCGTTTTGTATCCTTCTGCATCCCGCTTCTGCTGATTATAAGCCTCACGCTGGCCATTTTGGTGCGGTTTGTGCGCCCGCACGGCAGGGTGTTTAAAACCAGCTTTCTCATCCCCATGGCGGTGCCGGTGGCCAGTATCGTGCTGCTGTGGCAGGCGCTGTTTCATAAACAGGGGCTGATCAACAGCGTACTAACCGCCATGGGCGGGCAGGCAGTCGATTTTATGGGTACCAACGCCGCCTTTTGGGTACTTATCGTCACCTACCTATGGAAGAACGGTGGCTACACCATGATCCTGTGGCTGGCGGGTCTTGACGGCATTGCCGACCAGCTGTACGAGGCGGCGGCGGTGGATGGCGCGGGCAGGCTGCAGCAGTTTGTGTACATCACCCTGCCGGGGCTGTTCCCAACGCTGCTGCTCACTGCGGTGCTCAGCCTGCTCAACTCCTTCAAGGTGTTCCGCGAGGCGTACCTTGTGGCGGGCGGCTACCCGCACAAAAGCATCTACCTCTTACAGCATCTGTTCAACAACTGGTTTTTAGACCTTGAGCTTGGCCGCCTGAGCGCCGCCGCGGTGCTGGTGGCCGCGGCGCTGCTGGGGCTGATGCTGCTGTTATGGCGCATGTGGAAAGGAGACGACACGCTGTGAGGAGCAATCGCAAAGGCCGTCTGCTTGTCTGTGCGCTGCTGGTTTTGGCGGCACTGCCGGTGTGGTGGCCGCTGTGGTTTATGTTTACCGGTACATTGATGCCGCTTGATGAACTGAAGGCCACCCTCGGGCCGGTGCTCGGTATGCGGGACGGGCTGTCGCTCTGGCCGCTTTTACCCAGTTACCCAACCTTGCAGCCGCTGGTTGAGCTGCTGCTCGATACCCCGCAGTTCTTCACCATGTTTTGGAACACCTGCAAGCTGGTATTCCCGCAGGTATTGGGGCAGTTTCTGATGGGCGCGCCCGCGGCGTGGGCGTTTTCCCGCCTGCGGTTTCGGGGGCGCGGGGCGCTGTTCGCCCTTTACACCGTGCTCATGCTCATGCCGTTTCAGGTTATGATGGTGCCGAGCTATCTCGTCGCCGATACCTTGGGGCTGATGGATACCATGTGGGCGGTGATCCTGCCCGGGGTATTCTCCACCTTTCCCGTGTTCATCATGGCAAAGGGGTTTGACGCCGTCCCCTACGCGGTGCTGGAGGCGGCCTCGCTCGACGGGGCGGGGGCGCTACAGACCTTTATACGCGTCGGGCTGCCGCTGGGGGTACCGGGCATCCTTTCCGCGCTGGTGCTGGGCTTTTTGGAGGCGTGGAACGCCATTGAGCAGCCGATGACCTTCTTAAAAAACCGCGCAAACTGGCCGCTTTCCTTATACCTGCCGCAGATTGTGTCCGAGAAGGTGGGGCTTGCCTTGGCATCCAGTCTGGTTATGCTGGCACCCACGGTGCTCATCTTTTTGTTTGGGCAAAAGTACTTGGAGCTGGGCATTCAGGCAAGCGGCTTAAAGGAATAATCGACGCTATACGGTACCATGCAAATTTAATTACTTAGAATAGAATGCCTTTGTATTATTACTTACCGTAAAGGTTCGGAAAGGCTGATTGAAGCATGAACAGATTACAAACCGCCGCCGCGGCGCTGAAGGCCCGCCTGCCGCGTTTTCAGGATGGCGGGCAGAAAAGGGCGCTCGCCAACGCCGCTCTTTTCTTTGCGCTGATGCTGGCGCTTACGCTGGTGGCACGCGGTACTGCCGCCGCCAATATGCCGGTAATAGAGACCGTAAGCCCTGTGCGCAGCGAGATCGTACAGCGTATCGAACAGGAGGGCCTGGTGCAGGGCGGCAAGGGCGAAGCGCAGCAGGTACTCTCGGGCTTTACCGTGCAGGAGGTACTGGTTTCGGCAGGGCAGACGGTAAAGGAAGGCGACGTAATCGCGCGGCTGGATATCGATGAGATCACACAGGAGCTTGACCGTGAAAGGGTGGCGCTGCAAAAGCTGCAGCTGCAGGCAGGGCAGCTTACCAAGCAAAGCGATACCGACCGTTCGGCGCTTAAGCAGGCACGGCAGGCGCTTGACTGGGCGCGGGAAGACCTTGACGAAGCGGTGGAGCAAAACGACGATGTGGTGGATGAGGCAAAAGATGCCTACCTCGATGCAAGAGACGCGTTGAGCAACGCGAAATGGCACCTGAGCGAGGTAGAGAAGAAGCCCGATGTCACCGAGGAGGAACTGGCAGATGCGCAGAAACAGGTGGAAGAGGCACAAGCGGCCTTCGATACAGCCAAGGAGGCCTTCTATACCGTCGACGAGAATGCGGATGCACAGATTACCGCGGCAGACCGCGGCGTAACCAGCGCGGAGAATACCTACGAGGAGGCGCTTGCGGCGGCGCAGAGAGCCGAGGAGCAGGCGCAGCAGCAGGACGCCGCGAACGCGGTTGAGGCCAAGCTGCTCACGCTGGACATCAAGGAAAAGCAGGAGCGCATCGCAAAGCTGGAGGCACTCCAAAAGAGCGAGGGGGTGTGCAGCGCACCCAAGGCGGGGGTGCTGCGTGAACTGAACATGGCCGAAGGGCAGAAAACCGCCGAAACTCCGGTCTTTTATATCGCCGATGATACAGTTGCGTACCAGCTGGAATTCACGCTTACTGAAGAGCAGGCACAGCAGGTGACGGTGGGCGACACCGTTACCGTTACGCAGGACCGCACCGAGGAGCAGGCGGCGATCCTGTCGCTCACCGCCAAAGGCGACGACGGCTCAATGACTGCCGCCGTGAAGCTGCCGGAAGGCAACTGGAAGGACGGGCAGCAGGCGCGCGCCGAGCTGGAGCTAAGCCGCACACAGTACTCGCTCTGCTTACCCATCTCCGCCGTGCACAGCAGCAGCGGGGGAGACTATGTGCTGGTGGTGGAGGAGCAGAATACCGTCTTGGGCCTGCAGAATGTGCTGTACAGGGTTCCGGTGACAGTGGAAGAAGCAGACGAAAATCAGATAGCCGTAACCGGCGCGCTGTTTGAGCAAAGTGTGGTTGTAAAATCGAGCTCAAGGCCGGTGGACGACGGCGACCGGGTAAGGGTAGAGCCATGACAAGAGTGGTTCGTAGACTATGGAAGGTAATCCTGTTGTCGGTACTGCTGCTTATGGGGTTTTATAACGCCGCGGAGTTTTACAAAATCTACCCGGCGCCCGTCAGCCTGCGGTATACGCAGCCGCTTACTGAAACGCAGGTGGAGCAAGCCCTTGACTATGCCGCCGACAAAAAGAACACCTTCGGCAGTTACCCCGCCTTCTGGCTTGAAAAGAACGGCGGGGAGGTAATAACACCCTATGCACAGGTAGCTGCGCGAATCTGCGTCGGGCTTGGCGAGGGTGCGCTGGTCTTGCCCGCAAGGTTTACGCGGGGCGGCTGGCCGGGGGTATATGACGAATACGGCTGCGCGGTATCGGTCCAGCTTGCGTGGCAGCTGTGGGGGAGCACCGACGTACTGGGCAAAGCGGTGGAGTTTAATAAGCGCAAGCTGCTGGTGCGGGGCGTCTTTGAGGGCGAAGAGGCGATTCTCTATGCAACCGGCGGGGCGGACGCGGGCTATACCTGTGTGGAGCTAACCCCCTTGCAGGGCAGCGACAAAAGGCAGGCCGCCGGGAACTTTTGCGCCGAGGCGGGGCTGCCCCCGCCGGAACATATGGTTTACGCAGGCTCAATGAACTTTCTTATGCAAGCGGCCTGCTGGGCGGCGGTGGTAGCGCTGGCGCTTGGCCTGCTCGGGCGGTTGGTTTTTGCCTGCCCGCCGAGTAAAAGACGCTGGATGATGCTCGCTTTACTGTTCGCGGCGGCGGTTTTGCTGCCGCTGGGGCTGTCGGCGCTGCCCGGATGGCTGATTCCCACCCGCTGGAGCGACTTTGCCTTCTGGGGCAAGCTGTGGCACACCCTCGGCGAGCGCATCGAGGAATGGTTTACCCTCCCCGCCCTGTTTAAGGATGTTTTAGCGAAGTGGCTGCTGTTTAAGCAGGGGCTCAACTGTGCGGGGCTGCTGCTGGTGACGGTATCCATCGGGAAAAACTTAACGGGATATTACAAACGGTAATGTATGGCTGAAATATTTCGGTATAATGATTAAGCGTATAGTCGGGTAACCTCCTGACTATACGCTTTTTGCTGCCGCATCCAGCTGTTATTCTGCATTAAATTAAAATCTGATGCTTAATAGAGCGGTTGCCAAGAAATAATAAAACCATAAACCCTAAAACACATTGGAGACCTGTGAGGAGGAACGATTCATGACAGGATTAAACGACTGCTATACGCTGCACAACGGGGTAAAGATACCCTGCATCGGCTTTGGCACATGGCAGATACCAAACGGCGAGGCGGCGACGACCATCGTCAAAGAGGCCATCGCGTGCGGCTACCGACATATCGATACCGCATCGGCCTACGAAAACGAAGAGAGCGTGGGCAAGGCCGTGCGCGAAAGCGGGGTGCCGCGCGAACAGCTCTTTATCACCAGCAAGCTGTGGAACAGCGATCACGGCTACGACAATGCCCTGCGCGCGTTCGATATGAGCTTAAAACGCCTCGATATGGAGTATCTCGACCTCTACCTCATCCATTGGCCGGTACCCGTCAACCAAAAGACCGATTATATCCAGCTGAACCGCGAAACGTGGCGGGCGTTTGAAAAGCTGTACCGCGAGGGCAGGGTAAAGGCCATCGGGGTGAGCAACTTTATGGTGCACCACCTTCAGGAGATCCTGGAGGGCAGCGAGGTAAAGCCCATGGTTAACCAGATCGAGCTGCACCCCGAGTACACCCAGCAGGAGGTCGTGGAGTTCTGCAAAAACAGCAACATCCTTATCGAGGCGTGGAGCCCGCTGATGCAGGGACGCATCTTTCAGCTGCCGCTTGTGCGCGAGCTTGCCGAGAAGTATGGCAGGTCGGTTTCGCAGATAGCCGTACGCTGGTTTGTACAGAAGGGAATCATCCCGCTGCCCAAGGCGTCGGGCAAAGAGCATATCCTGCAAAACGCCGATGTATTCGGGTTTGAGCTACAGAAAGAGGATATGGATAAACTCGATGCCCTCAAGGGAATCGGGCGCATCGGCCCAGACCCGGACAACATCAATTTTTAATACAATGGGTGAAGAGGAAAGTCGGGCAGATCATCATAGGATAACGGCCAAGCCCCCATTTTGGTTACTGTTTACCGTTACCTTCCCGCCCTCAGACTGAATATGTGAAGTAAAACAAAGCGGCAGAAGCAAACCCGTTGCCCTGCCGCTGCACTTTATCCTTTATTCAACACTTGCGGTGTACACGTCGCTGTACTCCTTGTTCTTCTCAAACCAGCCTACGGCGTAGGAGCAGCTGGGGAAAGCGCGCTTGCCCTCGCTTCTCAGCTTATCGGCGCAGGCCTTTAACAGCATGCCTGCAATGCCCTTGCCGCGCAGGGAATCATCCACAAAGGTGTGGTTGATATTCACAACGTTTGCAGAAACGGCGGGGAAGGTGACCTCCGCAATCATCCTGCCGCTCTCATCGTTTAAATAGATGCGGTTATCTTCATATAAAAACTCCATATTATCCGTCCTTTTCTGCCGCCTTATAAGGGCGGCCATAAAATCCTTGGCTTTAGCCTACAATAGCTTTACCTTATTGTCAACCATAGTTTTTGCCGGTACACGCTATGTAATTCTGCTGCGCCATGGGCCAGTTGACCACATTAAACCAGTTGTCGAGGTACTCTGCGCGGCGGTTTTGGTATTTTAAGTAGTAAGCGTGCTCCCAAACGTCCACCAGCAGGATGGGGCATAATCCTAAAACGGTGACGACATCCTGATTGGCGGTGCTTACGATGGTCAGCCTACCGCTTGGGCGTGCGGCGAGCCAGGCGTAGCCCGAGCCGAAGCGGGCAAGCGCACTTGCCTTAAAGCGGCTTTTGAATTCCTCAAAGGATCCGAAGCTGCGCACAATGGCATCCATCAGGCTGCCGGAGAGCGGCTGCTTTGTCGGAGGCGCCATCAAGCTGAAAAACAGGTTGTGGTTGTACACCCCGCCGGCGTTGTTCTTAATCTTTTCACGAATCCCGTCGGGCAGCCGGTCGCTGCACGAGATAAGCGCTTCCAGCGACATGTTCTGCAAGGTGGGGCAGGTTGCAAGCGCGGCGTTTAGGTTATCCACATAGGTCTTCAAGTGCTTATCGTGGTGAAACTCCATCGTTTCCGTATCAATATAAGGTTCCAGCGCGTCGTAATCATAGGGCAGGGGTACCAGCTCAAACGGATAATGATTGTTCATGATCACCAGTCCTTTCATAACAGTATATTACTGTTTTTTTAAGACATGCATGTTAAACGCTGGAAACCTGTGTTTTAGCTTTTTGTGCAGAAGATTCTGGGTTGTATCGCCCTTTAGTTTGTAGTAAGATGGATACCAGAGAGTTCAGCTAAATATGAACAGTATAAAAAAGATGGAGTGATGAACCATGCCGATGGTGGATACGGTTAGAGCCCGCATGATGGCGGCGATGAAGGAGAAGGATACACAGCTTAAGGACGTGCTTTCCAGCCTGCTTTCCGCGCTCAAGGACGGTGTAATCAAAAAACGTGCGGATTTAACCGCGGAGGAAGAGCTTGCGATTGTAGCCAGGGAACTTAAGCAGGCCAAGGAAACGATGGAGTCGGCGCCCAAGGACAGAACCGACATTATCGACGAGTGCGCCTTTAAAATCAAGGTGCTGAGCGCCTATCTGCCCGAGCAGATGGATGGGCAGGCCATACGCGTAGCCATCGAGGGCGTGCTCGCGAAGCTGGGCATTACTGCTCCCGCCCCCAAGGATAAGGGCGTTATCATGCGCGAGCTGATGCCGCTTGTAAAGGGCAAAGCCGACGGTGCCAAGGTGAGTGAGCTGCTGGGCACCTACCTGAATGCATAAGATTTTTTTAAAGATAAAGACAAACGCCGTCACGGTTGCCCGTGGCGGCGTTTGCCTCGAAGAAGAAAAAATCTATAAAAAATGTAACCCGCTAGTTAAGTAATCGCTTATTTCTTGGTGGCAGCCCAAGCGTCGAACTGCTTCTGCATCTCGGTAAGCAGCTGGTCAACACCTGCAGCCTTATACTTCGCATCCATCTCGGCAACCATCTTGTCTACATCGGGAGCCTGGCCGCTGAGCAGCGTCTTGTAGTACTCCTGTGTAACCGCTCTGGTGTTTGCGATAAGGGTCTGGAGGTCGGCGTCGGACTTGTTGAGCATAAAGCCTAAGCTGTAGAGCGCGGGAGCAGATTTGTTGAGCTCATCCCATTTCTGGTACTTGTCGGGGCTCTCAAAGCTGAAGCGGAGGTTAGCAAGCTGGTTGCCCAGTCTCCATGCATTGCCGGAAGCATAACCGGAGCCTTCAACGAGGGAGATGGTGCCGTCAGCGTTTACAGTGTAGTCTTTATCCTTTTCACCGAAGATAATGTAGTTCACAACATTCGGGTCGGTGTAAAGCAGCGAGAGGAACTTCATGGCCTCATCGGGGTGTTTGCTCTGCTTGGTGATTGCCATCATAGCACCGGTGGTCTCACGGTTGGTGCAGTAAGAGGGGGTCATATCAACCTGTACATACTCGATACCGGTGGAAGCGGTCATCTCGCCGTCCTTGCCGGGCTTTAAGGACTGTACCGCGCCAAAGAACTTACCGGTTTTCAAAAGGTCGGATACGGCGGCTGCGGTAGAGGCATCGGAACTGATGTAACCCTTCGCGAGGTAGTCTTTCATCTCTTTGTAAACCGCAACGCTTTCGGGAGCGGTGAACTGGTTGATGATCTTGGTCTTGCTGTTATCGGTGGAAGGATACATAGCACCGGGAACATCGTCATCACTTACATTGTCCCAGTCAAGAATCTTCCATTGCGGAACATCCATACCCTGCATTGCAACAGGTGTAACGCCGGGTTCGCCCGCGAGAACCTGATCAAAGTAAGGCTCAAGATCCTTCATGGTCTTGATCTTGGTCAGATCGATCTTGTATTTTTCTACAAGGTCTTTTCTGAGCAGCATGCCCCAGGAATGGAAGTGCTCTTTGTTGCAGGGCAGGGCGTAAACCTCGCCGTTAATCTTGGCGCTGTCAATGAAGTCCTGTCCCAGAATCTTTACGACATCGGGGTACTGTGCCAGATAGTTCGAGAGGGGAAGGAAATAGCCGTCCATTGCGTTCTGCTGAACGTTTGCGCACCAGTTGGCGGTAAATACAAGGTCAAAATCTTGTCCGGTAGCAAGTGCGTTGTTTATCTTCTTGGTGTAGTCGTCATTCCAGCCGAGCTCTTCGATATTTACCTGAATGTTGGTCTTAAGGGTATCTTTCAGGTAGGCGTTCAGAGCCTGCTCAACGCGGTCGGATTGATCTTGAGGGGTACCGGAAATCCATACATTAAGGTTCACAGTTTCGCCGCTGGGAGCACTCTCGGCAGGAGCCGAACTGTCTGTGGTAGCAGACTCAGCACCGCTGGGAGCCGCGGCCGGCGCGGTGGAGCAGCCGGTGAATAAAACGGTTGCCGCAAGACATAAAGCTAGGATTACACTAAAAATCTTCTTTGCTTTTAGCATTTTATAACCTCCTGCTAAAATTTTATCTGAAGCCGGAAAACCCGGTTTCATCCTTTTACAGCGCCTACCGTAAGGCCTTTGACAAAATAGCCTTGGAAGAAGGGGTAGGCAAAAATGATCGGCCCTATAGACAATACCGCAACGGCCATACGGGCGCTCTCGCTGGGCAATGAAGCCGCGATATCCGAGGCGTTGCCGATGGTGGTCGTGCTTAAGAACTGGATGTTCGAAAGTGTCTGGTACATCAAAAACTGGATATTGTAAACCTTTTTATCGGTAATAAATAACAAGGGCAGATACCAGTCGTTCCAGTAACCCAGTAGGCAGAACAGGCCGATGGTTGCAAGGCCCGCTTTGCACAGCGGCAGTACAATCGCAAACAGGGTTCTGAATTCCCCCGCTCCGTCAATCTTTGCCGATTCGATAACCGCCTCGGGTACGGTGGTTTTCATGAAGGTGCGCATGATGATCACATACCACGCGTTCATGAGCATGGGGAAGATGAGCACCCAGACGCTGTCGGCTATCTTCACAAGCTGGTTATAAACCATTACCCATGGAACCAGACCGCCGCCGAAGATCATGGTGAAATACGCAAGGAACGAAAAGAATCCTTTATATTTAAAATTGCTACGCGACAGCGGGTAGGCATACAGGGTAATGGTAAGCAGGCTTAAAATCGTACCGACTATCGCAACGAAGATGGATACCCCGTAGGCGTTTAAGATCAGGCTCCCGCCCTTTAACAAGAAGTTATAGCCCTTAAAGCTGAATTTCTCAGGTAAAAAGCTGTAGCCGTTAAGCAGTATGGTTTTCTCATCCGTAATCGAAATCATCACGACCAGCAGTAAAGGCGCCAGACAAACGATTAACAGAATACAAAAGCATATATTTAAAATAATGTTGGTGGGAAGGGATATTCTATTTCCCCCAATACGTTTGCGTTTCACACCTATGCCCCCTTCCGTTAAAACAGCGCTTGGTCTTTGTCAATCTTCCTCACAACGGCGTTGGCGGTGAATACCGTAATGCAGCCCACAACCGCCTGATACAGGCTGGCCGCCGCGGTCATGCCGACGTTGTTGGAGTTTTTGAGTGACAAGTAAACCAAGGTATCGATAACGTTCGTAACGGAATAGAGCGCGCCCGTATCACGCGGAACATTATAGAAAAGGCCGAAATCGGAGTTAAAGATCTTACCCACCGCAAGCAGCGTGGTAATAATAATTACCGTCTTGAGCATGGGCAGCGTTATGTAACGGGCCTGCTGGAATTTGCTGGCGCCATCAAGTGTAGCGGCCTCATAATAGTCGTCGCTGATGCCTGAAATGGTGGCGATATAGATAACAATGTTATACCCGCAGTACTTCCAAAGCTGGAACAAGACGATGATAACTGGCCAAGCCTTTACCTCGAAGTACCAGTTCACCTTTGCAAGCCCCATTGCTTTTAATAAACCGTTGAACACGCCGTTATCAAAGCTTAAGAGTGAGTACGCGAGGTAGCTTACAATGATCCAGGAAAGGAAATACGGGAGGAAAAGCGCGCTTTGGTATATTCTTGAAAGGCGCTTGTTCAATAACTCGGTAAGCGCGATGGCGATTAATACAGGAATAATAATCTGCAGCGCAATAAAAACGAGGTTATAAACAATGGTGTTCCTTGTTGCCTCTACAATATTGGGGGCGGAGAATAAAAACTTAAAGTTGTCAAACCCCACCCAATCGCTGTTGATGATACTTGAGAAAAAGCCATGGTCGTAGCGGTATTTCTTAAAGGGCAATACCACGCCAATCATCGGGATATAGTTGTTGATGATCAGTACAATAATTCCTGGCAGCAACATCAGAAAGAACGGTAGATTGTTTTTAAAGTTCTTTGAGAATTTGTTGCCGGGGCCAGTGCTGGTAGGCGCTTTTTGCACCTGCCGCGTTTCCTCGGCTGTCGCCTTCACTATAGATTTCTCCTTTCGTTTTTGGTCGCTGTTACTGGCTTGCTGGCTATGGCCGCCGGGTTACAACAGCCTTAGCCGCCCAAGAGCATCCTTTTTATCACAGGCCTATCCTACCATGCCGCGCGCCGATAAAAAATAAACGAAATTGCGCAATGGTTCACAATCTTATTTGCTTTCAAGCGCAAGATTGTGCAACAAAAATGTGCACTGCAATTTTACTGCGGGCATAGAACAGCCCCTCGTTTGTGCTCCTTTGCACAAACGAGGGGCTGTAAACATATAGTTAAATTCTATTGTTGTGAACGCTGCCGGTAGCTGAAAAGCTGCCACAATAAATCCGCCGCGTCCGCGCGCGTGAGGGGCTCGTTGGGGCGCGCGTAGCCGTCGTAGAGGCTCAGCATCCCGTAGGCGGAGAGGTTGATATAGCTTTGCAGGTGCTGTGCGGGGATGTCGCCCACATCCTTGATATACATCGGCTGGGTGTACACATCCTTCATCCCGGCGGCCTTTGCCGTAAGCGAAACCGCTTCGCTGTTGGTCATCACCTCGTCCGCCAAAAAGCTTTTACCGCTGATAAACCCGCGCTGCCTCGCGTAATGCACATAGGGCTTGAGCCATAGCAGGATATCACCGTCGTTCTCTACGTCGGTGCTTACGCAGGGGGCGAGGTCTTCATCGGTGCCCGCGGCGGCCAGCAGCATCACCAGAAAATCACCGCTTGTCACCAGAGCCTTGGGCTTAAAAAAGTCCGCCGTACCGATGCGCTCGCCGCTGACGATATTATTTTTGGCGAGCATGATGGCGCTGTAGTGCGCGGGGTTGTTCTTCATATCGTTAAAGCCCGCGTCCCACTGGTTTTCCTCAATCGATACCGTCACCGTCGCATTGCCCGAAAGGTTGCCAGCACTGTCTTTTGCAACCACCGTAAAGCTGTCGCCGCCCGTTACGTTGGGGTAGGGTTTATAGACGAAGGTGCTGCCGTACAGGGCCACGCTGGCCTTCTCGGGATTTTTGACGATGCTCAGCTCGGTTTTATCGCCGTTGGGGTCGTACTGCTCGATATACCCCCATATGGCGATGTTTTTTAGGGTAGTGCATTGCTTGTCGTTTACAAGGGGGGCAAAGTTTAGTTTGTTTTGAGTGGTAAGCGCCGCCGCAGAAACGGTAAAAAGCAGCAGGGCGGCAAAGAGGGCCGCAATTATTCTACAGGTGCGCATAAAACGTTCATACTTCCTTTCAAGGTGGGTGTACCTCACTATTTTTGACAGTTATGCACCCGATATGTCACGCTCTTTCTAACTTATCCATAAAAATTCATTTCATTAGCGTCTGCCCTTGCATTTTTTAAGCAGAAATGGCACAATGATAGTATCGTTAAAATATGTTCATCCCCTAGAAGCAACCCCAAACCGCAAAGTTTAAGCAAAAAACTTTAGAATAACAGAGGGATAGGTAGCATGGCACATCAGTTAGTATTGGTTTTGGATTTCGGCGGGCAGTACAACCAGCTTATCGCCCGGCGTGTGCGTGAATGCGGCGTGTACTGCGAGGTGCGCTCCTATAAGACGCCCATCGAGGAGATTAAGGCGTTAAACCCCGCGGGCATCATCTTCACCGGCGGCCCCAACAGCGCTTACCTTGAAGAATCGCCCCATTGCTCCGATGAGATCTACAAGCTCGGTGTCCCCATCTTAGGTATCTGCTACGGTATTCAGCTGATGGCTTACCAGCTCGGCGGTAGGGTAGAGCCGGGCAACACGCGTGAGTACGGTAAAACCGAGATAAACTACGATACGACGAGCCTCTTGTTTAAAGGGCTGCCCGAGAAGGCGGTCTCGTGGATGAGCCATACCGATCAAGTGGCCAAGCTACCCGAGGGCTTTCGTGCCATTGCCGCGTCGGCGGGCTGCCCGGTGGCGGCGATGGAAAACCCCGCCAAGCGGTTCTACGGCATACAGCTGCACCCCGAGGTAAACCACTCGGAGCATGGCAGCGAGATACTGCACAACTTTTTATACCGTGTATGCGGCTGTACCGGCGACTGGTCGATGGAAAACTACGCGAAGACCACCATTGAAGCCCTTAAGCAGAAGCTTGCGGGCGGCAAGGTGCTGCTGGCGCTTTCGGGCGGAGTAGACAGCTCGGTGGCCGCGGCGCTGCTCTCCAGGGCGGCGGGCAAGAACCTTACCTGCATCTTTGTGGACCACGGCCTGATGCGCAAGAACGAGGGCGACGAGATCGAGGCGGTTTTCGGCGGCAAAGAGATCAACTTTGTGCGCGTAAACGCCGAAACGCGGTTTTTAGCGCGGCTTGCGGGTATCAGCGACCCCGAGACCAAGCGCAAGATTATCGGCGAAGAGTTTATCCGCGTGTTTGAGGATGAGGCCAAGAAGATCGGCAAGGTGGATTTTCTGGCGCAGGGCACCATCTACCCCGACGTTATCGAGTCCGGCCTCGGGGATGCCGCTGTGATCAAGAGCCACCACAACGTGGGCGGCCTGCCCGATTTCGTGGATTTTAAAGAGATCGTTGAGCCACTGCGCATGCTGTTCAAGGACGAAGTCCGTGCGCTGGGCACCGAGCTCGGCCTGCCCGATACGCTCGTTTGGCGCCAGCCGTTCCCTGGCCCCGGCCTCGCCATCCGCGTGATCGGCGAGATCACCAAAGAGAAGCTCGACATCCTGCGCGAAGCCGACTATATCTTCCGCGACGAGATTGCCAAGGCGGGGCTTAACCGCGACATCCACCAGTATTTCGCGGTGCTTACCTCCATGCGCTCAGTGGGCGTGATGGGCGACGGCCGCACCTACGACTATACGCTCGCCTTGCGCGGCGTAACCACCAGCGACTTTATGACAGCCGACTGGGCGAGGATCCCCTTTGATGTGCTGGAAAAGATCTCGGGCCGCATCATCAACGAGGTGCTCAGCATCAACCGTATCGTGTACGACATCACCTCAAAGCCCCCGGCGACGATTGAGTGGGAGTAAGTCTCGTTTCCACACAAACTCGCGAATTTAAAGGGCCTTCGGAAAGACCGTTGTGTTTCGGGCCTCGCCGGAGAAGGATAGGCAGCTTAATTCGGCCATCCGCCCTAACGAATTAATAAAATAGAATAACGAAGCGGCAGGAAGATCCTGCCGCTATTTTCTTTTATGCATAATATTCAAAAGAAAAATATAAATACTCGCTTGCATTGTTCGCCAAGATGCACTAAAATATTATTACATCATTTTATTAAAGTGTTAAAATAGAATTGCAATATGAAAAATCTCATCAATTTTTCGCTTTTTTGCAAGTTTATTTTAACCAAAAGGAGATTGGGAAATATGAGCTACATCGATGAGGTTATCGAGCGGGTTGTTAAGAAAAACCCAGCGGAACCGGAGTTTCATCAAGCTGTTAAGGAAGTATTAGAGTCCTTAAGAGCAGTCGTTGATGCAAACGAAGAAAAATACAGAAGGGAGGGGCTGCTTGAGAGACTTGTCGAGCCTGACAGACAAATTAAGTTCAGAGTACCGTGGGTTGATGATAATGGAAAAGTACAGGTGAACACAGGTTACCGCGTACAATTCAACAATTCCATCGGGCCGTACAAGGGCGGTTTACGTTTGCACCCTTCTGTAAACATTGGTATTATCAAATTCCTGGGCTTCGAACAGATCTTTAAGAACTCCTTAACAGGCCTTCCCATCGGTGGTGGTAAAGGTGGTTCTGACTTTGACCCTAAGGGTAAGTCGGACAGGGAAGTATTAGCATTTTGCACAAGCTTTATCACAGAGTTATACAAGTATATCGGGGCTGACGTTGACGTTCCTGCCGGCGATATCGGTACAGGCGGCAGAGAAATTGGTTATATGTATGGCCAGTTCAAGAAAATCACCGGTTCTTACGAAGGCGTGTTAACGGGCAAAGGATTATCCTTCGGCGGTTCTCTGGCAAGAACAGAAGCTACAGGCTATGGTTTGTTATATTTAGTTGAAGAGATGCTCAAGTGCAATGGAAAGGATATCAAAGGCAAGATCTGTACGGTATCTGGTTCCGGTAATGTTGCCATCTATGCTATTCAGAAGGCTCATCAGTTAGGCGCTAAATGTGTAACATGTAGTGATTCTAACGGCTGGGTATATGATCCGGAAGGCATTGATGTTGCTGCTCTTCAGCAGATTAAAGAGGTTCAGAGGGCAAGATTAACTGAATATAAGAAATTCAGACCCGGTTCCGAATACCACGAGGGCAGAGGGGTATGGAGCGTTAAATGTGATATTGCTCTTCCTTGCGCTACGCAGAACGAGCTTCTCATTGATGACGCAAAGGCTCTTGTTGCAAACGGTTGCTTCGCAGTAGCTGAAGGCGCTAACATGCCTACAACATTGGAGGCTACCCAATATCTATTAGCTAATAAGGTATTATTTGCACCCGGTAAGGCTGCAAATGCTGGCGGCGTTGCCACTTCTGCGTTAGAAATGACCCAGAACAGCGAAAGATTAAGCTGGACTTTTGAAGAGGTTGATGCGAAGCTAAAGCAAATCATGGTTAACATTTTCCACAGCATTGACGGTGCCTCCAAGAAATACCATGCGGAAGGTAACTATGTAGTTGGCGCCAATATCGCAGGCTTTGAGAAGGTAGCAAACGCTATGCTTGCTCAGGGTATCTGGTAAGATTTGCGCGGGTTTTTCAGTAGCATACATAATATCATTTTTAAAAGGAATCAGCTTGCTGATTCCTTTTTTTATAGGAGATTCCTTCTGTAGCCGGCAGTTCCTGTGGGCCGGAGATACGGTATCCTTGAAAAAGACAATAAAGATTCGGGCATTCATAGGAGGCGTGCAGACGGATATGAGATTTGACCGGGCGGATAAGTACAAATAAAGAAGTGCTTGGTTAAAGAATGCGATGCTCTACAGGCGACGGCCCTTCGTAAATTCGTCCTATTTCATTTCTGGAGCAGATTGAAAGGCCGCCTATTTTATGGTACAATAAAAATCAATCGGACAGGCGGGTTATAACATAGTATTTATAACATTAACATTAGTCGCTGCTTTGCGTCGATGTAAAAGACTACGACATTCTCTTGTATGTTCAGCTTCTTGTTCAGAATTTTAGACAGCAAGGTGAGCAAAGTGCGGTATGTCGGGCTGTTTTATGTGATAGACGGCAGACTTTTTCTTCACAGATGCAGTTTACCTGAGGCGCAAAAACACGGCGACCTTCTAATCTACCCTTACAGCCACATAGAGGTGTGGGATAACTACTATAATAAGCCCTACGGGGTGGAGTATGATTTCTTCCCCCGAGGGAGGATTGATTACAGTACCGCCGAGCAGGCCTTTTCTATCTGCCACGACCGGTGTATTAGGCCGCTGCCGAGCCGCTTGGAGCAGGATTTTGCGGGCGAACAGGTGCGGTTTATCATTGATGAACACTACTGCTGCCACAGCTGCGCGGTCGGTTACACCCTATAGACATACAACAAGCCCATCCGTATCCATCGGGTACGGATGGGCTTTAGTCATGGCTGTATAAAGTCTTACGCTTACTGGGCGTACCCCGTGCGGCTTATCAGCTCTTTGTACTCCGAGGGGGTCATACCCACATAGCGCCTGAACAGCTTGGAGAAGTAATGCGGGTTGGGGATGCCCACGCTGTCGGCGACCTCGTAGGTTTTGTAGTTGATGTCCCCCAAAAGGTCCTTCGCACGGCTGATGCGTATCTCGTTTAAGTAGTCCACAAAGTTTACGCCCAGCTCTTTTTTGAACATGCGGCTAATGTAAGAAGGGCTTACAAAAATCTCGTCCGCCATCTGCTGCAGGGTGATCTGGTCACAGTAGTGCTTGTTTAAATAATCCACCGCCTTGCGCAACAAAAGCTTCATGCTGCCGCCGTTATAGTCGCCTATCTTGGCGGCGGCGCGCCGCGCGATGCTCTCGAGCAGGCCGTTTAGGTCCGCCGCATTGTCGCACCGCTCTATCATGCTGTAGAGGTTGCCCTCGCCCGCGTTTTGGGGGGTGAGGGCGTCATCGGATATCAGCGCGGAGGTGCGGATGGTGTTGATGACCGTGATGGTGTCGAAATAAAAGCGCCGGATATACTCCGTATCGGTAATGCCCATGGCGGTAAGGCAGGTGAGCAGTTCGCCCGCGCACTGCGAAACCCCATCGGCATCGCCCGCCTTCACCAGTTCAAACAGGCGGTTGCGGCTGGCGTAAAGGGCTGTATCGTCCAGCTTGGCCTGTGCGCCGATGCGGTCATAAAAAATGACGGAATGCCCGCCAAGATAAAACTTTTGCTTTAGCGCCTCGCAGCACTCACGAAACTTCACAGGCAGGTCGGCAAAGCTCTTCCCTTCGCCCGATACCGCAACCGACACCACAAAGCCGAAGCAGCTCTGTATCATCTTCTGCAGGTTTCCGCAGCAGTTCGCGGTAATCTCCTCGGCAACCGGAGACGCCGGTGTCAGCACAAAGGCGGTGCGCCTGCTGTTGAACGAAACCGCCTGCACCGCGAAGTGCTCCGAAAAGGTCTCCTCAAAGGTACTGGTAATGCCGAACTGGTAAAGCGCGCCGCAGGGGTTATCCTCCTGCGCGTCGGCGGATACATCGTTTTCCACCATTACAAGCAAAAAGCGTTCAACGCTAATGCCGAGGCTGCGCGCTTCCTCGGCGATGCTCTCGGTGTTCGCCGTAACGCCGGTAAGCAGGTTGTACAACAGCTTTTCACGGATGAGCGGCAGGTTCTTTTCGTAGAGCCTTTTCAGCCGTTCGGTTTCCGGGTCCGCTTGCTTTTGAGACTTTAAGTCCTCTGTTGCGCGCCGCACGACGTCGTGCAGCTGCTCAAGCTTTGTGGGCTTGAGCAAAAAGTCAAAGGCACCGAGCTTGATGGCCTGATAGGCGTAATCAAAATCGCGGTAGCCGGTAAGGATAATAACCTTGCTGTTTGGTACAAGCGATTTGATATCCCGTATCATGGTCAGGCCGTCCACCTCGGGCATCTTGATGTCGGTGATGATGATGTCCGGCAAAAAGCGCTCAATCAGCTCGCGCCCCTGCTGCCCGTCCTCCGCCTCGGCGCAGACCGTGCAGCCAAGCTCTTCCCAGTTGATGGCGCTCTTGATCCCCTTGCGAATAATCGGTTCATCGTCAATAATCATGATGTTGAACATTCCCAAAGTCCTTTCATCGGCTGGCTGCCGTTTCAGGGTTTATCTGTTCCCGCGCGGCCGCCGGACGACGTTCGGGGCCCGTGAGCGGAATTCTTACAAGAATGCGCGTGTATTCACCTTTTTTGCTCTCTATCCTCAGCCCGTATTCCGGGCCGTAATATAGTTTGATTCGGCGGTTGACGTTGTTTAAGCCCACACCCTTGCGCCGAGGCTTGTTTTCCGGCTGAAAATAGGTGTTGTCGTCCTCCGCAAGCTGCGCGTTAATCTCTGCAAGCTCTTCTTCGCCGATGCCAGCGCCGTTGTCCTCCACGGCAATCTTAAGTGCGGTATCGTCCATCTGTGCGCTGATGAGAATACGGCCTTTGCCGCGGTTATTCTCAATGCCGTGGTAAACAGCGTTCTCCACCAGTGGCTGCACCAGCAGCTTCGGCACGATTACCTGCAGTGCGGCGGGGTTTACCTGCTTAATCACCACAAGCCTGTCCTCAAAGCGCTTGGTGAGGATGTAGATGAAGTTATCGATGTAGGTAAGCTCCTCGCCGAGGGGGATATACACGTCGCCGCGCATGATGCTTGCCTCCATGAGCGAGGAAAGCGCCGTGATGGTTTTGCTGATCTCGGGTACGTCGTTGAGTATCGCCATCCAGTTGACGGTTTCCAACGTGTTAAACAGAAAATGCGGGTTGATCTGCGACTGCAATGCCTTCAGCTCGGCCTCCTTGCGCGTGAGCTGTTCGCGGTACACCCATTTTTCCAGCGCCGAGATCTCGGTTACCATGCGGTTGAACGCGTCGCCCATAAAGCCGATTTCGTCCTTGCGGTCAAGCGTGATCACCACATCGTTCTCACCGCGCTGCAGCCGCTCCATGCCCGATACCAGCCTGCTGATCGGCGACAGAATATCCACCGACATGAGCAGCCCAATCAGCGACATCACCACAACGGCGATAACACAAGCAATAACAATCGTGCGCCGTATCTGGTATACATCGGCGTAAAGGCTCCCAAGCGATATGTACGAAACCACCTGCCACCCGAGGCCCTCGGTGGTGACATAGGAGATCAGCCGCCGCTGCTCGTCGTCCACATACCAGCCGCGCCCACGCATCTGCCCGTAGGCTGGACGCGTGTTCACGGGCGCTTCGAGCTTCCCGAGTACGATGTTGTTGTCCGACACCAGCTCGATATTCTGTACATCGCTGCTCGCCAAGCCGTCAAACGCAACGCCCAGATAATCGGGGTTTACCAGTATCACCAGCACGCCGGTTTCAAGGTAGGTGTCGTGGTTATACATGGTGCGTGCTAAGAAGATACGCCTGACATTGCCGTCCTGCGCGTCCAGCACCCAGGTGGGCGAGCCGCCCATCGCGCGTGCCCGGCCGCATACCTTCTGGTAGAGCAGGGGGTCATCGCTGAAGATGGTTTTGAGGTTTTCCCGCCCGCTGTTGTCATTTGCGGTAAACTCATAGCCGCCCAAGGGGAATATCCCGATGGCCTGCGTACCGTCGCGGGTAGCAATCATGTTTTTGATGATGCTGCCGATCCGCAGCTCATTTTCGTAATACGCAAGCCAATCACCGCTACCGCTCAGGGTGTCGATGGTTTTATATATCCGCTCATCCGAAAGCAGGTCGTTGGAGATATCCACCATATTGGACAAGCAATCGTTTAAGCGAAGCTGCGCCATCTGCAGGATATCCTGCGAGTACTGTACCGACTTGGTTTTAAGCGCCTCCTCGGTGTTGTTGTAGCTGATATAGCTGATGGTAATAAGCGGGATGAGGATGATGATATTGAGCACCATCACCAGCTTTACTGCGATGGGCAGGTTTGAATAAAGCCTGCGCAGCGCGCGCAGCGGCTTTTTTACCGCGTCTGCGGCGGCGTGCAGTGCATGGGGTAAACTTGCCATAGCGACCGCCAGCCTTTCAGTTGTCTTTTTTATACTGCACCGCAGGTGGCTTCGGCTGAGGAAGCTGCTCCTGAGCGCCGCTTGCGATGGCTGTTTGCCAAAGTTCCTCCGGGCTTATCTTTTTCTCGAGCATATAAGGGAACTGCTCGATGATGACGCTCTCCCAGACCGAGCGGGAGATAAAGCTGTCCGGCGGGCCGATGAGCGCCCTGGAAGACAGGATGTACGAAAGCCCTTTTTGGGTGAGCTGATTGTAGGCTACGTGGTAACTCGCGATGTCCACATTGCTGATCATCCCGGTATCCTTCGCCAGGGTTGCCGCCGTTTCTTTGGAAGCGAGAAAGAGCAGAAGCCTCAGCGCCGCGTCCTGCTTTTTACTGTCATCCATGGCCTTTTTGCTCGCCGAGAAGATGCCGCAGCCCATGCCGTACACGATGCTGGGGCGCTCGGGGTCTTCGCCCGTAAGTATTGGGAAGGTGGTCATATCCACCGTGGAATCGGAAACAAAGTTGCTGATAAACCAGGAGCCCTGCACAATCATCGCGGCGTTTTTGTTGATGAACAGGTTGTTGCGCTCCTCGCTGGTCAGTGACAGGTAATCCTGCGGGAAGGCGCCGAGGTCGTAAAGCTCCCGCATCTTATACATGGCGTCGATATAACAGGGGCTTACCTTCCCGTCGGTGAACGGGTGCTCGACGCCCAGCTTGCCGCCCAGCATCATCACGAGGTTCTGATACAGGTAGCTGCCCTCCGCCTCGCTGTTGTATGCGATGGGCACGATGCCGTGGGCGCGAAAGGCCTTTACCGCCGTCAACAACTCATCATAGGTCGTGGGTACTTTAATATCGTAGTAACTAAACATCCCCGTATTATAAAAGAGCGCCTCAAAGATAACCTCCACCGGCAGCCCGTAGATGCGGCCGTCTGCCGTCACGTACTGCCACATCCTTTGGTTGAAGGACCTCTTTAAAGAGGGGGAGGTATCCAGCAAAGACGTTAAGTCCGCCACCTTGCCCGCTGCGATAAGGCTACGGATATCCGAACCGGGCCACAGCCCGAAAACATCCGGCTCGTTACCGAGCGCAAACCTTGTTTTGATGGTGGGCAGAAACTCGTCGCCGTAAATCGCCTCGTTTTTAACGACGATATCGGGGTTTTGTCTCATAAACTCATTTAAAAGCTGTTGGAGCGCGTTGGCTTTTCCATCTACGCCGCCCCAGCTGTTCATAAAAACAAGCTCCACCGGGGCAGACAAAGCCGTCTCCTGCTGCTGCATTGTCGTGGCCGTATCACGGTTCGACAGCCACACGGCAAAGAGGGTAACCGATAATATAGAGATTAAAAACAGCATCAACCAGCCATACTTTTTCGTAAAACAGCACCTCCCCGCAGAATGCCGCGGCATAACGCTTTACCGGGGAAAACCCCGGTTGTGATAAAAAGCATTTACTCCCTTGGGCGGCGTGCAGGTATGCAAAAACAATCTTTAGCAAATATAACCAATTACAGCCACTTTATCATACTATATTTTAATACGGTTGTCAATTATTACGTGCGCTCTACCGCATAAACTGTAGGATGTGCACAGGTTTTGTCGAATGTGAAAAAGCCTGCGTTGAAAATATGGTAGAGTTCTGCTATAATTTAATAAATATATATAAGACATGGGGCTTTTTAACGACGGATTTAAAAAGCACATATCGGGAAGAAGGAGTTTGCATGTCCAAAATAGAGGTAAGCCTTGCAAAGACCCTGAAGGAGAAGCCGCAGGATCAGTCCAAGCTTAGCTTCGGAAAGTACTTTACAGACCACATGTTCATCATGAACTACGAAACGGGTAAAGGCTGGCACGACGCGCGCATAGTCCCCTACGCACCCATTGCGCTGGACCCTTCCGCCATGTGTCTGCATTACGGGCAGGAGGTTTTTGAGGGGTTAAAGGCCTATAAAACCGCCGACGGCAAAATTCAGCTGTTTCGCCCAGACCAGAACTTTAAACGCCTAAACCTCTCCAACGAGCGCATGGTTATCCCGAAGATTGACGAGGCCTTTGCGCTGGAAGCGCTCATAGAATTGCTGAAGATTGAAAAGGACTGGATTCCTACCGCCGAGGGTACCTCGCTATACATCCGTCCCTTTATTATATCGATAGACCCGCACCTCGGCGTGCACCCCGCGCACCAGTACATGTTTATCATCATCCTTTCCCCGGTCGGCGCATACTATCCGGGCGGCTTAAACCCCATCGACATCTATGTGGAGTCGACCTACGTCAGAGCCGTAAAGGGCGGCATCGGCTTTGCCAAGACAGCGGGTAACTACGCGGCCTCCCTCAAGGGGCAGGCCGAGGCGGAGGAGCAGAAGTATTCTCAGGTGCTGTGGCTGGACGGCATCGAGCGCAAGTATATCGAAGAAGTAGGTGCCATGAACATCTTCTTTGTCATCGGCGATGAGCTGGTTACCCCCATGCTTAACGGCAGCATCCTGCCGGGCATTACGCGCATGTCGGTGCTGGAGATTGCAAGGTCTTGGGGCATGAAGGTTTCCGAGCGCCGCATCTCGGTTGATGAGATCGCCGAGGCGCATGCAAAGGGCGAGCTCAAAGAGGTGTTCGGTTCCGGCACCGCGGCGGTCATCTCTCCCGTCGGTCATTTAAAATACAACGACAAGATTATGATCATCAACGACGGCAAGATCGGCGCTGTTTCGCAGAAGCTGTACGATACCCTCACCGGCATCCAGTGGGGCAAGCTTGCCGATCCGTTTGGCTGGACCGTAGAGGTAAAATAGGTTCGTCCGTGTAAATCAATATGGTGCATGAGCCTGACAGAAGTTTTTGCAGGCTCATGCACTTTTTGTGCCAACACTAAGATGGGGAGGAATCACAGGTGCGTACCATCGAATACATCGTGCAGGAGGGCTACCACAATATCCGCGCCTGTGATTACCTGCGCGGCGTGCTGGGCTATTCCAGCCGTACCCTCACCACCTTGCGCAAGGAACTGGGGCTTTTGACGATAAACGGCACCCCTCAGTTCGTGGTGGCGCGGGTGGGGGCCGGCGACCGCTTATGTATAAATATACCCGACGATACGATGAAGTCCCTCCCGAGCGTCGACCTGCCCGTGGAGGTTGCCTATGAGGACGACGACGTTGTGGTGTTTAATAAGCCCAGCGGGATGCCGGTGCATGAATCAAAAAAGCACCAGACGGGCACCCTTGCTAACGCGTTTGCCGCGCGCTGCCTGCAAAGGGGAGAGTCGCTGGTGTTTCGCGCCGTCAACCGCCTAGACCGCGATACCTCGGGGCTGGTAGTGGTGGCAAAGCACCAGCATATAGCAAACGCGCTTTCCGGCAAGATAAAAAAAGAGTATACGGCGATAGCCTGCGGCGAGATAGAGACCGAGGAAGGCACCATTGACGCGCCCATTAAGCGTTTGGCGCCCGAGCGGCAGATGCGTATTGTCAGCCCCGACGGGCAGCGCGCCGTCACACACTACAGGGTGCTTGCGCGTGGGGGCGGGTATACGCTGCTTTCGCTTACCCTCGAAACGGGCCGCACGCACCAGATACGCGTGCATATGGCGCATATCGGCCACCCGCTTGCGGGGGATAGGATGTACGGCGGCGATCTCGCCGATATCGAGCGGCAGGCGCTGCATTGCGGCAGGGTGACATTTACGAATGAAATTACAAAGAAACGTATAAATATACAATGCGGCCTTTATGAAGATATGCAAAATCTTCTTGTTAAGGTGTACCCGCCTGTACACGATGCATAAATATAATAAAAATATGAATATTTTATCACGAAACTATTGATTTCACAGAAAAAAGGTTTATAATAATACCCATAGCAATCAGATTATAATTTTTGATGAGGAGAGAGTTTAAATGAAAAAGATTGCACTCGTTTTAGCGTTTGTTCTTTCGTTTACCCTGCTGCTTGGGGGCTGCGCAGGTGCAAATAGGCTGGACCAGATTAAGAAGACCGGCAAACTGGTGATGCTCACCAACGCGGCGTTCCCTCCCTTTGAGTACATAAAGGACAACAAGCCCACAGGTGTGGATATTGAGGTTGCACAGGCAATCGCCGACGACCTTGGCGTAGAGCTTGAGGTTGTAGACATGAACTTTGACCTGCTGATTGACGCCTTAAAGTCCGGCAAGGGTGACGTTGTCCTAGCAGGCATGACCATTAAGCCTGAGAGACTTGAGCAGGTAGACTTCTCGAAAGAATATGTAAAAAGCTCGCAGTATGTAATCATCAAGGCCGGTAGCGGCGTTACCTCCGATAAGCTGGACGGCCTCACCATCGCGGTACAGGAAGGCACCACCGGCGACTTCTATGCCACTGACGATGTACAGGCTAAAGAGGTGCTGCGCTTTAAGAGCGGCGTAGAGGCCGGCTCCGCCCTGCAGAGCGGCAAATGCGACGCTGTAATTATCGATAAGCTGCCCGCCGAGAAGATTGCCGCAAACTCTAACGGTGCACTTGAGGTGCTGCCCGAGGAGCTTACTCAGGAAAGCTATGCCGTAGCCGTTGCCAAGAATCAGAAGGACCTGCTCGACGCCGTAAACAAGACCATTGATAAGCTGATTGCCGACGGCACCATCGACAGCCTGATTGTAAATCATATGGAGCAGGCCTAACCGCCTTTTCTGACAGTTTTAACAAGTCATAAGTACATAGCAGGCATTGTGTGATGCCTGCTATGGCTTGTTTTATAACCGACACACCCCTTAGCACATTACCCCACCATCATCAGGCGGATGCGCGTTGTTTTACGCGGTGGCTTTTGCATGGCCCCGGCTCAGAGCGCGGCGAAGCCGGAAAGGCACAGGTTTTTATGGAGAAATTTCTTAGTGATTTATACAATGCCGTTGTAGCCGAAAACCGTTGGCAGATGTATCTTGAGGGCGTCGGTAACACCATTCTGATTTCGCTGGTGGCTGTAGCTATCGGAACGCTGATTGGCCTTATCGTTGCGATTATAAAGTATTATGCCGCAGGGAATAAAAAGCTATGGCTGCTTGATAAGCTGTGCGACCTGTATATTACCGTTATACGCGGAACCCCTACGCTCATACAGATACTCATCATGTACACCGTTATTTTTGCGTCGGTAAGCAACGGTATTCCAATTGCCATGCTGGCTTTCGGCATTAACTCCGGCGCCTATGTGGCGGAGATCATCCGTGCGGGCATCCTTTCGGTGGATAAAGGACAGTCGGAGGCGGGGCGCAGCCTTGGGCTGAACGGCAACATGACGATGACACTCATCATCCTGCCGCAGGCAGTAAAAAATATCTTGCCTGCATTGTTTAACGAATTTATCGTGCTGCTGAAGGAGACCTCGGTGGCCGGATATATCGGGGTGCAGGAGCTCACCAAGTCGGCCGACCTGATTAAGGGCAGAACCTTTAACGGCCTGCCGCTGTTTATTGCGGCGGGTACCTATCTTATCATGGTTGTCGGCATGACCGCACTGCAAAAGCGCTTGGAAAGGAGGCTTGCAAAGGGTGATAACCGTTAATAACCTGCAAAAGGCCTTTGGTTCCAATCAGGTGCTCAAGGGTATCGACATCACCATCGAAAAGGGTGAAAAGGTTGTGGTCGTAGGGCCTTCCGGCTCGGGCAAAAGTACCTTTCTGCGCTGTTTAAACCTTTTGGAGACCCCTACCGGCGGTGAGGTGTGGTTTGAAGGGGAGAATATCACCGACCCTAAAACCGACATCAACAGGCTCCGCCAGAAGATGGGTATGGTGTTCCAACAGTTTAACCTTTTCCCACATCTGTCGGTGCTGGAGAATATTACCCTGGCACCCGTAAAGCTTAAGCTGAAAACCCCCGGGGAAGCGAAAGAGCAGGCGGAGCGCCTGCTTGCGCGCATCGGGCTTTCCGATAAGGCGCAGGCATACCCCAACCAGCTTTCGGGTGGGCAGAAGCAGCGCATCGCCATTGTGCGTGCCCTTGCCATGAACCCCGACGTGATGCTGTTTGACGAGCCGACCAGCGCCCTTGACCCCGAGATGGTGGGCGAGGTGCTGGAGGTAATGAAGGAGCTCGCCCATGAGGGGATGACCATGGTGGTGGTTACCCACGAGATGGGCTTTGCGCGCGAGGTGGCCACCCGCGTGCTGTTTATGGATAACGGACAGGTACTGGAGGAAGCGCCCCCCGCGGAGTTTTTCGGCTCGCCGAAAAACGATCGTCTGAAGGAGTTCCTCTCTAAGGTATTGTAAAGGATATAGTAGCCGGCGCGAGGCATGCGTTCGCGATGGGCCGATACAACAGGGGCGGGTACGCTATGATACAATGCGTACCCGTCTTTTGTGTCATTTTACATTATTTGAGCATATTCTGTGAATGAGACTGTTTTTCTGTCGGAAACAGGGGGGCTTTGTTTACTCGTTTGGGCCATGCTCTCACCACAGCATCGGACGCAAGGCCTATGTAAAATCTTCCATGAAAATTACCAAGCGTTAATGGAATAATACAACCGTGGACTTTTTTTACAGTATTGCCCATAGAAATTAAATAGCCCTTTACTTTATTTACTGACAATTTTTACAGAATAGCATAAAACAAAGCATCGGGCCTTCTAAAAACTGTGAATTTTATATTACCAAATTGTATATTACTCTTTCAAAGCCTTGAAATTTAAGCATCAGTGTGTATAATAGTCAGTATCCACGAAAAATTTTATTCTGGTTTCAGCGTGCTTTGCGGCATATGGCGTATGCCAAAAAGCGAAGGTAAGTTTCATCATTACGCTGGGATTAAGAAGGAGTTGATGCGAGTGGCACCCAGAAACGACACTGACAACCCTCAAAAAGGCGCGTCTGGCGTATTTGGAGGAGCACGGAAAGACGGACTTTCATCGTTAGCATATAAAGAGTTCGATAAGCTGTTCACAAAACTATATAGAATTTGCTATTTTGTAGGTATTCAATTTCTTCGTACCATGAAGCGCTACAAACGCAATGTGCGGTATTACGCCAGAAATAACCGTGTGGTACACTTTTTTAGAAGCCGGAACATCAAGGCGCGGCTTGCGGCCCATTTTCTTGAGCTTATTGACGATCTGTTTACCCCCTTTGTCAATATCGCAAGAAAGCTTAATCGTTCCAAGAACCGTATTGCCGAGAAGCGAAAAAAGGGCCTCTGGGCGGCGACTTGCGAGTTTTTTGGCTGCGCGCGCCGAGGGCTCTTGCAGCTATTGCATTCCCTGGTGGTGATTTCACACTATGTGGCTCCCGTGCTGGGGGTGCTGTTTTTAATCGCTACCATTCGCTATTTCTCAGGGCTGACCTTCGGGCTTGAGGTAGAGTACGGCGGTAAAACGCTCGGCTATATCAAGTCGGAGACCGATTTTGAGCAGGCTGAGAAGATGATGCAGGGGCGTATTGTCAGCGATGCTTCGTCTAAGCCCATTTACACGATCCCCTCCTTTAAGGTAACTGTCGTGGATCAATCGGAGTTTGCCAAGAAAGAGGATATCTGTGATGAGCTTATTAAAGCCTCCAACAGCGTTATTGTTGAGGCGAAAGGCTTGTATATTGACGGCCAGTTCTATGGCGCTACCAGCGATTCCACAACGCTTTCCAACACCTTGAAAGGGCTTATCGATACCCAGCGTACCGGCGACCCCACCGAGTCGGTCGAGTTTGCTCAGGATGTTAAACTGGTTCCCGGGCTTTACCCGCAAACCAGCGTAGTGGATCCCACACAGCTGGAGCAGATGGTTTCCACAGAGGTGGCGGGGCAGCAGGTTTACACCGTTGAAGAGGGCGACAGCCCCTGGTCGATAGCCGATAAGGTAGATGTACCGCTAAGCGATCTGCTGCTGTTAAACCCCGGCATCGACAAATCGCTGCTTATTGGGCAGGAGCTTATTATTTCCAAGGCGCAGCCGTTTTTGCCGATACAGGTTACCAAGACGGTTGTGTATGAAGATGAGCTGCCGTATGAGATTGTTCAGAACAAGAGCAAGAGCTACAACCGCGGCTATACCAAGATCACCACGAAGGGTGAAGCCGGCATTCAGGAGGTTACCGCACGTGTGACCATGCTGGATGGTGTACAGACCGATAAGGTCGTCCTCAGCACCCGCGTGGTTAAAGATGCCGTTGCCGAACAGGTGACGGTGGGTACCAAAGAGATCGTCGTTTCCGGCAGCAAGGGCGGTTCCACATCTTCTGTGGTAGGAACAGGGCGCTTCATGTGGCCGGTGGTCGGTGGAGGCAGTATCTCCTGCGGCTTTATGGGCTATAGAGGCCATACCGGTACGGACATCACGCTTTACTACGGCGCCCAGATTGTCGCAGCGGACGACGGTGTCGTGGTGGTGGCCAAGAGAACCGCAGGCGGTTACGGCAACCACGTAATGATTGACCACGGTAACGGCGTGCAGACCCTTTACGGGCATTTAAGCAAGCGGTACGTGAGTGCCGGCGAGACCGTAAAGAAGGGTGATGTCATCGGCCTGATGGGCAACACCGGTAACGTTACAGGCACCCACCTCCATTTCGAGATCAGAATCAACGGTAGCTTTGTTAACGCGATGAAATACTATTAACCATTAAGCTTCTTTACCCCCCACCCGGGCCTTTGGGCGGGGGTAATTTTATGGTCACAGCCGTGCCAAGCGGCACAATGAATAAAATAAGGGTATCTGCCCATACTTTCCTTTGCCGCGCTTGATTTTGCAGTGAAAATGGGCTTTTCAAAACAGTAATAGTATGACCCCAAAGCAGGGGTTATGCAATGAATCCAATGAACTTTCATAGCAAATTCTGTTGCGTATGTTACCATAAATCTGTATATGGTTTGAAAAAGAAGCTGGAAATTTAAGCGCAGTATAAAGGCATTTTAATTAACATAAAACAAAAGAAAAAGGCACTTTTATTTTTGGGGGTTTAGTGGTATAATACATAAAGGCAACTGCGGCAATTTGTCGAAATTGAATATCCCCTGTTTTGCCCTACTTACTGAACCATCACTTTCATTACATGGGCATGTTGCCATATGCTTTCATTGCAACTTAGTATAAGGGAGAGTACCGCATTGGAGAAATTTGTGATTACCGGCGGAAATCGTCTGGTGGGCGAGGTGTCTATCAGCGGAGCAAAGAATGCCGCCGTAGCCATTATTCCCGCTACGATTCTGGCGGGCGGCCCGTGCATACTTGAGAATGTTCCCAATATCCGTGACGTTTCCGTTATTATCAAGATATTATACGAAATGGGCGCGAAGATTCGGTATATCGACAAAACAACGGTGATGATAGATACCACACGCATCCACTCTCATATCGTTCCGTACGAGATGGCACGTCACCTCAGGGCGTCTTATTATCTGCTCGGCGCTTTAACCGGGCGGTTTGGGCGCGCGAAGGTTTCGCTCCCCGGCGGGTGCAATTTCGGCGTAAGGCCGATCGACCAGCACATCAAAGGCTTTGAGGCTCTTGGCGCCACCGTTTCGCTTGAAAACGGCATGGTGAGCGTAGAGGGCGAGAGCCTTGTGGGCGCCCCGATTTTCTTAGATGTCGTTTCGGTAGGCGCCACCATGAACATCATGCTGGCTGCCGTAAAAACCAAAGGGCTTACCATTATCGAAAACGCGGCCAAGGAGCCGCATATTGTTGACCTTGCAAACTTCTTAAACTCGATGGGCGCCGATGTCCGGGGTGCCGGTACCGATGTGATTAAAATCCGCGGGGTAGAGGAGATGCACGGGGCAACCTACTCCATCATCCCCGACCAGATAGAGGCAGGCACCTACATGGTGGCTGCTGCCGCCACGGCGGGCGATGTACTGGTGAAGAATATCATCCCCAAGCACCTTGAGCCCATTACCACCAAACTGCGCAAGATGGGCGTAGAGGTAATAGAATACGATGAATCCGTCCGTGTTTACCGCACGGAGGAGCTGATAAAAACCAATGTAAAAACTATGCCGCACCCCGGCTTTCCCACCGATATGCAGCCCCAGATGACGGCGCTGCTCACCCTTGCGCGCGGCACCAGCATTGTTACGGAAGGCGTGTGGGATAATCGCTTCCGCTACGTAGACGAACTGCACCGCATGGGTGCCTCGATACAGGTAGACGGCAAGGTTGCGGTGGTGGAGGGCAAGGGCTACCTTACCGGTGCGCCGGTAAAGGCCACCGACCTCAGAGCGGGAGCCGCACTGATTATTGCGGCGCTGGCGGCCGAGGGCACCACCGAGATCGAGGATATCTACCACGTTGAGCGCGGTTACGAAGAGATGGAGCGCAAGCTGCGTGAGCTGGGCGCCGATATTAAAAAGATCGAGATACCCGGCGAGGTTCTGCCTCAGGCGCTGTGATAAAACTTAAAATCATTGACAGATAAAAGGATCGGGGTATTGCTGCTTTGGTCCTTTTTGTGTAATACATATTTAGGCATTTAGGGTATTTTTACGATCTTGACAGCGGGGAGAGGGTCGCCGTGCAGGAGTACAGCATCCGTTTAGCGACGCCGCAGGACGGTATGGCGCTTTATACGCTCAACCGCGACGCCTTCGGCTATGAGTTTGACCCGGCGCGCACCTGCGAGCGCCTGACTGAGATCCTGCGCAGCGGGCACAACAGAATCTTTGTGGCGCAGCGCGGCGGCGAGATCATCGGCTACGTCCATGCCGCCGATTACGACTGCACCTATAGCGAGCCGCTGAAAAACATCCTTGCCATCGCGGTAGACGAGCGCGAGCGCGGCAGGGGCGTGGGCAAGGCGCTGCTCGGGGCGGCGGAGGCTTGGGCCAGGGAGACGGGCGCTTGCGGGGTAAGGCTTGTTTCGGGCTTTAACCGGCAGCCGGCGCACCGGTTTTATCTCGCCTGCGGCTATACCCACCGCAAAGACCAGAAGAATTTTGTGAAGATATTCTAGCACTGACTATAAAACGAGAGGATGCAGGCAGATGGCGAAGGTATGCCCCCTTTACAGCGGCAGCAGCGGCAACGCCACCTTTGTGGGCAACAGCGAGGGCGGCGTGCTGGTGGATGCGGGCGTAAGCTGTAAATCGATTAAAACGGCGCTGGAGGCCATTGGCCAAAGTATCGATACCATTCGCGCGATCTTTATCACGCACGAGCATATCGACCACATCCGAGGGCTAAAGATACTGCTTAAATACCACCATATCCCGCTTTACGCCTCCGCTGGCACGCTGGATTACCTGGAGGAGCAGGATTACCTGCCCCCCGGCTGCACGGTGAATGTCGTCAGCCCCGAAGGGGAGTACATAAGCGATATGACCATTCGCCCCTTTCGCACGCCGCACGACGCGGCGGAGAGCATGGGCTTTTCAATAGAAACCGCCGATGCGCGGCACATCTGCATCGCCACCGACCTCGGCTTTGTTACCGACGAGGTGCGCCAGAACCTGCTTGGCTGCGATCTTGCGGTGATTGAATCGAATTACGATAAGCGGATGCTTGAGTGCGGCAGCTATCCATACCCCCTCAAGCGGCGCATCTTGGGCAATACGGGGCACCTTTCCAACGACCATTGCGCCAAGGAGCTTTTAAACCTTGCCAACCATGGCACCACGCGCTTTTTTCTGGCCCACCTGAGCAAGGAGAACAACATCCCCGAGCTTGCGCTGCAAACCTCGGTCAACGAGCTGGCGCTGGGGGGCCTTACGCGCGGGGAGGATTACCTGCTGGAGGTAGCCAGCCGCAACGAGCCCAGCCGCCCCATGCTGCTGTAGCCGCTTAAAAAGGAATGTAAACAGCATGATTAATGTGACGATACTCTGCATCGGAAAGCTCAAGGAGGATTACCTGCGCGCGGCCTGCGCGGAGTATAATAAGCGCCTCGGCGCGTTTTGCAAGCCGTCGATTTTAGAGCTTGACGAAGTGCGGCTCCCCGACAAGCCCTCGCAGGCGCAGATTACGGCGGCGCTTGCCGAGGAGGGCAGGCGCATCCTCTCGAAGGTGCCGAACGGCGCTTATTTGGTTACCCTCTGCATTGAGGGCGAGCGGTTTACGAGCGAGAGGCTGGCGGAGCGCCTTGCCGCAGCGGCTGCCTCGGGCAAAAGCAGTGTTGTGTTTGTCATCGGCGGCTCCTTCGGGCTGTCGGACGAGGTCAAAAGCGCGTCCGCGCTGCGGCTCTCGATGTCGGATATGACCTTTCCGCACCAGCTTGCGCGCGTGATGCTGCTGGAGCAGGTATACCGCGCGTTTTCCATCAACGCCAATACCAAGTACCACAAGTAGGTTTGAATGAAAGCCGTTTATAGGACTTTGAGATATCATTGACTTTCAGTGGGGCGGTGACGAATTGTTTGCACGGCTAAGCAGCTTAGGGCTTTTTGGCGTAGACGCCTACCCCGTGACGGTGGAGGCCGATGTCTCCCGCGGGATGCCGTCGTTTGACATCGTCGGCCTGCCGGACGCCTCGGTGCGCGAGGCGCGCGACCGGGTGCGCTCCGCTGCCAAAAACAACGGCTACGACTTTCCGGTGGGCAAGATCACCGTCAACCTTGCCCCCGCCGATATCAAAAAGGCAGGCCCTTTATACGACCTCCCCATTTTGTTAAGCGTCCTCTGCGCCTCGGGCCAGCTTGAGATGCCGCGCGAAAAGACCGCCTTTCTGGGCGAGCTTTCGCTTTCGGGCGAGGTGAAGGCCGTAAACGGCGTGCTGCCCATGGCGATACAGGCGCGGGAGGAAGGTGTTCAGGCGCTGTTTATCCCCGCCGAGAACGCTGCCGAGGCCTCGGTGGTGGAGGGTATTGCCATCTATGCCGTACATCGGTTTACCGATATCATCGCCTTTCTGCGCGGCGACAGCGCCCTTGAAACGGTGCAGAGCAAGGATTACCCGTCTCCGCCGCCCGCACAGTTTTTGGATTTTGCCGACGTCAAGGGCCAGCGCGAGGCCAAGCGCGCGCTGGAGATCGCCGCAGCGGGAGGCCATAATTTGTTGCTCATCGGCAGCCCGGGCGCGGGCAAAAGTATGCTGGCCAAGCGCCTCATCGGTATCCTTCCGGATATGACCTTCGAGGAGTCGATACAAACCACCAAGCTGCACTCGATTGCGGGGCTGCTGCCCAAGGGCCAGCAGATTATCAAAGAGCGCCCCTTCCGCGGCCCGCACCACACCGTTTCGCCCGCGGCGCTTTCGGGCGGCGGCAGTATCCCCAAGCCCGGCGAGATTTCGCTCGCGCACAACGGGGTACTGTTTCTGGACGAGCTGCCTGAGTTTTCGCGCGCCGCCATCGAGGTGATGCGCCAGCCCGTGGAGGATGGAACAGTCACCATTGCACGTGTCAACGGTACCCTCAGCTACCCCTGCACCATGATGCTGGTGGCCGCCATGAACCCCTGCCCCTGCGGCTATTACGGGCACCCCACCAAGCCCTGCCGCTGTAACCCCAAGGCGGTGGCGGCCTATCTTTCACGTATCTCCGGGCCATTGCTCGACCGGATAGATTTACACGTCGAGGTAATGCCGGTGGATTACGCCGAGCTTTCGGGCACGCAAAAGGAGGAATCCTCCGCCGAGATCAAGGCGCGGGTAAACAAGGCGCGCGCTGTGGCGCAGGCAAGGGCGGCAAAAACCGGCGCCCCCTGCAACGCGCAGCTGTCGGACGCCGCAATCGATGCGGTGTGCGTGCTCAGCGGCGACGCTTCACGCGTACTCGAGCGCTCCTTTGAAAAGCTGGGCCTTTCGGCGAGGGCATACAAGCGTATCCTGAAGGTGGCGCGTACCATCGCCGACATGGACGAGAGCGACACCATCGAGGCAAGGCATGTCTCCGAGGCGATTCAGTACCGCAGCCTCGACCGCAAATACTGGGAGCATATCGGTTGAATACTTCTCTTTAATCTAAACGATAGGCTATGTTTAAGAAAGATGTTGAAATTAGATATTATCTTCCTGTAAAGGGAGTCCTTATTATGCAGGTAATACTTCATATATTGATGTTTTTTGGTTATATGATAGGTGGGTGTATAGTTGTGTTGCCACTTGTTATATGGCATGCTCATACACATTCTTATATTTGTAAAAACTGTGAATATGAATTTTCTATTTCTACATTTAAAGATTTAATAAGTCCTCACAGATTGTTAAAATGTCCAAAATGTAATAAATGGGCTTGGCAAAAGGAAGTAAAGAATAAAAAGCACCATTGATGTTCTTAAAGTTGAATTATAGGAACTCTAAAAAATGAGTTCCTTCAAAAATGTTATATATCAACACTGTTTTTTAATAGAGCCAAACGATAAAAGCCCGATTGCATGAATGTAATCGGCTTAAATATAAGGCAAAGGATGAAATAGTTATGGTAAAGCATATTGTGTTCTGGAGTTTTAAAGAAAACGCAAACGGCATGACCAAAGCGGAGATTCTAAAAAAGGTAAAGCACGACCTCGAAGCACTGGTGGGCGTGGTGCCCGGCCTGCTCAAGGCCGAGGTGGGTATTGGCTTTAATACCAAAGGGTATGACGCCTGCCTGTACTCTGAGTTTGACAGCAAGGAGTCGCTGGAGGGCTATCAGAACCACCCCGAGCATGTCAAGGTAAGGGAGTTCATTACCGCGGTGCGCACCGAGCGCGCGGTGTGCGATTACGAGGCATAGAATATAAAGTACTATCCGATATGACAAGAAAGAGGGTTTCGCACATGCGAAACCCTCTTTTTGGATTTTCCTGGTTGACAAACTTCGGATAAGCTGTTACACTGGTAAAGAAACAACTTATTAAATTATGTAAGTTGTTGATTTAGACATTTTTCGATTTTTCGTACTTGATAAAAGAAAGGAGAAGCCATGAAGGTTGCAGTAATCGGAACTTCTAAAAAGGAAAATGAAAAAAGGGTTGCCATTCACCCAAAGCAGATTGCGCAAATACCTGAATGCATCCGAAAAGAGCTATTTTTCGAAAAGGGCTACGGAATCCCCTTCGGTATTTCGGACGACGCCATTGCCCGGCTTACAGGTAACCGGCTGCAGGACCGTAGTGCCCTTCTTCAAAACTTTCGGGCGGTTATTATCCCAAAACCGGTAGAGGAGGACTTCAGCGAATTACAGAAGGGCACCCTCGTCTGGGGCTGGATACATTCAGTCCAGAATCCCACAATCACGCAGATAGCCATCAACAAAAAGCTGACACTGATCGCGTGGGAAAACATGTATTACCGCACCTCGCGCGGCGTTACGCACGTATTTCAGAAGAATAACGAGATGGCCGGATACTGCGGTGTACAGCACGCGCTGCAGTTAAGGGGTATCGACGGCAACTTTGGCGCGCCTCGCAGAGTGGCAGTGCTGAGCATGGGGTCGGTCAGCCGGGGCGCCGTTTATGCGCTGAAGGGGCACGGGTTTCATGACATTACGGTCTATACCCGCCGCCCTTCCTTTTCAATTTCGGATAAGCTGCCGGGCATACGCTATCTGCAGATGAAACAGGAGCAAAACGGCAGATTTTCAGTAATCAACGCGGGCAAAGCCCCACTCCCGCTGGCGGATGAGCTTGCCGGGGCCGACATTATTGTAAACGGGATTTTGCAGGACGTGAGCCATCCCGCTGTTTTTGTCGGTGATGAAGATGTTTGTAAGTTCACCAAAGAGTGCCTTATTATAGATATCAGCTGCGATAACGGTATGGGCTTTGCCTTTGCCAAACCCACCACCCTCTTAAGCCCGATGTTTCAGGTGGGCAATATCCGCTACTACGCTGTTGACCATACGCCTACCCTGATGTGGGACAGCGCTTCGTGGGAGATATCCTCCTGCATCCTGCAGTATCTGCCTGCCGTGGTAGAGCAGTCGAGGGATGAGGTGCTGGAAAATGCGGTAGATATCAAAGAGGGAATCATCCTCAATAAAGGCATCCTTTCCTATCAAAACCGTTCCCAGACCTATCCTTATACCATACAGAAAAAGGACGACCAGCAGCCAGACGCCAAACGCCTGCTGCAAAGACGCGTATCCATGCGCGTACCGGCGCAATACTAACCCTCCATGATATAAGTGAAAGCAGCACACCGGGAAAGTGTTTAACCTCTTTCCCGGTGTGCTGCTTTCTTACGCCAAGTCGGGTGCCCGCATTCAGCCGCCCACAAACGCGATGCTTACCGCAAACAGCGCCTGTGCCGTGTAATAGGTGATCGTCACCGCCGCCGATATCGCCTTACTGCCTTTGCAGGGCGGGTAGAAATTAAACAGGGTAAGCAGGGTGTCGGAGACGGCAAACAATACCGCGCCCGCCATCAACAGGGCGGAGGGAAGGGTAAAGCCACCGCCCAGATAGGTGAGCGAAAGCGCCTTGGTAAACATCAGCAGGATGGCGGAAAGGTAAACGTAGCTTGCGATTTTCAACTTTCCAAAGTTTAAATGTAACAGCGCAAACATCCCGCGCAGGGCGATAAAGGGCAGAATAAACACGGGAATGTCCCACAGGCTGAAGGGGGAAAGGTGCACAAACGCGGCGATGTAAAAGCAATGCGCCACAAAGAACGCGCCGATACCCGTGGCCAGCATGGCATGGCCGCGGTTGTCGCCCGCCTTTTGGCCTTGGATGAAGATATCCCCCGCAAGCGAGCAAACCAGGCCCATCAGCATCAGTGAAAAGTACAGCCGGTTGCCGTCAGCTGTATAATTCGCCCATACCGCCGTAAACACAAAGAACAGGCTGGCGATGGTTTTAGTGATCAGTTGCGCTACATAACCGCCTTTTAAGCTGCAGTACGCATACGCCGCAAGCGTTATCACAAACAGGATGAAGAGATAAACCATGCAATCGCTCCTCCATTCGCAAGGAATTTTAGTTTAAACCGTTTACCCTATAAATTATGGCTGCCGCAGGTTTGGTTATGCCACAAAATAGAATGAATTTAGGAATAATTACCCTCTGCCGATGAATACCTTGCTAAGAGTAAAACAGCAGGACAAAGTATCGGCCCCTGTGCGGTAAAAACAATAGATATAATGGTTCTGACAACTGCCCCGTAAGGGTGCGAAAAGGGTAAAAACAAAGCGCATAATAGTCGCTTGGCATAACCGCTTTGTTTTTTGAGTCGTGATTAGCTTATTATACCATAACCCTCAAAATATCTCTATAATTTTGGGTTTGCACACCATATATGGTTGACGTTTAGCGAAATTTGGAATATACTTATAACTGTATGGTCTGAGTAATACAGTTAAAACAAGGAATATTTTCGCAGTTTTCGAGGAAAAAGCTGCAATAATCTTAAGCGTTTTTCGCACTAATTATAACAGTGGATAAACTGTACCGTATTGAGATATACATGTATGCTACCGCTGTGAAAGGAGGCCTGCTTTTGAGCTTCATCGAGATTAAAAACCTGCGCAAGGTTTACCGCATCGGCTCCGAGAAGGTTGTGGCGCTCAATCATATAGAGCTGGATATCGAGCGCGGCGAGGTGCTCTGTATCCTTGGCACCTCCGGCTCGGGCAAATCCACCCTGTTAAACATGCTGGCGGGCCTGGAAAAGCCAAGCCGCGGCAGCATTAAGATAGGCAAGTACGACATCACCAAGCTTTCGGAAAACCGCCTTGCCACGTTTCGGCAGAAGAATGTGGGGTTTGTGTTCCAGTCGTACAACCTTTTGCCCGCGCTTACCGCGCTTGAGAATGTCGCAATGCCGCTGATGTTTAAGGGCGTGGGCAAGCAAAAGCGCAACAGGCTGGCGCTGCAGATGCTCAGTGAGGTAGGGCTAAAGAACCGTGCCCGCCACAAGCCTACCCAGATGTCGGGCGGCCAGCAGCAGCGCGTGGGCATCGCGAGGGCGTTCGTGGCAAAGCCAAAGATTGTGTTTGCCGACGAGCCGACCGGCAACCTCGACACCAAAACCACCATGGAGGTAATGAACCTCATGGTGAATATGTCGCGCGAGAACAACCAGACGTTTATCCTTGTAACGCACGATAGCGAGATCTCCCTGTTTGCCGATAGGGTCATCCACATCATCGACGGCAACATCGAAAAGGACGAGCGGGTAACCGACGAACAGCGCGCCCCCCTGATGGCGGCAGTCGAGCAGATTAACAGAGAAAAGGCCGAGCAGGCCGCCAAAGAGGCGCTCGAAAAAGAGCAGCGCAAGGCAAACGCCGCCGCCAAAAAGGGTAAGGGCAAGCCTAAAAAGGAAAGGCCCAAACGCGAAAAGGGTAGTAAGCCGGAGCAAGGGGGAAAAACCAAAGGCGGTTTGTTCGGCTGGCTGCCGCACAAACACGGCGGGCAGCAGCCCACTGCAGAGCAGGCGGAGGAAACACCGGCTGCGGCGGAAGAGCCGATAAACGAACCGGCAGTGCCGGAGCAGAGAGCGGATGAGCAGAAAAATGACGAGCAGGGAGCGATTGCACATGAATAAAAAACTTGTTTCTTTAATACTTACAATGTTAATGATACTTTCAATGGGCGTATGTGTTCATGCCGAATTAGGCGATGTGGTGGAGGATATTTCTTATATTTCGGACGTGGATTGGGATGAACCTAATGATGATGACATTTATGATATAACGGCTACTGTTATTGGTGATTCTAAAGATTTAGATAATGCCGTTGCAAATTTGGTCTTAACAGATTGTACTTTTAAGCTTGCTGATTCGGGTAGTATTTCTGATATTATAGCCGGCTTTGGTACTGGCGAGGTGATACGTACTGTAGATGGTAGAACAGTCTGCAGATATGAAGTAACGTTCCATAATATGGAGGTCCCGAAAGGCGATAATGTAATAACATTTACAGTTATCCGTAGTGACGGAGCCAGGGTCGTTTTGAAAAAAAGCTTTAACATTAGGGGCAGTAACAATGGCGGAGGAATTGATGTCGGTGATGGTGACGGAGATGGCGATGGTGATGACGATGAGGACGAAGACAAGCCCATCGCCGCGCTCAAGCCTCACCTGATTGTCGACGGCTACTCCTACGGGCAGGCGGTTGCAGGGCAGGATGTACCGCTTACCTTCACCCTCAAAAATACCAGCAAGAGTAAGATCATGCGCAACATCGTGTTAAACGTTAAGCCCGCGGGCGACCTGCGCATCAAAAGCTCCTCCGATACCATCTACATAGACAGCGTCGACCCCGGCGAAACCATTACCAAAACCGTTCTCTTTGCGCTCGGTGCCGCGGCGAAGGAGGAGGTTCAGGTCGTCGGGCTTACCTCCACCTTCGAATACTTTGATATTGAAGGCGAGAACGCCGCGCAGGGCGGGGATACGGTTTCCATCTCCATCCCCACCGATACGCTGGAGCGTGTGAAGATTCAAAAGGTGGAGCTGCCCGAAATGCTCTACCCGAACATGGAGGAAGAAATCGCCTATTCAATCATCAACTCCGGCTTTTCCACCCTCTACAACGCCGAGATTAAGATTGTGGATGAGGCGGGCACCGAATACGCCGCCGTATACGTGGGCAGCATCGAGCCTTCCAAGGCGGTTACAGAGCCTTACCTGCCCATTATCCTCCCCGAGGCGGGCGAGAAGAATTTAAAGTTTGTCCTCACCTACGAAAACGATAAGCTGCAAACGCAGGAGGTTACCAAAGACTTTAAGGCTACCGTCATGGAGATGCCAATGGAAAAGCCCCCCATCTTTGAAGAGCCGATGCCGGGCGAGTCGCTGCCCGGAGAAGAAGGCAAAGCTCCTTGGCTGATGTGGGCGTTCATCGGCGGCGGCGCGATAGTGGTTATTATTGTATTGGTTGTCGTAATCAAGGTCGTTAGAAAAAAGAGGAGAGAGCGCGAAGATGAGGATATTTGATGTTATATCCATGTGCTTTCGCAACCTCTTTCGGCGCAAGGTAAGAACCATGCTCACCGTCACGGGCGTTATCATCGGCACCTGTGCCATCATCGTCACCATCTCGCTCGGCGTGGGTATGGATCAGGCCCAAACCGCGATGATCGAAAGCATGATGGACCTTACGATGGTAGAGGTGTACAACTACGGCGGCATGCGGGAAGACGGCACCATGGCGCAGAAGCTGGATGATTCGGTGCTGCAGGATATCGCCGCGCAGCCCCATGTGGTGGGCGTCACCCCGATCTTTGATGTTTGGAGCGACCAGATACAGCTTTACTCGGGCAAGTATGTTTATCAGGGCAGCCTGGTGGGCGTGTACCTTGACCAGCTTCAAAACTTCGGCTACGAGCTCAAAGATGGCGCCTTCCCCACGACTGAGAACGGCAAGCAGTCTTTGGTGTTCGGCGAGCAGGCGGCATACTCCTTCTTTGACCCCAAGCGCCCGAATAAGTGGATCAGCCCGCAGCCGGACGAAAACGGTACCCTGCCGGAACCCTTTGTAGACCCGTTAAAGGATAAGTTCATCATGCGGGTGGCAAAGGCCGACGAGAACAACAACGGTGGTGGCGGCAAGTATTTCTACGGCGGCGGTGTGGTCATTGCCGAAGCGGCAGGCGGAAACAGTAACGATTCCGACGAGGAAGACGAAGACGAGGATACCGCGCCCACCAAGAAGTATGAGTACAAGATGAAGGGCACTGGCCTGATGGTGGGCAACTATAAGGATTACTACACCATGGGCGCCATCTTCATGGATATTAACTTTGCCAAGGAGCTGCGCGACCAGTACAATAAGCTTAACAAGATACGTACCAACCCGCAGGACGATCAGGGCTATAACAACGTGAAGGTTCGCGTGGACGACATGAACAATGTCGAGGCGGTGGACGCCTATATTAAATCTTTGGGCTTCGAAACCTTCAGCTTTGAAACCTACCGTCAGCCCATGAAGCAGCAGACGATGATCATTCAAATCATCCTCGGCAGCCTCGGCGGCATCTCGCTGCTGGTAGCCGCGCTCGGCATCGCCAACACCATGGTTATGTCCATCTACGAGCGTACGCGCGAGATCGGCGTGATGAAGGTGCTCGGCTGCAAGCTCGGCAATATCCGCTCCATCTTTTTGATGGAGGCGGGCGCCATCGGTATTCTTGGCGGCGTGATAGGCGTGGGTATCAGCTACCTTGCGTCGTTTATCATGAACAAGGTGCTGGCGGGCGGCATCCTTTCGGGTATGCTGGGCGGCGGTATGGGCCCGGACGGTGCCCCTGTGCAGATTTCAATTATTCCGTATTGGCTGGTGCTGCTGGGGCTTGCGTTTGCCACCTTTGTGGGGCTTGCCTCCGGCTTTTACCCCGCAAACCGCGCGGTGAAGATCAGCGCGCTGGAGGCCATCAAGCACGAATAATCATAATTCAGATAAAAAAGGCTGGCTCATGCCAGCCTTTTTTGTATACAGGCATAACCATAATGATGAAGTATGCCCATACATCCAAACCTTCCTTGTACAAAAGATGTAGGGGAAAGCGGGCGACTAATAGTCGCCCCTACACACCGCCGCGGGCGGACATCGTTTTGTAGGGAAGGGGCTTGCCCCTTCGGCCCTATTACCGAATACATATGAATTTTGCTGAAATACGCTGTTAAATGTAAAGAAAAAAGCCTTGACAGGGAAAGGTTTTTGCAGTAAAATGTGTAAAGATATTTGCTTTACATGGCGGTTATTACGTTCGGTAAAAAGCAGATTGGAGTGACCCTGTGTGCCAAAGAATCTTGAGATTTCGGTATTGTTAGACTTTTACGGCGACGCGCTTACCGAAAAGCAGCGCGAGACCATCGAGTTTTACTACAACGAAGACCTTTCGCTTGCCGAGATTGCCGAGATAGAGGGCATTACCCGTCAGGGTGTGCGCGACAGCATCAAACGCGGCGAGGGTATTATGCAGGAGCTTGAAGACAAGCTGGGCATCGCCGCTCGGTTTCAGCGCATGCAGGACGGTCTTGAACAGATTATGTTAGGCGCCAAGGCGATTGAAGACTATAATAATAAACACGGCTATTCCCGAGAGGTGGCACAGGCGGCGGGCATGATCTTCCAGCTTGCCCGCGAGCTTTCGGAGTAGCAGTTTTTTGAGCCCAACAATGGGCATTTTAATGGGGAAGGGTGAACGGCCATGGCGTTTGAAGGGCTTTCAGATAAACTTTCGGCAGCGTTTAAGCGCCTGCGGGCGAAGGGCAAGCTGTCGGAGGGCGACATTAAGGAAGCCATGCGCGAGGTACGCCTTGCGCTGCTCGAGGCCGATGTCAGTTATAAGGTAGCCAAGGATTTTGTGGCGCAGGTGAGCGAAAAGGCGGTGGGCGCGCAGGTGCTGCAAAGCCTTACCCCCGCGCAACAGGTTATTAAGATTGTAAACGAAGAGCTTACGGCGCTCATGGGCGTGAGCGAAGTTCGGCTTAAAAGTGCTAAACGTCCGCCTGCCGTGATCATGATGTGCGGGCTGCAGGGTGCCGGTAAAACCACCCACAGCGCAAAGCTTGCCAACATGCTTAAAAAGCAGGGGCACCGCCCGCTGCTGGTTGCGTGCGATATCTACCGTCCGGCTGCTATCGAGCAGCTGAAGGTGGTGGGCGCGAAGGCCAACGCCACGGTATTTGAGATGGGCACCGAAAAGCCCGTGACGATTGCCAAAAAGGCGATCGCGCACGCCAGAGATTATGGCAACGACTTTGTTATCCTCGATACCGCGGGCCGTCTGCACATCGACGAGCAGCTTATGGGCGAGCTCAAAGACATCAAGGCCGCCGTAGAGCCTACTGATATTTTGCTGGTGGTCGACTCGATGACCGGTCAGGACGCCGTAAACGTGGCCAAGGCCTTTGACGATGCGCTCGGCATCGACGGCGTAATCCTCACCAAGCTCGACGGCGATACCCGTGGCGGCGCGGCACTTTCGGTGCGCGCGGTTACCGGCAAGCCCATCAAGTTTGTGGGTATGGGCGAAAAGATCGACGACCTCGAGCCGTTTTACCCCGACCGCATGGCCTCGCGTATCCTCGGCATGGGCGACGTGCTCACGCTCATTGAGAAGGCGCAGACCGAGGTAAACCAAAAAGACGCCGAGAGAATGGCGGAAAAGCTCAAGAAAAACTCCTTTGATTTAAACGACCTGCTCGACCAGATGAAGCAGATTAAGAATATGGGCTCGATGCAGCAGATACTTTCCATGCTGCCGGGCGGCAACCAGATTTCGCCCGATGATATCGACGAAAAGCGCATGGCGAGGGTAGAGGCCATCATCGGCTCGATGACGGCAAAGGAGCGCGCCAAGCCCGATATCATCAACCCCTCGCGCAAGCGCCGCATCGCCGCCGGCAGCGGCACAACGGTGCAGGATGTAAATATGCTGCTGCGCCAGTTTGAGCAGATGCAGAAGATGATGAAACAGTTCGCGCACATGGGCAAACGCGGCAAAAGCCGCATGCTCCCCGGCAGGATGCCGTTTTAAATAACCTTGTTCGTTGCGGTAAGCCTTAGGTTTACCGTAAACATAAATTTTTACACAGAGATATTGGAGGAAAAGACGATGGCTGTTAAGATCAGACTTCGCAGAATGGGTGCAAAAAAGGCACCGTTTTACCGCATAGTAGTGGCAGATTCCCGTTACCCCCGCGACGGCAGATTTATTGAGGAGCTTGGTTACTACGATCCCACCAAGGAACCTTCCGTAATCAAGGTAGACGCCGAGAAGGTAGACAAGTGGATCAAGAACGGCGCTCAGCCCACCGATACCGTAAAGGCGCTGCTCAAGAAAATCGGCCAATAATGCTGTAAGGCTTCTTACAGAGAAAGGAAGGCTGCAGGATGGAAAAACTTCTTGTTACATTGGCTTCCGGGCTGGTAGAAGACAAGTCTGCCGTCAGTGTTACGGTAGATGCTCCCGACGCCGAGGGCGTTATCGTATATCATCTGCATGTCGGCCCTGAGGATATGGGCCGCGTGATCGGTAAGCAGGGCAGGATAGCGAAGGCGATACGCACCGTAATGCGTGCTGCCGCCAGCCGGACCGGTGAAAAGGTAGCGGTTGAAATCGACTAACCGAGACGTACTGTAAACAACGGGGCTGTTTCAAAACAGGCGGGCGCCTTTTAAGGCCGCCCGCGGGTTGAAACGGCTCCCTGCTTTTACGCGCCCTGTGGGCGCGGCATAACGGAATATTCAGATAAACGGCATATGAGGTACGCCATGAAAAAGCAGTTTTTAGAAACAGGGGAGATTGTCACCACCCACGGCATCAAGGGTGAGGTGCGCGTTTACCCGTGGTGCGACAGCCCCGATTTCCTTACGGGCTTTGAGCGCATTTACCTGAAGAAGGGCGACGTACAGCTTAGGGTGCAAGAGGCGCGCGTGCACAAGAATATCGTCATCATGAAGCTGGAAGGCTACGATACCGTAGAGCGCGCGGTTGCGCTGCGCGGGCAGACCGTCTACATCAACCGCAAGGATGTAAAGCTTGAAGAGGGCGAGTACTTCGTGCAGGACCTCATCGGTATGAAGGTAATCGACGATGCCACGGGCGAGGAATACGGCACCATCACCGAGGTTTCTCAAACCGGCGCCAACGATGTTTATACCGTCAAAAACGGGAACATGGAGTACCTCATCCCCGCCATCCCGCAGGTGGTTATAGACACCGATACCGAGCGGGAGATCATGCGCATCAAGCCGCTCGACGGCCTGTTTAACCCTTACTGATTCATTAGGATGTGAACGCTTTATGCGGTTTGATATTGCTACCCTGTTCCCCGCCATGTGCGAGACGGTGGTAAACGAAAGCATTACGGGCAGGGCTATCCGCGCGGGGCTTATCGAGTGCCGCTGTCACGACATCCGCGCCTATTCGCAGGATAAGCACCGCCGCGTGGACGATACCCCCTACGGCGGCGGTATGGGCATGCTCATGCAGGCCGAACCGATCTACCGCTGCTACCTCGACGTGGCGGCGCAGCTTGGTACAAAGCCGCATGTCATCTATATGTCGCCCAAGGGCGCGCGCCTTACCCAGGAGCGGGCGGTGGAGCTTTCCAAGCTGCCGGGCCTGTTTATCCTGTGCGGGCATTACGAAGGGGTAGACCAGCGGGTGCTCGATAAAATCGTGGACGAAGAGATCTCAATCGGTGATTATGTGCTTACAGGCGGCGAGCTGCCCGCGCTGATACTGGTGGACGCGGTGGCTAGGATGTGCGAGGGCGTGCTCTCAAGTGAGGAGTGCTTTACGCAGGAGAGCCACTACTCCGGGCTGCTGGAGTACCCGCAGTACACCCGCCCGCCCGAGTGGGAGGGCGAGAAGGTGCCCGAGGTGCTGCTGACAGGCCACCACGCGAACATTGAAAAGTGGCGCAGGGAACAGATGCTCAAAATAACCTACGACAAACGAAAGGACATGCTGAAAGCGGCGCAGCTCGACGAAAAGGACATCGCCTTTTTGCGCGAGTATAAAAAGCAGCTTTCGCAAGACAGTGAACAATGATAGGAACACTCATTAACGCGGGCGCCATCATCTTAGGCTCGCTGCTGGGGCTGCTGCTCAAAAAGGGCATTCCGCAGCGTATCTCCGACAGTGTTCAGGTGGCACTGGGGCTTGCGGTGGTTATCGTCGGCGTCTCCGGTGTGCTGCAGGCCATGGTTACGGTGGGCGCCGACGGCAAATTTACTACCGACGGCACCATGCTGCTGATCATCAGTCTGGTGGTAGGTACCGTCATCGGCGAAGGCTTAAAGCTGGAGGAGCGCTTAACCGAGGCGGGGCTAAAGCTCGAAAAGCGTATCGGCGGCGAGGGCTTTTCCAAGGGGCTTATCGCGGCGTCGATGCTCTACTGCGTGGGCGCCATGGCGATTATCGGCTCGCTAAACGACGGCCTGCTCGGCGACCGCACGGTATTGCTCATCAAAAGCACGCTTGACGGCATCAGCGCCGTGGTACTTACGGCAACGCTCGGCGTCGGCGTATTGTTTTCGTTTATCCCGGTGCTGCTTTATCAGGGCGCCATCAGCCTCGGCGCGGGCGCGCTCACGGGCTTTTTCACCCCGGAGGTGATCAACTCCGTCTGCCTGGTGGGCTTTGCACTGGTAATGTGCATCGGTATAAACCTCATGAAAATAGGAAAGATTAAAACCGTAAGTATGCTGCCGGCCCTCTTTGGTCCAGTCGTGTATAATCTGCTAGTGATGTTGAAAACATTGTAGTTATAGTGCACAATGAGGCGGGCGGCATATATCTGTTTATTGGAAAACACGCAGAATTTATTCTTCATTTCGCCTGAATCATGGTTTTTTCGTTGACTGCTCCGGCAATTATGCTTATAATATAAAGTACGTAAACTACGTAAAGTGCTTGTGGAACCAAGACAACCATACTTATGTTTTGTGGATGAAACAAATTACGCTGCAGCTGCAAGAGAGGAAAGGCCTATGTTTGTAAAAGATGTAACTGTCCAGAATCAGGTGGGTTTGCATGCGCGCCCTGCTACTTTTTTTATACAAAAAGCCAACGAGTATAAGTCTTCCATCTGGGTGGAAAAGGAAGAACGCAGGGTAAATGCGAAAAGTCTTTTAGGCGTACTTTCACTTGGGATTGTCGGCGGTACCACGATCAGAATCATCGCAGACGGCGCCGATGAGCAGCAAGCTGCCGAAGGGCTGTACAAGCTTGTTGAGTCCGGCTTTGCAGAGTAAATAAGATCCTGTGCGCGTCGCCTTTTTCGGCGGCGCGCTTTTTTGTTGCCGTTTTCTTTATGAATGTGGTATTCTTAAGGTAAACTACAGTGATTATCGGCCTCAATTTTAACATATGGGATGAAAACAATGGAAAACGAACGCCTTCCGTATCTTCGCGATAAAACCAAAACCTTAACCACCGCGCCCGGCTGTTATATTATGCGCAACAAGCAGGGGGAAATTATCTATATCGGCAAGGCCAAGAACCTGCGCAAGCGCGTAACCAGCTATTTTCGCAAGAACGCCGACCATCTGCCCAAGGTGGAGAAGATGGTTTCGAACGTGTTCGACTACGATTATATCGTCACCGACAGCGAGTTCGAGGCGCTGGTGCTCGAGTGCAGCCTAATTAAGCAGAACTCCCCCAAATACAACATCCTGCTCAAGGATGACAAGGGCTACCATTACATCAAGATATCCGATAAAAACTGGGGGCGTATCTCCGCCGCCAAGCAGATTGTGGACGACGGCGCCACCTACATCGGCCCCTACGTCAGCTCCTTCGCCGTGATGCAGGCGGTGGAGGAGGCCAACACGGCCTTCCGCCTGCCCACCTGCAACCGGAAGTTCCCGCAGGATTTTAAAAAGGGACGCCCCTGCCTCAACTTCCATATCAAGCGCTGCATGGGCGTATGCTCGGGCCGAATCTCACAGCAGGAGTATACCGAGACACTTTCGCAGGCGATCGATTTTCTGCGCAGCGACAGCGCCAACACCATAAAAATCCTCACCGAGAAGATGGAGGATGCCTCCGAGCGCATGGATTTTGAGCGCGCCGCCCAGCTGCGCGACCGCATTCAGGCCATCCAGCGCATCAACGAGCACCAGAAGGTGATGTACAACAACACCCCCGATCAGGACGTGATCGCCCTTTCGCAGAATACCGCACAGGCCTGCGCGGTGGTCATCAAGTTCAGAAACCACCGGCTGGTGGATAAAGAGAGCTTTATGCTGGGGGAGATCGAGAGCATCACCGCCGCGCGCAGCGAGTTTGTCATCCGCTACTACTCGGGCGAGCGCGAGGTGCCCAAGCAGATTTCGCTCGACGGCGAGGTGGAGGATATCGAGCTTACCGAGCGCTTCTTGTCCGAACGTGCGGGCAGAAAATGTGTGCTGCACTTCCCGCAGCGCGGGGAGCAGGCGCGCCTTATAGAAATGGCGAAAACCAACGCCTCCGAGCTTATCGGGCAGCAGAGTGGGGCGACGGGGCGGGAGGTTGCCGCGCTTGACGAGCTTGCGCGCCTTTTGGGCCTTTCCAAAACCCCCGAGTACATCGAGGCGTACGATATCTCCAACATCGGCTCCTCCGACATGGTGGCGGGCATGGTGGTGTTTGAAAACGGCAGGCCGTTAAAGTCGGCCTACAAGCGGTTTTCCATCAAAACCCTCACCGAGCAGAACGACTATGGCGCGATGAGCGAGGTGTTAAGCCGCAGGCTGGCGCGATATTTTGAGGAGAAGGAGAGCGGCAAGGGCTTCGGGCGCCTGCCCGATTTGATTTTGCTCGACGGCGGCAAGGGGCATGTATCCACCATCCAGCCGATTATTGAGCAGAGCGGGCTTGCCATCCCACTGTTCGGCATGGTGAAGGACGACCGTCACCGCACTAGGGCTATCGCCACCAACGGCGGCGAGATTGCGGTTTCTGCGCACCGAAACGCGTTCACCCTCATCACCCGCATTCAGGACGAGGTGCACCGCTTCTCTATCGAGTACCAGCGCAGCAAGCATAAAAAAGCTGGCTTGGAATCCTCGCTCACCAAGATCGAGGGCATCGGCCCCACGCGCGCGGCGAAGATTTTGCGGTATTTTAAAACCATGCGCGCGGTAAAGGAGGCCTCGGTGGAGGCGCTTTTGGAGGTGCCGGGTATGACGCGCCCCGCCGCCGAGCGGGTATACCACACCTTTCACGAGGAAGAATAAACAAACGGGGTTGCTTGACAGAACGGACAACTTGCCACATAATAGAATGGAAACCCACGAAGATTTGTAAGTGAGGATAAATAGATGCGCGTTATTACCGGTAAGGCGAGAGGCATGAAGCTTGCCGCGCCCGAAGGCTTAGATACCCGACCGACATCCGACAGGGTTAAAGAGGCGATGTTTTCCATCATTCAGTTTGAGCTTGAACAAGCCATGGTGCTGGACCTTTACGCCGGCACAGGCCAGCTTGGCATAGAGGCACTAAGCCGCGGCGCAGCATTCTGTGTGTTTATCGACCAAAGCCGCGCCAGTAATGAGGTTATCAAGGCCAATCTCGCTAAAACCGGGTTTATTAAGCAGTCCCGCGTCGCAGCGATGGAGGCTGTTTCTTACCTGCAAAACACCAAGGATATGTTCGATATTATCCTGCTTGACCCGCCCTATGCCGCAGACGGGCTGGAGAATGTCCTGACCCTTGCCGCCGGGCGCCTGAAAGACACCGGCGTGCTGATCTGCGAGACCGCCAAAAGGGTGGAGACGCCCGAGACGGTCGGCGCGTTCACGCAAAAAAGGGTTTATAAGTACGGCATTGCTGCGCTTACCGTTTACCGCAGGCCGCGGGAGGAGGATTAGTCCCCCGCGTGCCTTCCATCAACTTTGAAAGGCATGATTCATAAAAATGCGTATTGCAATCTGCCCGGGCAGTTTTGACCCGGTTACCAAAGGCCACCTTGACATTGTTACACGAGCTGCGTCGCTGTTTGACCACGTTATTGTGCTGGTGGTTCACAACCCCGCAAAGCACCCCAGCTTTACCGTGGACGAGCGCATCGCGATGATACGCAAGGTTACCGCCAATTTAGCCAATGTCGAGGTCGATACCTACGGTGGCCTGCTCGCCGATTATGCGAAGCTCAAGGGCGCCTGCGCCATCGTCAAAGGTCTGCGCGCGGTGTCGGACTTTGAGTATGAGTTCCAGATGGCGCTCGCCAACAAGAAGTTCTACCCCGGCGCCGAGACGATGTTTGTACCTACCAGCCTTGAAAACATGTACTTAAGTTCCAGCATTGTCAAGCAGGTGGCGATGTTCGGCGGCGATATCTCGGATTTTGTACCCGCCGTGCTGCTGGATGAGATCCAGCAGCGCTTAAGCCCCAGACCGTAGAGTAAAATTAAAATAAAATCTAACATGAAAACGAAGGAAGAATGAAGGAAGGTTTGCGGATGAGCATGAACATTGACGAGGTTCTGGATATGATGGACGAGCTCATTGATAACTCATGGGCGATGCCGCTTTCGGGAGGACGGTGTGTAATTGATGTGGCGAAGCTGCGTGAGCTGATGGATGATGTCCGGCTTGCGCTGCCCAACGAGATCAAGCAGGCCAAGGCGATTGTCTCCGACCGTGCGGACATTATCAGCGACGCCAAGCGCGAGGCGGAGGCCATTGTCACCAAGGCCGAGGAGAAAGCCAAGGCGCTCGTGGCCGCCAGTGAGATTACCAAGCAGGCGCAGGCACGCGCACAGGAGATTGTGGCGAGCGCACAACAGCGGTCAAAGGAGATAAGGCTTGCCACCAACGAGTATGTGGAGAATATCGTTCACTCCACCGAGGAATGCCTCGCCGCCAGCTTAAACGATGTACGCGCCATCAAGCAGCAGATGAAATCGCCTCAGCGGCCCGCCCTATAGTATACAAATAGTACATACCATTGCCCGTACTTTGCCAGATTTCTGGCAGGTACGGGTGTTTTTTTATGCCGAAAATCATTTCCTATTGATTTAATTGAGAATTACTTGGAGTATAAACCTGGAAAAAGGAATAAACTGGATTCAATCTACGGCCAATATGGGCTATGAGTGTAAAAATTCTGCAATTTTCGACAAACCTGTTCTTAAAAAACCGCCCATCTATTAGTGATATTTGTGCAAAATGATAATTCTTTCATCACCGCAGGCTTGTTCGGTTCAGCCTATTGCAATTTACATAATGCCCGGTTATAATGAAAAAGTGGTTAATAGTGGTGTAAAGTGGAGCGAAGATGAGTAACCCGACTGCTTTTTGAAAGGCGGTGGTGAAGATGTTGATGGGTGAATATGAACATACCCTTGACCCAAAAGGGCGTGTTATTTTTCCTGCCAAGCTCAGGGAAGACCTGGGCGACAACTTCATCATTGCAAAGGGCTTGGACGGTTGCCTGTTTGTCTACCCACCCAGCCAGTGGCAGCGTCTGCAGGATGCGATTAACGCCCTGCCTTTTTCAAAGGCGAGCGATTTGCAGCGCTTCTTCTTTTCCGGCGCCTGCGAAGCCATCAGCGATAAACAGGGGCGGGTGCTTATCCCCGCAAACCTCAGACAATACGCCGGGCTTGATAAGGATATTGTGATTATCGGCGCCTCTGTACGCGCCGAAATATGGGATAAAGCTAAGTGGAGCGCCAAGAACGCGCTCCTTACCTCCGAAAGCATTGAGAGTGTAATGGACAGTTTGGGCTTCTAAACCTTATTCCCGCCGTTTCATACAACAATTTTTATCTGCGCCTGATAAGATATTGACTAATCGGCATCTTCTGGCGCCATGCTATATGGGAATAGGTATACCACCAATACAATGCAAAGGGGTGCTACGCGTGGAGTTTTCGCATATCTCGGTGCTACTCAACGAGTGCATCGAAGCCCTCGCCATAAAGCCGGACGGCGTTTATGTCGACGGTACGGCGGGCGGAGCGGGGCATTCCTGCGAGATTGCAAAAAGGCTTGCCGGCGGCAGGCTTATTGCCATCGATAAAGACCCGGACGCCGTGCTCACCGCAACCGAAAGGCTGTCGCCTTATGCGTGTGCGCAGGTGGTCAAGGCCGATTATTCCTCAGTAAAAGACGTAGTTGCTTCGCTCGGCATCGAACAGATTGACGGAATGTTGCTCGATCTGGGCGTTTCATCCTATCAGCTGGACACCGCCGAGCGCGGCTTCTCTTTTCATAAAGACGCGCCGCTGGATATGCGGATGAGTAAAGAGGGCCTCTCGGCCAAGGATATTGTCAACACCTACCCTGCACAAGAGATTGCGAAGATTCTGTGGGAGTACGGTGAGGAGCGCTTTTCGCGGCGTATTGCCGACGCCATTGTGCGTAGCCGCGCCGAAAAGCCGATAGAAACGACGTTTGAGCTGGTGGACGTCATCAAAAGCGCCCTGCCCGCCGCGGCCATGTGCGACACGCACCCCGCGCGCAGGAGCTTTCAGGCACTGCGCATCGCCGTGAATGGGGAGCTGGAGCAGCTCTCGGGTGCAGTCACCGACGCGTTTGACCTGCTGTCGCCGGGCGGACGCCTGTGCATCATCACCTTCCACTCGCTGGAGGACCGCATTGTAAAGCAGCGGTTTGCCGAGTTTGCCAAGGGCTGCACCTGTCCGCCGGATTTTCCGGTATGCGTGTGCAACAAAACCCCTCGCGGCAGGCTGGTGCATAAAAAGCCCATTGAGCCCTCGCAGGAGGAGCTTGCCATAAACGCAAGAAGCCGCAGTGCGAAGCTAAGGGTTATCGAAAAGCTGTAAATGCGCATGAAGTTAAAAACAGGGTGGGATAAGCGTGGCCGCAAACGAAGCGTACGATCTGTCTTTATTTGAACAGCGTCAAAAGAAAGAAAAAGCAGCACTTCAAAAGCTCCCGGCAGCAAAGCCGAAGTCCGGGCTGAAGACGGTTGCGGCGAGGCTGATGGTTGCGCTTATTGTCGGCGCCATTGTTTCCGTCGGTATCTACAGCAGGGCTATACTAACCGAGACGGTAAGCGATATTACAGCCGCTAAAAAGGAGCTGACGCGCCTGCAAAGCGAAGAAACCCGCCTTGCCATGGAGCTGGACAGCAAGGTTTCGGTCAAGAGCATCGAGGACTACGCCACCAACCAGCTCGGCCTAAACCGTATGGACAAATATCAGGTTACCTATATCGCGCTCGCGGGCAGCGACCAGATCGGGCAGCAGGTCATCAAGCAGCAAAAGCAGCAGGCCATGAGCTTTAATATTAACGATTTGTTTTATATGTTGGTGGAATACATCAATTAATACGACAATACAATTAAAGAGATTGCAGTTTACCATCTTATTCAATTCGAGCTTCGACGGCGCTGTGCCTTGTGCCTGTTTCGGCTATAGGCCGAACCAACCGCCCTTCGGGCGATAGCCGTTTCGTTCGTGCGCTTTTCATAAAGGGGGCTTTTTAACATGCCGGCAGGGCCTAGCAACGCCATGATGAAAAAGATGCTTTTTACCGTGCTTGCCATGACCGCTGTCTGTTTTACGATACTCATCGGGCGGCTTGCATACCTGCAGCTGATAGCAAACGAGCAGTATCAAACAAAAGCCATCGACCAGCAGATGCGCGAAACCGCTATCAAGGCCAAGCGCGGCTCTATCTTCGACCGCAACATGAATGTGCTCGCGCAGAGCGCGAGTGTGTGGGAGGTCAGCCTCAACCCCACCAATATCAGTGACGACCAGCGGGAGAAGATCGCGAACAAATTGGCGGAGATCCTGGGCGTAGATGCGCAGCAGGTGCTTGAAAAATCTAAGAAGAACACCTACTACCAGCTCATCAAGCGGCAGGTGGAAAGGCCGGAGGTCGACAAGATACGCCAGTTTGTCATCGATGAAGAGATAACCGGCATCGTGCTCAACGAAGACTACAAGCGCTACTACCCCTACGGGGATTTCGCCGCTTCGGTGCTGGGCTTTACGGGTGACGACCATCAGGGCTTAAACGGTATCGAGGCTTATTACGAGAAATATTTAAAGGGTACCGACGGCCGCATTGTTTCGGCAAAGGACGCCCTCGGCAAGGATATGCCGTTTCAGTATGAGGCGCGCGTCAACGAGGCGCAGGACGGCTACTCGCTGGTGCTCACCATCGACGAGGTGATACAGCACATCGCTGAAAAGAACATCGAGACGGCGGTAACCGAGTTCGGCATTAAAAACCGCGCCACCGCCATCGTCATGGATGTTACCAGCGGCGAGGTGCTCGCGATGAGCACCAAGCCGGACTTTGACCCCAACGACCCTTTCACCATTCAGGACAAAGCGGTTCAAGCGGCCGTTAACGCCATTGAGAATAAGGATGAGCGCAAGGCGGCACTTGCAGAGGCACAGCAGGCCCAATGGCGAAACAAGGCCATCTCAGACACCTATGAGCCGGGCTCGGTATACAAAATTGTCACGGCGGCCTCGGCGCTCGAAGAGGGCGTGGTGCACGCAGACGACCATTTCTACTGCAACGGCTCGCTGACGGTAAACGGGCGTTCCATCGGCTGCTGGAAGTATGGCGGCCATGGTCCAGAGACATTTGTAGACGGCATCAGGAACTCCTGCAACCCGGTATTCATGGCGGTTGGCCTGCTGCTGGGGCCGGATCGCACGGCAAAGTATTACAAAGCCTTTGGCTTTAACGAAAAAACCGGCATCGACCTGCCGGGCGAAACAAGCGGCATCTATCATGCCCTTTCGGTGCTGCAAAAGGAGCCTGATACCTTGGCGGTATCCTCCTTCGGGCAGAGCTTTAAAATCACCCCCTTACAGGTGATTACCGCGGTAGCCGCGGCGATTAACGGCGGATACCTCTACGAGCCGCACCTTGTAAAACAGGTTATCGATTCCGATAAAAATGTTGTGGAGACCATCGATCCGGTAGCGAAGCGTCAGGTTATTTCGGAGCAGGTTTCTTCCGAGCTTGCGCTGATGCTTGAAAAGGTAGTAAGCGAGGGCAGCGGACGCAGCGCGTACATCAAGGGCTACCGCATCGGCGGTAAAACCGGTACCTCCGAAAAGCTCGACCAGAGCGCCACCGCAAGCGGTGTTAAAGAGCACGTGCTTTCGTTCTTGGGCTTCGCTCCGGCCGACGACCCGCAGATCGCGGTGCTCGTTATCTTAGATGAGCCGAAGGATTCCGGCGCGTACGGCTCCACCATCGCGGCGCCTGTAGCGGGCGCCATCATCTCCGAAACACTCTCTTACCTCGGTATAGAGCCTACATATACAGCCGAAGAGCTCGAGAAGATGGATGTTTCCGTAAACAGCGTTGTCGGCCTCTTGCCGCACGACGCGACGGCTAAGCTCTCCCAGCAGGGCCTGCAGTCCGAGATCATAGGCAACGGCGAGCAGGTTGTAAAGCAGATACCTATGCCGGGTAAGCCCATCCCCAGAGGCGGCAAGGTGCTGCTGTATACCACAACGGAGGAAGCCACACGTTCCTCGGTGGTGCCCAGTGTTATCGGCATGACGGCGCAGCAGGCCAACGCAACCCTTACAAACGCGGGCTTTAACCTGCGCATCGTGGGCGGCGGCGTCGACCAGAGCGGCACCATCGCCATCGCGCAGTCCATTCAAAACCCGACGGTTGCCGAGCACGGCACGGTTATTGACGTTACCTTCGGTGTTAATGACGCTGTAGAATAAACCATACATAACCCGTATGATACAATGTACATCATCGGCAGGGAGGCGGATGTATGACGCTATTTCAGTTACTGGGCCAGATAGATATTCTGTCTGTGGCGGAGCTTGCGGATGAAGAGGTTACCCGTGTTACCAGCGACTCGCGGGCGGCCGGCCAAGGCTGTATCTTCGTCGCCGTAAAGGGCGAGCGCTTTGACGGACATGACTATGCGGCGCAGGCGCTTGAGCAGGGGGCCCTCGCGGTGGTTACCGAGCGCGATCTAGGCCTTGAGCGTCAGGTCGTTGTAGAAAACAGCCGCAGTGCATACTCCATCCTTTGTGCGGCGCTGCTGGAGTATCCCTCCAGAAAGCTCAGGCTTATCGGGGTAACCGGCACCAATGGCAAAACCACCATCACCTACCTGCTCAAGCAGATACTCGAGTCCGCGGGCAAAAAGGTAGGGCTTATCGGTACCATACAGGTAGAGATCGACGATATGACCATCCCCGCCAAGTACACCACCCCCGACCCGGCGGAGCTGCACAGCCTGTTTTCCCGCATGGTCAACGCGGGGTGCGAGTATGTGGTGATGGAGGCCTCCTCCCACGCATTTGCGCAGCACCGGCTGGACGGCTGCCACTTTGAGGCGGGCGTGTTCACCAACCTTACACAGGACCATCTGGATTATCACGGCACCATGGAAAACTACTACAATGCCAAAAAGACATTGTTTGAGATGAGCAATACCGCCGTTATCAACCTTGACGACGAATATGGCAGAAGGCTGCTAGACGAGATCGCCTGCAAAAAGGTAACCTACTCCGCCGGCGACGATATGGCCGACTTCACCGCCAAAAATGTTGTCAAACGGCGCGACGGCGTAAACTTCGCGCTCGTGGGCAACAATGTGATTGAACGGGTGTCGTTCGGTATGCCGGGCGGCTTCTCGGTTTCCAACGCCATGGCGGCCGCAGCGTGCGCCATTACCCTCGGCTTTGAGCCTTCCGTGGTTGCGCAGGGGCTCAGCCGCTGCAAGGGCGTGAAGGGGCGCACCGAGGTGCTGTATTCGGGGGATGATTTTACCATCATCTGCGACTACGCCCACACCCCGGACGGCCTAGAAAAGATACTTTCCACCGTCCGCGAGTTTGCTCCGGCGCGTGTGGTGGCGCTGTTTGGGTGCGCGGGCAACCGCGACCGCACCAAGCGCCCCAAGATGGCCTATATGGCGGGTAAATACGCTGACCTCGCGGTGCTTACCTCCGACAACCCCCGCAACGAGGATGTCATGCAGATATTAAACGACGCCATCCCCGGCTTTGAGGGCGTTACCGATAACTACAAGGTTATCCCCGACCGGATGGAGGCTATCCGCTGGGTAATCGACAACGCCCGGCAAGACGATGTTATCGTGCTCGCGGGCAAAGGCCATGAGGACTATCAGGTGTTAAGCTTTGGCACCATCGCGTTCGACGAGCATACCATTGTAAAGGAGCTTATTGCCGAGCGGGATGAAAAAAGGCGGGCGGCAAAGGAATAATCCTGACGCTCAAAACGGAGGAATCACAGTGGAAAAGTGGCTGCTCAGTGACATTGCGCGCTATTTTGGCGCACACATTGCCGAGGATGTGGTTATAGAAGACATCTGCACCGATACGCGCGCCATTACGCCGAACAGCCTTTTCGTGGCGCTTGAGGGCGAGCGGTTTGACGGACACGATTACGTGGCGGAGGCGTTTGAAAAGGGCGCTGTCGCGGCGGTGTGCCATAAGCAGGTATCCGCCGGGGGCAGGCCGGTTATCCTGGTGCGCAATACCGAGCGCGCGCTCATTACCCTTGGCTGCGCCTACCGTTTAAAATACAATATCCCCGTCGTTGCCGTTACCGGCAGCGTGGGCAAAACCACCACCAAAGAGATGATATCCTGCGCGCTGGGCGCGAGCCTTAAAACCCTTAAAACGGAGGGCAACCGCAACAACGAGATCGGGCTGCCCCTTACGCTTTTAAGGCTGGATAAAAGCTATGAATGCGCGGTTATCGAGATGGGTATGACCCACAAGGGCGAGCTTTCGGTGCTTACGGCGGCGACGCTGCCCACGGTTGCGGTCATTACAAATATCGGGGTTTCGCACATCGAAAACCTCGGCAGCCGTGAGAATATCCTCGCTGCAAAGCTCGAGATTACCGAAGGGCTGCCCGCGAACGGAACCCTGATACTCAACTATGACGACGACCTGCTTTGCGACATAAAAAGCTACTGCGGGTTTGATATAATACCCTACAGCATCACCCATTCTCAGGCGGTGGTGCGCGCCGTAAATATCCGCGAAGATGAGGATACCACGGCGTTTGATATTACTTATAACGGCAGCATTTACCTGGCAGTAATCCCCTGCGTGGGCAGGCACAACGTTTTAAACGCCCTCGCGGCCTTTTCCGCGGCGGCGGCACTGAAACTGAACCTTCAAAAGAGCGTCGAGGCGCTCAAACAGTACGCCCCCTCGGGGATGCGCCAGAAGGTGGTGCGCAAAAGCGGGGTAACCGTGATAGAGGATTGCTATAACGCGAGCCCCGACTCGATGAAGGCGGCGCTCGCTACCCTGCAGACGCTCAAGAAGAACGGCCGAAGTATTGCGGTGCTTGCCGATATGCTGGAGCTCGGCGACTGGTCTAAGCAGGCGCACGAAGGCGTGGGGCGCATGGTGAGCGAGAGCGGCGCCGACATCTTAATCACCTACGGCGAAAGCGCCGGGCATATCGCCGCGGCGGCGGCCATGGCGGGTACCCCGCAGGTGTACAGCTTTGACGATAAGCGCGCGGCGGGTGAAAAATTGCTGGCGCTCACCCAGAAAGATGATATAATACTCTTTAAGGGCAGCCGGGGTATGAAGCTGGAGGAGATCATGGAACAGTTTTATGCGGGCCTCTCGGTCACGGCACCCTGAATACGGTTAGAAGGACTGTGGAACAACAATGAGTGGAATCGCAACAATCGTAACGGCGCTCACGGCCTTTGTGGTGTCGTCGCTGCTCGGCAGAAAGCTGATACCCTTTTTAAAGAAGCTGAAGTACGGGCAGACCATCAACGACATAGGCCCGACCTGGCACAAAAGTAAACAGGGTACCCCCACGATGGGCGGTATTATGTTTATTGCAGGCACCCTCGCGGCGCTTGCGGTCGGCCTTTTTGTGCTTTCGCTTACCCGTGCCGACGCCTTCCCCGAAACGGCGCGGCTCGAGAATATCAAACTGGTCGCCGGTTGCGTCATGGCGCTGGCCTACGGCTTTATCGGCTTTACCGACGATTACATAAAGGTGGTAAAGAAAAGAAATCTTGGGCTTACCGCCTCGCAAAAGACTATAATGCAGTTTCTGGTGGCAATACTATACCTCATGACCGTCTACCTCGCGGGCGGCAGAAGCACCGTACTGGTGCTGCCCTTTATCGGCCAGTGGGATATGGGCATCTTCTACTACCCCTTCGCGGCGCTTATCATCTATTATATGGTGAACGCCGTCAATCTTACCGACGGTGTCGACGGGCTGTGCGCGTCGGTTACCTTTGTGTGCGGCATCTTCTTTATGCTCATCTGCGGGATGCTGGGGCAGTATAAACAAGGGCTGTTTGCCATCGCGCTTGCGGCCTCCTGCATCGGCTTTTTGGTTTGGAATTTCCACCCCGCCAAGGTATTTATGGGCGACACCGGCTCGATGTTTTTGGGCGGCGCGATCGTAGCCATCGCGTTCGGCATCAACATGCCGGCGTTTCTGGCGCTGGCGGGTATTGTGTATGTGCTGGATGCTCTTTCGGTAGTCATACAGGTTATCAGCTTTAAGCTGACTAAGAAAAGGGTATTTAAGATGAGCCCGATTCATCATCATTACGAGATGAGCGGCTGGAGCGAGGTAAAGATTGTTCTATCGTTCTCTTTGGTCGGTGCTGTGGGCGGCGCGCTTGCTCTGTGGGCGACTGCGCTTGTATAGCACGGCATTTATTGCGCCGGAATTGGGGTGTGTCCGTTGAAAAAGAAGGGTATCGCTGCAGAAAAGCCCAACCGGGGCGGCATGGACATAACCTTTTTCGTTCTTACCGTTACGCTGCTGGGCGTTGGGCTGATCATGCTGTTTTCGGCAAGCTACGCCTATGCGCTGTACTACTATGATGATAGCTTTCATTTTATCAAGAGCCAGCTTGCCTTCGCGGTAATCGGCCTTGCGGGTATGATCCTCGTATCCTATGTGGATTATCACATCCTGCACCGCTTTGCCTTGCCGCTCTATATTCTCTCCATTGCCATGCTGGTGTGGGCGCTCTTTTCCGAGCCGGTAAACGACGCACACCGTTGGGTGTGGATAGCGGGCAGGCAGTTTCAGCCCTCGGAGCTTGCTAAATTTGCGATTATCCTGATATTCGCGCACCTTGTTTCACTCAACAGTACCGAGATGGGCACCTTTAAAAAGGGCGTACTCCCCTTCGCGCTGTTTCTGCTCCCTGTGGTAGGGCTGGTTGCGCTCGAACCGCATCTTTCGGGTACCATCCTGATTATTTTAATGGCGTTTGTGATGATGTTTATCGGCGGAACAAAATTCCGCTGGTTCATGCTTGCGGGCGGTTCGGTCGGCGGGCTAGGTGCCGCTTATATTCTGTTCAGCGGCAAGGTGGATTACGCCATGAGCCGCATCAACATCTGGCTCGACCCCTTCTCAGACCCAAGCGATAAAGGCCACCAAACCCTTCAGTCGCTTTACGCCATCGGCTCGGGCGGCCTGCTCGGGCAGGGCTTGGGCAACTCGCGGCAGAAGTACCTTTACGTGCCCGAGCCGCAGAACGACTTTATCTTCTCTATCGTCTGCGAGGAACTGGGCTTTATCGGGGCAAGCCTTATCATAATTATCTACGTATTGTTTGTATGGCGCGGCTTTGTCATAGCGATGCGCGCAAGAGATAAATTCGGCGCGATGATGGTAATCGGATTAAGCGCACAGATCGGCATACAAACCCTTTTGAATATCGCCGTTGTAACCAACACCATCCCCAACACCGGCATCAGCCTGCCGTTCTTTAGTTCCGGCGGCTCGTCGCTCGTTATGCTGCTTCTGCAGATGGGGGTTATCCTTTCGGTGTCGCGATACTCGGTTTACGAAAAGTCATAGCAAGGCTTACCTGTTATATGGGAGAACACGCCTTTTGAAGGCAGCTTGAATGGAGACTACGTCATGCGCATTATTTTTACGGGCGGAGGTACCGCGGGGCATATCAACCCGGCGCTTGCGGTTGCAAGCTATGTACGGGCGCGCCACCCCGAGGCCGAGATACTCTATATCGGTTCTAAGGACGGCATGGAGTCAAAGCTTGTGCCCGCCGCGGGCTTTCGGTTTGAGGGTATCCGCTCCAGAGGCATTATACGAAAAAGCGGGCTTGCCGCTATCAAAAAGAATATCAACGCCGTTATCCAGCTGTTTGAGGGCAGAAAAGAAGCGGCGAGGATTATAAAAGAGTTTAAGCCCGACTTGGTGTTGGGCACCGGCGGCTATGTTAGCGCCCCGGTTATCATGCAGGCCGCCGCGATGGGCGTGCACACCCTCACGCACGAGCAGAACGCCTTCCCGGGCATTACAACCAAACTGGTGTCCAAGCATGTGGATACCGTGTTGCTCGCGGTGGAGGAGGCAAGGGACTACCTAAGCCCCAGATGCCGATTTGTGGTGACGGGCAACCCCATCCGCGAAGAGATTATCTTCTACAGCAAAGCGACCGCGCGCAGGGAGCTAAACCTTGACGACAGGCTGTGCATCCTCTCCTTCGGCGGCAGCCTCGGGGCCAGAGCCATCAACGAAGCGGTAGCAGACCTCATGGCGTGGCACAGCAAGGAGAAACGGCTGTATCACATCCACGGCACCGGCAAAAAGGGGTTTGAAGCGTTTCACGCGCTTTTAAAGGAACGCGGTGTTGACCTTACGGAGAACCCGCAGATTACCGTGCGGGAATACATAGACGACATGCCCCGCTGCAACGCGGCTGCCGACCTCGTGATCTCCCGCGCAGGCGCCATTACCCTAAGCGAGATTCAGGCCTCCTGCAAGGCTTCGGTGCTTATCCCGTCGCCCAACGTTACCGAGAACCACCAATACCACAACGCGATGGTGCTCGGCAGGCGAGGCGCCGCTATTGTGATAGAAGAGAAGGACTTAACCGGTGAGCTGCTGATCAAAACGGTTGCCGAGCTTACAAGCAACCCGGACTCCCTTCGCGAGATTTCCCGGCGTGCAAGCGAGCTTGCGATCATCGATGCCAACGAGCGGATCTACGCCGAGATGAAAAGGCTGCTCTGATTTTTCCGTTTTTTCACAAACCCGATAAGGTAAGCATAGTATGACTTGTGAGGGAGCATTCCCTTGCTGTGCTTATTTAGAGGGGTGCGAAGATATGAACAAATACTTGATTGACGGCGGAGAGCGGATATCGGGTGAAATGAAGATACAGGGTGCCAAAAACAGCGCGCTTCCGATACTTGCCGCAAGCATTATGTGTACCGGCGACAGTGTGATAGGCAACTGCCCGTGTCTTTCGGATATCGACGCAGCAAGAAACATCATCGGCTATCTCGGCTGCACCACCGAGGTTGCAGACCATGTGATCACCATACATACCGACGGCTTGTCCAAAAACGACATACCTACCCATCTCATGCGCGAGATGCGCTCCTCTATTGTATTTTTGGGCGCAATCCTTGCTAAAACAGGCAGGGCACGCATCTCCTATCCGGGTGGCTGCGAGCTTGGCCCGCGCCCCATAGACCTGCATATCTACGGCCTGCGCCAGCTTGGCGCCGAGATTGCCGAGGACCATGGTTTTATTGAATGCACCATCCCCAATGGGCTGACGGGGGCGCACATCAACCTCTCCTTCCCCAGCGTGGGCGCCACCGAGAACATCATGATCGCCGCGACACTCGCCAAGGGCGAGACCTCAATCTCCAACGCGGCCAGAGAGCCCGAAATCGTCGACCTTGCCAACTATCTAAATGCTTGCGGCGCTAAAATCAAGGGCGCCGGGGAGAGCACCATTTATATTGAAGGCGTGAAAGAGCTGAAAGGCGCCCGGCACGCGGTAATACCCGACCGCATTGTCGCCGCCACCTTCCTAAGCGCCGCCGCTGTCACGCAGGGCGAAATCCTGCTTAAAGAAATCCATCCGAGGCACATCGGCGCGGTTATTCCCGTGCTGGAGCAGTCGGGGTGCAAGGTAACCCTCTCGCATAACAGCATCTATTTAAAGAGCAGCGGGCGCCCCAAGGCCATGCAAACCATCCGCACCATGCCCTATCCGGGCTTTCCCACCGACGCGCAGGCCCCCATCATGTCCGTGGCCTCCATTGCCGACGGCACGACCATGTTTGTGGAAAACATCTTCGAAAACCGGTTTAAGCACGTTACCGAGCTGCTGAGGCTCGGCGCAAAGATCAAGCTGGAAGGCCGGGTTGCCGTTGTGGAGGGTACCCCGAAGCTCTACAGCGCCAGCGTGGAATGCACCGACCTTCGCGGCGGTGCCGCACTTGTCGTGGCGGCGCTCACGGCAGAGGGCACCACCGAAATAAGCGGTGTAAGGCACATCGACCGGGGCTACGAAAAGATGGAAGAAACCCTTGCGTCCTTGGGCGCGCATATCAAGCGTATCGAATAGTAATCATTAAAACTTGATATACAGGATGTAATACTCATTCCAATAAGAAATATAATGTTCACAAAAGGCATAAATGGGGTCATTTGCTCGAATTTTTTCTATATTTCTAATTGTAATAAGTATAAAACAAAGCGGATATCGGAGGATGTCATGAGAACACAGAGCACAACGGAAAAACGAAAGAAACGCCGAAAAAGACGTCACGGCGCGGCGTTTTATGCAGTACCCCTTGTGCTGCTCATGACCATCGCTCTTGTCATATTGTCGTACAAGCTCTTAAGGCTGGAAACCATAGAGGTAGAAGGGACAACACGCTATCAGGCAGGGGAGATTATCAGTGCCAGCGGCCTTAGCGTCGGGAAACCGATGCTCAAGATAAAACCGAGCGCGGTCATCACCTCCATCGAGCAGAAGCTAAGCTATATCGGCGACACACAGCTGCGTTTTGAGCTTCCCTCCACCGTCATCCTTTCGGTATCGGAGGCGCCGGTGGCGTGTTCAATAGAAAATGGCAGCAGCTATGTCCTACTCAGTGACAAGTTCAAGGTGCTGCAGGCCGATTCACCGCTCGCCGACGCAAACGCGCCCATCATCAAAGGGTTAAAGGCAAAGGAGGTTAATCAGGGCGAAATCTTTTTACCCGAAAAAAGCGAGGACATTACCGTTTTGCAAGCCCTTTTCAACGCCTTTGCAGAGAATGCGTTCCCGGTAGTCAAGGAGATCGACCTCACCGATATTTCCGACATCAAGCTGGCCTGCCAAGACAACTGCAGCATCCTGTTGGGCGGGACAAGCCAGCTGGCCTACAAGGTGGAATTTGTTAAAGAGGTGCTGAATAAGAACGCGGATTTGAAGGATGCCGGAGGGCTGATCATCAACGCTCAGGCGCTCGACAGCGAAACCCATCCCAATGTAAGCGTACTGCCCGCGCGTAGCGTTTATAGCGAACAGACCTCTTCGGAGCCGACCAGTCCCGGCGATCAAGACCCCGCCGCCGATGAAAACAGCCAGCAGAGCACCGGGCAGGCGGCGGATAACGAATCTGCTGAATCAAGCGGGCCCGCAGAGGAAAGTTCACAGCCGGAAGACAGCACAAATGCCGACTCTCCCGATGATACTGCGGCCTCAAGCACCGGTTCGGAGGAATGAAAATGAGAATACTTGGGGAGCGTAAACACAAAATATAGAGGATTTTGGTTAAAAAAAAGGATGATTCTCATAAATTTAGTGGTGATAGGTTGTTTTTTTTGCAAAAATCTGATAGATTATTATTATAAGTATATATAAGGTGTCTGCCGATATATGCGAGGACTTAGGGGGAAGCATTCATGCCGATGAAATTTGTTTTTAACGAGGACTTTGAAAAGGTAGTCAATATAAAGGTGGCCGGTATCGGCGGTGGCGGCGGCAACGCTATAAACCGTATGATTGAAAACGGCATTAAGAGTGTTGAGTTCTTATCGGTGAATACCGATCAGCAGGCGCTATCCTGTTCGCTTGCACCTCACAAGATTCAGATCGGCGAAAAGCTTACCAAGGGCCGTGGAGCGGGCGGATCGCCGGAAAAAGGGCAGCGTGCGGCTGAAGAAAGCCGGGAAGAGATTGCTGCCGCGCTCAAGGGCACGCAGATGGTGTTTATCACTGCGGGCATGGGCGGCGGAACGGGTACGGGCGCGGCCCCTGTTGTGGCCGAGATCGCGCGCGATATGGGTATCCTGACCGTCGGTATTGTCACCAAGCCCTTCGACTTTGAGGGCAAGCGACGCATGTCACAGGCCGAGGAGGGCATCGCCAACCTGCGTGAGCGTGTGGATGCCTTAGTAGTTATCCCCAACGAGCGGCTAAAACTTATCTCGCAGCAAAAAATCAGCCTGTTATCCGCCTTTGCCGCCGCCGACGATGTGCTCAGGCAGGGCGTACAGAGTATCTCCGACCTGATTAACATCCCCGGGCTTGTAAACCTTGACTTTGCCGACATCTGCACCGTGATGAAGGATGCGGGCTATGCGCACATGGGCGTGGGCGTCGCTTCCGGCAAAGACAAGGCCGAGATGGCCGCCGCGGCCGCAATCTCCAGCCCCTTGCTGGAGACCTCCATCGAGGGCGCGCGCGGTGTCATCATCAATATCACCTCCTCCAAGGAGGTAGAGCTCGACGAGGTTGAAAAGGCCTCTACCATGATCTCCAACGCGGCGCACAAGGATGCGAACATCATCTGGGGTGCGGCGTTTGACGACTCCCTTGACGATGAGATGCGCATTACGGTAATCGCCACAGGCTTTGACAACGAAAAGATTGCAAGCCCTGTTATGGATTTTGCCTTTAAAACACCTACCGAGCCCGTTCCCCAGAAGGAGCCGGAGGAGGAAGACAAGGACTATATCGACCTGCTTAAAATCTTCAACAACAAGCGCTACTAAGGCCTCGCTTACATAAGGGAGGGGAGCCGTTATGAGACTCAGGCGCAGGATTGTCGTCATCTGCTGTATCATTCTGGCCATAATGATGATATTGTCGCTGTTATCGCCGATATTGTTTGCCGAGACGGTAGAGACCACCTTCTTTTCCGGTAACATGCTGCCGGTAGGCATCGAGATTATTATCGGCGTCGCCGTAGGGGTTCTGGTGCTGCTTCTTATTCTTCGGGTTATCCTTTCGGTAAGCAGAAAAAAATAGGCATACTTTAATACCAATTCCGGCGTGATTGAATGGAATTTAGTATAAAAGGCTCCGCTGCTAAGCGGGGCCTTTTTTGTATAATTATGTAACGGACGGTTTGTTAAGAGCATAGGATGGTGTTGAAGGCATTATGCCTTGTTGATTATACTATGAAAGCGATGGAGGTAGAACGTGAATAGGTATGATAATGTCAACGAGTACGGCACCCTTCCAGCAATAAGCTGTAGCGCTTTTACCAATCAGCCCATCTCCTATGCAATTGCGTATGTTGCGTTTCAAACATGGGAAAGGCCGTATGAGCCGGAAGTGGGATTTGACCGTGCTACCATCTTCCCGAGTCTGGATAAGCCCTTTTTAGGCGAGGAGGTAACGCCAAATGGACGATAAAATGATGCTGCTCAAACGGATACAGGTTTGCGATTTTGTTTTGTTCGAGACACATCTGTTTCTGGATACCCATCCCACAGACAAAGAAGCGCTGGCCTATTACAGCAAGTATCAGGCACTAAGAGAGAGAGCAATGGATGAGTATGTGAAAAAGTACGGCCCTATCACGGCTGGGCAGTATGACGGCGGCCCGACATGGAGATGGGTAGAGAACCCATGGCCGTGGGAAAGGACGAGTGAGGTTTAGTATATGTGGACTTATGAAAAGAAGCTGCAGTATCCTGTTAAGATTGCCAGACCAAACCCTGCGCTTGCAAAGGTAATCATCACACAGTTCGGCGGGCCGCACGGTGAACTTGGCGCTGCGCAGCGCTACCTGTCGCAGCGGTATTCGATGCCCTATGGCGAGGTAAAGGCCGTGCTGACCGATATTGGTACCGAAGAGCTCGGGCACATGGAGATGGTCAGTGCCATTGTGTACCAGCTTACACGAAATCTCTCCGAGAAGGATATTAAAGCCAGTGGGTTTGATACCTATTTTGTCGATCATACCACGGGATTATACCCAATAGCCGCCTCCGGTGTGCCGTTCGACGCGCAAACATTTGATTCCTCCGGCGACGTTATCACCGACCTTCACGAGGATATGGCGGCAGATGGTGCTATCACACAGGTACTACTTTGCTGGTAAAACAAGTCCAAGCCCACCATATTATTCTGTTTTGTATCCAAGTTTTCAAAAAGTGAACTATAAAATTCCAGATATACAAGAAGGACAAATTTTATATTAGCTTATTCATTGTCATGTGATTCGCGGCAAAATGAAACCTTGAATAATTAAAAAAGCCCACAAAGCTCGGAATACAAAAAACCGAACTTTGTGGGCCTTATACGTCAATGCTACTTTGGTTTCACGACTAAGTAATCTATCTCGCTTTTACCGAGTTTGAGTAACCTCCCGCCCCACCACATCTTTAAGGACTGTAGTTTGGGAAAGTAGGATTAAAATCTCATATTTAATACTGATGCAGCCATCGCCAGAGGGTCTTCTGCAATTTCCGATTGTTCCACAGAAGTCATATACAGATAAGAGGTAAACTCCTCGTCATCAATTACACCTTCATACTTAGGACTTTCAATTGAACACGGCCAATAATAATACCGTCCGTGTGTAAAGTCTAAACAATCTGGGGTGGTTCCCCGACATATATCAGAATAGACCAGTTTTCCTTGACGTTCATTTGATGGATTAATTCCTTGTAAGCAGTAAGCATTTCACTAATGGGGGGATATGTTCCGCTTGCGGTTGCTTTGTAGAAATGCGCGCGGCGAAAGAAATAATGTACTGCCCCTATAAAAAATGGTAACACTACTCTTTTACACCGCCGATAGTCAACCCTACAACGAAGTACCGCTGCATGAACGGATACACGCACAAAATAGGTACTGCGGCAACTATTGTGATTGCGGCCCGTAAAGCCATAGGCGTCGTTACCTGGCCGCCCGTACCTGCGATCGCCTGAGCACCCGCCATACCGCCTTGAGCCACGCTTGAGCTCATAGCGCTCGCAAGCAGCTTCTGCAGCTCGTATTGCAGCGTAGAAAGGCTTTGGTTTCCGGATGCGTAAAGCAACGTGTCCAACCAACTGTTCCAACTGCCTACCGCGACGAACAGCGCAATAACCGCCAGTGTAGGTTTACACAGAGGCATTACGATTTTCCACCAGATGCGGAACTCACTCGCGCCGTCGAGTTTGGCGGACTCGATAAACGATTCCGGTATAGTCTTCATATAAGTACGGATAACAATAAAGTTAAAAGCACTTATAATACCCGGTACCCAGTACGCATGGAAAGTGTTTATTAAGTTCAAGTCCTTTATGAGCAAATAGTTAGGGATAAGCCCCGCATCAAAATACATAGTTAAAACGATTAAAATTGTTATCGGCTTCCTGAATATATATTCGCGGCGGCTAAGCGAATATGATAAAAGAGATGTAAATAAAATGTTTGTAAATGTTACGACAAACATTTTGGCTACGCTCACGAAAAACGCGTTATAAATTGTGTGCATATTCAGCACTATTTCGTAATTTCTAAGCGAAAACATCCTTGGCCAAATATAAATGCCGCCTTTAACCGCATCCAACCCGTCATTTAATGAAATAGCAAGCGTATTTAGCAGAGGATACACCATTAATGCGGAAAGCAGTATAAGAATGAGCGTATTAATCGTTGTAAATGTAATATTTTCAAAATTCCATGTTCTTTTTCTTAATTTCATGTCTCCGCACCTCCTATACTAGTGTTTCTTGGCCAAGACGCCCTGATACAAAATTGGAAAGCCCAACTACGATAAGCCCTACAGCTGTCTTGAATATACCCGCCACAACGGCAAGGCTGTAGTTGCCCAACTGATAACCATATCTCATAACAAATACGTCAATTGTTTCAGCCTTTTCAACAACAACGCCGTTGCCAAGGAAGTACGGTATTTCAAAGCCTGTCTGTAATATGTACCCCGTAGACATAACGAGCAGTATTACAATAGTCGGCCTGATACAAGGCAAGGTAACGTTCCAAATTTTGTTATAACGTCCTGCTCCGTCTATTTCGGCGGCTTCGTAAAGCGTCGGGTCGATTGCCGTCATAGCTGCGACATAAAGGATCGTATTCCATCCAAGTTCCTTCCAGAGGTTACTGCCCGCCACTATACCCCAAAAATAATCAGGCTTAGATAAAAAAAGTATCGGTTCTTTTATGATGTGCAACGCCATAAGGGTGGAGTTGATAAACCCACCGGAAGACGGCAACGCCAAGGCCACCGAAACAAGCCCGGTTACGATAATCCAGCTAAGGAAGTGGGGCATATATGTAATATTTTGTACCACACGCTTGAAAGCAGTATTCTTAACTTCGTTCAGCATTAACGAAAGAACAATCGCGAGAATGGTACTCAGTATAAGCGTCAACAGACTCTGCCCAAGTGTGTTAATAATATCGCGAATAAAGCGATCTCCCATTAGGCCTGTAAACAGCTTCTTAAAGTTGTCAAGGCCAACCCACTGCTGTTGAAATATATTGCGTATCTGGGGCTTGTAATTTTGGAACGCAATCAACCATCCGTATATCGGAAAATAAGAAAATAGCATCTTATAGAGCAAAATGGGTACGCTCATTAGAATGAGCCCACGCTGCGCTATAATCTTTGCCACCAACCTTTTTTTCTTTTTTACAACAGTTACGTCCAAACCACTTTTCTTTTTTACAACAGTTATGGCCAAACCAATTCCCCCAAAGGGGGGGCATTACCTGCCCCCCCAATATTATGATCGTCTATTAAGATTATTGCCAGTTTTTAACACGCTCTTGGATACCGGCATTAATAGCGTCCTCATACGCTTTTACGTCAACCTTGTGGATAGCGGCTACGTAGTCTGCCCAGTTCTTTTCAAAACTATCGGTCGCGCCCATAATAATCTTAGGCAGATACTGCACATTAGCATCGGTAAGCTGTTGATTGATTTGGTTAACCTCGTCGGAAAGCGCGATATTCCAGCAAGGATAGTATACAGGATTATCCTTAGGCTGATTTAAAAATTGACGCCATGTTTGCTTGTTGTAGCTTTTAAGGAAGTTCTGGTCGTATGGAAGCAACGAATCAAAGAACTCTCTTGGTTGGTCTTCGGAACTGTAGGCATTGCCATCGTCGTACGAACCGTTGTGTTTAGGCAACACATCGCGAAGCGCCATCAGACGGTTGCTTGAACGCCAGGTTACGTCGTTGTAGTTGTCGCGTTGCGGCTGTGTACGATAGAATTTACCGTCTTCGTCAACCATATAGTCTTCGCCCTCAATACCCCAAGCAAGAATTTTTTGCCACTTATCAGTAAGCATAGTGTCCAAGAACGTAAGAGCAACTTCCGGCTGTTTACTGGAAACGGAAACGCCAAAGCCTTGATTGATATTCATAACATCACGGTCCATATACCACGGCTCAACACCCTCATAAGTAGGCATGCAGGCAACCCATGTAAGCTCCGGTTTGCCGGCCGCTATAAGCGCGTCGTTCGCTGTAGTAAAGTTCCAGCGTTGGTCGTGCATACCAAGCACACGCCCCGTAGCCAACTTCGCCATATACTGGTCAAATGTTTGAGTAAACGATTCGGAGTCAACAACGCCTTTAGCGTACTCCTTATTCAAAAATTGGAAGTAGTCTTTTGATACTTGCTTATCCGCGAAAATAGATGCAACATTATTGCTGTCAACAATAACACCGCCATTATTCGGATATCCCGCAAGGAACTGCGGCGGATTAGTTAAGCCCCATTCACGTCCTGTTGAGGCAAGAATTTCAAAACCGATTGTTGGCTGACCTTCTGTTTGCGGGTTTTTAGCCATATAATTCTCAATCAACCCAAAATATTTTTCCAGCGTCATGTTGCTAAGGTCGGGATAACCCGCATCCTCCAATACGCGCTTTTGAATCCAAAAGCCTGTTCCCCAGTGTATTCCGCCTTGGATTTCGCCGAAGAAGCGGTTATAGTTCGAAAATATGTACAGGCCGGGTTCTACTGCAGTGCCGAGGTAGCTCATCTGTTTAATGTACGGTTCAACATATTCGGAAAGATTCGGGTAATCGCCTGTTGCCAAGTAATCGTCCAGTTTACGCAACGCGCCAGCTTCCAACAGACGATATTTAAGGTCCGTCGTACCCACAAGGTCAGGATAATCGCCGCCGGCAATCATAACGCCAATTGCTTGGTCAACGTTGTCCGGAGTAATTATTTGATATTCAATTGTGACACCAAGTTCATCCTTTAAAAGTTTTGTAAGCTTGTTATCTGGTGCGGGTGCAGTCTCCACCGTAGTAAGCCACGCCGAAAGCGTTACAGGGTTATCCGGCGACAATACTACCTTATTGCTTGCGCTGCTGCTTGTTGCATTACTGCCGGAATCCGTATTGCTTGAAGATGAGATGCTTGCCGGACTGTTGGAACACGCTGACATTGAAATCAACATGCACGCCGCCATGGCACCAACCATAATTTTCTTGAATCTCATTAGAAAACCTCCTTGCTTCTTTATTGAATTTTATTGAACTAAAAACAGAAATGTTCCTTATATGGGAAATATTAGCATATTCACTTGCGGAAGTCCACACACACACGCACACACACACAGATACACAACACACACAAAAAAATATATATGCACACCAATAAATTCGTGGATCATACACAATTTTATAGCGCTAAAGGCATTATAATATACTCGCGGAGAGTGGCCAAAGTGTTAAGCCGATAGCTATGGTGCATTGCATGGGGAATGGCTCTCATTTCGGCATATAGGTATGAAAAAATGGAAATGAATCGCTGAAGGATTCTCTTTTAGTGAGGGTCTTACCAAACATGAAGCGTTATGTAAGGGCTTGCAAAAGAACGTGGCGAATTATATACTGCTCTTATGACAAATGGTGAGGAGATGGCTTGATTTGCGTAACGTGCTGAGAGAATATGGATTTACCGAGGATGTTATTACACAAAAGCTTAATAACGCTTTTTGTGAAATTTTTGAAGATAATGAAACAAAATTTTATTACGAACAAGGCGATACAGGTTATATGATGGACACAGGTAACGTTGACGCGCGGACAGAAGGCATGTCTTACGGCATGATGGCAGCGGTGCAGATGGGACGGCAGGATATTTTTGACCGTTTGTGGAAATGGAGTAAGCTACATATGTGGCAGGAGAAAGGCCCTTTTTCAGGATATTTTGCTTGGTCCTGCGCGTTGGATGGCACTAAATATTCCGAAGGTCCTGCGCCGGACGGGGAAGAATATTACGCAATGGCGCTGTTTTTTGCTTCGCACAAGTTTGGAGACAGAGAGTCTCCGTTTGATTATAGCCGTCAGGCCAAGGACATTATCCCCGCGATGATTAATAAAGGACGACTTCCCAATACAGGGGAGCCCATGTTTAACAGAAATAATAAACTTATATTATTTGTGCCAGGCTGTCCGTTCAGCGACCCGTCATACCATCTGCCGCATTTTTATGAACTTTTTGCTAAATGGTGTTATGAAGAGGATAGAGATTTTATGCTAAAAGCAGCTGCGGCAAGCAGGCAGTACTTGCGTTTGGCCTGTCACCCTATCACAGGGCTTGCGTCAGACTACGCTAATTTCGATGGTTCTCCCGTAGAAATAAAAGGCCGCGGTCATACCCATAATAGTGATTCTTACAGGGTAGCGCTTAATATCGGTCTTGACGCGCTATGGTTTGGTAAAGACATAGACTGGCAGTCGGCAGAGGCGGAAAAACTTCAGGATTTTTATATGAAAAACCCACATGCTATGACAGATACAGTAGTAACTATAGATGGAAAGCCTTATACCGAATTGATAATGCATCCGCTTGCGCTCCTTTCAACCGCATCCGCAATTTCTGCAGCCAGGCCAAAAAATCCCATATCGAAGCAATTTATAAGTAAGTTTATGAAAGCCGATTTGAGAAAAGACGAGCGCAGGTATTATGACAACTTTATTTATTTTTTTAGTTTGCTAGCTTTATCGGGGAGATATAAAATATTTTAAGGAAATGCCTCTCGAAAGCAGTAGGGCAGCACGGGGGCGATCAGAGTATGGCTGCCCCCGCGCTTTTTGTCATACAAAAATACCCTGCAAAATATTTTGCAGGGTACAGAATCAATGAAATATGATGAAGTTAATTACCATCGCCCCATCTTTCTTCGTGTAAACATAATGCGAAGTAAATCAGGCGTTCTGGAGAACGCTAGACGTACCATAATGGGGAAGTTAAGAGGGCGCTTCCCAAAACGCTGGAAAGTATTTAATTAGAAGTGCAAGCACTAGCGAGAAGCTAAGTTAATGTTACTTATAATTTCGGTATTTCTTGCAAGCCATATACTTCAGAATAGTGTATTTAATTCTATATTTTAAAAGACTTTATGTAAGGAATAGATTGAAAAAATGATATCACGTCCATATGATTATATGAAGTAGGAAACTTAGCAGTGATCTTGATATAGATAATTTTATCCTTTATTTTTTCTTCAAATTGCAAGATTTCAACGTTGTTCTTTTCCAGATAATCTTTTAACGTTTCTAACGCCTCACTCAAGAAATCAAGTTCTAGGGTAATTTGCTCATGGATAGGTTCCTTCAATATTTTAATATCTTTATGGAGAATAATTTGACTGACTATTATTAAAAGGCAAGAGGTGATCCCAATAAAATACATACCAGAACCTATAGCCATACCAACACCCACTGTTGCCCAAATGCCAGCCGCAGTTGTGATTCCGCTTATTTCTTGCTTTCTTACAAAGATTAATCCTGCACCGAGGAAGCTGATACCTGTGACAATGCCGGATGCGATTCTTGACGGATCAAGTTTTATATTATCTGAGAAAACTATGTCATCAAACCCATATTTGGAAATCACCATCATTAGCGAAGCGGCAAGTGCAACAAGTAAATGTGTGCGAATTCCTGCAGCCTTTAGCCTGTTTTTTCGTTCAAAGCCAATTAATCCGCCGCAAATTGCAGCAATAACAATTCTCAGTAGGTATTCAAACTGTTGCCACCAGAACTCCATTGTCTTATCCTCCTGATTAAAAATTCCTCTAATATGATAGATAACAAAAATCAGTTCCCCGGTAAATGTAATATTTACCGGGGAGCTTTATTCTAAATTGGATCAATGCTTACAAATATCTCTCAATTACATCGTCAAGCATTAATTGATCTTCTTCACTCAGCGGTTGGAAAGGAGATCTGCAGGAGCCGCAATCTATATCGTATTTCTTTTTCATGATATATTTTGTTCCGGCCAATACACCGGTTTGGATTATTGCATTAATCACCTGATTGGCCTCAGCCTGAATTCTGAGAGCTTCGTCGGTATTATGCTCACGGAACAATTTCTCTATCAAAAGAAATTTTTCAGCCATAAAGTTATAGGTTGAACCGATAGCTCCCATAGCTCCCATGGAGAGCCCTGCCAAGAACACCTCGTCATGCCCATTAAATATTAGTAAATCTTCGTCTGCCGCATGCATCCTTTCAAGCTGATACAAATTCATCGAGGTATGTTTTATACCCGCTATGTAAGGATTTTTTCTTAAGGCTTTTATATTTTCAGGTGTAAGCTCCACGCCTGAGAACGAAGGAATATTATAAACAATCAGGGGTAGCTGCACGGCATCTGCTATTGAAAAATAGTGCTGCGCAATTTCATTAAAAGAGAATTTATAGTAAAAGGGTGGTACGGCGGATACGGCATCCACACCAAGCGCCCTGGCGTGCATTCCAAGATCAATAGCTTGATCGGTAGAGATGCAACCAATATGAGCGATGATTTTAACCCTTCCCTTGTTTTCATCAGAAACAATCTCAAGTATTCTTTTGCGCTCTTCTATTGATAGCATAAAGGCTTCTCCGGTTGAACCATCGACATAAAAGCCCTTTACTCCTTTCTGTATATTCATGTTCACAATAGCTCTTAACGAAGACTCATTTACTTTGTTATCCTGTGTAAATGGGGTTATCAGTGCAGGGTAGATTCCCTTTAAATCAAGTTTACTCATATTGCTGAATCATCCTTTTCAATTTTTGTATAGCTTTATGCAAATCGATACTTATATGTTACACAACCATTCTTTATTAAAGGCGCAAAATGTAAGACGCATTGGATCATATGGACAATCATCAACCCAATCGTGCTCAAAGAAGCAATAGTACCATTGCCCGTCAGGAGAGGCAGAGATATCTGCATAACCTGCAAAGGCAACGATTTCTTTGGAATATCGCCATGTTTTGGCGTCATCCATACTTAACCTTATCGTCAGATGGGTTCGTTCAGACTGGCCGCTCAAGCTTATATTATTCGCACAGTTAACAAATAGAATATACTGACCTGATTTGACAATACTTCCGAAACAGATGGGATCCGGCAAAGCCATATCCGGTTGTGGCACAGTGTAATGATCTTTCCCGTTCGGGGATATAGACGTAAAACGGTATCGTAATGCACCGGCGTGACGAATATTCAGCAGAACGCTTTGATCTAAAAGCTGTACGGCTTGCGTTTCATTGGGGTTATAAAAAGCATCCTCTCCCGAAGCACCGCCGTAAATAACCTCGCCACGCTGCCATGTAAACCCACCGTCATCACTGCTAATGGTCGAAACCTGAGATGGGTAATGATTGTTTCCTGTGCCATTACATATCCAGATAGGTATAAGCAGCCTGCCATTATCAAGTTCTATGCCATGTCCGGGACCAAAGGCAAATAACGACCAATCAATTTCTTCCCGGTAGGTTTCCATACAATCCAGAATATTTCGGGGTTCAGAAAAGGTTAGGCCGTCATCCTCGCTCACCTGGTAAAATGGGGTACGCATGTCCAAAATCCATAATAGATGAACCCGTTTATCCTTTCCGGCTATCATTACAGGGTTTCCTACCGTCATACTTGGATGTTCTACGAGCATCACTCGCTCAGACCACGTTTTACCGCCGTCGGTGCTTCGCTTTAAACCGATTCCTCTGGCGCTCCAATCATCATGAGTTTTTAACCGTGTTTCATAATAAGCGAGCAAAGTACCAGACGCTGTTACGACAATACCCGGTATCCGATAGCTTTCAAAGCCTCCCGCTTTACTGTTCTCCAGAGAAACTGTAAAAAACTGCTGCATACATTACTCCTTTCTTTTAAGGCGATACCGGTCAGCTTCTAAATAAATCAGGCTAATATGCAGCTGGTTCGATGCTAAAAGTCAAATGGCATTTGCTTTGATGATATGAACCATACTGAAATTTATGCAGATAGTATTAAAATCTGACCGATTTTTCTCTTGCATACCAGTATATCACATAAAATATGATAAATAAATAGCGAAATTAAATATTTTTTTATATATTTTTCAATTTATACTTGAAAAATCTGACCGAACAGCATATACTTAAAACACAGCGGCACTGATGAACAAATTCTTCAGTGTCAATTATAAGGAGGTAAAAATCATGAAAAGGCATCGTGTATTAGCGGGAATTTTGTCTAGTTTAATGTTGGTTGCACTTACCACAGCTTGTTCAAATGGCAGCAATACATCTGGTAGTACCTCTTCAAATTCCGATGGATCTTCCGAAAATCAAATCAGCACAAATAATACGGGCAGATTAGGTAAAATTGTAATATATCAGAACTGTGGGAAGGTTCAATCTGCAGGCAAGCCCGGTTCCAACGAGCAGGATTTTAAAGATGTTGAGAAATATATTGAAGATGCCACCAACATTGATATTGAGGTTGTCGTTCCTCCAACCGGAGAAGAAGATAACAAGCTTAATATGATGTTGGCCGCTCAGGAGAATATTGATCTGTTTTGGGGCGAGTGGACAAAGTACGCTTCAAAAGGTGCCATCCAGTCTCTTACAAAATCCCTCAAAGAAAATGGTTCTGCAATTGTTAGTGCTTGGGGCGAAGACGCCATGAGCCAGATGACGGATTCCTCCGGCGAAATATGGGGCGTTCCAAGACTGTCTCCTCTCGTGGTATATCCGATTTATGTCCGCACCGACTGGTTAAAAGCAATCGGGAAGGAAGCGCCTAAAACGATAGACGAACTGGAAGAGGTATTAAAGCTCTTTAAAGAAAAGGATGTTGCCGGCGGCGGTAATACAGTTGGGCTGCTGACTACCAAGTCTGTTAACAATGTGATGGAACTTGATATGTGCTTGGCCGCCGGTTTTACCGGTAAAGGATTTGGCTACTATCTCGATTCCGACGGTAAAGTAAAGCCCTCGGTGCTTGACCCTAAATATAAGGACTTTATTCAAAGGATGTCGGAATGGTATGCTAAGGGTTACATCTATAAGGAAGCCTTCGCGACAGATAAAAATACCGCCCGTGAAATGATTAAAAAGGGTAACGTCGGTGTTAGCGCCATGTGGTACTCCACTGTTACTATGCAGGCGCCGTACTTAACGCAGAATAATCCCGAGGCTACCTATACATTATGCGCTCCGCTCGAAGGGCCTGCCGGGAAATGCGAAACAACAAGCGCCAAGGCGGCCAAGGGCGCATTGGTTCCGGCATACTCTAAAAATGTCGATTTGGTTATTAAATATCTGAACTGGAACTTTGAAGATGTAGAAAACCACATTGTAGCGGAAAACGGCCTTAAGGACGTACATTGGAAGTATACCGACGAGGCAAACCATATCATCCAGCTTACAAGCGAAAACTATATTGGCGAGTTTGTCGCTGGCCAAGGTATTGCAAACGAAAAGAAATATTCCTTCTCCGACCCCATTAAAAAGCTTCATTACGACTACCTGCAGAAAGAGATAATAAACGTTGACCGCGCTGTTGTAACCAATGTAGCCGATACTATTTTCGATACCGCGGCTATCAGTACCGCTGTGGTAAACTACGAGGATATCAACAGAATGACCGAAGAAGAGATTGCTAAATTCATTACGGGTGTACGCCCGATGAGCGAATACGACTCATTTATAAACGACCTAAATTCTATCGGAACAGATAAATTAATCGAAGAGCTTACCCGCCAATATAACGAGTCCAAAAAGTAAAAACAGCACTCCTGTCGTTCTTATGTCAATTTTAATGCTAAGACTATAGTTGTGCCAATCTCAATGGCACAACTATAGTTATCATGAGGTGAATGAGTTGAGTATTAAAACAATACATAGCAAGGCTAATTTAAAGCCCTATATCCCGATATATTTAATTATGATACCTTCTCTGCTTTTACTCTTTGTATTCTGTTATGTACCGATGGCAGGATTGTTTATAGCCTTTAAGAATGTTTCTCCGTACGGGGGCATTGAGGGCATGTTATCGGCGCCTTGGGTTGGCTTCGACAATTTTACTCGATTCTTTCAATCACACTATTTTTGGAATATCATGTCAAACACGTTGGTAATTAGTTTGAAGAGGTTGCTTGTAACCTTCCCGGCTCCAATCATATTGGCTTTGCTGCTTAACGAGCTGAGAAACCAATGGTTTAAAAAGGTGGTTCAGACAGTTTCGTATCTTCCTCACTTTATCTCAATCGTTATACTTTCCGGCCTGGTGGTAACCATGCTTACCACCAATGGGGGTATTGTAAACAAAATAATCACTACGTTGGGCGGTGAATCGGTATTCTTCCTCGGTTCACCAAAATACTTTCAAGGGGTTCTGGTGTTTTCGAATTTGTGGAAAGAGATCGGCTGGAATTCCATCATCTATCTTGCCGCAATTGCGGGAATAGACCTTCAGCAGCATGAGGCAGCCGTAATTGACGGAGCAAACCGGTTTCAAAGAGCAATCTATGTTACTTTGCCCGGCATTTCGAATATAGTTGTCATCATGTTGATATTATCGGTAGGAAAACTGCTTGATGCAGGCTTTGAACAGATCTTACTGCTGTATTCTCCCGCTGTTTATAATGTCGGCGATATTATAGATACCTATGTTTACCGTGAGGGTGTTACCAACCTTCAGTATTCTTATACAACGGCAATAGGCCTTTTTAAATCTATTATTGCGCTTATCCTGGTAGGTGGAACGAACTGGATTACCCATAAATTTGGCCAGGAAGGTATTTGGTAAGGAGGCTATATGATGTCGCATCGTTCTATTGGCAGCCGTATGTTTGATATATGCAATGTTATTTTTATGATTATCATTATACTGGTGTTCTTTTTGCCGTTTTGGATAGTTATTTCCACTTCACTGGTTGGATCGGCAGAATCAGCACGCCGAGGCGCATATCAGTTCATCGCATTACAGCCTGATTTTAACTGCTATAAGGTGCTTTTATCAGGAGGTTCTGTTATTTTCAAAGCTTACGGCGTTACCATTTTCCGTACAATCGCCGGTACCGCATTAAGCTTATTGTGTACCGTTACACTCGCGTACGGCCTTTCTAAAAAGAGCTTGCCGCACAGAAATGCAATTACAGCATTTGTTTTCTTCCCAATGATATTTAGCGGCGGTATGATACCAACATATTTACTTGTCCATTCCGTTGGTATATACGATACTATGTGGGCTCTTCTTTTACCCGCCATCATCAGTGTGTGGAATACCTTGCTGATGCGCAATTTCTTTATGGAAATACCCGAAAGTCTTGAAGAAAGTGCTAAGATTGACGGCGCTTCTACTCTATGCATTCTGTTCAGAATTATCCTTCCTCTCAGTTTACCTTCCATTGCTACCATAGGACTGTTCTATGCTGTTGGTCACTGGAACGCATGGTTTGATGCAGCGATGTACATTACAAACCGTAGCCTTTATCCTTTGCAGCTTATCTTAAGAAACATTGTTATGGCAATGAGCAACGCGGACATCAACAACCTTGCACTGAACAGCATGAATGATCAACCACCCACCGAATCAATGAAATGTGCGGCAATCATTGTGACAACTTTGCCTATAATCTGTGTATATCCATTTATACAGAAGTATTTCGTAAAAGGTGTTATGGTTGGTGCAGTAAAAGGATGAATATTCCACATTCGTTGAAAATTTGGGTTAATCTATGGTATAATTACTGAATCACAAACCATGAAGAGGGTGTTATTTTGTTTCGATACGACCGGGTAACACAGCAGTTACTTGACGAAATCAGCCATATGTCTCCCAATACCAGAATACCATCCAGAACGCAACTGGGTGAAAAGTATGGTGTTACAAGAACAACCATCGACAAAGCAATATCCTCGTTAACTAACAAGGGATATCTTTACTCTGTTAAGGGCAGCGGAACCTACGTAACTCCTCAGAGCAAGATATCTGTGCTTAATGAAAACAACGGTCCCTTAACATGGGGAGTTATTATGCCTGATATTATGTACGGCCTGTATACCGCCATACTCAGAGGCGTATCGGATATCGCTAATTTAAATAATATTAGCGTGACTATATTCAACACGGACAATGATGCAAAGCGTCAGCATGAATATGTGAAAATGCTTGTGGATTCCGGAGTTAACGGCGTTATTATTATCCCTGCCATTACCGACGAGTTCATACCGGAAACCTATGCGCTGCTACGTGAAAAGCATATACCGTTTGTTTTTTGCAATAGAAATATCGAAAGCATGCCAGAGGTACCTTTTGTATGTAGTAATAATTTTTATGGTGCGTATATCGGAGTAAAGCATCTTATTGCTCAGGGCTATAAAAAAATAGCGTTTCTGTCTAAGAAGCGATACAGCAGCATGCTGGAACGTTACCATGGCTATATAGCCGCATTGCTGGAACACGGATGTGAAGTGTGTTCTAAATTCATCATCATGCAGTATAACGATGAAGACGCTCTGGACGATTATAAAGTATCTAAAGAACTCTTTGAAGGAGAAGACCATCCCGACGGTATTTTTTGTGCCTATGAAGGTATGGTTCCCCAACTGTACAAGGCCTTGGAGGACCTGAATCTGAAGGTTTCAGACGATGTTGGAATTATTAGCTATGATAGTTCTAACATTTGTGATACTTTAAGTCCGAGGCTTACAGCTGTCTCCTTTCAAAGCTATCAGGCAGGGTATCAGTCGGCACTAATATTGATGGATATGATGCAGAATAAATTCAACGATAATACAAATATTTATATTCTACAGCCGGGTATTGATTTTAGACAAAGTTGTTTAGGAAAAATTCATAAGAATAATGAGCCTCAAAAGCAAAAAGGATGATAGAGATTGATAAAAAGGATTGTTTGCTTTGGCGATTCTAATACCTATGGTCTGGATGCCGAGGGCGCCTGCCGTTATGATGAAAATACCCGGTGGCCCTGCATACTGGCAAAACAACTGGGGGAGGGCTATTCAGTAGTAGAGGAAGGGTTGTGCGGACGAACTTCTGTATTTCAGGATCCTCTTAAAGAAGGCATGGCTGGTATAGATTATATTACACCTTGTATGCTTTCACATAAGCCAATTGACTTGCTCATCATTATGCTTGGCACAAACGACGCTAAGGAACGGTTTTCGGCTACTTCCCGCAACATCGCTGATGGGATAATACGATTGGCGGTAAAGGCGCAATATACCGATGCGTGGCATACTAAACCCTATATTTTACTTATTTCGCCCGTACCAATAGATGACCTTTATATCGGTACGTCAGCTGGCGCAGGCTTAGGGCGAGGATGTGCAGAAAAGACTCATTCCATTGAGCCTTTATTACGTCAGGCGGCTCAAGCCAAAAGCTGGTACTATATGAATGCCGCCGACTTTGCGGTTGTCAGCAGTGTCGATTACACTCATCTTACAGCCGAGAGCCATATAGCTCTTGGCAATGCAGTAGCAAAAAAGGTAATGGAGATTATATAAAAAGAAGAAGCACTGCCATTACCATAATGGCAAATGCTTCTTTACTTTTTTAGAACAATCTCACTTCCATCAGGAGGAATTATCTATATGATGACAAAAAATTTTGCACACAGAGGTTTCAGTGGTAAATACCCGGAAAACACCATGCTGGCATTTTCAAAAGCTATCGAGACAGGTTGTGACGGAATAGAATTAGATGTTCAGCTTACAAAAGATAATGAATTGGTAATTATTCATGATGAAGAGCTTAAACGTACTACCGGACATTCTGGAATGGTAAAGGATTTCACGTTAGTGGAGCTGAAGCATTTTGATGCAGGTAGCGGATTTGGGGTAGAATTTGGTTTTAATCCGATTCCAACTTTACGGGAATATTTCGATTATATCAGTGACAAAAGCGTTCTCACCAATATTGAACTTAAAAACAGTATCCTTCCCTACAAGGGCATGGAGGAGGCTGTTGCTGCATTGATTCAGGAATATGGGCTAACGAACAGAATAATTATATCCAGTTTTAATCATTTTTCCGTATGCAAATGCAAAAAGCTACTTCCCGATGTACGCTGTGCATTCCTTACCGGATGCTGGCAGATAGGCGCTGGTGCTTATGCAAAGCAGAATGGAGTAAACTATATTAATCCTCGCTATCATTTTTTAACGGACGATAACATTAGTGAATTAAATGCAAATTCAATTGGTGCAATGGCTTGGACTGTGAACGATAAAATAGGGATGGAGCGATTAGCGGCAAACAATATATATGCTATCATTACAAACCACCCAGATATCCTAAAAAATGTGCTTGATAATTTGGATATAAAACTTCTTTCAACAAGTGAGAAAGGTGAGTTTTAATGATATTTGATACAAAAGCAAATTCAGCTCATGTGTTTACTGGATTTCCGCTTCTTACAATTTGATATCAGAAGTAAAAATAGGGGAGAGTGTACAAATGGAACTGTACAAACTGCAACCGGCCTGCGCCGACTACCTCTGGGGTGGGACCAAACTGAAGGAACGCTGGAATAAGAAATCCGAAAAACTTCCGCTGGCCGAAAGCTGGGAGCTTTCGGTGCATGAGGCGGGTAAATCTTTGGTGGCTTCGGGGCCGCGCCGGGGAACCCCGCTGGCAGATCTGTTAACCAAGGCAGACTGGGGCGAGAACGCGCAGGGTTTTGAGGATTTCCCCATCATGATAAAACTCATCGACGCGGCGCAGAACCTTTCGGTACAGGTTCACCCTGACGACGCGTACGCGCTGGTCCATGAGGGCGGGCCGGGCAAAACCGAGATGTGGTACATATTGGAGGCCGAAGAGGGCGCGGGCATCTATTGCGGCCTCAAGGAACGAGTGACGCCCAAGGAATATACCCGCCACATTGAGGAAGGTACCGTTACAACCCTGCTGAACTTCTACGCCGTACGGCCGGGCGAATGTTATTTTATCCCCGCAGGCACGGTGCACGCCATCGGCGCGGGGGCGGTCATCCTTGAAATTCAGCAGAACAGCAACCTCACCTACCGGGTTTACGACTACAACCGCAGAGACGCACAGGGAAACCTGCGGGAATTGCATATTGAAAAAGCCAGGACCGTCTCCAAGCTGGAGCCCTCCGCCCCTAAGGCTGTCCCGAAGGAACATGGACCAGGGATGCGCCAGCTTGCAGCCAGCCGCTATTTTTCGGCTTATGAATACACTTGCGAGGAACCCTTCACATTTACGGTGGATGGACGCAGCTTTGCCGCCGTTACCTTTGTGGAGGGCGGCGGCAGCATCGGCGGCCAGCCCTTCGAGAAGGGGGATAGTTTTTTTGCCCCAGCGGGACTGGGGGAGATTACTGTCGCCGGAAAAAGCAGGTTTGTGCTCACCAAACTTGTGAAATATTATGTCGGGATAGATTTGGGCGGCACCGATATCAAAGGGGCAGTCATTGACGAAGACGGCCGCTTTATGGCCAAGCGCAAGACGGCCAGCGAAACCCATAGGGGCAGCGAACAGGTGATCGCCAACATCGCCGCTCTCATTACCGACCTGCTTACCGAGGCCGGTCTCACTATACAGGATACCGAGGGCATCGGCATCGGTATTCCGGGTACTGTGGACGGGCAGACCGGCCGGGTGGACTATTCCAATAACCTAAAATGGCGGGACATCCCCATTGTGGAGCTGTTGAAACAGTGCTTTGATACCACGATTAAGATCACCAACGACGCCAACGCCGCCGCCATCGGGGAGATGCGCTTCGGAGCCGGGCGTCAGTACACCGACGCGGTGCTGCTCACGCTAGGCACCGGGCTGGGCAGCGGCATCGTGATAGGCGGGCGGCTCTTCGTGGGCAACTGTTCGGCGGGGGCCGAACTGGGGCATATGGTGATACGCGCGGGCGGCGAGCTCTGCACCTGCGGGCGCAGGGGTTGCTTTGAGGCCTACGCCTCCGCTACGGCGCTGGTAAGAGAGGCCCGCAAAGCGGCGCAGAAGGATAAAAACAGCGAGATGTGGAGGCACCTCAAAGATGGCAACATCAAAAACATGAACGCCCGCATCCCCTTTGACTGCCGCCACACCGATAAAGCCGCCGCACGGGTGGTGGAGGATTATATCGAAAACCTTGCCGAAGGCATGGCAAACGTCGTTAACATGCTGCGCCCTCAAGCCATCATGGTGGGCGGCGGGGTAAGTAACGAGGGCGAGGGTCTGCTGACCCCCCTGCGGAAGCGCGTGATGGCTCGGGCTTTCGGCGGCGCGCAAAGCCCCCGCGTAGAAATTGTAACAGCAAAGCTGGGTAACGATGCCGGGGTTTACGGCGCAGCCGCCCTACTGATGTCTTCTGGTTAGCCCACCATGAACCCCACCTCAGTCCACCGAATAGGTAGACCACTACCTTGGCAGGAAACAGATTGGCTACAAGCTCGCGGTCGCTCATCGCTTCCGCTGCCTGCCAGTCCAGCCCTTGCGCCGCTGCCCGCTGCAAAGCGGTAACGACGGTTTGCCGGGCGATCCCCATGCTGTCGGCAATCCGACTGTAGTTGATTCCAAGGCTTCTAAGCCGCAGAATCTCTCTATAGTTGGTCATTCGTCTGACCTCTTTGAAATTAGTCACACCTTTCAGCGTGCCAATTTCAATTTTACTACAGATGCTTAGGGTGTCTAAGCGCACCGCAGTGACTGTCTAATCTGCCCGTCTCGGGGTGTCTAATTTTAGCGACGCTACTGTCTATGTAGTGCCGCCGTATTCACCCATGAGAAGCTCATCAATAGACAATATAAATTTGGAATAATGACCGGCCACCTTTTTCAAGAAGGCGATTTGTGTAATGTGATAAGTGTCAATTTGACAGCAGCCAGTCCATCAGGTTAATAGCTTTGATTCCTTCGTATGAAGTGATATAACTTTTATCCATTGACAATATAATTTTCTCATAATTGTCCTGTATCAGTTTTAGGGGTCGCAGCTCACGTTCTCGTACTTCTTCAGTAGCCATTGATTCGGTAACCTGAATATATAGCCTCTCGTTTGGTTTCTCCGCAACAAAATCCACTTCGGTCTCGCCGACCTTGCCGATATATACGCGATAGTCCCGGCGAAGAAGCTCCAAGAAGACCACGTTTTCAAGAATATGGCCACGATCCGCATCACGGTAGCCGAGAAGCATATTGCGGAAGCCCAAATCGATGATGTAGTTTTTACCGAGCGTTTTCAGAATTTGCTTACCTTTGACGTCGTATCGGCCGACCGAGTAAAAGACGAAGGCGCTTTGTAGCATGTAGATATACTTATCTACTGTTTTCCCAGCGATATTCTTAGTTTTCTTGCTCTCAAGTTCTCCCTCGTAAGATAGAACATTGCCGATATTGTTCGGCGAAGTTATACTACCAATGTTGGAACATAGAAAAAGAACAATCTTATTAAGGATGTTCTGGTCAGAAAAATTGTTTCTTTGCAGAATATCGCGCAGCACGACTGTTGCGTAAATCCCCTCCAGTGCTTCATTGCTTCGAGCTTCGTTAAAATTGTACTGCCGTAAGATAGGCATACCGCCAAATTGTAGATACTTTTGAAATTTATCCTCCATCGTGACATTGGGAGCAAAACCATAAAAGGTCAGGAATTCCTTGAATGATAACGGCAGCATACGAATTTCAATATACCGCCCTGAAAGAAGGGTGGAAAATTCCGTAGACAGTAAATAAGCATTTGAGCCTGTGATGTAAATGTCTACGTCAAAATCAAGCCGGAATGATTCAATCGCTTTTTCCCAACCATTTACCGCCTGCAGTTCATCGAAAATTAGATAGGTTTTCCTGCCACTTACGATTTTGGCACTTACATAATCATAAAATGCGATATACTCGGTTAGTTCCCTGTATTTTAAAGATTCCATATTCATATGAATGATGCTATCCTCTGATATTCCAGCGGATAGCAAATACTCGTGAAATAAATCAAGTAGTGTAGATTTTCCGCATCTACGTATGCCGGTCACGATTTTCACAAGATCGACATCCTTATGTTCAATCAGCTGACGCAGGTATTCCGGCCTGTTAATAAGTTCAGCCATAATCTAATCCTCCTTGCAATCTACTACCTTCACTATACTCCCTCAAATTGAAAAGTCAATAGTTTCAGACTTTGAATTAAGAAACATCAAATAAATTTAGAATAACTGTAATTAAATTCAGAAAATCAGATAAGTTTCTACATGATGTTCTATTGCAGCGAGAATTAATTCCTGCTTGCCTATGATTTTATGGTATTCTTAACGTTTGAATCTTCAATTCTATTAATTCGGTAACATTAACACCATTGCGTATAAGGCTTTTGGAATTTTTGTATATTTCAACTTAAAACTCTTTTGTGATAAAAGGAATCATTGATATTGGAATAAAAACATTTTTGGAGTTTTCAGCTGGTGAACGATTTGTTTTGCCTGGATGAAAAACAGAAATGACCCGGGCATATTTTTGAATCTCATGAAATACATATCTCAAAGCTGCTGTTAAGAATTTAAGTGATTTCGAAGACGCCAAATTGAGCTTTTCACAAATTAAATCCTTGGACGGAACCGTGTAATCCACCACATCAGGATAATTCTTATATAAAAAGCAATCAAAGAATAGAACACTTCCATAACGTCCACCAATGTTCACTCGCGAGATAAGATGTGCATGAATGAGCTTGTTGATAAAACGGTTAACCCTTGAGCGGCTCCAGTTCCATCGCTGAGAAATGGTGTTTTCAGATAACATCGCTTCTTGATAATTTAGGTTGTTGGGGTTTTCAAAAGAAACTACCGGGCCTAAGACGGAAACTGCAACTTTTGGGTCGTTAACCGAGATATTAAACCACAAGTCAAAAAAAGCGTCCTGCTCAGACATCTTGAAATTGTCTTCATGCATTAACATCTGCAGTAGTACATACTGGAGTTACGACAGTGAAAAGAGAAAAGTTAGGCTCTATTTAGGTCTGATATAGAGATAAGGGCTATAGTTGCGAGGAATCCGGTTTCAGATCGCCATAATTGTATGATAGACCGGCCCGGCTAATAGACCGAGGCCGGTTTTTCTTTTTTACAGCAACTGTTCCTGCGAAAATTCATCTTGCCCGGCATAAAAGCCGCTTAAAATCTGAATATTTAGGATTATGCCAACAGGCACTAATGGGAGAACAGTATTAGATCAAAAGCGGATCGGTACCGGCAGGCCTATATGAAAAACTGTGAAAATCCGCGAAATTTCCGCTTTCCGTCCCGTTGCTGCTAGCATACATGCCAATGCATGTCCCAACAAAACCGCCAGCAATATCAGGGGACAGTATTCTGCCGTTTACATTGCCTGCAAGTAGGCGGTACTGTTTGTCTGATTCACCGTACCAGAAAAATAAATCCTGCTCTCTCGCACAGACTTTAAAAAAGATAGACGCAGAAGAAAATTCCTCTTTTGCCATCATCGTTTCCGTGCCGCCTTCGCACCGTACAAGATGGATGCACTTTTTATCATTGTGTTGAGTGTATTCCAGCCTGTAATGATAATTGTTGCTTTGAATAAGGCATATGCCACATGTTTCGTAATCCGCTTTGGGCTCGAACTCAAATTCGGTTTCCACGTCAAAGCTCATATCCGTTTGACGGATGCCGACAAAGGTCGGGCTTACCAAATCGGTAATCCGTTCTGGTCTCAGGTACAGGCGCAGGCATCCTTTCCTTTCCGTCAGGCTGTACGCGGACATATCCGGATTTCGCAGGTAGATCCATCGGAAGGACAATCTGTCGCTGTTAAACATTTCGTCACATGGCCATTTCGGGACAGGGGCGGGAGGAAGACAGGGGGCGGCCTGCTCTTTTAAAAGCATCCCTTTTCCCGGATTCACTACCGGCCAGCCGTTTTCCCATTCAACTGCCGCCAAAAAGGTTTCACGCCCAAGGTTGCGGTAATAGCCGCCGTAAGTGCGGGAAGCCAGGACGACAAGCCACCAATCCCCATTTTGGGTCTGCACCAAATCCCCATGCCCCACGTTGACGACAGGATAATGAATACCCAAATGCCTATGGGTGAGTATCGGGTTGCATCTGTTCCCTTCGTAGGGCCCGAAAATGCTTTTACTGCGGGCTACCGTGACCGCATGTTCGTACGCGGTGCCGGCTTCGGCGATTAGCAGATAATAGTAGCCGTTATATTTGTAAAGATGAGGCCCTTCCGGCCACACCACATCGCGCAGAGCACCGTTCCATAAGCTGTAGCTGTCGCCCACGAGCTCCATCTTGTCCAAATTGATTTCTTGCAACCATATCTCGTTGTCACCGTAATATTTTGCACCCTCCAATCGCGCACGCGTCCCCATGCAATACGCCTTTCCGTCATCGTCGAAAAACAGTGAAGGGTCAATGCCGTCGGCATTCTTGATAAAATATGGGTCGGACCACGGGCCTGCCGGATTCTTGGATTTTACTATAAAATCCCCTCCGTGGCTTACGTTTGTGGTAATCATGTAAAAAATTCCATTGTGGTACCGTATGGTAGGCGCAAAAATTCCACCCGAATGCGTTGCACCCTCTAAATTGAGCTGTGATGGCCTATCCAGAATATTTCCGATTTGTCTCCAGTTTACCAAATCCTTGCTATGGAACACAGGTACCCCTGGAAAGTACGCAAAGGTAGAGGCAACCAAATAGTAGTCGTCTTCAACCCTGCAAACGGAAGGGTCGGGATAAAATCCGCTCAATATGGGGTTTTGAAATGTAAACGGCATCATGAAGCTCCTTATGTTTTTTTACTTTATTATACTACTATAACAATTTGGAGTCATCAAGTGGCCGGACAGATAATTGGAAAGATTATCATACTTGTGCTATGCTGAAGAATTCAGCTTCAGATTGCCATAACTGTATGATGGGCTGGCCCCGCTAATTGACCAAGGCCGATTTTTCTTTCTTTACAGCAGCTCCAGTAGTGATGCCAGTAGCCGCGTGGGCATGTGGGGTTTTAGGCGTGCCCGGCTACGTACTCCCGACAGATTTAGTCGGTTGGGAGTGTTTATTTAAACTATTCCATTAGATTGACCTTATATTGCGATAATTTCATTTGAAATCATTTAAGGGCTTACTTTATAAGAAGTAAGCCCTTAAAAGATAATAGTGTTTCTATGGATGTTCTCGTGTTGCTGCATACTCACTGATAATGTAATTTACATATACTTTCGCTTGTCTTTCTGCACCGATTTCAGTGAGGTAAATATCATTTATCCATTGAAAATAATGTGTTAATTCATGTGCAATAGAGCCAAGAATTGCTGCCAATGCGTCATCCTTTCCATCTGTATTTAACAATTCAGAATAATCACCTGTTGCAATTCGAATATATGGCTCAATATATTTGCTATTTGGTTGAAAAAAGGTAGCGCTAACTAAATCACCGTCCATTGCTTTGATTTTATAATCAGATTTTAGATAAATGGGTATACGAATAGGAAAATAATAATTTTTTCTTAGCCATATGCAAAAATCTTTACATACCCGCCTAACTTCATCGTTAATTGATTTGTCACATCTTAATCGTAAACCTGTCCTTACATCGACATTATCGTAAGTCTTTTTCCAATTTTCTAATGTCCATATATGCATCGTTTACCTCATTTCTATGGCTTGTACTTTCTATGATCGTTACCTGGCGTATGCTTTTTTGGAGGCTTGGGTTTGGACTTTTGTTCCCATCCAGGTTTTTGTCTTGCTTTACTTTTGCGTTCGCGTCCCTGTTTCTTTTGTCCTGCTCTCGCATATGGATCTGAATTGCTTTTTGCATATTTATATGATGAGTAACTAACCACTAATATTGTGACGACAACAGCAGTACCTAAAATCATCCCCATAAATAAAGTAACGCAACTATCACTAAGAACATCATTATGGCGTAGTTGCGCATAATTGCTAAGGTGTCCTTGTCCTTTTATTAATTTATCTATGTAATGGTAATCTTAAACATAATGGGAATTAAATCAGGCGTTCTGGAGAACGCTAGGCATACCATAATGGGAAGTACAAACACTTACAAAAGGCTGCGCTAATGGTTCTTATGCGAAGTTAAGAGGGGACCCTGAGCTTCGCATAATTTAATCTCTTAGGATAAGGTTTATATCAGCTCCACCGTAACATCTTCGCGCCTTTTTTCATGAAACACCATGCGCCACTCCACATCGTCCACTGGCTTAAAGTGCAATGCGGAGCAGGCTGTATGAAGCTTGCCTTGGTCGCTGCCGCCGAAAACGATGGCAGTCGGACCATCTGCGCAGCCAATGATGCCAACTGCGCAGACGCTGCTGGATGTCTGCGGCTCATTGGGATTGGTGCTCTTCTGCCGAGGTTGGTCGGAACGAACGCAATCAATAACGGTGAATGCACTATCAGGCAGAACCGGCGAGAGCGTATAGCTCATCACCGTATAGTGTGTCGGGAACTCGTAATCTTGGTTTTCAAAATACTCATGGGACATTTTGTGCTGCTCATATTCCTGTACGGTCAGCGTATGCTGTGTGCCAGTGGTCGGGTGTGCAAACGCGATGTGCTCACCGGGTACTGACACATGGAAGTGCGGCCCCGACACAGCGACAGGCTTCTGCACCAGTGTTACGCTGAGCGTCGTAATCTGTGGTTTGTGTTTCTTCGCCCAAGGATAAGCAGCGCGCCAGATTACCCACCCATAGGCAGGATCAAGGCCATAATGCTGGGCCACGCTCTTGGCCTTAAGGCCGTTGCCCTCTGGCAAGCAGGGATTCCATGACACACCGCAGGCATGATAGTCTGAAAGGATAGTTCCGTTTAGTACAACTTTTGGATTTATTTTGATGGATAGTGGATTTTCTGCGTCAGTCTGCAGCTGCTGTTCATCGGTAAAGTTGGTTTCATCGTTCTTAATTGATAGATTCCACTTGTCCATAAAGGAACGGATGCGCTCAGCTGGTATCTGTACGCAAAAGTCTAAGACCAAGCCTTTGCTGCAGGCGTAAATCGCTGGGATATGCCAGACTTCATCGTCCCAGACAAACTGCTTATCAAGAGTAATTTCCTTGCCGGCTCTTTCACGGCCATGATGCCCCCAAAAGTTGCCGTCAAAGTAAACCTTCCATTCGGGTATCTTCGGCATGACAGGAACCCATTCATAGTAATTTTTCGTATATTTGATGCGACTATAATCAAAATTGGCCTGCAGCTCTTTGATATAAGCAAAGGGCTGCTCCATTGGTGCAAGCAGCAGCTTTTCCCGAATGTCATCCAGCACAGCCTGCTGTTCAGCGGTGAGAGAATTGTCCTGCAGGAAGGCGTCAAACCGCGTCTGATCCCAACAGTATACCTGCTCCAGTACAGCAGCATCGCCGCAAGCCAGCAGAAGCCGTAGGAAGTCCATAAAATCTCTTGCAATCGGATGCACATTGTTCCCCGGTGTGTTCATCGGGCTGACGGCAAACACCATCTCGCCAAAGCCACGCACAAAGCAATAGTGGATACCATCCACGCCGGCCCAGCCGATCACTCTCGCGCCCTTGGGCGCGCAGAAGTAGTTGCTTTCGCTCTCGCCATGCTCCAAGCCAATGCGGGAGCCGTCGATATTCAGTTTCAGATATCTTTCATATGTGGTCGTCATCATAATCTCGTATTCTATGTAATCCCTAACTGATCGGGTTTATCGCAATATATAAATTATCAGACTATTTCTTTCTCATAGGGTGAATAAACATAATGGGAAGTAAATCAGGCGTTCTCAAGAACGCTAGATATACCATAATGGGAAGTACAAACACTCGTAAAAGCTGAGCCAATGGTTCAACCGCGAGTTTCAGAGGGGACCCTGAGCTTCGCTTTATTTCATTTTATGACACTCTTTAAGCGGATAAAATATATTTAACTTAGATTGTCCTAATTAAAACCATTCCTTCTTCATACTTTTATCAGAGCTTTTGAATCGCTGCAGCAGCCAATACGAGGTTGCAAACTAAAAAGATCCAAAGCCATGCCGAGCGGAGCACTTGCTTATAAAAGCCTTCTTTTATAGGATTGTCTTCTATAAATCGTCTGATTGACTTTTTGCCTTTCATAATAATCACTATTGCCAATACGAGAAACAAAACGGGAATACCATAGTCAATAAGCCACTTGCCACCATCCGGTACATTGTATACGGCCATGTTCAATCCGCCCGCCATAAAGTTGTTCAGGCTGTGCAAAAGCAGTGCCCACTTAAACGAATATTCGATCGCTACATAAGCCAATACAACCCCAGCGAACATAGCAAAAAAGCCCTGAACAAAAGCCCGATGGTAAATACCAAAGGCGAGGGAAGAGATCAGGATTGCGGATACTTTTCCTCCGCGTTCAAAAATTCTCAAAGTTGCACCCCTGAATAGGATTTCTTCAAACAAAGGGCCTATCAGAACCCCTGAGACTATGATGAGAATGGGTATTGTGTCGATTCTGGTATCAAAAGTACCACCATACAAGGTATACCCCGTACTGTTCAGTACTTCTTCCACAAGGTATAGGCAGGATGCCATTATAGTTTGTACTGCTGTGAGACAGATGAACAGCTTGATAAAGGATTTCACGCTCATTTTTCGCTCCGTTACCTGCATATCGTAACGGAACAGCTTTGGCCCTCTGATAAGTATAATAATGCAAAGGACCAGAAGTTTCACGATGAAGGACTTTACCGAATCATCCAATACCTTATGAGTCACTATCTCATACACCGCCGGGACCAGATACTGTGCCGCCGCGATGCAAGCCAAGGCAAAAAATATCCGGTTTATTTCTTTTAGGGCAGCTTTACTCGTTGGCTCATTGTGCATGTTCTGTTCTTGCCGCTCCATAAGCATTTTATTGTCCTTCTTTCACTTTACGTATACAGTGCCAACTCTTATAACTCTTGTTTAGTGAAGGATTTATATGGATAGCATTCAATTCATTTAAAAATAAAACTACGATGATGGTTCTTATACGAAGTTCGAAGGATTCTCTGGGCTTACATCTTAAACATAATGCGAAGTTAAGCGGGTGATTTAAGAACGCTGGACAAACCATAATGGGAAGTTTCGAGAATGCTCCGAGTTACTCAGTTTGCTCATTTAACGAAACGCATCATTTAAAAACTGCTCCATCGGGTACATTTGCAAGTGAAGGGGGGATTTTAGTTGATTGCTCTGCGTTAAAAACCAAGGTCCCATTATTTATTTCAAATACATATTCGATTTTGATATTACCTATTGTATCCTCTGTATTAAGAATCAACCTGTTATTATCAATTTTATAAGTACCAGACGGCAGATAACTGCTTAATGCTGAGTAGGTAAATGAAAATTTATTATTTTCTTCTAATGATACAGTCGGTTTTATCACGTCAATTGATTCTTCAAACACATAACTACCTATAGATAAAACTTCAGAGTTGGAACATCCCACAATCGAACATGCTAAAATCAATATCGAGAACAGGACACATGCAGTTTTTCTCATATTAATATCTTCCTCACGTTATAAATAATGAGCCTTAATCTTAACCTGCTCATAGGTGTTAAACATAATGAGAAGTTAAGCGAGCGTTTTCAAGAACGCTGGACGGTTCATATTGGGAAGTACAAATATTCGTAAAAGGCTGCGTTAATGCTCATAACACGACTACTCTTTTTCTATTCTCTTCCCACCAAAAGCTGAAATTGTTCTTGTCCCTGCAATGTACCTTCCACCTTGTAAAGTTCCTTTCGGAACAAATATTTCATCACCAGGACTTAATACAATTTCTTTCCCATCGATAATTGCTGTAAACTGACCAGAAACAACGACCGTATATTCATCAAATGGATGCTGATGGGGCTTGGAAACTTGATCTGAATAGCAAGTCCAGAAAGCCATTTGACTACCGTCATTTGCGGTATAGTAGTAGCCATCAATATCTTTCGTGTTTTGCTGACCGCTAACAATATGATTTGATTTGTTCTTCATAAACTCCGGAAAGTCTTTCGCAATCACCTCCAGTTATACAAATAATCGGCAAGTTAAAACAGTTCGATAAATTCCTGTTTGTTTATATGTTCTATATTTATCATTTTATTGCCCAACCATGAGAAATTCAAGCATTAACTCTAAAATACCGAATGTCATCTATGAAACGTCCCCCAAAACAGGGTCAAGAATCGTAGCTTTTTGCCTCAATTTTTGTCATTTTTTGCTTAAAAACTACTGCATATAGTGGGTAACCCGCTTCATTTTCCCATAGAACCACTATTTGTCATCTGAATTACCGTCTCCACATGCCTTGAACAGTCAAAAAAGATGCCGCTTAAGCCTAGTGGGGCCTTGGCGGCAGGGTTAATAAAGTTTTCTCGCTAACTTTCTAGCAGCTTAAAAATGTATGACCTAGAATAATGCTGACCAGGTCCGTATCAGGGATCAAGCTCTTTTGCAGGTAGTAACCTCAAAAAACGCTATCTGTCACGATATTTTCTCGATATTACCCTTACTCATAACAATGTCCACCACCTCGGAGAACTTCTTGTATTCGACAATCAGGTTGTTCAGATATTCCCGTCCGGCTTCGGTGATAGAAAAGTAAACCCTTACACGGTTATCATCCGATAGCGCCTTGCCCGATTCCTCGATGAACAATAGCTCCTTGAGCCGGTATATGGCTATATACAGTGTGTTGAACGACAAATAGCCATCGCTGAAACGCTCCAGCGCGCCCATTATCTCATATGTGTACATGGGCTTGCGGCGCAGCACAAGCAACACTAACATCTCCGTGGTGGCCCTTTTCAGCAGGTTCTTAAACCCGGACGTGTCGCTGCTGTCTGCAGGTTCCGCTGACCGCATCTGTCTCACCGTTACATCTCCCTCCACGTCCGTAACATAGTTCTTGTATTTATATACTATAGCAGCATATTATATTTGTCAAGTTATCAAGTTATTTGTCATTGACATATATATATAAATTGTGTTACCATAATTACGTAATTCTACATCGTATTTCGTGTATGCGGAAGGCGGGACATCTATGCGACCGTTATTATCACTCAAAACCCTTTTGCGCTCGCCGTTCAAAACGCTCGTCACGTTCTTGCTGATCGCGGCGGCGTCATTTGCGCTATTTTCGCGTGTGGCGGATTACTCCGTGACGCAGCGGGAAATGAGCCGCGCGGCAAGCTATTACCACGGCGTGGGCGCGGTGGATACCGACTCCAAGGACACTACCTATCTATACTACCACAGCGTTTTGCCTCCTACTATTCCATACAGCGCTTATATGGCTGACGAAATCCCGCCGACGGAGCTGACGGCGGAACAAATGGACGCGTTTGCGTCGCTGCCCGGCGTCACCTCGACGGACACCCGATACATGACCGCCGGGGTCATCGAAGGCGCGAACCGCATGGAAAATTACGGCCAATATGGCGTGGGGTGGCAATATACCGCGCGGTATGTGATAGAAGGTACCTATACCGGCTGGAGCAACACCCCAAGTGACGGAGACGGTTTTGCATACATAAACCTTAAGGATTGCAAGCTGATCGCCGGCGCGGTTCCACTGGAGCAGGGCGGCGATTTTCATACGACTTACGATACGCATGGGGACGGCTATTTTACCGTATGGGATTTAAAAGGCATCGCCTATATGCCGGATACTGTGAATACTTTTGACCAGGAATTTGTTGATGGCCTAGAGCCCGGGGACAGGTACCTGATTATCGGGCGGTGGGACCCACGGTATTACGATCCGAACGGTTGGTTCATCACGTTCCCAAGCCGGGACGTTCCGTATATCCCTACGAACACCTCGTACCTCGGCGACCTGGATGCGATGCCGTACTGCAACTGCGTTTATCCGCTGAGCGGTCTGCCTGACGATTATCTGGATATGCCTGAATTTTCCGACGTCAAAGAAATTGTCGATCTTACCAATCAAGATCTTCACACAGCAGACATGGTGTATACATCCAATATGCTGTCCATCCCGCGCTTCAATCAGGGGAAAATGGTCATCCATGAGGGCCGCGCACTGACAGGCACGGATACGGACGCCTGCGTGGCGAACGCCGCGTTTATGGAGATGAATGGCCTGAAAATCGGCGACGCAATCACGGTCGGCCTATGTGATAAATTGTTGGAGCAATATGCGAGTTACGGAGCTTTGTCCGTGATCCCCGATCGATACAGCGCACCCGTCAAAACGGTCGAACTTAGGATTGTCGGCTCGTATTTGGACACCGATCCGCAGTACAACCGAAACGCCGACCAATGGTGGTGCTATACGCCGAATACAATTTTTGTACCGTCGTCCCTTCTGCCGGTCGCGGTGCCCCCGGATCATCAGGTCCTTCCGGCGGAGTTCAGTGTTTATGTTAAAGACGCGAAAAATATCTTTCCGTTTTATGAGGCGGCAAACGCGCTCGCGAAGCAATATGGCCTGAAGCCGCGCTTTTCCGATTGCGGCTGGCTGGCCGTCGCAGAAAACGTCCAAACCAGCCAAACGATGTCGCTGATTACGACCGCGCTGTTTGCGGCGGCGGCCGCCGCCGCCCTGCTGCTGGCGCTGTACCTCTACATAGGGCGCGGATCAAAAAATTACGCGATTATGCGCGCGCTGGGCACACCGCGCAAACAGGCCCGCAACGCGTTGCTGCTGCCGATTGCCACGTTGTGCATCGCCGCGATACCCATGGGCGGCGTTGCCGGGCTGGTTTACGCGTCTCGGGCGATAGCGTCCGTTGTTGACAGGCTGGCGTCGGTCGTAACGAGCCAATATGTGCCGGACACGTCGCTGCCCGTTTTGACAATTATAATTTGCCTGTTGGGCGAAGCGGCGTTTGTTGTGTTGATCTCAATGCTGTTTATGCGAAAGCTCACGAAAACGCCCGTACTTTCGCTGCTGCAAGGCGAGACGGCGCACGTTCGGGTCAAGAAGGAAGTACTCGATCCTCTTCAAGGCGGGGAAACCTTTGTATTGCCGCTGTTCCGAATTACGGATTTGCCCCAAAACAGGGGCTACGGCGCGGCGAGGCACGTCATGGGTTATATACTGCGCCATATACGCCGCTCCGGCGTGAAAACGGCAATCGCTGTGATGATCACCATACTGCTGACCGGCGCGATGGGGATACTCGCCGTCACAAAGCTGGCCTATCAGGAACTCTGGGACAAAACGGAAGTCACCGGTACGATTACGGACTTTACGTCCAGCTCCGTCCTGAAAATGGAAAAGTCCGACCTCATGAAGGATTTTTACTACAGCGGCGGGTTCGTGATCATTTGCGACGGTGCGGGAGACGAACGCCGATTGACCATGACAAGCGATCTGGACCGCTACTTGCAAGGCCTGTCACTGACGGATTATTCAGTCGAATATGCCCCAGAGTATGACGCTGCGCTGTTCACGAGGAACGGGACGGAGTGCGTCGTCGGCAAGATGCTGGCAGATATGCTCGGCGTCAAGCCCGGCGACAGCATTACGATGTTAAGTTCCAATCGAGTACGCGTATTGTCGTCGATGTATAAGGACGACGAAAACGAGCTTTACGCCCAATTAGCCAGGCCGAATCAGACGTTTATAGTAGCCGGGGTGATTACGTCCGACGACCAGAACACCATGATGGGCGTATTTGCGCCGCTCAGCAAAACGATCGAGGGCATCAGCGAATACGATTTGTACCCGTTCCCTGTCGAACATTGTGAATTCATGCTGGCGAATAAAGACAAGCCGCAGGAGTTGCTGGATTATCTGGATCAGATGTCGCAGAACAAGCGTATGTACACTGGCAGCGTAACGTATCATATGGACACGACGGAGCTGGACAACATCACGCGTGTGCGCGATATGCTGATGGCACTGTTCCCGATTGCGTCGGCGGCGGCGATACTTATCGGGCTCACCGTGCCTGGGCTGATTATCATGCAGTCGGCGAAGGAAGCGGCGATTATGCGAATACTCGGAACCACGAAACGCCGCGCGCGCTGTATGCTCGCGCTGGAGCAGATCAGCCTTACTGTACTGGGGCTGATTATGGCGGCGCTTGCGCTGCTTATTTATAACGCGGGGCTGTTCGCGCGGGGATCTGAAACGCTGATCCTATGCGGCGGACTGTATTTGCTCGGCTGCATCTGCGCCGCGATATTCGCGGCGGCGGCGCTGACGCGGCGTAAGGTGCTTGTGCTGTTACAGGCGAAAGAATAGGGAGGGATATTGATGTCTACATTGGCCTTACAAAACGTAACCTATCAGTACCGCGGGGCAAAGAAACCTGCGGTTTCCAACGTAAACTACTCGTTTGAGCCGGGTTCGCTGTACGCCATCATAGGGCCGAGCGGCTCCGGCAAATCCACGCTATTATCCATTATGGCGGGCCTGGATTTACCCACCGATGGAACCATTGCGTTCAACGGCGAGAACCTCGCAACGCTCGACCCCGACCGTTACCGCCGCGAGGGCATCACGATGATTTTTCAGATGTTCCATCTGTTCCCGTTGCTGACCGTGCTGGAGAACGTCTGCTACCCCATGGAACTATGCGGCGTCAAGCCCGCCGACGCGAAACCGCGCGCTGCCCAACTGCTGGAAAGCGTGGGCATCTCGCCGGAGAAGATGAAGCGGTTCCCGTCAAAGCTATCCGGCGGCGAGCAGCAGCGCGTAGCCATAGCGCGAAGCCTCGCGGCGGGCGCAAAAACCCTTCTTGCCGATGAGCCGACGGGTAACCTTGATGTGGCGAACACCAGGAATATCATGGATATATTGCATACGCTTGCTCACGATGAAGGCTACTGCGTTATCATCGTAACGCACGACCTTGAAGTCGCCGAAGCCGCAGATGTTGTGTTTCGGATGAAGGACGGCGTGCTTATACGGGGCGGTCTGTGACCATAATTTTATACTTTTTTGCGTATCCAAAATTGGGGAGGTCAATAAAAACTGGACACAAAGTTAAGCATTTAAGAATTTTGTATTTCAAACTGTATAGGGCTTAGCCAGCCCAATGCAGAATGAATTCGTTTGGTATTGTAATAGGTCTCAATGTATT